>NZ_JBIBBY010000004.1:0-353439 GCF_042900905.1 Streptomyces sp. NPDC012827 | reverse complement strand
CGCCTACCTGCTCGACGGACTCCGCGCCAAGCTGGACATCCCCGCCGCACCGGCCCCCCCCCCCCCCCCCCCCCCCACCCCCCCCCCCCCCCCCGGGGGGGCCCCCCCCCCCCCCGGGGGGGGCCCCCCGCCGCGCCGGACACTCCGTCAAATGCCTGGTCAGGCATGATGTGTCAACCCTTCGGTTGTCCCCGTGCTGAAAGGGTTCCACCATAAGGGTGACGTCAGAACCGGCCACCGCCGTCCGGACCGGGGCACCGCCCCGGGCCACCGGGCGCGGGTCACCGCGCCGGGGTCACCGGGCCCGGGTCCGCGCGTCCGCCGCCTCCCGGCCGCAGGCGTACGCGAGGGGGCTGATCAGCTCCTCCGCGTCCGGCAGCCAGCGGTTGGCCGGAGTGGGGCGGCGGGCCCACTGGACCGCGCCCTGTCCGCCGACCCGGGTCGGCGGGGCCGCCACGTAGTGGCCCTCCCCCCGCGTGACGAGGTCGATGGAGGCCGGCATCCAGCCCAGCTTGCGGACGAGGTCCGGCACCTTGGCGGCGGCGCCCGGCAGCACGAAGAAGAACATCCGGCGGTCGGGCGTACAGGTCACCGGCCCCAGCGTGAGCTGCATGCGCTCCATGCGGGCGAGCGCCAGGAAGCCCGCCGACTCGGACACCTCGATCGCGTCGAAGGTACGGCCGGTCGGCAGCAGGATGGAGGCCTTCGGCTGCTTCGTCCACATCCGGCGCGCCCCGACGGCGCTCCCGGTCGCCATCGTCGACCAGTCGGGTCTGGCCGCGTGCGCGCCGGGGAGGGCGCACGTCCCGGCGCCGCAGGAGCAGCGCTCCCTGCCCTCGACCGCCTCCAGCCAGGTCCCGGGGACCACGTCCCAGTGGCGTTCTTCCGCGTACCGCACGGCGCTGTCCAGCAGTTGCTCGCCGCGCTGCTGGGGGATCTGTGCGGCTTCCGTGACTCCGATGGTCTCTTCCACGAAAGAACTCAACTTCCCCCACCACCCCGGGTTACGGGCGCCGCCGCGCGGGGTGTGAGGCATCGATCCTGCACGCGGGGCGCATCGAAGCATCGGCGGGGGCGCGCGGGAGGGCGGGGAGCGGGGGGTGGGTACGCAGGGGTGGGAGCGTCCGCCGCGGGCGCCGGCCGGCGTGTCCGGTTTCGCGTGTTCACATCGGCATTGACCGGATATTCACCGGGCAGTGATCACTTCTCTCGTGATCCCAGCACGGCCTCAGGGGGTATGCATTGGCAGCCAGATCACTCGTCGCGCGTCAGCCCAACGAAAGGCTTCAGGCACTCATCCAGGAGGCGGGCTGCTCCAACGCCGGCCTCGCCCGCAGGGTCAACGTGGTCGGCGCGGAGCGCGGCCTCGACCTGCGGTACGACAAGACCTCGGTGGCACGCTGGCTGCGCGGCCAGCAGCCGCGCGGCAGGGCACCGGGGATCATCGCGGAGGCGCTGGGCCGCAAACTGGGCCGCACGGTCACCATCGACGAGATCGGGATGGCGAACGGACGGAATCTCGCGGCCGGTGTCGGTCTCCAGTTCGCGCCGACCGTCCTCGGTGCGATCGAGCAGGTCTGCGAGCTGTGGCGCAGCGACATCGGCCGGCGGGACTTCCTGTCCGGCTCGTCGGTCGCCGCCTCCGCGCTCGTCGAGCCGAGCCGCGACTGGCTGATCACGGCCGCCGACGCCCACGTGGCCCGTTCGGCGGGCGCCCGGGTCGGGGTCGCGGACGTGGCGGCGGTACGGGAGATGACGGACGCGCTCGTCGACCTCGACCGCCGGTTCGGCAGCGGGCACGTGCGGCCCGTGGTGGTGCACTACCTCAACAGCGTGGTGTCCGGCATGCTGTCGGGCTCCTACCGGGAGGCCGTGGGGCGCCAGCTGTTCGCGGCGGTCGCGCGCCTCACCGAACTCGCCGGGTACATGGCGGTGGACACGGGTGAACCGGGCCTCGCGCAGCGCTACTACATCCAGGCCCTCCGTCTCGCGCAGGCCGCCGGCGACCGGGGCTACGGCGGCTACGTCCTCGCCGCCTCGATGAGCCACCTCGCCGCGCAGCTCGGAAACCCGCGCGAGATCGCCCAGTTGGCGCGGGCGGCCCAGGAAGGGGCGCGCGGGAAGGTGCCGCCCCGGGCGGAGGCCATGTTCCTCGCGGCGGAGGCGCGGGGCCACGCGCTCCTCGGCGACGTGCGCTCCTTCGAGGTGGCGGCGGGCGAGGCCGTACGGGCGCTGGACCGGGCCGACCCGGAGTCGGGCGACGAGCCGGCGTGGATCCGGCACTTCGACCACGCCTACCTCGCCGACGAACTGGCCCACTGCCACCGGGACCTGGGCCAGGCGGAGGCGGCGGCGCGGGCGGCCCGCCAGTCCCTCGCCGGGCACCCGGAGTCGCGGGCGCGGCGCCGGGCGATCGGCCTCGCCCTGCTCGCCTCCGCCCAGATCCAGCAACGGGAACTGGAGGAGGCCTGCCGCACGGGCACCCAGGCGATCGAACTCCTCGGCACCCTCAGGTCGTCCCGGGGCACGGAGTACCTGGAGGACCTCCGCGACCGCCTGGAACCGTTCGCGCGGGAGCCGGCGGTACGCGAGTTCGGCGTGCGCCTGGACCTGGCGGCGGCATGAGGGGCGCCGCCGCCGGACGGCCCCCGGCGGCGGCACACGGGCGAGCGCGGGACGGACTCGCCGCGGAAGGTGGTGCGTTCGGCGGCCCGGGCCGCCGGGGCACGGTGCGTCCGGGCGCCGCCCGACGGCTCGTCCGGGGGCGCCCGTACGGCCGGCCCTCACGTGTCGTGTCCCTTCCGTCCCGACGCGGACGGCCCTTCTGTAACAGCCTTGTGTTACCGCACTCACACGTGTGTGCGGAGCCCGGGGCGCACCCGGTAGCGTGAGCCGACGATTCCGTAGGTCCATCAGTAGGAGTCCCGGTGACGCAGAACGGACAGGGTCCGGAGCCGCAGTACCCGGCGGTGCCCCCCGCCCAGCACGGCGGCCACGGGGGAGCGCAGCCGTGGGCCGGCGCGCCCGGCCCCGCCGGCGCCCAGCCGGGCGGGCAGCCGCTGCCGCCCGCGCAGCCGCTGCCCCCTGAGGCCGCGCCGGGCGACATGCAGGCGACGCAGTACCTGGCCCCCGTCCCGCCGCAGCAGGCCCCGCAGGCCCCGCAGCCGGGGTACGGCTATCCGCACCCCGGCGCCCCCGCTCCCGGTGACCTCCAGGCGACCCAGCACATGCGACCGGTCCCGGGCGCCATGCCGCCGCCGCAGGCCCCGCAGCCGGGGTACGGCTATCCGCACCCCGGCGCCCCCGCTCCCGGTGACCTCCAGGCGACCCAGCACATGGCCCCGGTGCCGCCCCGGCAGGGCCCGGGTTCCGACACGCAGTTCCTCGGGACCGGGCCGCTGCCGCACCAGGGGGCGGCGCCCGCCGGCGCCTCCGACGCGACCCAGTACATCGCCCCCGTACCGGGACAGCAGCCCGGTGACCGCCGGCCGCCGGCGGAGTTCGACAACCTCTTCCGGGACCCGGCCCCGCAGGCCCCGCCGCAGCAGCCGCAGGCCCCGCACGGGTACGGGCAGCCGGCCCCGCCCGCGTACCCCCAGCAGAACCACCAGCAGCACCAGCCCCCGCAGCCTCCCGCGCAGCAGTTCGCCTACCAGGACGCCTACTACGACGACGAGCCCGCGCCGCGCCGCAAGTCGCCGGTCGCGCTGATCGCCGCCGTGGTCGTGGGCTGCGCCGTCGTCGGGCTCGGCGCGGGGATCCTGCTCAACGGCGGTGACGAGGAGGACCCGAAGGCGGCCGGGCAGAACGTGGCCGCGAGCTCCTCCCCGACCCCCTCCGCCGAGGTCACCCCCTCGTCCTCCGCGCCGCCGGAGAAGCCCGCCGACCCGGCGGAGCCGCAGGCCCAGGAGCTGGACAGGCTCCTCGCGACGAGCAACAGCAGCCGGGACACGGTCATCAGCTCGGTCGAGTCGATCAAGCAGTGCAAGAACCTCGACAAGGCGGCGGCGGACCTGCGGGACGCGGCGAAGCAGCGCCGCGGCCTGGTGACGCGGCTGCGCGGGATCTCCGTCGACAAGCTCCCGGACCACGCCGCGCTCACCGCCTCCCTCACCAAGGCCTGGCAGGCCTCGGCCGCCGCGGACGACCACTACGCGGCCTGGGCCCTGCAGATGAAGGACAAGAAGGCCTGCAAGGGCGGCAAGGCGTCGTCGACCAACCAGCTGGTGGCGGCGAACAAGCGGAGCGGCGAGGCGACGACGGCCAAGCGGAAGGCGGCCGGGCTGTGGAACCCGACCGCCGACAAGTACGGCCTGGAGCGCCGTACGCCCACCCAGCTCTGACCGGCCGGGCGGACCCGGGGCCGTTCGGCCCCCCCCGGCGCTCAGGGGGCCGTGAGGACGGCCGTGCCGACGTCGACGAAGCCGGGCCGCTGCGCCACCAGGCGTCCGTCCCGCACGACCTGGAAGGTCACCGCCTGGTTGACGATCCGGGGGAAGCCGGGGGCGGCGAGCAGGTCCTCGTACTTCCAGCGCAGCGGCGGGGTGAGCCCGCCGGTGTCGATGCGGGCGCCCCGGTCGAGGGCGTGGGTGATCTGCACGGAGCTGATGCGGTCGCTGTCGAGGGACTCGACGACCGTCTTGAGGACGGTGTAGGCGATCCAGGTCGTCTGGACGCCCGCGTCGGCCGGGTCGACCCGGTTGTCGGCGAAGGCGTGCTCCCGGATGACCTTCCGCATCGGTTCCCAGCTCCGGTGCGTCGCCTCCGGGTACCAGCCGGTGACGTAGGCGCCCTCGAACGGGCTGTGGGCGCCGCCGGTGCGGTCGATGACCGGCTGGCCGACGCTGCCGAGCACGGAGGAGATGCGGACCGGATCGCCGTTCTCCCCCGCACCGTTCCTCCCCTCGCCGTCGCCGGCGCCGCCGTTCCCGGGGAGGCGGCGGAAGGAGTCGAAGAAGGTCTGGGTCCGCTCACCGAGCACGGCGGCGACGCAGCCGTCCTCGGCGCCCGCGCGTTCGCGTGCGCGGGCGGCCTGCCGGCTGTACTCGGCCGCGTCCTCCACGGCCGGGATGTCCACGGCGCTGCGGTGACTGGCCTTGCGCAGACCGGAGTTGAGCAGGCTGGGGAGCTCGTCCCCGGCGAGGGTGTCGGGCCGGACCAGGGAGACCCGGCGGCAGGTCTCGGCGAGCTGCATGCCGTGCCCGGCGAGGAGCGCGGCCTGGCCGCCGTTGACGGGGTACGAGAGCGGGCTCGTGAACTCGTCCTCCGTGAGGCCGTAACCGCCGATGTACGGGATGCCGGCGGCCTCCAGCGGGGCCATGAACGCGCGGCCGTTCTGGCTGTACGAGCCGACGACCGCCACCGCGTTCTCGCGGACCGCGCGACGGGCGCAGGCGGCGGCGCCGGCGGCGCTGTTCTGTTCGTTGCAGGTCAGGACCCGCAGCTCGTGGCCGTCGATGCCGCCCTGGGCGTTGACCCAGCGGGCGAAGGTCTGCGCCATCGCGGGCATGCCGGGCATGTTGGTCGCGCGGGTCTGGTCGGGAGCCCACGTCATCACCGTGACGGGCTCCCTGGAGCCCCCCGTGGCTCCAGGGAGCACGCCACAGCCGGTGAGCAGCGACGCTCCCGCCGCCGTGGTCGTGACGAACGCGAGGAGTGAGGTCAGTCGCCTACCGGTCATGGGCATGCACATTTCCGCCTCACGGGTAACGCGGCGGTGAGCATGGTTCAACGGACGGTGACACCGAGGTGAATTGCGGGGGCGGCCGCCGGAGCGGGAGGGTGCGGGTCCGCTTACCGGACAAGGGGAACGTACGATCGAAACGTGTCCAGTCCTGTCTCCGGTTCGGTGAACTCTTCCCGTCGCGGCCGTCGCTCCTCCACCATGGGCGGCATGCCGCTCAACGACATGCCGTGGTGGCGCTGGCGCAGCAACGTGCGCTCGGCGCTGCACATGCTCTCCGACCCCACCTTCCACGAGACGACCTGGCTGACCGGTCAGGAGGGATACGGAGACGTCACCGACGCCGTCTACCGCCTGGTCGAGGACACCTGGCTCGACAACTGGTCGGCCGAGAAGTACGTCGGCGCGATCTTCCGCGACACGGCCGAGGCCGCCCTCGTGGACGTCGCCGTCCTGCGGGTCCTGCGCATCCTCCACCAGGTCGGCCCGGACGCCCCGGTCAGCGCCTACCTGGAGCACCCCGGCTGGCCCGAGGCCGTGCGGGCCGCCCGCGAGGCCCACGTACGGATGGCGACGGCCGACGGCGAGGACCCCGACACGCCGCCCCGCTCCCTCGACCTGCTCCGCATCATGACGCGCTCGTGACGCGGTCCCGGCCGTTCCGTCCGCCCGGACCGTTCCGTCTGGCGGACGTGCGGCCGGGGCGGGCGGCGCCATGTGGCAGGCTAACGGGATGACCGATCAGTACGTCCTCACCCTCTCGTGCCCCGACAAGCAGGGCATCGTTCACGCCGTGTCGAGCTACCTCTTCATCACCGGCTGCAACATCGAGGACAGTCAGCAGTTCGGAGACCGTGACTCCGGTCTCTTCTTCATGCGGGTCCACTTCTCGGCCGAGGCGCCGGTGACGGTGGACAAGCTGCGCGCCAGCTTCGCGGCCGTCGGCGACTCCTTCGCCATGGACTGGCAGATCCACCGCGCCGACGAGCGGATGCGGATCGTCCTCATGGTCTCGAAGTTCGGGCACTGCCTGAACGACCTGCTGTTCCGCTCGCGGATCGGGGCGCTGCCGGTCGAGATCGCCGCCGTCGTCTCCAACCACACCGACTTCGCGGAGCTCGTCGCCTCCTACGGGATTCCCTTCCGGCACATCCCCGTCACCAAGGACACCAAGCCGCAGGCCGAGGCCGAGCTCCTGGAGCTGGTCCGCTCGGAGAACGTCGAACTCGTCGTCCTCGCCCGCTACATGCAGGTGCTCTCGGACGACCTGTGCAAGGAGCTGAGCGGGCGGATCATCAACATCCACCACTCCTTCCTGCCGAGCTTCAAGGGCGCCAAGCCCTACCACCAGGCCCACGCGCGCGGGGTGAAGCTGATCGGCGCCACGGCCCACTACGTGACGGCCGACCTCGACGAGGGCCCGATCATCGAGCAGGAGGTGGAGCGCGTCGGCCACGAGGTCACCCCGGACCAGCTCGTCGCGATCGGCCGGGACGTGGAGTGCCAGGCGCTCGCCCGCGCCGTGAAGTGGCACGCGGAGCGCCGCATCCTCCTGAACGGGCGCCGCACGGTCGTCTTCGCCTGACGCCACCGGACGCTCCCGGGGTCCGGCGCGGGCCCCGGGGCCGGAGCCTCGCTACAGACGGCTGAGGGAGGCCGCGGCCGACAGGACGTCGCGGATCGCCTCGCGGTCGCCGTCCTGGCCCGCCGCCGCTTCCTCCGGCGAGATGTGCCCGGCCACCAGCTGGCAGAACTCCACCCCGTCCATCGCGACCTGCGCCACCGCGTGGTCGGGCGAGCCGACCGCCGCCGGCGAGTCCAGGGCGATGTACCAGTGGCCGCCGCCCGCCCCCTCGACCTCCAAGTGCAGCGTCCGGCCCGGCGCGCCGGCCGCGACCAGGTGCCGGACCGGCCCCGCCCGGCCCGCGCGGCGCCGCTCGGCCAGGGCTCCCGGGAGCTGCCGGGCCGCCAGGTCGATCATCCCGTGGAGATGGGCGCCGCTCGGCGGGTCGTACGGGTACGCCACCGCGTTCGCGATGTCGTCCGCGTGCACCCAGCACTCGAAGGCCCGCTCCAGGAGCGAGTCCCGCAGCGGCAGCGCGAAGTCCTTGTAGGTGACGGTCAGGTCGGCCACCCCGCGCCCCGCGAACGAGACCGTACGGATGAGGCTGTGGCTCTGGTCCCGCCACGGCGCGCGCAGGGCCCGGTTCGGCGGCCGGTCCAGACTCGCCCAGAACGCCTCCGTCCGCTCCCGCGCCGACAGTTCCGGCACGGCGCCGCCGAGCGGGTCGGGCAGGCCGAGCGCCGCCGACACCAGGCCGTCCACCGCGAGGAGGTGGCCGATCAGCCCGGCGACGGTGGACTTCCGGCGCATCAGCCGGTCGTCCTCGTACCACCGGAGCCGTACGGGAGCGTGCCACTCGGCCTCGCCGATGTCCCGCAGCAGCGCGTCCAGGCGCGCGGTCTCCGCGTCGTACGGGGTCGCCCAGTCGGGGACGGGGATGCGGGCCGGGCGGCGGCCCAGGCAGTTCTCCAGGACCCGGGAGCGCAGCAGCGGATCGAGGTCCAGGTCGCGGTCCTCGTGGAGCAGCGCGACGGCGTCCCGCAGCCGCAGGGCCTCCTCGGCGCACGGAGCGCAGACGGTGAGGTGGTCCTCGACGGCCCGGGTCTCCCCGGCGGAGCACGCCGAAAGGGCCCAGGCCCCGAGGAGGGACTTGAGCACACCGTGGTCGAGCACGGGGACCTCCGGCTCGGGTTCGGGCTCCGGCTCCCGCCACCGCTCGGGTTCGGGCTCCCGCCACCGCTCCGGCTCGGGCGCCTGCCGCCGTTCCGGCTCCGGCCACGGCTCCGTGCCGTTGTCCGCGTCCCACGGCGGCACCGCGCCGCTCAGGTCGGCGTGGTCGTCGGCCGACCGGCGCGGGCCCGGTATCCAGGGGGCGCGTGCGACGTCCTCCTCGTCGCCGTTCGCCCCGCTCACCGGCCCGGTCCGTAACCGGGCGGGGCGCCGCCCTCCAGCGGCCGGGTGTTCGCGGTGGAGAGCAGCTGGAGGCCGAGCCGCAGGCGGCGGCGCGCCTCGTCCTCGGTCACCCCGAGGTCGGCCGCGGTCTGGCGGTAGTCCCGGCGCTGGAAGTAGGCCAGTTCGAGCGCGGCCCGCAGCGGCGTCGGCATGGAGGTCACGATGTAGTCGGCGCGGGCCGCGACGGAGGCCCGGCGCACCTTCTGCTCCAGTTCCTCGGCGGAGCCCTGCCCGGTCTCCGCGTACGCCGTGGCCTCGGCCTGCCGCAGCCGGTGCACGGCCTGCCGCTGGGTCAGCCGGGCGACCCACCCGCGCATGTTGCCCTGCTTCGGGTCGTAGGCGTCGGGGTTCTCCCAGATGTAGCCGAAGACCTCGCGGGTGACCTGGTCGGCGGCCGCGTCGTCGTCGAGGACCCGGTGGGCGAGGCTGTGGACGAGGGCGGCGAACCGGTCGTAGAGCTCGCCCAGCGCGGCGGCCTCCCCGCGCGCGAGCCGCTGCTGCATCCTGCGGTCCCAGCGCAAGGGCGTGTCCTTCGGCATCCGAACCCTCCCACCTTCCCGAACTCCCGGCGTCCAAAGTAATGCGAGGCGCCGACGGAGTGCGCCCGTTTGCCGCAAGTGCGCCCTTGACGCGGGTCGGGATGGTAAGGAACACGTCATACCCGGAATGATTGGTTTCGCTTTCTCCGCGGGGGGCAGGCGACCGGCCGTGACGACGATCGAGCTCGAGATCGACGAGAACGTCCACGGCTCCTGGACGGTGCTGCTCATCCGGGGCGAACTGGACCTGGTCACCTCTCCCCGGGTGCGGCGCCGCGTCCACGAGGTGGTCGCGCGGGGCCGGCACGACCTGGTGGTCGACCTCTCCGGCGTGCGCTTCTGCGACTCCAGCGGAGTGGGCGTACTGATCGCCTCCCGCCGGCTGCTGCGCTCCTGCGGGGGCCGCCTGCGCCTGATCCTGCCGGAACCCGGCACCCCCGACGAGGCCTATCCGCACGTCGGCCGGGTGCTCGCCGCCCTCGGTGTGCGGCGCCTCTTCGAGGTGTACGGGGATGTGCCGGAGGCGCTCACGGAGGCGGACGCCGACGGGGCGGAGGCAGGGGGCGAGGGCCTCCCCGGCGCCGGCCCGGCCGCCGCGGGGCGGGCGACCGTTCCCCGGCCCCGTACGTGAACCCCTCCCGTGCGGTCGGAGGACCCGCGGCCCCCGCCGCCTGACGTTCCGCCGGAGACGGCCCCGGTGTGCGCGGCCGGCCGGTCCGCGGGGTCCGTGACGCGGGGGCGCGCGCGGTCGCACTAAGCGACCGGAAACGCACGGAAAGTCGATGCGGGGTTGTGTCCTTCGCGCGGGCCGTCACGGCCCGGAGTCGGCCTCCGGCTCCGGTACCCTCCGTGGGATGCGAGAGCACGCCGGCCCGGAACGCCGCGGAGTCGCCCCAGGGGTGACCCCGGGCCCGGGAACGTGCGCCGCTCGCGCCCCCAGGGGGCGCCCCGCGCGCTCCTGTTCGACTCCCCGCAGCGTGCGTCGCACAGTATGGACCATGCGTACTCCTTCGCGCTGGAATATGCCTGAAGCGCTTGTTGCGGTGACTGTACGTCAACCATGCTGTCTCGCAAGGGAATCACGTTCCGTAAGGGCGTCGATGGCTGTGAGGCGCGAGGCGATGTGTCCGCCGGTTCGGATGGTGTGAGCGGTGCAGGTGCTTCAGGTTCAGATGGAGGTCGGGCCCGACCCGGCCGAGGTGGGACGGGCCCGCAGGTGGGCCCGGGCACGGCTGGCGGGTTCGGGCATACGGGACGACGAGCCGCTGGCGGAGACGCTGGTGCTGCTCATCTCCGAGCTCGTGACCAACGCGGTCGTGCACACCGGCTGCCCGGCCGTGCTGCGCATGCTGTTCGCGGCGGGAGGCGGGGTGCGGGTCGAGGTCGCCGACGCGAGCGACCGCCCGCCACGGCCCCGGCGCGCGGAGGGCGACGACACCAACGGGCGCGGCCTGGAGCTGGTGGACGGCCTCGCGGACCGCTGGGGCTGGCAGCGCGAGGGGGCCGGCAAGAGCATCTGGTGCGAGGTCGACCGGGTGCCGCTGATGCCGGTCGTCCCGGTCTCCGTGGAAGGCGTGACGCCCCCCGGACGGGTGCGCTGTTGACGGTTCGTTCCGTTTTGCCCACCCTGGGGTGAGCGATTCGTTGCGAGGGGAGCCGAGGGCCGCGTGACGTGGGCCCTCGGCGTGTGCGGATCGCGGCGGGGTGGCGGCGGCCGTGCCGTGCTCGGGGCGCGCGCGAGCGCGCCGCCACCCGTGAACTCCCGTACCCACAAGGGGGAGAGTCGATGACCCCTGCCGGGACAACCAACACGCGGACGGCTCGGGGGCGTTCGCCGTCACGGTGAAGCCGTCACCGTGATGCCGTCACCGTGAAGCCGTCCCGGACCTGGCGCCGCCGCCCCCGAGCGCGGGGCCGTACCGCCGGCGCGGGGGACAGGCCCCCCGGGGACGGGCCGGCGCCCCGCTCTGTGCACAGGCTGTGGACAACTTTTCGGCTCCGGGCCACGCGGCGGCGCTCGCTCCTTCCCGGGCGCCCCCCGACCGCCCCCCGACCGCCCCCCGGTACGGTCCTGTCCCATGCCGTATCGCGAGCTCGTCACCCGCCCGGTCCTCGCCTGGTGCGCCGTCACCGTCACCGGCCGCCTCCCCGTGGCCATGGCGCCCCTCGCGTTCGTCTTCCTCGTCCGCGAGCGGCCCGGCGGCTACACCCTCGGGGCCGTGCTCGCCGCCGCGTACGTCCTCGGCGAGATCGTCGCGGCCCCCGTCCTCGGCATGCGGACGAAGGCCGAGCGGGCCCGGCCGCAGCTGGCCGCCGGACTCGCCGCCGGCGCCGCCGGCTTCGCCGGTCCCGCCCTCGCGCCCGGCGCCCACCCCGTCGTCCTCGGCGCCTTCGCCCTCCTCGCCGGCGCCGGACCCGCCGCCGTACCCGGCGCCCTGCGCGCCCTGCTCACCGGCCTCGTCCCCGAGCGGGCCGTCACCCAGGCCATGAGCGTGGAGTCGATCCTCACCTTCGCGATCTGGGCCGCCGCCCCCACGCTCGTGACCGGACTCGCCCTCGGAGCCGGCCCCGGCGTCCCCCTGCTCCTCCAGGCCGTCCTCATGGCCGTGGCCGTCGCCGGACTGTGGCTGCTCCCGCCCGGCTGGGCCACCGGCCCGCAGGAACGGGGCGCCTCGGCGCGCCGGGCGCTGCTGCGGGCCTGGCCGGTGTACGTCCTCGGCGCGGCCGGACTCAGCCTCCTGGCCCTCGCCGAACTCATCCTGCCCGCCCTCCTCGACCAGCGCGGGATCGGCATCGGCTGGGCCGGACCGCTGCTCGCCGGCTTCTCCCTCGGTTCGGCCGCCGGCGCCTTCGTCTACGGCCTGCGGAGCGGCTGGCCCGGCTCGCTGCCCGTGCAGTCCGTCGTCCTGGTCCTCGGCGTGACGGCCGGTGTCGCGCTCCTCGCCGTCCTGCCCTGGACCGCCGCCCTCGCCGGCGTCCTGATCGCCGCCGGTCTGCTCCAGGCACCCGCCATGCTCACCCGAAATCTGACCCTCCGGCAGATCCTGCCGGCGTCCGCGCTCGCCGCCGGTTACTCGGTGATGTACGCGGCGGTCGGCGCCGGTTACGCGGTCAGCGGCAGCCTCGCGGGCGCCCTGCTCAAGGTGGTCGCCCCCTCGACGGCGATCCTGTACGGGGTCGCCCTGACCCTCCTGCTCACCGCCGTCGGCGCGGCCGGGGAACGGCGGCTCGCCCGCCGGAGCCCCGCCGCTCAGGAACCGGCGGCCGGGGCGCCCGTACGGAAGGTGCGCCGGTAGGACGTCGGGGTCACCCCGATCGCGCTCATCAGGTGCACCCGCAGCGACTGGGCCGTACCGAAACCGGCGTCCCGCGCCACCCGGTCGACCGGCAGGTCGGTCGTCTCCAGGAGGTGCCGGGCGCGCTCGACGCGCTGCTGGGTGAGCCACTGACCCGGGCTGATGCCGACCTCGTCGCGGAAGCGGCGGGTGAACGTCCGTACGCTCATCGCCTCCCGCTCCGCCAGGTCGCGCAGCTGGATCGGCTCGTGGAGGTGGGCCAGGGCCCAGGCCCGCGCGGCGGTGGTGGTGTGGGTGCCGGCCTCCGGGACGGGACGCGCGATGTACTGCGCCTGCCCGCCGTCCCGGTGGGGCGGCACCACGGTCCTGCGGGCGACCTCGTTGGCCACGGCCGCCCCGTGGTCACGGCGCACGATGTGCAGGCAGAGGTCGAGCCCGGCGGCCACGCCCGCCGACGTGAGGACGTCCCCGTCGTCCACGAAGAGCACGTCGGCGTCGACGCGCACGCTGGGGAAGAGGCGCTGGAAGTGCTCGGCCGAGGCCCAGTGGGTGGTGGCCGGGCGGCCGTCCAGGTGACCGGCGGCGGCGAGCACGTACCCGCCGGTGCAGATCGCGACGAGCCGCGTCCCCGGCCGGATGTGCGCGAGCGCGGCGGCCAGTTCGGGGGTGAGCCGGCCCTCCTCGTACACCGGGCCGAGTTCGTACGAGGCGGGCACGACGACGGTGTCGGCGGTGGCGAGGGCCTCGGGGCCGTGCTCCACGTGCACGGCGAAATCGGCGTCGGTCTGCACCGGCCCCGCGACCGGCGCGCAGGTCACGATCTCGTACAGCGGCCGTCCCGCCGCGTCCTTGGCGCGGCCGAAGATGCGGTGCGGGATGCCCAGCTCGAAGGGGAGGAGTCCGGGCAGGGCGAGGACGGCGACGCGGTGCGGCGGCTGCACGGGCGGGGTGCTCCCTCCGGTGGGACGGTTAATTCACTGGTGGTCCAGACCATTTGCCTGGTACGAGTACGTGTCCGTGACGGACAACACGTACAAGTCTGAGGCCACCGAGCCGATTCCCCACCGCCCGGCCACCACTACGCCCCCCTTCCCGGCGGGAACGGACGCCGCCGGCGGGCCCGTCCTCCCGTCCCCCGCCCTTCCCCCGCCCCTCCTGTGGAACCGGGACTTCCGTCTCTTCTTCGTCGCCCGGGCCGTCGCCGTCTTCGGCGAGGGCATGGTCCCGGTCGCCTTCGCCGCCGGACTCCTCGGCGCCGGCCACCCCGGCTCCTCCGTCGGTTACGCCCTCGGCCTGTGGACGGCCGCCTTCGCCGTCCTCGTCCTCTTCGGCGGCGTCCTCGCCGACCGGTTCACCGCCCGGCGCATGATGATCCTCGCCGACGTGCTGCGCCTGCCCGGAGCCGCCGTCCTCGCCGTCACCTTCGCCCTCGGCAGCCCGCCCCTCTGGGCCGTCTACGTCCTCTCCGCGCTCAGCGGAGTCGGCGCCGCCCTCTTCCAGCCCGGTGTCGCCTCCACCATCCCCCGCATCGCCCCCGACGTGCAGCGCGCCAACGCCGTCCTGCGGGTCGTCGAGGCGCTGACCACCATGGCGGGCCCGGCCGCCGCCGGACTCCTCGTCGCCCTGTGGAGCGCGGGCGCCGCCTTCGCCGTCTACGGGGTGACCTTCGCCGTCAGCGCCCTCTGCCTCGCCCTCATGCGGATACCGGCCCTCCCCTCCGACTCCGCCGCACGCGGCTCCCTGGGCGCCGAACTCGTCGGCGGGTGGCGGGAGTTCCGCTCCCGGAGCTGGTTGTGGGGCGTCATCTCCATCTGGACCGTGTACGGGCTGACCGTGGCCGGGCCCATGGTGCCGCTGACCGCCCACCTGGTCACCGAGGACCACGGCTCCGCCGCGTACGGCGCGCTGATGGCCGTGAACGGCGCGGGCAGCGCCGCCGGCGGCCTGCTCGCGCTGCGGCTGCGCCCCCGCCGCCCCCTCGCCTCCGGCGCCGTGGCCCTCGCCGGCCTCCCCGTGAACCTGGTCCTGCTCGGCGCGGGTGCTCCCGTCGTCCTCCTCGGCGCCGGCCAGTTCATCGCCGGTGCCGCCTTCGCGTACTGGCTGGTGATGTGGTCCACCGCCGTCCAGACGCACGTCCCGCAGGAGGCCCTCAACCGCATGCACGCCTACGACGTGGCCGGTTCGCTCCTCATGATGGGGGTGGGCCGGACCCTCTCGGGCCCGGTCGCGGCGGCGGTCGGCACGGAACGGGTGCTGCTCGCCGGGGCGGGCGTCGCGGTCCTCGTGGTCGCCGCGCTCCTGCTCGTACGGCCGATCAGGACACTGCCGCGCGTGTAGGGGGCGGGGGCGCGGTCACCGCGCGGGAGACCGCCGGACACGGGTCCTCAGCGGCGACCGGGGACGGCGGAAGGGGGATTCCCCTGCTTCGGCACGGCGCCGCTCCGCACGGGAGACGCCTCCAGCGGGGCTCCCGTCCGCCGGACCGCCCGTCGGCACCGGTCCGCCAGCGCGGTGTAGAAGCGGTCCGGCAGGAAGACGGCATCGGCGATGATCATGGCGCCGGAGAAGAGGGGCAGTCCCATGAGGACGGCGATGCCCACGTGCATCCCGAGCAGCATGACCAGCACCGGGTACTTGAGCCTGCCGAACAGCACGAAGGGGAAGGCGACCTGGAGGAGCACGGTCACGTAACCGGCCACCGCCGTCGCCACCGTCTGCCCGTCCATCCAGTGCGACAGCGCGGGCCACGGCTGGAAGAGTTCCAGGTTCAGCACGTAGTGCAGTGCGGTGCCGGCCCCCCACGTGCCGCCCTGCACCTTGTACAGACCGGCGGCGCCGTAGAGGAAGCAGACCTGGAGCGCGATCACGAGAAGCCCGCAGTTGTGGACGGTCGTGACCAGCGTGTCCCGCACCGAGCGGTGCGGCGGCGCGGGCTCGGGCCGCCGCCTTCCCGGCGCGCTCCGGGCGGACCTGCGGCGGAGCCGCCGGGCGTCCAGGGACCAACGGCGTCCGGACGCGGTGAGCACGAGATAGAGCGCCATGAGGAGAACGAGGTTGTCGCCGCCGTCCGTCATGAAGATCGCACGCGCGTGGAACGAGGCGACCACCACGGCGAACAGCACGGACGTCGCGCGGGTCCGCCAGCCCAGCGCGAACAGCGCGCAGACGGCGAGCGCCGCCGCGTAACAGCATTCGAAATAGAGGCGGCTGTCCGACAGCGTGAGCACGCTCGCCCAGCCCGTCTGATCGAACAGCTGCCGCGCCAGCGCCGGCGTCCACGGTGAACCGGGCCCCCAGATCTGGTCGCGGTGCGGGAATTCGCGCAGGAGGAAGACCAGGTAGAGCAGACCGTAGCCCATGCGCAGGACCGAGACCGCGTAGAGCGACAGGGGGCGTTCGGTCAACAGCGTCCAGGCCGTGCGCCCGGCACCGGACAGCCGGGTGAGGACCCGTCCGGTCGTGAGGGCGAACGGGGACCGCCGGCCCGGATCGTCCGGGGCCGCCGGGCGCGGGGTCGGGTCACTTTCCGTCGGACGCATCGGAGCCCACCTTCCACCAGGGGAGAAGCCGAGTCTGGGCAGGGGCGGGACGGCGGTCGCCACCCGCGGCGCCGGGAGCGGTCACGGGCACGGTGACGACCCGGAGCTGGATGTTCTCGAACGGCTTGCCGTTCAGGTCCGCCATCCGCGCGGCCGCGATGTTGCGCAGGTACCGCTGCATCATCACGGCCCTTTCCGAGCGCGGAACGTCGTCGCCACCGAGGACTTCCACGTAGGACGTCCAGGACCTGCGCAGCATGTTCTGTGAGACATGGCTCGGGAAGGCGCTGTGCTCGATGGCGGACACGTCCACCGAGGTCAGGTCGGTCCAGGGGCCGACCTCGACGGAGCCGTCCCGGGCCGTGTGCGCGGTCCGCGCGGAGATCGTGCGGTTCACCGAGTCCGGGTCCGGGGCGAACAGCCGCCAGTTCTGCTCGAAGAGCGGATACACCCAGGCGTTCACCTGACGCGCGTAGCGCTGGGAAACGACGTTGGCGGGTGCCACGTGCAGGAAGACCAGGACGGCGTGCACCAGGACCGTGAGCACGCAGAGTGCCACGGCGGTGTTCAGCAACCGTCTGCCCCACCGCCCGCCTCGGGGTGGTCGGGGTGGTCCGAGCGGTTCGGACGGCCCGGCTCCCTCCCCGTGCCGGGTGTCCACGACCCGTACCCGGCCGGTGGACCGCTCGTGCTCACGCGCGTACTCAACTGCCTCTTCGTCCAGCACCGCTCTGCCCTGTTCTTCCTGTCCTGTGGCCCCTGGCAGCGCGCGGCGGGCACGCTGGGGTGCTCCGCCGCGCGCTGCCCGTCGACGGCACGGGTGCCGCGCCGGGGATCAGCTTCCGTGGCCGCTGTGCTCCTGGGGCTTGTCGCCGTAGCCACCGTGGCCCGGCTTGTCCCCGTGGCCCGGCTTGCCGCCGTGGTCCCCGTGGCCCGGCTTGCCGCCGTGGTCCCCGTGGCCCGGCTTGCCGCCGTGGCCGCCGCCGGTCATCCCGCCCTTGCTGCCGCCGGTGGTGTGGCCGCCGTGGCCGCCGCCGGTCACCCCGCCCTTGCCCCCGCCGGTGGTGTTGCCACCGACGGTGCCGCCGGTGGTGCCGCCGGTGGTGCCGCCGGTCACGACTCCGCCGAGCACGCCGCCGAGTACCGCGCCGGTGCCGCCGGTGGTGCCGCCGGTCACGACCCCGCCGAGCACGCCACCCAGCACGGCGCCCGTGGTACCCGTGGTGGTGCCCGTCGTGGTACCGCCCGTGGTGGTGCCGGTCGTGGTGCCGGAGGTGGTTCCGGTCGTGGTGCCTGAGGTGGTCCCGCCGCTGCACGTGGCCCGCGTGATGCGGTTGGTGTCCAGGGTGACCGAGCCGTTACGTGCCAGTGCCCGGCCGTCGATGCTCGCGCGGGTGGTGGCGGTGATCGAGGTCAGAGCCAGGATGTTCCCCACGAACGTCGTGTCGGTGCCGAGCGTGGCCGAACTGCCGATCTGCCAGAACACGTTGCACGCCTGGCCACCGTTGATGAGAGCAACGCGGCTGTTGGACGCCGTGGTCAGTTCGGAACCGACCTGGAAAACCCAGACCGCGTTGGGGTCGCCCTGGGCGTCGAGCGTGAGAGTGCCGGTCAGGCCCAGGGAGGAGGAAGCGGTGTAGACACCCGGTACCAGCGTCAGCCCTCCGGCGTCCGGCGGAAGTGCCCCGTTGCTGGCCTGGCCGGCGGCGTCTCCGAACGCTGCCGTGAGATCCGTCTGGGCCTGCTGCGCGACGGCGTCGGCGGAGTGGAACGTGCCGTTCACGATTCCCGGCGGGAATCCGCTGATGGCCGTTCCCGGACTGACGCCGACATCCCCGGTGATCACGGAGGGGCCGGTGTTGGTGACCGACTGGCCGGCCAGGACGGCGAAACTGTCCGCGGTCCCCAGCGGCACGGGTGTGGCGATGGCGAACGCCTGGGACGGAGTGACGGCCACCACCGCGGCGGCGACCGTGGTGGCGAGAGCCGACACGAGCCAGGAGGACACGGGGCGCCGACGTGCGTGTTTGAGCTTCATCAAGAACCGGTTTTCTGTGCGAAACCTCGACCCCGGGACCCGTGACGGATTCCCGGAAGCCCTCGTCGTGGGTCGCACGTTACGAACAGAAAGGACAAAAGGTGCAGCGATTCGGGCCGCGAGTCGGGGTGTTTCAGAAAAAGCAATTCATGACGATAGGAATGGGTGCTCTCATTTTATTGGTCCGCGAAATGCATGATAGCGTCCAGGGAAAGGTTTCCTCGCAATACGGAAACGATTCTTCGGACGAGAATTCTCTGCTACACGTAATCGAATTCCCGAGTATGCGTCAGGTGTTCCCTTGCGGCGACGGACCCCGTTCCCCGGCGTCGCCGTCGGCGAGCCGCCCCGGGCCCGCCACTGAACGGGGGACGGGCGCCCGCGGCGCCGGCGCGGCGGCCCGTGGACGGTGCGCGAACCAGGTGTCCCGATCCGTTCGAAAGCTGTCATTCGGGCCAATGGCGGGCCGGCGGGGCGGGACGGGAAGCTCGGTGGCATGGCCCAGACAACCGAGACTCCCGCCCGCACGCCCGGCACCCCGCCCCCCGGCCTCCGTACCCCCCGCGTCCACCGCGCCTGGTTCGTCGCGGCGGTCACCTTCGTCACGATCATCGGCGCGGCGGCCTTCGCGTCCCTGCCGGGCCTGCTGATCGAACCGCTCCACCAGGAATTCCACTGGTCACGCGGCACGATCAGCTTCGCCGTCTCGGTGAACCTCGCCCTCTACGGACTGACCGCCCCCTTCGCCGCCGCCCTCATGGACCGCTTCGGCATCCGCCGGGTCGTCGCCGTCGCCCTCACGGTCATCGCGGTCGGCTCCCTCCTCACCGTGTGGATGACCGCCGCCTGGCAGCTCGTCCTCTACTGGGGCGTCCTCGTCGGCCTCGGCAGCGGCTCGATGGCCCTCGCCTTCGCCGCCACCGTGACCAACCGCTGGTTCGTCGCCCGCCGGGGCCTCGTCACCGGCATCCTCACCGCCGCCGGCGCCTCCGGCCAGCTCGTCTTCCTGCCCCTGCTCTCCTGGCTGGTCGAGGACCACGGCTGGCGCCCCGCGTCCGTCACCGTCGCCCTCTCCGCGCTCGCCGTCGTCCCCTTCGTCTGGCTGCTGCTGCGCGACCACCCGGCGGACGTCCGCCTCACCCCGTACGGCGGGGAGTACGTGCCCAAGCCCGCCCCCGCCCACGGCGCCGCCCGCCGCGCCGTCACCGTCCTCCTCAAGGCCGCCCGCACCGGCCCGTTCTGGCTGCTCGCCGGGTCCTTCGCGATCTGCGGTGCCACCACCAACGGCCTCGTCCGCACCCACTTCGCGCCCGCCGCCCACGACCACGGCATGCCGCTCACGGCCGCGGCCGGACTGCTCGCCGTGATCGGCGTCTTCGACGTCGTCGGCACGATCGCCTCCGGCTGGTTCACCGACCGCTTCTCCACCCGGCGGCTCCTCGCCGTCTACTACGCGCTGCGCGGCGTCTCGCTCCTCTTCCTGCCGATGCTCCTCGCGCCCGCCGTCCACCCTCCGATGATCTTCTTCATCGTCTTCTACGGTCTCGACTGGGTGGCCACGGTCCCGCCGACCATCGCCCTCTGCCGCGAGCAGTACGGGGACGACTCGGCGATCGTCTTCGGCTGGGTCCTCGCCTCGCACCAGGTCGGCGCGGCCGTCGTCGCCTTCGCGGGCGGCGTCGCCCGCGACGTCTTCGGCACCTACGACCCCGTCTGGTACGCCTCGGGCGCCCTGTGCGCCGCCGCCGCCCTGATGGCCCTCGTCATCCGCCGCCCCCACACGGACACCCCGGCCCTGGCGGGCGCCTGAGAAACCCGGAGAAGCGCGGCGGGCGTCCGGCTCACGGCGCCAGGACGCAGAACGCGTGGCCCTCCGGGTCGGTCAGACACGTCCACGGCACGTCCCCCTGGCCGATGTCGAGATCCCGGGCGCCCAGGGCCCGCAGCCGGTCCGCCTCCGCCGCCTTGTCGTCCCCGGGACCCGGCAGCAGGTCGAGGTGGACCCGGTCCGCCGCCGTCCTCCCGCCGGGGGTGCGGAGGAACTCCAGGTACGGCCCCGCGCCGGCGGCGGACCGGAACACGGCGCGGTCGTCCGTCACCTCGCACGGCCGCCAGTCCACCGCCGCACCCCAGAACCGGGCCATCTCCCGCGGATCGGCGCAGTCGACCACCACGGCCGCGATCGGCCCGGTGTCCCGGTAGACCTCCCGGGGCTCGAGCACGCAGAACTCGTTCCCCTCCGGGTCGGCGAGCACCACCCACGGCACGTCCCCCTGCCCCACGTCGGCCGGCACCGCCCCGAGCGACCGGAGCCGCGCGACCAGCTCGGCCTGATGGGCGAGGGAGGTGGTGGCGAGATCGAGGTGCGTCCCGTTCTTCACCGCCGTCCTCGCCCCCGGCACGGGCACGACGTCCACCCCGAGGAAGACCGGATCGGGCCACACCGGCCCGCCGCCGGGCCCCACGTACACACTCCCCCCGGCGGGATACGCCACCCACCCGAGCGCCTCGGCCCAGAACCGCCCGACCACTCCGGTGTCGAGGGCCTTGATGTTGACGTGCACGGGGTGCAGGGGCATGGGGGCGATCCTAGGCACGTCCGCGTACGCCCGGCACCATCCGACCGCGGACGCCTGGGGTTGTTCGCCGGCCGTGATCGTGGCGCGTTGACGATCGCTCGCGAGAGTGACCGGGGAACCGGGCCGCTGCCGATGAGCGTGCGGTGGTAAGGCCGAACCCGACGTGGAGGATAAAAAGGATGCATCGTGGTGAATTCGGTGCGCTGGCGCTCAGCACCTGGATGGTGGCGTTCGCGCTGCTCGTGACGACCGTGTCAGCCCAACGCCGCCTTCAACGCACGTGGCTGGAACGCCTACTGTGGCCTTGGGCGAAACGGCGGGCATGGAAAAGCCGAGCCGCTCTCGAAGCAAGGATCGAAGCGGTACATCGGGAGAAGCCACCCCAACCGGTCATGGATTATCTGCAGCGCGAAGATGTCCTGTTTCGAGCCTCTTCGTGGGCGGTGAAGACAAAGACGTGCACCACGCTCCTGCTTTCCTTCAATGCCGGTGGAGCCCTCGCGGCAGTCGGTGTGGATGGGGAGTGGTGGCATAAGTTGTTCGCCTGCTTCATGTTTGTCTTGCCAGCTGCTCTGACCATGGGGTTCAGCGCAGCAGCTCTACGGGCAGGCATGCAGCGGTGGACAACAGAGTGCGTCACCACTACGGTGCGGCGGGCTTACGAAGCCCTACTTGTTCCGTTCGAAGCGGCAGGACCGGAACCCCGGGCGGACCGTCCATACCAAGCGCCCCACATCCCGTCAGTGGAAGCCTTGAGCGGCTTCGCCCGTGCCTTGGAGGAGTATGCGGTGAGCCGCGCCCTCCCAGATCGGCGCAACCCCATGCCGCTCGTCGTCCGGCACTGTTCTGCCGCTGCGTCCCACGTCCGCGTTCTCCGCGACGGCCTGGAGTTGGAGGGTGAGAGCAGTCGCGAGCAGGTGCTTCGCGAGGTCGAGCGGATGCTCGAAGCGCTGGCCCATTCGCGTCTCAACGACCTCGCCCCCGCAGGCGAGGAGGAGACTTTGCTCGATGTTCATCGCGACCGGACCACACGCCGGCGTCAAACGGCCGTCCTGGCCATTTTCACTCTGGCCCTGGGGCTTATTTCCTGCGCTCTGCTCCTCTCGTCCCCCGCTCTCGGCATTGCCGTGACCACGGTGGTGGCGACCTTCATCGTGGCCTCGTGGGGCAGGAACCTCGGCTTCGGGCCGCTGCCATAGGGGGACAGCCGCTCGTCCGGACGGCATCGAACGACGCTACGACGGACGCGGCGATCGCAGGGAGGTGACTCGACCTCCCTGCGTTCTCACATGGCGCACGGTCGTGTCGGCGGGTATCCGCACCGCGTCCCCAGCCCCCACGCGGACCCAGGCCGCTCAGCGGGCCGGCCGGGTCCGGGCGATGCGGCGGGCTATCTTCTCGGCGTCGCGGGAGAGTTCGCGGAGCATGCCGCTGATCGGGTTGGTGAAGCCGGTGAAGTACAGGCCGGGGGCCTCGCGGGGGCAGCGGGCGCCGCGTACCAGGGGGCGGCCGTGGTCGTCGAGGACGCCCAGGTGCCCCACGAGCGGCTCCAGGGCGCGGCGGTAGCCGGTCGCGGCGATGACGGCGTCCGGGGTGATCCGGGTGCCGTCGGCGAGGAGGACCGCCGGTCCGTCCAGGGCCTCGACGGCGGCGACGACCTCCACCCGGCCGGAGCGGACGGCGTCGATCAGGCCCACGTCCTGCACGGGCACCGCGCCCTCGCGGGCGCGGGCCAGCAGGCCCGTGTCGGGCCGGGGGAGGCCGTGGGGGCCGAGGTCGGGCATGAAGATCCGGCCGAGCAGCGCGGCCCCCGGGTCGACCAGGGCGGCGGGCAGCCGGCGGGCCAGGATGCCGGAACGCTGGGCGGGCCAGCCCAGGATCGAACGGCGGACGATGTGCGGGACCGTCCGCACCGCGAGCCGTACCCTCGCCGCGCCGCCGTCCGCGAGGTCCGCCGCGATCTCGGCGCCGGTGTTTCCTGCGCCGACGACCAGGACGTCCTTCCCCGCGTACGGCCCGGGATTGCGGTAGGCGCGCGCGTGGATCAGTTCGCCCGCGTACGTGTCGCGGCCCGGCCAGTCCGGCAGGCGCGGGGTGTGGTTGTAACCGGTGGCGACGACGACGGCCCGGCCGGTCAGCCGGCGGCCCCCGGTGGCGTGCAGGACCCACCCGTCGTCCGCGCGCTCGACGCGGAAGACCTCGACGCCCGTCACGACCTCCAGTTCGTGCTTCTCGGCGTACGTCTCCAGGTAGCGGACCACGTCGGCGCGGGCGACCCAGCGGCCGAAGGAACGGGGCATCCGCAGGCCCGGCAGCGAGGAGAGCCGGCGGGTGGTGTGCAGCCGCAGCCGGTCGTAGTGGCCGCGCCAGGAGGCGCCGAGGCCGTCGGACTTCTCCAGGACGACGGCGCGGACGCCCCGGGCGCGCAGGGTGGCGGCGACCGCGAGCCCGCCGGGGCCGCCGCCGATGACGTACACCGGGTGGACGACCTGCGGAGAAGGTGCTTGGGGGGTGGTGACCATGAACGCTGAGCGTAATGACGTGTACACGCTGTAGGTCTCGGTCGCGAGGGATTTCGGTTGCGAATCGGTCACGCGGGGCCGGGGTGCCGGAAGGCGGCCCCCGGACCGGGCCGGTCGGGGGCGCCTTCCGGCGAGGGGACGGGGGTGGGGGACCGTCCCCGTCTTCGGGGCCCGTCAGCGGGCCGCGATGTTCCGCCAGAGCTGGCTGCCGCCGGCGCCGCAGGGGTACGTCATGGCGAAGCTTCCCCCGGTCAGGCAGTAGCCGTCGCTCGCGTTGCGCAACGTCCGGCCGGCGGACGAGGAGCTCAGCACCTTCCAGGACTGGACGGCGGACCCGTTGCACGCCGAGGTGGTCACCGAGGTGTTCCCGGCCGGCTGGAGGCAGCGGCCGGTGGTGGCGTTGACCAGCCGGAAGCTGCCGTCGGACGCGGGCCGGTAGGTCCAGGCGAACCAGTAGGTCGCGTTGGTGCCCCGGGAACCGCAGGCCACCGTGGTGACGAGGTGGCTGAAGCCCGCGTCGTACTCGGCCAGGCAGTCGCCGCTGGTGCCGCTCTCCAGGGAGTACGTCCCCGAAGGCGCCGACCCGGTGGACGGCGCGGGCGGCGGGGGAGCGGGCCGGGTCGTCTGCGGTGGGCGGGTGGCGGGCCGGGTGGTGGTGCCACCCGAGGAACCGGACGACCCTGAGGACCCCGACGACCCCGACGACCCCGAGGACCCGGAACCGCCGCCGGACCCCGGGCCCGGACCCGGGCCGGTGCCGGGCGCGGTGCCGGTCCCCGTGGTCGCGCCTCCGGTGGTCGCACCGCCGGTGGCCGGTCCTCCGGTGCCGCCCCCCGCGCCGCCGCCCGCACCCCCGTGGGCGGGCGGAGGCGGGGGAACGGCCGTACCGGTACCCGGTGGCTTCGACGCCGGGGTGGGGGAGGAGGAGATCGTGGCGGAGGAGGACGGGGAGGACGGGGTGACCGGCGCGGGGCCGCCGGGAGCCGGGGCGGTGACCACGGCCGAGGAGGAGGCGGAAGGCCGGGGACCGGCGCTGCTGCGGCCGATCTCGTACGGACCGAGGGCCACGGTCAGGGTGGTCCCGGTCGCCACGACGACGGGCACGGCGAGCATCACGAACCGGTTCCGGCGCTCCTTCCGCCGCTCCGGACCGGACGGACCGGTCACGGGCTCCTGACGGCTGCGGGGAGTGAGGGAGGCGGTCGCGATGTCCTCGGACGGCTCGGCGGCCTCCAGTTCGGCCAGGTGCGCGGCGGTGGGCGCCCCGGCGGCGAAGGCGGTGCGTTCCGCTATTCGCTCCGCCACGGCCGGCGGCCAGGCGGCACCGGCGGCGCCCTCCTCGGCCCGCCCGACGAGCTCGGCGGCGGTCGGCCGGTCCGCCGGATCCTTGGCGAGACAGGACCGTACGACCTCCAGGAGCGCGGGGGCGGTCTCGGCGAGCTTCCCCACCTCTGGTTCACCGTGCACGATCCGGTACAGCAGGCCGGGACCGGAACCGTCACCGAACGGGGGCCGCCCGACGGCCGCGTACAGGACGAGGCTGCCGAGCGCGAAGACATCGGCGGCGCCGGTGAGACGGGGGTCGGCGACGGCCTGTTCGGGGGCCATGTAGGCGGGAGTCCCGATGGCCATGCCGGTCCGGGTGAGCCGGGACTGGTCGGCGGCCCGGGCCACGCCGAAGTCGATGAGCGAGAGCCCACCGCCGGTCAGCATCACGTTGGACGGCTTGAGGTCCCGGTGCACCATCTCGGCCGCGTGCACGGACCGCAACCCGGCGGCGGCCTCGCGCAGGAGGAGCCACAGGGCCTCGGGCGGCAGCGGGCCGCCGTGGAGGCGCACGGCCTCGTTGAGGGTGATTCCCGGGATGTACTCGGTCGCGAACCACGGCGGCTTGGCGGTGCGGTCGCTCGCGAGGAGCTTGGCACTCGCCCCGGCGGGCAGCCGGGCGAGATTGTCCAGCTCGTGCCCGAAGTGGCTGAGGAACTCGGTGTCCTCGGCGAGGACGGGCAGGACGCGCTTCACCGCCGCGAACTTCCCGGGTACGGCCCCGAGATAGACCCGGCCCATACCGCCGGACCCGAGCACGCCGAGCAGTCTGAACGCGCCGATGCGCCGGGGATCCCCGGGTTCCAGCGGCAGAGCACCGCTGCCGTTCAAACTAGA
Organism: Streptomyces sp. NPDC012827; assembly: GCF_042900905.1. NCBI lineage: Bacteria > Bacillati > Actinomycetota > Actinomycetes > Kitasatosporales > Streptomycetaceae > Streptomyces > Streptomyces sp. NPDC012827. Next base: position 328,064 of record NZ_JBIBBY010000004.1, on the reverse strand, counting down.
GCTGTTTTCCAATTCCCCCTGCATGGCGGACAGCGTAGCCGAGCCCAACGGGCCTGGGGGAGCCGGGAATTGTGCGGTCCGGGGTGGGAGTGCTGGGGGCGGCCGCACCAGAAGCCCGTGAAGCCGTTCCGCCCCGGGGCCTACGCCCGCCCGGCCAGCGCCAGGATGTGCGGGGCCGCCTCCGCCAGGGACGGGAAGTGGCGGTGGGCCTCCGGGTGCGGGGCCGGGGTGTTGACCGTCCACACCCTCATCCCGGCATCGAGCCCCGAGCGCACCCCCGAGGGCGCGTCCTCGATCACCAGACACTCCGCCGGATCCGCGCCGAGCTTGGCGGCGGCGGTCAGGTACGGGACCGGTGACGGCTTGCCCTCCACCACCGAGGCCGCGTCGATGATCAGCCCCGGCAGCGGAAGCCCCGTCCGCTCGAACCGCCCGCGCACCCGGTGCTCGTAGTTCGACGTCACCAGCGCCCAGCGGTCCGCCGGCAGCGCCCCCAGCAGGTCGGCGGCGCCGTCGAACGCCCCGTACGACCCCGTCCGCACGTCCTCGTCCTCCAGGGCGTGCAGCAGGGCCAGGCACTCCGCCGGGTCCCGCCCCGGCGCCATGGCCGCGAAGGTCTCCACCGGCCGCGTCCGCAGCGCGACGGCGTACACCTCGTCCCCGTCGAGCCCGTACCGTGCGGCCCACGCGTGCCAGACGCGCCGCTGGTTGGCGACGGCGTCCATGAGGGTGCCGTCCACGTCGAAGAGGACGAAGTTCGCCGAGGTCATCCCCGGGACGCTCCGCCCACGAACGCGGCCCAGGACGCGGGCGAAACGGCGAACTGCGGGCCCTCGGGGTTCTTCGAGTCCCGCACGTGCACGAGCGCGGGGTGCACGGCGACCTCGACGCACTCGCCGCCCTCACCGCCGCTGTAGCTCGACTTGCGCCAGTCGTAGGCGACCTCGATGCAGTTGCCGCCCGAGGCATCGCTGTAGCTGCTCTTGAACCAGGCCAGATCCTTGGTGCTCATAGCTCTCCCAGCATTTTCTCGATCAACTCCAGGGACTCGTGGGGCGTGAGTGCCTGTGCGCGGATGATCCCATAGCGCTCGGTGTACATGCGCACCTCTTCCGGGTCGGTGATCAGCCGTGCGTGGCGGTAGCTCTCGATGTAGGCGACCTCACGTTGCCCTTTCGGAGTGAGAAGGGTGAAGGCGCCCTCCAGCGCCGGGTGTTCTTCGAGATCAGCAGGTAAGACCTGGAGGTGTACGTTCCGCAGCCTCCCGACCTCCAGGAGGCGCTGCAGCTGCTCCCGGAATGCTCCCCGACCACCCAGGGGGCGTCGCAGCACACTCTCCTCGATCACGAAGCTCATCGTCGGCGCGGGCCACTTCTCGAAGATCACCTGGCGGGCCAGCCGGTCTGCCAACCGCTTCTCGATGGTCGCCTCGTCGTACAGTGGACGCCGGTTGCGGAAAACGGCCTCGGCGTACGCGGGCGTCTGGAGGATGCCCGGCACCGCCTGTGGAGCGTAGTAGTGGAGTGCGACCGCCTCCGCCTCCTCCTTCGCGAAGTCCCGGAACCAGTCCGGGTGCCTCACCCGCGCCCGCGCCAGTGCCGCGCGTACGTCGTCCACCGCCGCCACCAGCACCCCGTCCGCCTCCAGCGCGGGGTCCGCGCGGATGAGGAAGTCAGGTTGGGGCGTCCGTACGCCCCGTTCGACGGAGGACACCAGGTCCTCGCTGCAGTGCGTGATCGCGGCCAGTTCCGCCTGGCTCAGGCCCGCGTTCTTGCGGAGCACCTTGATGATCTTGCCCAGCGCGTTGAACAGGTGCGCCGTACCGTCCACTTCGGAGGGCCGTTCCGGCCGCTCCTCCTCGTTGCCCGACATCCGTACCGCCTTCTTGGCGTACCCGTACAGTTACCCAGCGTCGTCGCGTCGCTGCTGGTCAGCGTACGGCGGGGGCGCCACGCTCGGGGTCATGAAGTCGGAAACCACCACTCCAACCAGTGAGTTCACCCCGGTGTTCGCGCTCCGTCTGTCGGCCACGCGCCGGGGTGCGCGGCTGGCCCGTCTGCTCGCCGTGCAGCAGCTCCACGACTGGGGCGTGACCGGCCCGGCCGCCGAGGCGGTCGAGCTGGTCGTCGCCGAGCTGGCCGCGAACGCCGCCCTCCACGGGCGGGTGCGCGGCCGGGATTTCGAGGTGCGGATGGAGTGGGAGGAGGACCAGGTCCGGGTGGAGCTGTCGGATGCCCGGGGCGAGTGCCTGCCGTCACCGCGCACGGACCCGGAGCCCGGCGAGGGCGGCTACGGGCTGCTGCTCGTGACCGCCCTCGCGAGCGCGTGGGGCGTGAAGGACCGGTGTATCGGCAAGACGGTCTGGGCGACCGTGCCGCTGACCGGCCGGAACCGGGCCGTGCGGCCGTCGCCCGAGGGCGGGTAGACCCGCCGGGCGGGAGCGTCAGACGACCGGGTTGAACGGGGTCGTCGTCGCCGGGTGGATGGAGCTGGTCACGCGCGGGCCGAAGGGGGCCGTGGCGTTGCCGGTGCCGGGGTAGACGTACGAGCCGCCGGGGCCGTACGCGTAGAGGTCGTTGCGGCCGTCGCGGTTGGCGTCGCCCAGGCCGACGAGGTGGGTGAACGCGCCCCAGCCGGCGCCGAGGCGGACGCGGGGCGCGAAGCCGCCGCTGCCGTTGCCCGGGTAGAACCAGAGGACGCCGGAGGTGTCGCGGGCGAGGAGGTCGCCGGAGACGGTGCCGCCGAGGTCACCGGTGGCGGTGAGCTGGTTGTAGATGCCGAAGCCGGTGCCGATGCGGACGCGCGGGGCGAAGGGGGCGGACCAGCTTCCGGTGCCCTTGTAGAGCCACAGGCCGCCGGTGGTGTCGGTGGCGAGCATGTCGGCCTTGCCGTCGGAGTTCAGGTCGCTGCCGCCGGTGAGCTTGTCGTACGCGTTCCAGCCGGCGCCGAGGCGGACGCGGGAGGCGAAGGTGCCGTCGCCCTTGCCCAGGTAGAGCCAGAGGACGCCGGAGGCGTCACGGGCGACGAGGTCGGCGGCGGAGGCGCCGGCGATGTTGCCGACGTTCTCGATGCGGTTGTAGATGCCCCAGCCGGTGCCGGCGAGCTTGCGGCCGGTCGACCAGTAGGTGTTGCTCCAGTCGGTGCGGACCTCGTCCTTCCACAGGCGGCCGGAGGCGTCGAGGGCCAGCAGGTCGGGGGTGCCGTTGTCGTCGTAGTCGTGGAGGGCGGCCTTGCGGACGACCTTGAAGGTTCCGGTCTTCCGCAGGTCCGGGCCGATGCCGTTGAGGGGCTTGGCGACGACCTCCCAGACGTAGTCGCCGTTGGGGGCGATGTCGGCGCCGAGGGTGCCCTGCCAGTCCAGCCGGAAGTGGTCCATGCGCTCGCCGGAGGTCTGCGTGGTCCTGCCGGTGCGGACGTGGCGCAGGGTGATGGTCGTGGCCGCGTTGGACCGGGTGAGGGTCCAGCTCAGCGGGACGGTGCCGCTCTTGTCGAGGTCGACGACGGGCGGGACGGTGTGGGCGGCGAGCCCGACGGCGGTCGGCACGCCGAGGCCGGTGATCAGGGTGGCGGTGGGCCGGCCGTCCTCGCCGGTGGCGATCCGGTAGAAGCCCTCGCCCCGGTCGGTGGCGCCGCCCCGGACCACGAGGGAGCCGTCGGGGTGGAGGGCGGTGCTGTCGACGTGGTCCAGGAGCCTGACCGTCTCGCCGGACGTGACGTGGCGGGCGGTGAGCGCGTGGAGCGGCGAGGGGGTGAGGGCGGTGCCGCCGCCGGTCTGGGAGGTGAGGGTCCAGCCGCCGGCGAGGTGGGTGCTCTGGGTGTCGTTGCCCTGGCCCAGCGGGGTGGTGACGACGGGCTGCTCCGGCCCGCGCGGGGAGGTGGCGAGCTGGAGGGTGCCGTCGGCGGACCGCTCGGTCCACGCCCAGTGGCCGGAGGTGAGGGAGGCGGACGGGACGGTCTGTCCGGGCGTCGCCGTACGCCGCTCGACGAACTTGCCGGTGGTGAGGTTCAGGGCGGCCAGGTGGTACTGGGAGTCGATCCGGTACGTGACGAGCGCCAGGTCCGGGACGGAGGTGCCGGTCACCCGGGTCACGCGCGCGTTGCCGGGGATCTCGGTCACCCGCACGGAAGTGGAGGACGAGGCGTTCGGGTGCTGCATGAGCACGACGACGTCCAGGACGTCCTGGTCGTTGACATAGCCCATGACGAGCTTGCGGCCGACGATGCCGTAGGGGCGGTGGCGCGGGTCGCCGTAGGAGAGGCCCGTCGTGACGCCCCCGGTGTCCCCGGCCATGTTCTGGAACCAGTAGGTGGACTGGGTCTCGTTGCGGCGGACGACGAGATCGGCCGTCTCGCTGCCGAAGTACTCGACGCCGCGTGCGGGCAGGAGCTGCGTCGCGCCGTCGGCGTACGAGGTCCAGCGGTGCTCGGTGCCGTTCACGGTGAGGGTGCGGGTGAGGAAGCCGCTGGGGCCCGCGCTGACGAGGTACGCGGAGGCCGGGACGGCGGCGAGCGGCGCGTCGGCGGTGGCGGCGGGTGTGGCGGCGAGGGCGGCCGGGGCCTGCGGGGCGGCCACCGCGCCGGGGCTCCCGGCCAGGGCGCCCGTCGTGACGGCCAGGACGGCGGTGACGGCGGCGGTGAGCCGACGGGCGGAAGAAAGGTGCTGCACGGTGTGAATCCCCCCATAGGAAACAGGCGTGGCTGTGGCCACACCTGTTCGACTCCCGGCGGGGGCGGGGGGTTGTACCGGAACCGGCTCCGGTGGCGGAACTGCCGTGGCGGGCCGCGCGATTCAGGCCGTGCCGCCCCGCTCCACCACGCCCCGCACGTACCCCGCCTGCCCCGCGTGCTGAAGGTCCTCCGCGATCACCGAGACCAGGCGCACGCCGAGGGTGACCGGCGGGTCCCAGGCGGTGTCGACGACGCGGTCCAGGTCGGCGTTCGTCACCGGGCGCAGCAGTTCCTCCGTACGGGCGTGCACGGCGTCGTGGTAGCCGAGCAGCAGACCGGCGGGGGCGCGCACCTTCGTGACCTGGGCGCTGGTGTGGCCGTACCCGGTCTCCCCCTCCGGGAAGGGCAGCCCGAACCGGTCGCGCCAGCCGTCCGTGTCCCACAGCTGCCCGGTGCCGAAGGCCCCCGCGAGGTGGTCGTCCTGGATGCGGGTGAGGTGCCAGACGAGCCAGGCGATCGAGTTCGCCCCGGGGTCGATCCGTACGGCGAGTTCCTCGTCCGTGAGACCTTCCACGGCCTCGTGGACGGCCTCCCGGACCCGTCCGAACGAGTCCAGCAGCAGACCGGCGGTGTTCATGGGAGCTCCTCTCGGCGATCCGCCCGGGCGGCCCGGGGGTTCCACCGTCGCACCCGTGGCGGGCGGCGGCAGGTCGGACCCGCGGGCCTCTCGCCCGAACCGGTGCCCGGGCCATGTGTCCGGAGTACGTCATCCGGCCGTCACGTATGTGGGGCACGCGGTCTACTGCGCGTCGCGCTCTTCCGGCACCCTGTGGTCGTCCGGTCTCGTTCCCCGCGCGTCGACACCCTGCACCGTCTCCCCCGGAGGACGCATGCGTTCCCTGCGTACGGTACGGATCTCCCTCTTCGGCAGTCTGCTCGCGCTGGTCGCGGGCCTCCTCACCGCCCTCACCCTGAGCAGTCCCGCGCACGCGGCGCCCCTCTTCAAGGCGCCGTTCCCCTGCGGCCAGAAGTGGACCTACAGCCATCACTCGGCGGAGGTCCGACAGGCCCTCGACTTCGTCCGCTCCGACGGCGGTACGACGGCCGGCACGCCGGTCCTCGCCTCGGCCTCCGGCACCGCCTACCGGTACTCGCAGCCCTCCGGCGCCGGGAACTACATCGTGGTCGACCACGGCGGCGGCTGGAAGACGTACTACTTCCACCTCAACGCCTACTCGGTCGCGCACGGCGCCGCCGTCTCCCAGGGCCAGCAGATCGGCACCACCGGCTCCACGGGCAACAGCTCCGGCGCCCACATCCACTACGAGCAGCTCTACAACGGGGTCGGCCAGACCATCGTGATCAACGGCGTCTCCCTCGCGCCCTATCCCGGCTCGTACGGCTCGAAGCACCTGACCAGTGACAACGGCTGCTCCGGCGGGGGCGGCAAGTTCTGGGTGGACACCTTCGCCAATGCCACCGGGTACGCGCAGGCGAACACGAACGACGCGCAGGGCGTGCTGTACGCGGGGACGAACTACGTCTACTGCAAGGTGTGGGGCCAGGAGATCCGGGACGCCTCCGGCAACTACAACCACTGGTGGCTGAAGACCGACCTGGACACCGTGTACGCGGGGAAGAACGGCTACGGGGCGTACGTCTCGGCGTACTACCTGTCCCGCTGGGGCAACGACGAGGCCCGCGACAACAACGGGACCGTGATCCCGAACTGCTGACCGGCCGGGGCGGTGTGCCGGGGGGCGGCCCTCCGGCGCACCGCCGGCCCGGAAAAGGGCAGGAGCCCCGCTCGTGCCGCGAGACACGGAGCGGGGCTCCTTGGGTACTGCTCTAGTCGTGCGCTGTCGCCGACCCGGGCACCTTAGGCCGGGGTGACGTTCTCCGCCTGCGGGCCCTTCGGGCCCTGCGTGACGTCGAAGGTCACGAGCTGGTTCTCCTCGAGCGAACGGAAGCCGTTCGCGTTGATCGCGGAGTAGTGGACGAAGACATCCGGGCCGCCGCCGTCCTGGGCGATGAAGCCGAAGCCCTTTTCAGCGTTGAACCACTTGACGGTTCCGGTAGCCATAAGCCCTCCTTGGGCCAAAGGGTTGCCCTGCTCCAGAACCTGCAAACAAGTCTGAAAACTACAAAAGCCTGCGGGTTACATGCTCCGCAGGCTCTGTACTGCAAGGGAAACCAAACTGCAACTTGCGTCGAGCCTAGCACGCGACCCGCTTGCGGCGGTAGAGGTAAAGATCACGTCACTCGCATGTTTGAACCGCTCTCCGATGCTGACGTGTGCCGGGCCCCGCCGGCCGGTGCCGCCCCGAAGGTGTCCACCGTGCGAGACGGGTCTAGCCTCGCGATGTGGACAATGCAACCGACGACCACCAGCGCAGCCGGCCCCGCGTCGGACACATCCAGTTCCTGAACTGCCTTCCCCTCTACTGGGGGCTCGCCAGAACCGGAACGCTCCTCGACCTCGAGCTCACCAAGGACACCCCGGAGAAGCTCAGCGAGCGGCTCGTCGCGGGCGACCTCGACATCGGTCCGATCACCCTCGTCGAGTACCTCCGCAACGCCGGCGACCTGGTCGCGCTGCCGGACATCGCCGTCGGCTGCGACGGGCCCGTCATGTCCTGCGTGATCGTCTCCCAGCGCCCCCTGGACGAGCTGGACGGCGCCCGCGTGGCCCTCGGTTCCACCTCCCGCACCTCCGTGCGCCTGGCGCAACTGCTGCTCGCCGAGCGGTACGGGGTCCGGCCCGACTACTACACCTGCCCGCCGGACCTCGGCCTGATGATGCAGGAGGCCGAGGCCGCCGTCCTCATCGGCGACGCGGCGCTGCGGGCCTCCCTCCACGAGGCGCCCCGGCTCGGCCTCCAGGTGCACGACCTGGGCCTGATGTGGAAGGAGTGGACGGGGCTGCCCTTCGTCTTCGCCGTCTGGGCGGCGCGCAAGGACTACCTGGCGCGCGAGCCGGAGACCGTCCACGAGGTGCACCAGGCCTTCCTGGCCTCCCGGGACCTCTCCCTCGAAGAGGTCACCAAGGTGGCCGAACAGGCCGCGCGCTGGGAGGCGTTCGACGCGGGGCTCCTGGAGCGCTACTTCCGCACGCTCGACTTCCGCTTCGGCGCCGAGCAGCTCGCGGGCGTACGGGAGTTCGCCCGCCGGACGGGTCCCACGACCGGATTCCCGGCCGACGTGACGATCGACCTGCTGGCCCCGGCGGGCCGCCGGGCGGTCTGAACCCGTCCGGAAATACGCCGGGACGAAATGCGGCGCATTTCCCCGGCGCGCGGAGAACCGGCGCCGCCGGAGGGGGAGCGGAATCGATTCTTCCACCCGATTCCCGGGGGACGGCCGGGAGAATCCCCCAGGTCTTCCCCCGATGGTCCCGGAGGGCCTCCCCGGATGTTCCCCCGATGTCACCGGCCGCCCTCCGGGAAGTCCCACCCGGGGCGGCCCGGGGAAGATCCGGGAACGGGCCGGGGACGATCCGGGAATCACCCCACCGAGGGTTCCGCCGCCCCGCCCCGTCAATTGTCCGTTCACCGGCAATTCGTCTGCGCGTGCGCCGGCACCCGGCACCGGGCGCCCCGCGTGCTCCGCCCCGCCCCCGCCACCCGCCCGTGGGCGTGCGGACCGCTGGCGTAGGCTGGCCGGGTCCGTCGATACGCCTCCGAAAGGGACACATCCGGTGACCGAGAAGGCCGAACTCACGTCTCTTGATGTCGCAGCCGTTCTCGACCGCGCCGCCGCCGGTGGCCGGATCACCCCCGAGGAGGCGCTCGCCCTGTACCGCTCGGCGCCGCTGCACGCCCTCGGTGCCGCCGCCGACGCCGCGCGCCGACGCCGCTACGCGGGGACCGAGCACATCGCGACGTACATCATCGAGCGGAACATCAACTACACCAACGTCTGCGTGACGGCCTGCAAGTTCTGCGCCTTCTACGCCCCGCCGAAGGACACGGCCAAGGGCTGGACCCGCGACCTCGACGACATCCTGCGCCGCTGCGCGGAGACCGTCGAGCTCGGCGGCACGCAGATCATGTTCCAGGGCGGCCACCACCCGGACTACGGCGTCGAGTACTACGAGAAGCACTTCGCGGCCATCAAGAAGGACTTCCCGCAGCTGGTCATCCACTCCCTCGGCGCCTCCGAGGTCGAGCACATGGCCCGCATCTCCGGCGTCTCCGTCGAGGAGGCCATCACCCGCATCCACGCCGCCGGCCTGGACTCCTTCGCCGGTGCCGGCGCCGAGCTGCTGCCCGAGCGCCCGCGCAAGGCCATCGCCCCGCTCAAGGAGAGCGGCGAGCGCTGGCTGGAGATCATGGAGATCGCCCACAAGCTGGGCGTCGAGTCCACCTCCACCATGCTCATGGGCACCGGCGAGACCAACGCCGAGCGGATCGAGCACCTGCGGATGATCCGCGACGTACAGGACCGGACGGGCGGCTTCCGCGCCTTCATCCCGTACACGTACCAGCCCGAGAACAACCACCTGAAGGGCCGCACGCAGGCCACCCTCTTCGAGTACCTGCGGATGATCGCGATCGCCCGTCTCTTCCTCGACAACGTGGCCCACATCCAGGGCTCCTGGCTGACCACCGGCAAGGAGGTCGGCCAGCTGTCCCTGCACTACGGCGCCGACGACCTCGGCTCGATCATGCTGGAGGAGAACGTGGTCTCCTCCGCCGGTGCCAAGCACCGCTCCAACCGCCTGGAGATCATCGACCTCATCCGCAAGGCCGGCCGCGTCCCGGCGCAGCGCGCCACCACGTACGAGCACCTCGTCGTCCACGACGACCCGGCGAACGACCCGGTCGACGACCGCGTCGTCTCCCACATCTCCTCCACCGCGATCGAGGGCGGCACGGCCCACCCCGAGCTGAAGCTGCTCGACGCCCGCTGATCCGCCGGTGCTGACCATCCACGTCGCCGAGGCGACGCCCGGGGCCGCCGTCCTGGTCGACGGCGCCCGCGTCGCCGCCGTCGGCCCGTACGAGGAACTGGCCGCGGCCCGCCCCCAGGCGCGCACGCGCCGGTGGCCGGGCATTCTCACCCCCGGCCTGCTCAATCCGTACGGGCCCGAGCTGCTGGAGCAGACCTACCACCCGGACCCCCGGGAGGCCGCGACCCTCGGCACCGAGCCGCTCACCGGAGAGCGCGCGCGGGCCGTCTTCCGCGCCGACCCCGCACGGCGGGGCGCCTCGGCGCGGCGCGGGGTGCAGCGGCTCCTCGCGCACGGGACGGTCGCCGTGGCCGGCGAGCTGCGCGACCGGGCCGTGCTCGACGCGGTGCGCCGGGCGGGGCTCGCCGTGGGCCGCCGCCCCGAGGTCCTGCCGGGCCCTCCGTCCCTCTCCCCGGTGCCGCTCGTCCTGCTGCCCCGGCTCGTGGCCGGTGGCGTCGCGCGGTTCGCCGTCTTCGACGTGCCCGACACCCAGGAGCTCGTACGCCGGGGCGCCGCCACCTGCGTGGCCACGGTCATCGACGGCCGCCTGGTCTTCCGCCGCCGGTAGGGACGTGGCGGGGGCGGTCCCGGGGGTGGGGGAGGGCGGCTGCCACAATGGGAGGCGTGACCCGCGCATCCCTGGACAAGCAGCCGCACGAAGTCGCCTCGATGTTCGACGACGTGGCGGCGAACTACGACCTCACCAACGACGTGCTCTCGCTCGGCCAGGACCGCCGCTGGCGCAAGGAGGTCGCGAAGGCGGTCGACGCCCGCCCGGCGCAGAAGGTCCTCGACCTGGCCGCCGGCACGGCCACCTCCTCCCAGCCCTTCGTGCGGGCGGGGGCGTACGTCGTGCCCTGCGACTTCTCCCTCGGCATGCTCCGGGTCGGCAAGGAGCGCCACCCGTGGATGCCGTTCACGGCGGGCGACGGCATGAAACTGCCGTTCCGCGACGACGTCTTCGACGCCGTGACCATCTCCTTCGGCCTGCGCAACATCCAGGACACCGAGCGGGCGCTGAGCGAGCTGTACCGGGTGACGAAGCCCGGCGGCCGGGTCGTCATCTGCGAGTTCTCCCACCCGACCTGGACGCCCTTCCGCACGGTGTACGAGGAGTACCTGATGCGCGCCCTGCCCCCGGTGGCCCGCGCGGTCTCCTCCAACCCCGACGCCTACGTGTACCTGGCCGAGTCCATCCAGTCCTGGCCGGACCAGCCGGCCCTCGCCGCCCTTCTGCAGAAGGCCGGCTGGTCGAAGGTGGCCTGGCGGAACCTCACCGGTGGCATCGTCGCCCTGCACCGGGGCTTCAAGCCCGCCTCGGCGTAGGACCTGGGCGGGCGCGGTGGCGCCCCCGCTTCGCGTACGGCCCTGAGTACCCGCGCCCATGCGGCGCGGGGCTCCGGCGGCCGAGGATCGGCCCATGAGACCGCTGCTCCCGTCCCCCCTGCCCCGCCGGGCCCTCCCAGGAACGCACCCGCCGCAGGCTCACGGCGGCCGGGTGGACGCGGGTCCAGGAGAGCAGCGGCGACCGGGGGTTCCGCTTCGAACACCCCGGGTCGGGCGAGAAGGTGGACGTCGGCTGGTGGGAGCCGACGGGGACGTACGCCGTGAGCGTGTACGCACCCTGCGGCCGGCTCCCCGAGGGTTTCGACCCGTACCACCGGGCGTCGGCGGAGTGGTTCCCCGGGGCGGCGGGACCGGTACCGACCGGCACCCTCCGGTGCCGCCGGGACGGGTCCCCATAGACTGCGAACATCCTCATCGCCGAACCCTGGGAGACTCCGCCGTGACCGAGAAGCCCCTCTCCGAGCACAGCGCAGACGTCATCGTCGTCGGGGCGGGCCCGGCCGGCTCCACCACCGCGTACTACCTCGCGAAGGCCGGGCTCGACGTCCTGCTCCTGGAGAAGACGGCCTTCCCCCGCGAGAAGGTGTGCGGCGACGGCCTCACCCCGCGTGCCACCAAGCAGCTCGTCGCCATGGGCATCGACATCTCCGAAGAGGCCGGCTGGCTGCGGAACAAGGGCCTGCGGATCATCGGCGGAGGCGTACGGCTCCAGCTCGACTGGCCGGACCTCGCCTCGTACCCGGACTACGGACTGGTCCGCAAGCGGGACGACTTCGACGAGATGCTGGCCCGTCAGGCGGAGAAGGCCGGGGCCCGGCTGTACGAGCGCTGCAACGTGCAGGCGCCGATCGTGGACGACCGCACGGGCCGGATCACCGGGGTCCGGGCCAAGGTCGGCGAGGAGAAGCGCGAGGTCACCTTCCACGCCCCGCTGGTCGTCGCCGCCGACGGCAACTCCACCCGGCTCTCCCTCGCCATGGGTCTGCACCGGCGCGAGGACCGGCCGATGGGCGTGGCCGTGCGGACGTACTTCACGACCCCCCGCCACCAGGACGACTACCTGGAGTCCTGGCTGGAGCTGTGGGACCGGCGCGGCCCGCAGGACCGGCTGCTGCCCGGCTACGGCTGGATCTTCGGCATGGGCGACGGCACCTCCAACGTGGGCCTCGGCATCCTGGACTCCTCCTCCGCCTTCCGCGAGCTGGACTGGCGCGAGGTCCTGAAGGCCTGGTGCGCCTCGATGCCGGAGGACTGGGGCTTCACCCCGGAGAACATGACGACGCCGATCCGCGGCGCGGCCCTGCCGATGGCCTTCAACCGGCAGCCGCACTACACCAAGGGCCTGCTGCTGGTGGGTGACGCGGGCGGTCTGGTCAACCCGTTCAACGGCGAGGGCATCGCCTACGCGATGGAATCCGGGCAGATCGCCGCCGACGTCATCGTCCAGGCGCACGCCCGCACCACCCCGGAGCAGCGCGAACTGGCGCTGCGGAACTACCCGCGCATCCTGAAGGACACCTACGGCGGCTACTACACGCTCGGCCGCGCGTTCGTGAAGCTCATCGGCAACCCGAAGGTCATGAAGATCGCCACGCAGCGCGGTCTGACCCACCCGGTCCTGATGAAGTTCACCCTGAAGATGCTGGCGAACCTCACCGACCCGACGGGCGGCGACGCCATGGACCGCATCATCAACGGCCTGTCGAAGGTGGCGCCGAAGGCGTGACCGGCCGGCTCCGGCACGGCGAAGGGCCGTCGCTCCCCCGAGGAGTGACGGCCCTTCGCCTGTGTCCGGAGACGGATCAGAGGATCCGCACGGCGCCCGACGGCGGGTCCCAGTCGAGCGAGCGCTCGACCACGCCGGTGGAGGAGTTCTGCGCGCCGACGTACATGCCGCCGCCGACGTAGACGGCGACGTGGTACGAGCCGCTGCGGCTGCCCCAGTAGAGGATGTCGCCCGGCTGCAGGTCGCTCAGGGAGACCGAGGTGCCCATGCTCGACTGCTGGTACGAGATGCGGGGCAGGTCGATGTTGGCCTGGCGGTAGGCGGCCTGGACGAGACCCGAGCAGTCCCACGAGTTGGGGCCGGTGCCGCCGGAGACGTAGGCGTCGCCGACCTGGGCGCGCGCGAAGGAGACGATCGCGGCGGCGGAGCCGGAGACGGGGGCCTGCGTGGTCTCCTCCTCCGAGGCGGAGGAGCCGCTGTCGGAGCCGGCGGACCGGGACGACGACTCCGAGGAGCCGCTGTCGTCCGAGGTGCTCGCGGAGGTGGTGGCGAGCTGGGCGCGGGCCTCGGCGCGGGCGGCACGCTCGGCGGCCTCGGCGCGCTCGCGCTCGGCCTTCGCCTCGGCCTCGGCGCGGGCCTTCTCGGCGCGCTCGGCGGCGGCCTTGCGGTCGGCCTCCGCCTTGGCCTTCTTGGCCTCCTGGGCGGCCTTCTGCAGGGCCGCGTTCTCCTGGGCCAGCAGGTGCTGGTCGAGGGCCTCCTGCTGGGACGCCTCGGCCGAGGCGGAGACGGCGCTCGCCAGGTCGGTGCCGAGGGAGCCCAGCGTGGGCATCTCGATGGTCTCGGTCACCGGCTCGGCATTCGCCGGTCCGGCAGCACCGGCCACCGCGATGGTGCTGAGGACGCCACCGGCAACTCCGGCGCGGAGCGCCAGCTTGGAGGCGCTGCGGCGGGGCTTCCGGTGGCTGGGTATGTGAGCGGTGTGGGACATGGGTACAACCGCTATCAGGGCGACACGGTTCCCTTCAAGAAACGTGGGTTGCGCCACAGTTGTGCGCGGAAGGGGCGAATCCGCCTGCCCCACGCCTTTATTGACGCCGTAACGGGCAAACCGGACAGGGGTGCTCACCGTCGTTGATCACGGGTTTTCAATGAAACGCCCGAATTGCCCCGCGCTTACCACCTCTTCACACCGATGGCCAAGCCCTTCGGTTTCCGGCCACCCTTGACCGTGACACAGGTCACACCCGGGCTCGTGAACGCGCGCACACGTCCACCTCCGTACGCGCGGACCCCCGACCGGGCGACCGCCGGCCCGCATATCACCTGTACGCGCCCATGGCCAATTTGCTTGTACAGTCCATCTCTTGATAGTGGGGCACCCCTTCTGAGCTGCTCTTTCCGGTCCGGATGTCACAACTGGTGATCACCTGGGCGCTTCGCGCGACAAGATCACCGCTCATCCGACTTCATGATCCTTCGTCAGGTGGTGGAGATCACAAATCCGTTGGCGCACCCCGTGTCGCAGATCACAGAGGGGCAGGCATAAGATGCGGGGCGTCGGGCTTGTGAACTGCCTCACATGGGGGCGATCTTCCGAGAGCCGACGGTGCGGTCCAACGGTCAAGGACGACTGGAAGGAGCGAGGAGCGTGAATGCGTACGCGCCCGTCCTCGTGCTCGGTGCCCTGGGTGCGGGGTTTGCGATCTTCTCCGTGGTCATGGCCACGCTGATCGGGCCAAAGCGGTACAACAGGGCAAAACTTGAGGCGTACGAGTGCGGCATCGAACCGACGCCCACTCCCGCCGGGGGCGGTCGCTTCCCGATCAAGTACTACCTGACGGCGATGCTCTTCATCGTCTTCGACATCGAGATCGTCTTCCTCTACCCCTGGGCCGTCAGCTTCGACGCCCTGGGGCTTTTCGGGCTCGTGGAGATGCTGCTCTTCGTGCTCACCGTCTTCGTCGCCTACGCCTACGTGTGGCGGCGCGGCGGCCTGGAATGGGACTGAGGGGCTGAGGGGCACCTATGGGACTCGAAGAGAAACTCCCGAGCGGTTTTCTGCTGACGACGGTCGAACAGGCCGCGGGCTGGGTGCGGAAGTCGTCCGTCTTCCCCGCCACCTTCGGCCTCGCCTGCTGCGCCATCGAGATGATGACCACCGGCGCCGGCCGCTACGACCTGGCCCGCTTCGGCATGGAGGTCTTCCGCGGCTCCCCGCGCCAGGCCGACCTGATGATCGTCGCCGGCCGGGTCAGCCAGAAGATGGCGCCCGTCCTGCGGCAGGTCTACGACCAGATGCCGAACCCCAAGTGGGTCATCTCCATGGGCGTCTGCGCCTCCTCGGGCGGCATGTTCAACAACTACGCCATCGTGCAGGGCGTCGACCACATCGTGCCGGTCGACATCTACCTGCCGGGCTGTCCGCCCCGCCCGGAGATGCTGATGGACGCGATCCTCAAGCTCCACCAGAAGATCCAGACCTCCAAGCTCGGCGTGAACGCGGCGGAAGCCGCCCGCGAGGCGGAGGAGGCGGCGCTCAAGGCGCTGCCGACGATTGAGATGAAGGGTCTGCTCCGTTGAGCGACGAGACACCCAACCCCGACAAGGACCTCAGCGCGCAGAACCTGCCCGGCCAGCGCGGCGACCACGGTGAGGAGGTGCGCGTCCAGCGGGGCATGTTCGGCGCCCAGAGCGGCGCGGACACCTCCGGCTACGGCGGCCTCGTCCGCTCCGTCCGGCTCCCCGGGCCCGCCTCCCGGCCGTACGGAGGCTGGTTCGACGAGGTCGCCGACGAGCTGGAGGGCGCTCTGGAGGAACAGGGCCTCGTCCCCGGGAACGCGATCGAGAAGACGGTCGTCGACCGCGGCGAGCTCACCTTCCACATCGAGCGCGAGCACCTCGTCCGCGTGGCCCGCACCCTGCGCGACGACCCCGCTCTCCGCTTCGAGCTGTGCACGGGCGTCTCCGGCGTCCACTACCCGGGCGACAAGGGCCGCGAGCTGCACGCCGTCTACCACCTGCGCTCGCTCACCCACGGCCGGCTGATCCGCCTGGAGGTCTCGGCCCCCGACGCCGACCCGCACATCCCCTCGCTCGTCGCGGTCTACCCGACCAACGACTGGCACGAGCGCGAGGCGTACGACTTCTTCGGCATCGTCTTCGACGGCCACCCCGCCCTCACCCGGATCATGATGCCGGACGACTGGCAGGGCCACCCGCAGCGCAAGGACTACCCCCTCGGCGGCATCGCCGTCGAGTACAAGGGCGCCCAGATCCCGGCTCCGGACCAGCGGAGGTCGTACTCGTGACCACCCCTTCTGCAAGCGCGCGTGAGACGACCGAAGGCACCGTCTACACCGTCACCGGCGGCGACTGGGACGAGGTCGTCCGGTCCGCCGCCGAGGCCGACGACGAGCGCATCGTCGTCAACATGGGCCCCCAGCACCCCTCCACCCACGGCGTGCTCCGGCTCATCCTGGAGATCGACGGCGAGACCGTCACCGAGGCCCGCTGCGGCATCGGCTACCTCCACACCGGCATCGAGAAGAACCTCGAGTACCGGACCTGGACGCAGGGCACCACCTTCGTCACGCGCATGGACTACCTCACCTCGTTCTACAACGAGACGGCGTACTGCCTCGGCGTGGAGAAGCTGCTCGGCATCACCGACCAGGTGCCCGACCGGGCGAGCGTCATCCGGGTCCTCCTCATGGAGCTCAACCGGCTCTCCTCGCACCTGGTCTGCATCGCCACCGGCGGCATGGAACTCGGCGCCACCACGATCATGATCTACGGCTTCCGGGACCGCGAGATGATCCTGGACCTGTACGAGCTGATCACCGGCCTGCGCATGAACCACGCCTTCATCCGCCCCGGCGGCCTCGCCCAGGACCTCCCGCCCGGCGCCGTCGACGCCGTCCGCGAGTTCGTGCGCACCATGAAGAAGAACCTGCCGGAGTACGACAAGCTCGCCACCGGCAACCCCATCTTCAAGGCCCGCATGCAGGACGTCGGCCACCTCGACCTCACCGGCTGCATGGCCCTCGGCGCCACCGGCCCCATCCTGCGCTCCGCGGGCCTCCCGCACGACCTGCGCAAGACCGACCCGTACTGCGGCTACGAGACCTACGAGTTCGAGGTCCCCACCGCCGACAGCTGCGACGCCTACGGCCGCTTCCTCGTCCGGCTGGAGGAGATGCGCCAGTCGCTGCGGATCGTCGAGCAGTGCCTCGACCGCCTGGAGCCCGGGCCCGTCATGGTCGGCGACAAGAAGATCGCCTGGCCCGCGCAGCTCGCGCTCGGCCCCGACGGCCTCGGCAACTCCCTCGACCACATCAAGAAGATCATGGGCACCTCCATGGAGGCCCTGATCCACCACTTCAAGCTCGTCACCGAGGGCTTCCGGGTCCCCCCGGGCCAGGCCTACGTGGCCGTCGAGTCCCCCAAGGGCGAGCTCGGCGTGCACGTCGTCTCCGACGGCGGCACCCGCCCCTTCCGGGTCCACTACCGCGACCCGTCGTTCACCAACCTCCAGGCCATGGCGGCGATGTGCGAGGGCGGCCAGGTCGCCGACGTCATCGTCGCCGTCGCCTCCATCGACCCCGTGATGGGAGGCGTCGACCGATGACCGAGAACGTCAGCCTCGGCATGCCCCAGCTCCCCGCGCCCCCGTACCCGCCGGAGGTCCGGGCCCGCCTGGAGGAGGACGCCAGGGAGATCATCGCCCGCTACCCCGGCTCCCGCTCCGCGCTCCTGCCGATGCTGCACCTGGTGCAGTCGGAGGAGGGCTACGTGACCCGCACCGGCATGCAGTTCTGCGCCGACGTGCTCGGCCTCACCACCGCCGAGGTCACCGCCGTCGCCACCTTCTACACCATGTACCGCCGCAGGCCCTCCGGCGACTACCAGGTCGGGGTCTGCACCAACACGCTCTGCGCGGTCATGGGCGGCGACGCCATCTTCGAGGAGCTCAAGGAGCACCTCGGCGTCGGCAACAACGAGACCACCCCGGACGGCAAGGTCACCCTGGAGCACATCGAGTGCAACGCGGCCTGCGACTTCGCCCCGGTCGTGATGGTCAACTGGGAGTTCTTCGACAACCAGACGCCCGAGTCCGCCAAGAAGATGGTCGACGACCTGCGGGCCGGCCGCACCGTCGAGCCCACCCGCGGCGCACCCCTGTGCACCTTCAAGGAGACCGCCCGGATCCTCGCCGGCTTCCCCGACGAGCGCCCCGGCGCCGTCGAGGCCACCGGCGGAGCCGGCCCGGCCTCCCTCGTCGGACTCCGCCTCGCCAAGGGCGAGGCCCCGCACCACCGAATCGTCCACCCGCGCGGCGAAGTGGCCGGTCAGGAGGGAGAGTGATGACCTTGGCAGCCGAACTCGACAACGCCCGCCCCGAAAAGCTCCTGGCCCCGGTCCTCTCGGCCTTCTGGGACCAGCCCGACTCCTGGACCCTGGAGACCTACGAGCGCCACGAGGGCTACCAGGGCCTCAAGAAGGCCCTCGCGATGAGCCCCGACGACCTCATCGCGTACGTCAAGGAATCCGGCCTCCGCGGACGCGGCGGCGCCGGCTTCCCCACCGGCATGAAGTGGCAGTTCATCCCGCAGGGCGACGGCAAGCCGCACTACCTCGTCGTCAACGCCGACGAGTCCGAACCCGGCACCTGCAAGGACATCCCGCTCCTCTTCGCCAACCCCCACTCCCTCATCGAGGGCATCGTGATCGCCTGCTACGCGATCCGCTCCCAGCACGCCTTCATCTACCTGCGCGGTGAGGTCGTCCCCGTCCTGCGCCGCCTCCACGAGGCCGTCCGGGAGGCGTACGCCGCCGGATACCTCGGCAGGAACATCCTCGGCAGCGGCCTCGACGTCGAACTCACCGTGCACGCCGGCGCCGGCGCGTACATCTGCGGCGAGGAGACCGCCCTGCTCGACTCGCTCGAAGGGCGGCGCGGCCAGCCCCGGCTGCGGCCCCCCTTCCCCGCGGTCGCCGGTCTCTACGCCTGCCCCACCGTGGTGAACAACGTCGAGTCCATCGCGTCCGTTCCCGCGATCCTGCAGCGCGGCAAGGAGTGGTTCACCTCCCTGGGGACCGAGAAGTCCCCGGGCTTCACGCTGTACTCGCTCAGCGGGCACGTCGCCTCGCCCGGCCAGTACGAGGCACCCCTCGGCATCACCCTGCGCCAGCTCCTCGACATGAGCGGCGGCATGCGCCCCGGGCACCGCCTCAAGTTCTGGACCCCCGGCGGCTCCTCCACCCCCATGTTCACCGACGAGCACCTCGACGTGCCCCTCGACTACGAGGGCGTCGGCGCCGCCGGCTCCATGCTCGGCACCAAGGCCCTCCAGTGCTTCGACGAGACCACCTGCGTCGTCCGGGCCGTCACCCGCTGGACCGAGTTCTACGCCCACGAGTCCTGCGGCAAGTGCACCCCCTGCCGCGAGGGCACCTACTGGCTCGTCCAGCTCCTGCGCGACATCGAGGCGGGCCGGGGCGTCCTGGCCGACCTCGACAAGCTGAACGACATCGCCGACAACATCAACGGCAAGTCGTTCTGCGCCCTCGGTGACGGCGCCGCCTCGCCGATCTTCTCCTCGCTGAAGTACTTCCGCGACGAGTACGAGCAGCACATCACCGGCAAGGGCTGCCCCTTCGACCCCGCCAAGTCCACCGCCTGGGCGGACAACCACAAGGAGGTGACGGCATGACGGTCACCACGGCCGGTCCGGCCGGCGGCGGTTCCCCGGCCGTACCCCCGGAGGACCTCGTCACGCTGACCATCGACGGCATCGAGGTCTCCGTCCCCAAGGGGACCCTCGTCATCCGTGCCGCCGAACAGCTCGGCATCGAGATCCCCCGCTTCTGCGACCACCCCCTCCTCGACCCCGCGGGCGCCTGCCGCCAGTGCATCGTCGAGGTCGAGGGCCAGCGCAAGCCGATGGCCTCCTGCACCATCACCTGCACCGACGGCATGGTGGTGAAGTCGCAGCTCACCTCGCCCGTCGCCGAGAAGGCCCAGCACGGTGTGATGGAGCTGCTGCTCATCAACCACCCGCTGGACTGCCCCGTCTGCGACAAGGGCGGCGAATGCCCCCTGCAGAACCAGGCCATGTCCCACGGGCAGGCCGACTCCCGCTTCGACGGGGTGAAGCGGACCTACGAGAAGCCCGTCCACATCTCCACCCAGGTCCTCCTCGACCGCGAGCGGTGCGTGCTCTGCGCCCGCTGCACCCGCTTCTCCAACCAGATCGCCGGCGACCCGATGATCGAACTCATCGAGCGCGGCGCCCTCCAGCAGGTCGGCACCGGCGAGGGCGACCCCTTCGAGTCGTACTTCTCCGGCAACACCATCCAGATCTGCCCGGTCGGCGCCCTCACCTCCGCCGCCTACCGCTTCCGCTCCCGCCCCTTCGACCTCGTCTCCTCGCCGAGCGTCTGCGAGCACTGCGCCGGCGGCTGCGCCACCCGCACCGACCACCGGCGCGGCAAGGTCATGCGGCGGCTCGCCGCCGAGGACCCCGAGGTGAACGAGGAGTGGGTCTGCGACAAGGGCCGCTTCGCCTTCCGGTACGCGCAGACGCGCGACCGGCTCACCGGCCCGCTGGTCCGCAACCCGGAGACCGGCGCCCTGGAGCCGGCCTCCTGGCCCGAGGCCCTGGAGGCCGCCGCCCGCGGTCTCGTCCGCGGCCGGACCGGCGTCCTCACCGGCGGCCGGCTCACCGTCGAGGACGCCTACGCCTACGCCAAGTTCGCCCGGGTCGCCCTGGACACCAACGACATCGACTTCCGGGCCCGCGTCCACTCCGGCGAGGAGGCCGACTTCCTCGCCTCCGCCGTCGCCGGCCGCGGCCGCGACCTGGACGGTGCGGGAGTCACGTACACCTCCCTGGAGGCCGCCCCGGCCGTCCTCCTCGCCGGACTGGAGTCCGAGGAGGAGGCCCCCGGCGTCTTCCTGCGGCTCCGCAAGGCCTGGCGCAAGCACGGCCAGCGGACGTACGCCATCGCCTCCCACGCCACCCGGGGCCTGGAGAAGACCGGCGGCACCCTGCTGCCGGCCGCCCCCGGCACGGAGGCCGAGTGGCTCGACGCCCTCACCTCCGCCGTCGGGCTCTCCGAGGACGGCCTGGCCGCCGCCGAGGCCCTCCGCCAGGAGGGCGCCGTCATCGCCGTCGGCGAGCGGCTCGCCGGCGTGCCCGGCGCGCTCACCGCCGCCCTGCGCGCCTCGGTCGCCACCGGCGCCCGGCTCGTGTGGATCCCGCGCCGCGCCGGGGAACGCGGCGCCGTCGAGGCGGGCGCCCTGCCGTCCCTGCTCCCCGGAGGCCGGCCCGCGACCGACCCGCGGGCCCGCGAGGAGGTCGCCGCCGCCTGGTCCGTACGCGAACTGCCCCACCGCTACGGCCGCGACACCGGCCAGATCGTGGAGGCCGCCGCCACCGGCGAACTCGGCGCGCTGCTCGTCGGCGGCGTCGAGGTCACCGACCTGCCCGACCCGGCGCGCGCCCGCGAGGCCCTCGACGCGGCCTTCGTCGTCTCCCTGGAGCTGCGGCCGAGCGAGGTCACCGAGCGCGCCGACGTCGTCCTGCCGGTCGCCGCCGTCGCCGAGAAGCCCGGCACCTTCCTGAACTGGGAGGGCAGGGCGAGGATGTTCGAGGCCGCGCTCAAGCCGGAGCACCTGACCCGGCCGCTCGCCCCGGCCGACTCCCGGGTCCTCCACATGCTGGCCGACGCCCTCGACGCCCACCTCGCGCTGCCCGACCTGAAGTCGATCCGGCGGGAGATGGACCGGCTCGGCCACTGGACCGGCGAGCGCGCCCCGGAGCCGGCCGGCCACGGCACGCCCGTGCCCCGGGCCGGCGACGGCGAGGCGGTCCTCGCCGGCCACCGGCTGCTGCTCGACCTCGGCCGGCTCCAGGAGGGCGACGCGGCCCTGGCCGGGACCCGCCACGCGGCGGTCGCCCGACTGTCCGCCGCCACCGCCGCCGACACCGGCGTCAAGGACGGCGACCTGCTGGAGGTCACCGGCCCGGCGGGCTCGGTCACCTTCCCGCTCCAGGTCACCGAGATGCCCGACCGCGTGGTCTGGCTCCCGCTGAACTCGGCCGGCCACGGCGTCCTCGCCGACACGGGCGCCCGCCCCGGCGACCCGGTCCGCATCGGCCCGGCCACCCCGACGGAGGTGCAGGCATGAGCATGCCGCTCGCCGCCGAAGACCTGTCCATGTTCGGCACGGACCCCTGGTGGCTCGTCCTGATCAAGGCCGTCTTCTGCTTCGCCTTCCTGATGATCACCGTGCTGTTCTCCATCGTGTGGGAGCGCAAGGTCGTCGCCTGGATGCAGCTGCGCATCGGCCCCAACCGGCACGGCCCCTGGGGCATGCTCCAGTCCCTCGCGGACGGCATCAAGCTGATGCTCAAGGAGGACGTGATCGTCCGGCGCGCCGACAAGGTCGTCTACGTCCTCGCGCCGATCGTCGCCGCCATCCCCGCCTTCATGGCGATCGCCGTGATCCCCTTCGGCCCGGCCGGCAACGAGGTGTCGATCTTCGGCCACCGCACGGCGATGCAGCTGACCGACCTGCCGATCGCGATGCTGTACGTCCTCGCGGTCGCCTCCGTCGGCATCTACGGCATCGTCCTCGCCGGCTGGTCCTCCGGCTCCACGTACCCGCTCCTCGGCGGCCTGCGCTCCTGCGCGCAGATGATCTCCTACGAGATCGCCATGGGCGCCGCCTTCGCCTCCGTCTTCCTCTACTCCGGGTCGATGTCGACCTCGGCGATCGTGGAGGCGCAGGCGGACCGCTGGTTCGTGCTGCTGCTGCCGGTGTCGTTCATCATCTACATCGTCACGATGGTCGGCGAGACCAACCGCGCCCCCTTCGACATGCCGGAGTCCGAGGGCGACCTCGTCGGCGGCTTCAACACCGAGTACTCGTCCATCAAGTTCGCGATGTTCATGCTCGCCGAGTACGTGAACATGGTGACGGTCTCCGCCGTGTCGGTGACCCTCTTCCTGGGCGGCTGGCGGGCCCCGTACCCCGTCTCCACCTTCTGGGAGGGCGCCAACCACGGCTGGTGGCCGCTGCTCTGGTTCGTCCTCAAGGTGCAGCTGCTGCTGTTCTTCTTCATCTGGCTCCGCGGCACCCTGCCCCGCGTCCGCTACGACCAGCTGATGAAGCTCGGCTGGAAGGTCCTCATCCCGGTCTCCGTGGTGTGGCTGATGCTCGTCGCCACCGTCCGGGCGCTGCGCAACGAGAACATCGCCCTCACCAACATCGTCATGTACGTGGCGGGGGCCGTCCTCGCGGTGCTGCTGCTCTCCTTCGTCGCGGACGTCCTCCGCGACCGCAAGGCGAAGGCCGCAGCCACCGCACCGGAGGAGGAGCGCTCCTTCGACCCCATGGCCGGCGGCTTCCCCGTACCGCCCAAGCCCGGACAGACCCTGCCGCCCGTACCGCGGCGCAGGCCCCGGCACGACCGGGACCTCGTCGTCAGCGGGGGCCCCGATACCGCTCCCGCGAATGATGGAAAGGAGACGGACGGTGTCTGATTTCCAGAATCCGGTGGCCGGGTTCGGCGTGACCTTCAAGGCCATGTTCAAGAAGCGGCTGACCGAGCAGTACCCGGAGGAGCCCAAGACCACCGCGCCCCGCTTCCACGGCCGGCACCAGCTCAACCGCCACCCCGACGGGCTGGAGAAGTGCGTCGGCTGCGAGCTGTGCGCCTGGGCCTGTCCCGCCGACGCCATCTACGTGGAGGGCGCGGACAACACCGACGAGGAGCGCTACTCGCCCGGCGAGCGGTACGGCCGCGTCTACCAGATCAACTACGCCCGCTGCATCCTGTGCGGGCTGTGCATCGAGGCCTGCCCCACGCGCGCGCTGACGATGACCAACGAGTTCGAACTGGCCGACTCCTCCCGCGAGAACCTGATCTACACCAAGGAGCAGCTGCTCGCGGGCCTGGAGGAGACCATGGTCGACACCCCGCACGCGATCTTCCCCGGCATGACCGAGCAGGACTACTACCGGGGCCTCGTCACCGAGGCCGCCCCGGACACGGTCCGCCAGGTCGCCGTCTCCAAGGGGGAGAAGGACGAGCCGCAGGGGGCGGAGGCATGAGCGCGACCCTCGCGGCGTACACGACGTCCACGGGCGAGGCCTTCCAGTTCTGGATCCTCGGCACCGTCGCCGTCGTCGGCGCCCTGTGCACCATCCTGATGAGGAAGGCCGTGCACTCGGCCCTCTGCCTCGCCGGCACGATGATCGTCCTCGCCGTCTTCTACCTGGCCAACGGGGCGTACTTCCTCGGCGTCGTCCAGATCGTCGTCTACACCGGCGCGATCATGATGCTGTTCCTCTTCGTGGTCATGCTGGTCGGCGTCACCGCCGCCGACTCGCTGAAGGAGACCCTCAAGGGGCAGCGCTGGTGGGCCGCGGCCTGTGGTCTCGGCTTCGGTGTGCTGCTGGTCGCCGGCATCGGCCAGGCCGCCCTGACCGAGTTCAACGGCCTGGGCGCCGCCAACACCGCCCACGGCGGGAACGTGGAGGGCCTCGCCGCCCTCATCTTCACCAAGTACGTCTTCGCCTTCGAGATCACCGGCGCGCTCCTCATCACCGCCGCCGTCGGCGCGATGGTGCTCACCCACCGCGAGCGCACCGAACGGGCCCGCACCCAGCGCGAGCTGGCCGAGCAGCGCGTACGGGAAGGCAAGCACCTGCCGCCGCTCCCGGCGCCCGGCGTGTACGCCCGGCACAACGCCGTGGACATCCCGGGCCTGCTGCCCGACGGCACCCCGTCCGAGCTCACCGTCATCTCGACCCTGCGCAAGCGGGGTCAGGTCCGGGACGTGTCGAAGGAGGCGCTGGCCGACCTCAAGGCCCTGGAGCAGCGCGCGGCGGAGCGTCTGGGCCGTGACCGGGACGAAGAGGAGGCCACCCGGTGAATCCCGTCAACTACCTGTACCTCGCCGCCCTGCTGTTCACCATCGGTGCGGCCGGGGTGCTGATCCGGCGGAACGCGATCGTGGTCTTCATGTGCGTCGAGCTGATGCTCAACGCCTGCAACCTCGCGTTCGTCGCCTTCTCCCGTATGCACGGCAACCTCGACGGCCAGATCATCGCCTTCTTCACGATGGTCGTGGCCGCCGCGGAGGTCGTCGTCGGGCTCGCGATCATCGTGTCCGTCTTCCGTGCCCGCCACTCGGCCTCGGTCGACGACGCCAGCCTGATGAAGCTGTGAGGGGCTGACCGTGGAAAATCTCATCGCTCCGCTCGTCGGGGCACCCCTGCTCGGCGCGGCCGTCCTGCTGTGCGGCGGGCGGCGGCTCGACAAGGCCGGGCACTGGCTCGGCACGCTGTTCGCGGCGGTCTCCTTCGCGCTCGGCCTGGTCCTCTTCGCCGACATGCTCGGCAAGGGGGCCGAGGACCGGGCGCTGCACCAGCGGCTGTTCAGCTGGGTCCCGGTCGAGGGCTTCCAGGCGGACATCGCCTTCCAGCTCGACCAGCTCTCGATGACGTTCGTGCTGCTGATCACCGGGGTGGGCACGCTCATCCACGTGTACTCGATCGGGTACATGGCGCACGACGAGCGCCGCCGCCGGTTCTTCGGCTATCTGAACCTGTTCGTCGCGGCGATGCTGCTGCTCGTCCTCGCCGACAACTACCTGCTGCTGTACTTCGGCTGGGAGGGCGTCGGCCTCGCCTCGTACCTCCTGATCGGTTTCTGGCAGCACAAGCCCAGCGCGGCGACCGCGGCGAAGAAGGCCTTCCTGGTCAACCGGGTGGGTGACATCGGCCTCTCCATCGCCATCATGATCATGTTCACCACCTTCGGGACCTTCGCCTTCGGGCCGGTCCTGGAGGCGACCGGCGAGGCGTCGCAGGGGACGCTGACCGCGATCGGCCTGATGCTGCTCCTGGCGGCCTGCGGCAAGTCGGCCCAGGTGCCGCTGCAGTCCTGGCTCGGGGACGCGATGGAGGGCCCGACCCCGGTCTCGGCCCTCATCCACGCGGCGACCATGGTCACCGCCGGCGTCTACCTGATCGTGCGCTCGGCCGACATCTTCAACGCCGCCCCGGACGCACAGCTCGTCGTGACCATCGTCGGCGCCGTCACGCTCCTCTTCGGTGCGATCGTCGGTTGCGCCAAGGACGACATCAAGAAGGCGCTGGCCGGCTCGACGATGTCGCAGATCGGCTACATGGTCCTCGCGGCCGGCCTCGGGCCCATCGGCTACGCCTTCGCGATCATGCACCTGGTGACGCACGGCTTCTTCAAGGCGGGTCTCTTCCTCGGCGCCGGTTCGGTCATGCACGGCATGAACGACGAGGTCGACATGCGGAAGTACGGCGGCCTGCGGACGTACATGCCGGTCACCTTCGTCACCTTCGGCCTCGGCTACCTCGCCATCATCGGCTTCCCCGGCCTGTCGGGCTTCTTCTCCAAGGACAAGATCATCGAGGCGGCCTTCGCCAAGGGCGGCACCGAGGGCTGGATCCTCGGCTCCGTGGCCCTGCTGGGCGCGGCCATCACCGCGTACTACATGACCCGCGTGATGATCATGACCTTCTTCGGGGAGAAGCGCTGGCAGCCGGCGCCCGACGCCGACACCGTGCCCGGGGCCGAACCGGCCGCCGAGCACGCCGCGGGCCGGATGCCGCACCCGCACGAGTCGCCGAAGTCCATGACCGTCCCGATGATCCTGCTGGCCGTCGGATCGGTCGGCGCGGGCGCCTTCTTCGGCATCGGCGACCGGTTCGTGAACTGGCTCGCCCCCGTGACCCGGTTCGAGCACGGACACCCGCCGATCAGCGCCGGAGCCATCACCGCCGCCACCGTCGCCGTGATGGTCGTCGGCGTCACGATCGCCTACCTCCAGTACGGCCGCCGGCCCGTCCCGGTGGTCGCCCCGCGCGGCTCCCTGCTCACCCGGGCCGCCCGCCGCGACCTCCTCCAGGACGACTTCAACCACGTCGTCCTGGTCCGGGGCGGCGAGCACCTCACCCGCTCGCTGGTGTACGTCGACCACAGCCTGGTCGACGGCGTGGTCAACGGCACCGCCGCCTCCGTCGGCGGACTCTCCGGCCGGCTGCGCAAGCTCCAGAACGGCTACGCCCGCTCGTACGCGGTCTCCATGTTCGGAGGTACGGCGGTGCTGATCGCCGCGACCCTGCTGATGAGGGCGGTGTAATCCCATGTCCTTCCCGCTCCTGACGGTCACGGCAGCGGTACCGGCGGTCGGTGCGATCCTCACCGCCGCCGTGCCCGCCGCCCGCCGTACCGCCGCCAAATGGCTGGCGCTGCTCGTCTCGCTCGCCACGCTCGCGCTCGCCGCCGTGATCTTCGTACGGTTCGAGCCCGGCGGCGAGCGGTACCAGCTGACCGAATCGCACGCCTGGATCAAGGACTTCGGGGTCCGCTACGAACTGGGCGTCGACGGCATCGGGGTCGCGCTCATCGGCCTCACCGCCCTGCTGATCCCCTTCATCGTCCTGGCCGGCTGGCACGACGCCGACCCCGCGGAGACGTCCTCGAAGAGGTGGCGGCCGACCCAGGGCTTCTTCGCCCTGATCCTCATGGTCGAGGCGATGGTGATCCTCTCCTTCGAGGCCACCGACGTCTTCCTCTTCTACATCCTGTTCGAAGCCATGCTCATCCCGATGTACTTCCTCATCGGCGGCTTCGGCGACCGGGCCCACGCGGGCTCCGACGAGAACGCGGCGGCCCAGCGCTCGTACGCGGCCGTCAAGTTCCTGCTGTACAACCTGGTCGGCGGCCTGATCATGCTGGCCGCCGTCATCGGCCTCTACGTCGTCGCCGGCAACTTCTCGCTCACCGAGATCGCCGAGGCGCGGGCCAACGGCTCGCTGGAGATGGCCACCAGCACCGAGCGGTGGCTGTTCCTCGGTTTCTTCTTCGCCTTCGCGGTGAAGGCGCCGCTGTGGCCGCTGCACACCTGGCTGCCCAACGCGATGGGGGAGGCGACCGCACCGGTCGCCGTCCTCATCACCGCCGTGGTCGACAAGGTCGGCACCTTCGCGATGCTCCGCTTCTGCCTCGGCCTCTTCCCCGAGGCCTCGACGTGGGCCACCCCCGCGATCGTCGTCCTCGCCCTGATCAGCATCGTGTACGGCGCGCTGCTCGCGGTGGGCCAGCGGGACATCAAGCGGCTGGTCGCCTACGCGTCGATCTCCCACTTCGGCTTCATCGTCCTCGGCATCTTCGCGATGACCAGCCAGGGCCAGTCCGGCGCCACGCTCTACATGGTCAACCACGGCATCTCCACCGCCGCCCTCATGCTGGTCGCCGGCTTCCTCATCTCCCGGCGCGGCTCCCGGCTCATCGCCGACTACGGCGGCGTGCAGAAGGTCGCCCCGGTCCTCGCCGGCACCTTCCTCATCGGCGGCCTCGCGACCCTGTCCCTGCCCGGCCTCGCCCCCTTCGTCAGCGAGTTCCTGGTCCTCGTGGGCACCTACGCCCGCTACCCGGTGGCCGGTGTCGTCGCCACCACCGGCATCGTCCTCGCCGCGCTCTACACCCTCGTCCTCTACCAGCGGACGATGACCGGGCCGGTGAGGGAAGAGGTGAAGACCCTGCCCGACCTGCGGGCGCGGGAGCTGGCGGTGGCCGTCCCGCTGATCGCCGTCCTGATCTTCCTCGGCGTCTTCCCCAAGCCCCTGACGGACGTCGTCAACCCGGCGGTCCGGCACACCATGTCCGACGTGCAGCAGAAGGACCCCCAGCCCGCTGTGCCCATCCAGAACGCGGAGGCGGCCAAGTGAGTACAACGGCTGTCCACGACCTGTGGACGACGGCCGCCGAGCCGATCGGCAAGATCCCGGCGCCGCACATCGAGTACGCGCAGCTCGCGCCCGTCCTCATCGTCGTCGGTGCCGCGATCCTCAGCGTCCTGGCCGAGGCCTTCGTGCCCCGCAGGGGCCGCCACCTCAGCCAGGTCGTCCTGAGCGTGCTCGCCCTCGCGGCGGCTTTCGCCGCCGTCGTCGCCCTCGCGGCCGGCGGACACGCCACCACGAAGGCCGGCATCGCGGCCATGGGCGCGATCGCCGTCGACGGGCCCGCCCTCTTCCTCCAGGGCACGATCCTGCTCGCCTCGATCGTCGCCGTCCTCACCTTCGCCGAGCGGCGGCTCGACCCGGCCGACCACGGCCACCGGGTCGACTCCTTCGCCGCCGAGGCCGCCGCCGTCCCCGGCAGCGACCAGGAGAAGGCGGCGGTCCGGGCCGGGTTCACCACCACCGAGGTGTTCCCGCTCGCCCTGTTCGCCGTCGCCGGCATGCTCGTCTTCCCGGCGGCCAACGACCTCCTGACGCTGTTCGTCGCCCTGGAGGTCTTCTCCCTCCCGCTGTACCTGCTCTGCGCCGTCGCCCGCCGCAAGCGGCTGATGTCGCAGGAGGCCGCCGTCAAGTACTTCCTGCTCGGCGCCTTCTCCTCCGCGTTCCTCCTCTTCGGGATCGCCCTGCTCTACGGCTACGCGGGCTCCGTCTCGTACGCCGCCATCGCCGACGTCGTCGACGGCCGCCTGGCCTCCGTCGACCCGGCGCTCGCCGCCACCATGGGCAACGACGTGCTGCTGCTCATCGGCTTCGCCATGGTGCTGATGGGACTCCTGTTCAAGGTCGGCGCGGTGCCGTTCCACATGTGGACCCCGGACGTCTACCAGGGCGCCCCGACACCGGTCACCGGCTTCATGGCCGCCGCCACCAAGGTCGCCGCCTTCGGAGCCCTGCTCCGCCTCCTGTACGTGGTGCTCCCGGGGCTCACCTGGGACTGGCGGCCGGTCATGTGGGGCGTCGCCATCGTCACCATGCTGGGCGGCGCGATCATCGCCATCACCCAGACCGACATCAAGCGGCTCCTCGCCTACTCGTCGATCGCGCACGCCGGGTTCCTGCTCGCCGGTGTCATCGCGGCCACCCCCAGCGGCGTCTCGTCCGTGCTGTTCTACCTCGGCGCGTACTCCTTCGTGACCATCGGCGCCTTCGCCGTCGTCACGCTCGTCCGGGACGCGGGCGGCGAGGCCACCCACCTCTCCAAGTGGGCCGGGCTCGGCCGCCGTTCGCCGCTCGTCGCGGCGGTCTTCGCGGTCTTCCTGCTCGCCTTCGCCGGCATTCCGCTCACCTCCGGCTTCTCCGGGAAGTTCGCGGTCTTCAAGGCGGCGGCGGAGGGCGGCGCCGGGGCGCTCGTCGTGGTCGGCGTGATCTCGTCGGCGATCGCCGCGTTCTTCTACATCCGGGTGATCGTGCTGATGTTCTTCAGCGAGCCGAAGGCCGACGGGCCCACCGTCGCGGTGCCCTCGGCGCTCACCTCGGTCACCATCACCGCCGGTGTGGCCGTCACCCTGGTCCTGGGCCTCGCGCCGCAGTACTTCCTCGACCTCGCGAGCCAGGCGAGCGTCTTCGTGCGGTGACGGGGGCGCACGCCCCGTACGGGAGGGGCCCGGCTCGCCACGAGCCGGGCCCCTCCCGCGTGCCTACCGCCGGGCTCTCCCCTGCTCCCGCCACCCCGGGGGCATCGGCCGGGCACCGGGGCCGCCGCATGCCGGGTGGCCCATGGGAGGGGGTGACCGCGGGGCCCGGCCGTGCCATCGTGGGATGCGCCGTATTGGTCTGTACCAGCGAGAGGAGAGCCGCACCATGCGCGGCACCACCGCGTTACCCGGCAGCCCCTGTGTCGCCCCCCGGGACGGGGAGCCGCCCCTGCACCGCCTGGAGGTGCGCCTGCCGGGGCAAGTGCCCTTCGCGGCCGGCGGGTTCGACGCCATGGGCCCCATGTCACGGGCCGCGTTCCCGCACCGGCACACGTTCTACGAGATCGTCCACGTCGTCACCGGAAGCGGGGTGCACGTGCTCGACGTGGAGCGGTACACGGTGCGCCCGCCGCAGCTGGGAGTGATCCTGCCCGGACAGGTGCACCACTGGGAGGGCGTGCACGGGCTCGACGGGTCGCTCGTGCTGTTCACCCCCGAATTCCTGGGCGGGGGCGGGGACGAGGCGCTGCTGCGGAGGCTGGGGGAACGGCCCTGGGTGGACCTCGACGAGGCGACGCACCGGCGCACGGCGCTGCTCATGGAGGAGCTGGCCGAGGAGTACCGGCACGGTGACGACGGGTTCGCCGGGGTGCTGCGGTCCCTGCTGCACGTGCTGCTGGTCCGGGCCGCGCGACTGCCGGGCGCCGGTGCCGGGCCCGCGCCCGCACGGGGCGTCGCGGAAGAGTTCGTACGGCTCGCCGGACGGGCGGCGACGGAAGGGCTGACCGTGCGGGAGTGCGCCGAGCGGCTCGGGGTGACCCCCGGGTACCTCGCGGAGACCGTGCGCGCCGCCACCGGACGCACCCCCGCCGCCCTGCTCCGCGAGGCCCGGACGCGCGAAGCCCAACGACTGCTCACCGCAACCGAACTGACGGTACGGCAGATCGCGGCCCGGGTCGGGTTCGCCGACCCCGCCTACTTCTGCCGCTTCTTCCGGCGCGAGACCGGCCTGAGCCCCGGTGACTTCCGAAAACACCACGACCACCGCACTGCGTCCCTCGTCCCCGCCGACCCGCGCGCCTAGGTTCGATGCCGATCCCGCAGCCCCCCACCAGAGGAGCAGGCACCGGTATGGACAGGAACATCGAGAGCGAGACCGGCGGCACCGGACACGTCACCCGCAAGGCCGTGCTGCGCGCCGCGCTCGCCGCAGGGCTCACCGCGCCCGCCGTGCTCATGGGCGTCCCCGCGCTCGCCCGCACCCTCACCGGGAGCGAGGTGCCGCCCGCCCTCACCCCCGCCTGCGACGACGGGGACGACCCCACGCCCCCGCAGACGGAAGGCCCGTACTTCAAGCCGAACTCGCCCCGCCGCACCAGCCTGGTGGACGCGAGCACACCCGGCACCCGGCTCACCGTCAGCGGCTACGTCTTCGGCCTCGCCTGCCGGCCGGTCGCCGGTGCCCTGCTCGACTTCTGGCAGGCCGACGTCAACGGAGCCTACGACAACAGCGGTTTCCGCTTCCGCGGCCACCAGTTCACCGACGCGAGCGGCGCCTTCCGGCTCAGCACGATCGTTCCCGGCCTCTACCCGGGCCGTACCCGCCACATCCACGTCAAGGTCCAGGCCCCCGGCCGCCCGGTGCTCACCACCCAGCTGTACTTCCCGGGCGAACCCCGCAACAACACCGACTCGATATTCGACCCACGGCTGCTCATGACCGTGCGGGACGCGGGCGGCGCCAGGGAGGCCGCCTTCGACTTCGTCCTGAACGTGCCGCAGCAGCCGGGCCCGAGCCCCACGCCGACCCCCACCGGGACGCCCGGCGGTACCTGGGCCGCCGGAACCGCCTATCGGCCCGGCGACTCCGTGACGTACGGCGGCCGGGGCTACACCTGCCTCCAGGCGCACACCGCCCAGGCGGGCTGGGAGCCGCCGAACGCGCCCGCCCTCTGGCGCCTCCTCTGACGGACGGCCGCTCGCCGGTCGTACGGCCCCCACGGGAGCCCGGTACGACCGGCGAGCGGCCCCCGATCAGGCGGAAGGAACGATCCGGCCCCGGACCTCGCCCAGCGCCACGCGCGTGCCGTCCGGGCCCGGCGCCCACGCCGTGAGCACGACCTCGTCGCCGTCCTCCAGGAACGTCCGCTTGCCCCCGGCCAGTTCGAGCGCGTCCCGGCCGTTCCACGTCAGCTCCAGGAGCGAACCGCGCTGGTTCACGTCGGGCCCGGACACCGTCCCCGAGCCGTACAGGTCACCCGTGCGCAGCGAGGCACCGTTCACCGTCATGTGGGCGAGCTGCTGGGCCGCCGTCCAGTACATGGTGGAGAACGGCGGCTCGGCGACCACCTCGCCGTTGATCTCCACCGTGATCCGCAGGTCGAAGCCGCCCGGCTCCTCCTCGCCCGCGTCGTCCAGGTACGGCAGCAGCGGGAAGTCCCGCGCGGGCGGGGCGGTGCGGGCCGCGTCCAGCGCCTCCAGGGGCGTCACCCACGCCGACACCGAGGTCTGGAACGACTTGCCCAGGAACGGGCCCAGCGGCACGTACTCCCAGGCCTGCACGTCCCGCGCCGACCAGTCGTTGAGCAGCGTCAGGCCGAAGACGTGCTCCCGGAAGTCGCTCAGCGGGACCGGCTGGCCCAGCTCCGACGGGGTGCCGACGAGGAAGCCGACCTCCGCCTCGATGTCCAGCTTCACCGACGGGCCGAAGACGGGCGCCGCGTCGGACGGCGCCTTGCGCTGCCCGGAAGGCCGTACGACATCGGTCCCGGAGACCACCACCGTGCCGGCGCGGCCGTGGTAACCGATGGGCAGGTGCTTCCAGTTGGGGGTCAGCGGCTCACCGTCCGGACGGAAGATCCGGCCCACGTTCGTGGCGTGGTGCTCGCTCGCGTAGAAGTCCACGTAGTCCGCGACCTCGTACGGCAGGTGCAGCGTCACCGCGTCCAGCGGGTGCAGCAGCGGCTCGATGTCGGGGCGGTGCGCCGGCACCGTCACCCAGGCCGTCAGCGCCCGCCGCACGTCACGCCAGGCCGTCCGGCCCGCGGCGAGCAGCGGGTTCAGGCTCGGCTGCGCGAGCAGCGTGGCGTACGGGGAGCCGAGCGCGTGCGCCGCGGCCCCCGCGTCCAGCACGTACCCGCCGATGCGGACACCGAGCCTGCGCCGGCCGGGCTCGTCGGCGGTCGAGAAGACGCCGTACGGGAGGTTGTGCGGGCCGAAGGGGTCGCCCTCGGCCAGGTCGAGCGGGCTGTGCTCGGGCATGGCTGCGTGCCTCGCTTTCCACGTGTGTGGGGGACACGTTACGGGGCGGGCCGCCGGGCGCGGATGACATGGATCACAGAGAAACCGGGGCCTCCGTGGGCAACTGTCCCGCTTCGGGCGCTTTGCGGTCGGAGTGGCGCCGGACCCCCGCCCGAGCTGCGGGAAAGCGGCCCCCGCGCGGTGGATGCGGCCCCCTACGATCAGCGTGGCGCCGCGCCCGCGTGAGCATGCCGCCGACGCGCGCCCCACCACACTCTTCTCGCAGTTCCTCTGACCAGGAAAAGGCCCACACCTGTGAAGATCCGCCGCATCCTGGCGACCGCCGTCGCCGCCGCCGTCACCACGCCGGTCGTGTTCCTCTCGGCCGGCCCCGCCTTCGCCACGCCCACCCCGACGCCCGCGCAGACGCAGGCCCCCGCGACCCACGAGGACGGGGAGAAGCCGTCCCTGGAGGAGCTGGAGGAGGCCGTCGACAAGGCGCGGGCCAAGGTCGCCGAGCTCGAGGCGCAGCGCAAGGCGGTCCTGAAGGACCTCGACGAGACCAACATCGACGAGGCCCTCAAGACCGAGCTCGCCGCCGCCAAGGAGGCCCTCAAGACCGCCGAGGACGCCAGGACCGCCGCCGACGCGGCCCTCGCCGCGGCCGAGGACGCCCTGAAGAAGCTGCCCGGGACCGCCACCGAGCAGGAGAAGGCGGACGCCGAGAAGGCCGTCGCCGACGCGAAGAAGGCCGTCGAGGGCGCCGCCGCCACCCTGGCCGCCGCCAAGCTCCGCCACGGCAAGGCCGACACCGCGTTCGACGACGCCGTCGTCGCCCTGGCGAAGAAGGCCCACATCCTCGGTGAGCGGCTGAAGCTGGCCAAGCAGGAGCTCGCCGACGCCCGGGACGCCCTCGAAGGCTTCGAGGAGCTGCCCGAGGAGTGCGAGGAGGGCGAGGCCCTCGCCGTCCAGGTGACCGGCCCCACCACCGTCACCGCCGGGACCAGCGCGGTGTTCTCGCTGAAGGTCAGGAACACCTCCGAGCGCACCCTCGACGCCGTCGAGGCCTACGCCTTCGCCGCGACCCTCCCCACCGACTGGGAGGAGATCGACGAGAACGAGGAGCCGCCGAGCGGCTGGAACAAGTTCATCACCGTCGAGTGGTCCTCCGCCAAGAACCCGGCGTGGAGCCGGCTCTCCGAGGAGTTCGACGGCATCGAGCTCGGCGCCCTCGCCAAGGGCGGCCAGGCGGACGTGAAGCTGCGCCTGACCGTCGACGCCAAGACGCCCACCGCCCAGGGTGTGGCCTTCGCCGCCGGCGCGTACGAGAACGAGGACGGCTCCTGCGGCTTCGGCGACAACTCCGAGGCCTTCTTCGACATCGTCCCCGCCGGCAAGGACGACAAGCCGGCGCCGACCCCGACGCCGTCCCCGTCGACCACCACCGCCACCCCGACCCCGGTGCCCACCGTCACCACCGGCAACACGAACACCACGCCGCAGGGCGGCTCGTCCACCACCCCGGTCAACCGCGGCACCCTCGCCGCCACCGGTTCCGGCGACCACCTGCCGCAGCTCGGCCTGGCCGCCGGTGCCGCCGTCGTCCTCGGCGCCGGCGCGCTCGTCGTCGCCCGCCGCCGCAAGGCCGGCGCCGGAGCGTAACCCCTTCCGGTCCCCCGTACGGCCGCGGCTCAGCCCGCCGTACGGGGGATCCGCCGTTCCCAGGTGCGGTGGAAGACGATCTCCCCGCCCT
Source organism: Streptomyces sp. NPDC012827 (assembly GCF_042900905.1). NCBI lineage: Bacteria > Bacillati > Actinomycetota > Actinomycetes > Kitasatosporales > Streptomycetaceae > Streptomyces > Streptomyces sp. NPDC012827. Next base: position 292,889 of record NZ_JBIBBY010000004.1, on the reverse strand, counting down.
CCGCGCACACCACCTCGTGCGAGGTGTGGAAGGCGTCCGCGTCGCAGGTGGTCTCGGCGCGGAGCTCCACCGTGACGTCCCAGCCGAGCTCGGGCCGGTGCAGCCGGACCGACCGGTCCGAGCGGGCCCGGGCCGACAGCGGTCCGCTCTCCTCGATCGTGTACGTGTCCAAGGCGTCCTCCGTGACCTCCAGGCCGTCCGGGTGGACCTGTGTCCCGCCGTCCCGGGGATCGTCCTCCAGACGCCACTCGCCCTTCACCACGTCCCGCACCACCGTCCGTTCCGGCCGCGGCTCCTCCAGGGTGCCCGGGACGGTGACGCCCGTCGGCCCGGCCTGCTCCGGCTCCTCCCACACGACGTTGTCCCGCGTCGGGGCCCGGACCGGCAGCGTGAGCGAGGAGCCCGCCGGGTCCAGCGTGAAGCCCGCCCCGTCCGGCCCGGGCCAGAGCCACGGCCAGTACGCGGAGGAGACCGCGAGCCGTACCCGGTGGCCGGGGGCGAAGGCGTGCCCGGCGGTGCCCAGCTCGAAGCGGACGCTCTCCCACCCGCCGGTGCGCGCGGGCTCCGCCCGGTCCGGGCCGGAGGGGGCGGAGAGGTCCAGGGCGCCCTGGGTGACGAGGGCCGAGGAGCCGTCCGGGGCGACGTCGCAGAGCCGGGCGACGGCCCGGCCGGTGGGCGCTTCCGCGCGCAGGGCGAGGCGCACCGACGGGCGGCCCAGGATCTCGACCGGTTCCCCGTCCTCGGGGACGGTGAAGTCGAAGCAGGCCGAGAGCGCGTCCTCGCCGCGCTGGTCCGGCGGCAGGTCGCCGTCGTTCCCCGACGGCAGGAGGCGGCCCGCGTCCACGCCGGTCCACGGGGGCGAGGCGACGGCCACCGGCGTGCCCCCGAAGCCGTACGTGACGGGTGTGACGTGCGGGGACGGCCAGGAGGGGTCGGCGACCCACCGGCCCGGCAGCTCCCGGTACACCGGGGCCGGGGGACGGGAGCCGCCGATCCAGGAGCGCAGCAGCGGCTCGTCCATCACTCCGTTGCCGATGCCCTTGAGGTGGTGGTCCCACCAGCGCAGGGTCTCCTGGAGGAAGCCGACGGCGGAGCCCGGCGGCAGCGCCCGGTCGGGGTAGTGGACGGACCAGGGGCCGAGGACGGCCCGTACCCGGTCCGGGGGGAGGTGCTCGGCCAGGCGCAGGACGGTGTCGCGGTACGGGTCGTGGAGCCCGCCGACGGCGAGGACGGCGGCCCGGATCGTGCCGTGCTCCCCGGGCCCCCGCTCGTCGTGGGTCGAAGGGGCGAGCCACCGCGGGAGGAGCGGCTCCACCGCCTCCAGCCGTTCCAGCCAGCGCTCGCGCCACTCCTCGCCCGCGTAGCGGGGGTCGGGCGGCCGGCAGGCCAGGGAGAGCAGGGCGGCGGCCCGGGGCAGGGCTCCCGCGAGGACGGAGCCGTCCAGGTGGGGGAGGGCTTTCCCGTGGGGGCCGTCGGTGGCGCCCACGGCGACGACGGCCTTGAGCGGGCCGGGGGCGCGGGCGGCGATCCGCAGGGCGGCGGCGCCGCCCCAGGAGACGCCGAGGACACCGACCTCACCGGTGCACCAGGGCCGGCCGGCCAGCCAGTGCACGAGCGCCACCCCGTCGTCCGTCCCGGTGGCGTCGAGCCCGTCGCCGGGCAGGCCCCCGCTGTTGCCGTACCCCCGCACGTCGACACGGACGGAGGCGTAGCCGTGGCCCGCGTACCAGGGGTGTCGCTGTCCGTCGCGGGCCACCGTCCCGTCGGTCAGCCGGCACGGGTCGTACTCCAGGAGGGCCGGGACGGGCTCGTCGGTGACCGGGCGCCACACGCGCGCGTACAGCGGGGTGCCGTCGGGCATCGGGACGCGGAGGTCCTCGTGCCGGGTCGCGTACGGGAAGTCGGTGCGGATCCTGGTCACCGGGTCACCTCCACGGCCGCCGTACGCCGTTCGTTTCCATGCCACTCCCCGTTCGGGACAAAACGCCTACTCATGGCCGTATGGGCCGATCACGAACATACCGGGGGTGACGGGAAGGCGCCCACGGTGATCGAAACGTGACCGGATACGCTGGCTTGAGCGAATCCAGCGACACATCGGCGATCCAGGTGATCGTGAGCAACCCGTGTGATCGTCAGCAGGCGTCAGCAGACAGGAGACCCCCTCGTGACCGTCGTCGGGCCGTTCGGTCTTAGCGTGCGGGACCAGGCTCTTGAGGCCGATGTCCAGAGCGGGTTGGCGGCCGTGGAGGCGGGCCTCCTGGACGCCACCAAGAGCGATGTCCCGTTCATCACGGAGGCCGCCCAGCACCTCGTCCTGGCCGGGGGCAAGCGGTTCCGTCCCCTGCTCGTGATGCTCGCCGCCCAGTTCGGCGACCCGCACGCCCCGGGGGTCGTCCCCTCCGCCGTGGTCGTCGAGCTGACACATCTCGCCACGCTCTACCACGACGACGTCATGGACGAGGCCGACGTACGGCGCGGGGTGCCCAGCGCCAACGCCCGCTGGGGCAACTCCATCGCCGTCCTCACGGGTGACTTCCTCTTCGCCCGCGCGTCGCACACGCTCGCGGATCTCGGCCCCGAGGCCGTACGCATCCAGTCCGAGGCGTTCGAGCGGCTCGTCACCGGCCAGATCCTGGAGACCGCGGGCCCCACCGACGGCCGCGACCCCGTCGACCACTACCTCGACGTGCTCGGCGGCAAGACCGGTTCGCTCGTCGCCGTCTCCTGCCGCTTCGGCGCCATGATGGCCGGCGCCGACCGGTCCGTCGTCGACACCCTCACGCAGTACGGTGAGCGGCTCGGCGTCGCCTTCCAGCTCGCCGACGACGTCCTCGACATCGCCTCCGACTCCCACGAGTCCGGCAAGACCCCCGGCACCGACCTCCGCGAAGGCGTCCCGACCCTCCCCGTCCTCCGGCTCCGCGCCGCCGCGGCCGCCCACGGCCGCCCCGAGGACCTGGAACTGGTCGCCCTCATCGACGGCGACCTGACCGACGACGAGCGCCACGCCGAGGCCCTGCGCCGGCTCCGCGTCCACCCCGCCCTGGAGCAGGCCCGCCGGGACACCGTGCGGTACGCGGAGGAGGCCAGGGCCATGCTGGCGCCGCTGCCCGACGGCTACGCGAAGGCGGCCCTGGCGGAGCTCTGCGACGCGGTCGTCCACCGCGCGGGCTAGGCACTTCTCGGGGTCGCGTCATACCGGAGCAGTACGCCCGGTTGCTCCCCGGGGCTGACGCCCCGGGGCCCTTTTCCTGGTGGGATGGAGACATCGACCACGGAGGGCACGGAGGTAGCGCAGACCATGGCACAGACCCGTAAGGCGAGCCGTTACATCGTTCCGGTGGCGGTGGCCGGAGCGGCCGCCGCCACCATCGGCCTCGTACCGGCCCTGGCGGCGTCCGGCGATCCGGACCTGCCGAAGATCACCGCGCAGCAGCTCATCGAGAAGATCGCCGCCTCGGACACCCAGACCCTGTCCGGCACGTTCAGGATCTCCACCGACCTGGGCCTGCCCGCCCTCGACGGCCTCCTCTCCGGCGTCGCCGGAGGCGGCGGCTCCGGCTCGGCGGACCCGTCGGAACAGCTCACCCGGCTCGTCTCCGGCACCCACACCCTGCGGGTGGCGGCGGACGGCCCCGAGCGGCAGAGGCTCACCCTGCTCGACGGCAAGAACGAGTACAGCCTCGTCCACAACGGCACCGACGTGTGGGCGTACGACAGCGCGAGCAACGAGGTCTTCCACGAGAAGACGCCGGCGGAGGCCGGGGAGGAGCGCGGCGAGGAACTGCCGGGCACGCCGAAGCAGCTGGCCGACGAGGTCCTGAAGGCGGCCGGTGACACGACCTCGATCACCGTCGGCGGTACGGCGAAGGTGGCCGGCCGGGACGCGTACCAGCTGGTGATCGAGCCGAAGCAGAGCGGTTCGACCGTGGAGTCCGTGAAGATCGCGGTGGACGCGGCGACGGGCACCCCGCTCAAGTTCACCCTGGCCTCGGTCCAGGGCGGCAAGCCGGTCCTCGACGCGGGCTTCACCAAGGTCGACTTCGGCCGGCCGGCCGCCTCGGAGTTCACCTTCCAGGTGCCCAAGGGCGCCAAGGTGACGGAGGGCGGCGCGGAGGCCGCGGGCGAGGACGCGGAGAAGGAGCTGGAGAAGGGCTTCGGCCTCGGCGCCCCGGGCCTCGGCGGTCCCGACGGCGGACCGAACGTGATCGGGGAGGGCTGGACGGCCGTCGCGAAGCTCGACACCGGCGCGCCGACGCCCGGGAAGGGCGAGGCGCCGAAGGAGGTCCAGGGCTTCCTGGACTCCTTCGGCGAGAAGGTCACCGGCTCCTTCGGATCGGGCACCGTCTTCTCCACGAAGCTGGTGAACGCGCTGATGACGGACGACGGCACGGTGTACGTCGGCGCGGTCACGAAGGACGCCCTGGTGAACGTGGCGAACGCCGACAAATAGCGGCTGCCGGCGCCTTGTTGGGGACCCGGGCGGGGCGGGGGCGATGGTCACCGGCCCGCCCGGGAGCGTAGGGCGGGAAGCCTCCTCGGAGGCTTCCCGGCTTTTTTACGGGAAGGTCAGCTTGACGCTGTTGATGTAGCCGGTGTCGGCGGAGGCCCTGTCCTGGGCGCGGAGCTTCCAGGCGCCGTTGGCGACCTCGGAGGAGGCGTTCACGGTGTAGGTCTGGACGATGTTGTCGGCGCTGCCGCCGGTGCGGTTGTGCAGGTTGTAGACGGTGCCGTCGGGGGCGACGAGGTCGACGACGAGGTCACCGATGTAGGTGTGGACGATGTTCACGTCCACCTTGAGGGTGGAGGGCGCGTTGCCGGTGACCCCGGTGACGTTGACGGTGGAGGTCACCGCGGCGCCGTTGTCCGGGACGGACACGTCGGCGGTGTTCTCGAAGACCTTGCCGGTGGGCGGCGGGGTGGTCGTGCCGGACAGCGTCCACAGGGCGTGCGCGACGGCGTCGCTGTTGCGGTCCAGGGCGGTGTCGTTGATGTTCGACGTCGTGTCGCAGGACGAGTGGTAGCAGCGGTCGAAGGCCGTGGCCGTACCGCCCCACTTGGTCACCTGCGCGCTGGTCTTCACCCGGCTCGCGCCGGTGAAGAGACCGCCGACCGGGATGCCCACGTTCTTGAAGGAGGCGTGGTCGGAGCGGCCGTCGCCCTCGGTCTCGATCTCCGTCGGGACGCCGAGGCCCGCGAAGTAGTCCTTGAACGTCTTCTCGATCACCGGGTCGTCGTCGTAGACGAAGTAGCCCGGGTTCGGCGACCCGATCATGTCGAAGTTGAGGTAGCCGGCGAACTTGGACCGCTCGGTCGTCGGCAGCTGGTTCACGTAGTACTTCGAGCCGACGAGGCCGAGCTCCTCGGCGCCCCACCAGCCGAACCGCAGGTGCTTGGAGGGCTGGTAGCCGGCCCGGGCCACGGCGAGGGCCGCCTCCAGGACGGCGGCGGAGCCGGAGCCGTTGTCGTTGATCCCGGCGCCGGAGGAGACCGAGTCGAGGTGTGCTCCGGCCATCACGACCTGGTTCGGGTCTCCGCCCGGCCAGTCGGCGATCAGGTTGTAGCCGGTGGTGCCGTTGTAGCTGAACTGCTGGACCGTGGTGGTGTAACCGGCCGCGTCCAGCTTGGCCTTCACGAAGTCGATGGACGCCTTGTAGCCGGGGCGGCCGTGGGCGCGGTTGCCGCCGTTGGCGGTGGCGATCGCCTGGAGGTCCGTCAGGTGCTGCTTGACGTTGGCGAGCGGGATGTCGGGGGCGGCGGCCAGGGCCGAGGCTGCCCGGGATTCGGCGCCGGCGGTGCCGGTCAGACCGCCCAGGGCGAGGGCGGTGAGCGCGGCGGCCGCGACGGCGCGTCGGGGAACGGAGAGGTTCATGTGGGGGCTCCGGATTCCGAACGGGGGATGGGACGGAACGTGCGAGACGCCTCGGGCCGGGTAGCCACGAGGCGCTGGAGCTGTACGAGTGCACGTGCGGTGTTCAGTTGTTCCGTTGAACGAGTGTGCGTGTGCGTGCTGAATGTTCAGCGAGAGTTTGACTTGGCGTCAAGAGCGGAAACCGGTCACGGCCGTTCGCTGAGCGGACGGGCCCGGTGACGTGCGGGGCGGACGGGCGCCGAGGGGTGGCGGAGACGGTCCGGAGCGCCTGGGGGAGTTCCGGAGGTCGGCGGGGCCCGGGGCCCCGGCCGGGCGGACCCCCGGTGGCGTACGGGTCCCGGCCGGGCGCGGGACGCGGGGGGCCGGAAGGACCGGGCCCCGGCGTGGTGGAGTGAGAGCGGGCTCCCCTCGTGGGTAGCGTCGACCGCGTGCTGGCGTTGCGAAGACTGACCGGGTCGAGGGTGCTGATCATCGCCGTGGTCGGCCTGGCGGCGCTGCTCGTGGTGGCGGTCGCCGTGGTGGGGGTGCTTCTGAGCGTCCATCACGACCGGGCCGCCCAGCGGATCGAGACCCGCTGGCGCCCCGCCCTCGTCGAGCTCGGCGCCGTGCGTGCGGCGGCCGGTGACCTGCGGGCGGCCGCCCTGACCGGAGCCGCCGGGGACGGGCTGCGCGCGGACGCCGGAGCGGAGCTGCCGCGGCGCCTCGCGGCGTTCGACCGGCTGGTCGCCGGGGTGGACGCCGAGGTGGCGGCGGGGACCGCGGCCGTCGACCGCGCTACGGCCCGCTGGCTGGAGAACGCCCGCCCGGGCGCCGCCGTGGACCGCGTGCGGGTGTTCACCCTGCCGGCGTCGGCGGCCGGGACCGCGCCGGCCGACGGCACGTACGCGGCGATCGACGCCCGGACGCGGGACCTCACGGCCCTGCTGGAGCGCCGCTGGGCCCATGACGCCGAGGGAGCCGCCGGGCACATGCACGGCCTGATGCTCTACATCCTGGCGCTGGCCGCCGCCCTCCTCGTGGCGGTGGTGGTCGCGGCGGCCGTGCTGCAGCGCCACTACCTCGCCCCTGCCGGGGCGCTCGCCCGGTACCTGCGGAGGGCGGCCAGGGGTGACGTCTCCGCCGGGCCGCCGCCCGGCGGAGCCCACGGATGGATCGGCCGGCTGGCGGAGGAGGCGGAGGGGGTGAGCGCGCGCCTGGCCGTCTCGCAGCGCGAGGCGCGCCGCGATCAGGAGGCCCTGGTCCAGGTCGGCCCCGCCGTGCGCGGATTGCACGAGATCCTGGTCTCCCGCGAGGCGCCGGGCGCCGGGGTGGACGTCGCCGGGGACGTCCGGGCGGCCGAGGGGCTGATCGCCGGGGACTACCTCGGGTCCGTGGCGCTGGCCGACGGAACCACCGCCGTCTTCCTCGGGGACGTGTGCGGGCACGGGGTCGACGCGGGGCTGCTGGCCGTGCGCCTGAAGAGCGTCGTGATGGTGGCCCTGCGGCTGGGAGCCGACCTGGACACCGTCGTACGGGCCGTGAAGCACGCGCTGGTCGATCAGGAGGAGTGCTTCACCACCCTGTTCGTCGCCGTCCTGGACCCGGCGCGCTCCACCGTCAGCTGGGTCAACGCCGGGCACGGGGAACCGTTCCTGCGCCGGGCCGGCGGCGCGGTCGAGCGCCTGAGCGTCACCGGCCCCTTCGCCCACCCCGTCCTGGACACGCCGCCCGGCAGCTGGCAGACGCGCACCACCCGGCTCGCCCCCGGCGACCTGCTGGTGGTGTCCACCGACGGCCTCACGGAGGGGCGCGGCGGCGGAGGCGAGGAGTTCGGGGAGGAGCGGGCCGCCCGGGTTCTGGCCGGGCTGGCCGACCCGACGCCCTCGGCCGCCGTCGCGGCCCTGTACGCGGCCGCCGAACGGTTCGCCATCGACTGGACCCGGGACGACGTGAGCCTTCTCGCCGCCGTCCTGTACCCGCCGGGGGCGCCGTCCCCCGGGGGCGCGGAGCGGGACGCCCGAGGGAGCTGATCCGGGGAGGGGTGCCGGGCCCGGATGCCGGCGACCTCGGCCGACCGGGCCGCGCGGCCCCCTACTGCACGCAGAACTCGTTCCCCTCCGGATCCGTCATCACCACCCAGCTCCCGCCCTGCTCCGCCACCCTCCGCCGCACGGTCGCCCCCAGGCCCTCCAGGCGGGCCACCTCCGCGTCCCGCGTGCCCGGCTCCGTGTGGATGTCCAGGTGGAGCCGGTTCTTGACCGTCTTCGCCTCCGGGACCTGCTGGAAGAGGATGCGGCGGCCCGTGCCCGCGCCGGTGGCCGGGTCGCGCGGGTCGTCCGGGTGGCTCACGGCAGCGAGGGTGCGCCAGCCGAGGCGCTCGGCGGGTGTGCCCGGGTGGACGGTGGCCGTCTCCCCGGCGGGTACGGCGCCGGCGTTCAGCAGCCGCTCGACGAGGGCGCTGTGGTCCTCCTCCTCGTAGCGCAGCGCGGCGGCCCAGAAGGCGGCCTGGGCGTGCGGGTCGGCGCAGTCGATCACAAGCTTCCAGTGGAGTGCGGTCATGTAACTACTTATACTGGTTACGTGATGTGGACCGCCACCGGAACACCCCCGGGCATGACCCTCCGGCACCGCGACGGGCAGTGCTTCCGCTTCGACGCGGGCGCGCTCTGTCTCGAACTGCTCCTCACCGGCGGTCCCGGCCCGGTCGCCGCCCGGTACGAGGTGCTCGACCGGGTGGAGGGCCTGCTGGACTGGGTCCGCCGCTGCCGGCTCGCCCCCGGACCCGAGCCGACCGTCACGACCGCCGAGCTCGCGGCCGTACGGGAGGTGCGGGACGCCCTGTGGCGCCTGGCGCTCGCCCGCGCCGGGGGAGAGGGGTACGACCCCGGGGACCTGGACCTGGTGAACGGGGCCGCCGCCGGAGCGCCGCTCGCGGCCCTCGTGCGGCCGGACGGCACGCGCGCCTGGGCCCCCGGCGCCACCGGCAGCCGGCTCCTGGCCACCGTCGCCCGGGACGCGGTGGACCTGCTCACCGGCCCCTACGCGGACCGCATCCGCGTCTGCGGCGCCGACGACTGCTTCCTGGTCTTCGCCGACACCTCCCGGCCCGGCCGCCGCCGCTGGTGCTCGATGGAGCGGTGCGGCAACCGCCACAAGGTGCGGGCGCACCGGTCCCGTACCCGTACGGAGGAGGCGAACTGACGGTCCGGCACGCGCGCGTGGTCCGCGAAAAGGAGGTGACGCGCGGCGTCCGGTGGCCGACAATCCACGCGTGGTCACCAGGAACGCCGACGGGACCGAGCGCGGCCCCTCACCCCGCACCACCCCGGCCACCGCGGTGGCCGGACGCGTCTTCGGCGCGATGCCGCCGACGGTCCTGGTGCTGCTCGGCATCGTCAGCGTCCAGCTCGGATCGGCCGTGGCCAAGCACCTGTTCGGCGCGGTGGGCAGCTTCGGCACGGTCGCCCTGCGGCTGTTCTTCGCGGCGGCCGTGCTGGTCCGGCTGTGGCGGCCGTCCCCGCGCGTGACCCGCCGTACGGCGACGGTGGTCCTTGCCTACGGCCTGGTCCTCGGCCTGATGAACCTCTGCTTCTACCTGGCGCTCTCGCGGATCCCGCTCGGGATCGCGGTGACCATCGAGTTCCTCGGCCCGCTGGGCGTGGCGCTGGCCGGGTCCCGGCGCTGGCTGGACGGCCTCTGGGTGGCGCTCGCCGCCGGCGGCGTCGTCCTGCTCATGGAAGGGCGCGGCGACCTGGACCTGCTGGGCGTGGTGTTCGCCCTCGCCGCCGGAGCCTGCTGGGGCCTGTACATCCTGGTCGGCGCGGCCCTCGGCCGGCACACCACCGAGGGCGACGGTCTCGCGCTCGGCATGGCCGTCGCGGCGCTGGTCACCGTGCCGTTCGGGGTGGCCGAGAGCGGGACGGCCCTCCTCCAGGCGTGGGTCCTGGCCGCCGGAGCCGGTCTGGCGCTGCTCTCCTCGGTGATCCCGTACACGCTGGACCTGGAAGCCCTGCGCAGGATCCCGCCCCGCGTCTTCGGCATCCTCATGAGCCTCGAACCGGCCATGGCCGCCCTCATCGGCCTCGTCGTGCTCGGCGAGGCGCTGTCCTGGGCCCAGTGGATCGCGGTGATGTGCGTCGTGGCCGCCTCGGCGGGCGCGGCGCGCGGCGGCGGGCCGGACGACTGACGGGTCCTCACCACCGCCCCTCAGGGCACGAGATGGTCCAGCAGGCCGTCCGGCACCGGGTACGGCTCCTCGCGCGGCAGCATGCGCCGGGCCGCCTCCACGTCGCCGGCGCGGACGCGCGCGTGGATGTCGTGGGCGAGGCCGGTGACGTCGGTGACGGAGACCGTCCACTCGTCCGCGTACCGGCGGGAGGCCTCGCCCGCGAGCCCGAGCTGGAGCGAGCGGTACGGCAGCGGCCGCAGGTGCGGGTCCCGCTCCGGGTCCCACTGCACCCGCGCCGGGGCCCGCTTCAACTCCCGCTTCCAGGCCGCCACGTCGCCGTGGAGGCCGGGCACGTGGTGCGAGAGCTGGGCGTGGCGCAGGGCCCAGTCGAAGCCCTCGCGCGTGATCTCCACGGCGAGGACGGTCTCCTGACCCTCCTTGGTGCCCCAGCCCGAGCGGTACATCATCCACAGGAACGAGGGCTTGATCCACGTCATGCGGTCCCGCTTCCAGGCGTCCGGGAAGCGGCCGTCCCGCGCCGCCGGCAGGCCGAGTGCGGGCGCGTACGCCTGGTAGACGGTGACGGTGTCCGGGGTGTGGAGCGCCCGGATGCGGTACTTCGGTTCTTCCATGAGGACAGCCTGCGGGCCGGTGACCCCACGGGGCCACCGGATAACCGCGCGCCGCCCGCCCTACACCGGCACGGGCCGGGCGGCGGACTCCCCGGACCCGGCGAACTCCGCCGCCTCCCGGGCGTCGTAGGCCGCGCGGGCCGCCGCGATCTCGCCCTGGTGCTGTTCGGTCCAGGTCACCAGGGAGCGGATGGTGGTGTGCAACGTCGCGCCCAGGGGCGTGAGTTCGTACTCGACGCGGGGCGGGACCACCGGATGGACCGTGCGCTTCACCAGGCCGTCGCGCTCCAGCTGGCGCAGGGTCACGGTCAGCATGCGCTGGCTGATGCCGTCGATCTCCCGGCGGAGCTCGGTGAAGCGGAGCACACGCCGGTCGAGGAGCGCGATGACCAGCAGGGACCACTTGTCGGCGATCCGGTCGAGGATCTGGCGGACCTCGCAGTCCTCGCGGGTGTCCCACTGGAAGGGATCCGTGTCGGGACCCGCCTCGCGTCCGTAGGTTCCCGCGCAGTGACTCGGTGACTTCGAAGTGCCTTCTTCCATGCCACCCGATGGTGCCGCAGGATGCGAGTGGTTACAAGAGGGAACCGACCCTCATTCCGGTAACCGGAACCCCCAACCCTCCCCGCCCTGGAGACAGTTGTGTCCGCACGCTCCTGGAGTCTGCTCCTCGTCCTCTGCGGGACGATCTTCCTCGAAGGCATCGACGTGGCGATGCTCGCCGTCGCCGTCCCGAGCATCCGCGCCGATCTGGACCTCTCCACCTCCACCGCCGCCTGGGTCATGTCCGCGTACGTCCTCGGCTACGCCGGCTTCACCCTCCTCGGCGGCCGGGCCGCCGACCTCCTCGGACGCCGCCGCATGTTCCTCGGCTGGCTCACCGTCTTCCTGGTCTTCTCCGGCCTCGGCGGCCTCGCCGACCAGGGCTGGACCCTCGTCCTGGCCCGCTTCGTGACCGGCGTGGCCGCCGCCTTCATGACCCCGGCCGCCCTGTCGATCATCACCACCTCCTACGCCGAGGGGCCGCAGCGCAACCAGGCCCTGCTCGTCTTCGCCGGCACCGCCGCCGGAGGCTTCTCGCTCGGCCTCGTCATCGGCGGCCTCCTCACCCAGCTCGGCTGGCGCTGGGTCTTCTTCGCCCCCGTGCTGCTGGCCGCCGCGCTCCTCCTCGCCGCCCTGAAGCTGGTCCCCAAGGAGGAGCGCCCGGCCGGCGGACGGCGCGGAGGCTTCGACCTGGCCGGGGCGCTCACCGCCTCGGGCGCGATGCTCCTCCTCGCGTACGGGATCGTCCGGCTGGAGCACGGCTACACCGGCTGGCCCCTGACCACCACCGCCCTCGCCGCCGGGCTCGTCCTCGCCGGTCTCTTCGTCGCCGACGAACGCCGGGCCGTCACCCCGCTGGTCCGGCTCGGCCTGCTGCGCACCCCGTCCGTGATCCGCGCCGACCTCGGGGCCCTGCTGTTCGTCGGCTCCTTCTTCGGTTTCCAGTTCATGGTGACCCTGTACCTCCAGGAGCTGCGCGGCTGGTCCTCGCTCCAGACGGCACTGGCCCTGGTGGTCATGGGCTGCGACGCGATCCTGGCCCCGACCCTGACCCCGCGCCTGGTGAACCGGTACGGCAACGCCCGGGTCATCCTCGGCGGCTTCGTCCTCGCCGTCGTCGCGTACGCGCTGTTCCTGCCGGTCGGCCCGGACCGGTCGTACGCCGCGATGTTCCCGGCCCTGCTCCTCACCGGCCTCGCCTTCTCCCTCGCGTACGGGCCGCTCACCATCGCCGGCACCGACGGGGTCGCGGAGGAGGAGCAGGGCCTGGCGAGCGGACTGCTCACCACCGCCACGCAGTTCGGCTCGGCCGTCGGCATCGCGGCGGTGACGGCGGTGTACGGGCTCACCGGCGGCGGCCTCGACGGCTTCCGGGCGGCCCTCGTCGTCCCGGTGGTGATGGTCGTCCTGGGCGTGGCCGTCACCGCGACCGGGGTACGGGGAGGGCGGCGCCGCCCGGCCGGCGCGAAGGTCCCGCGAACGGTCCCGCAGGGGTCCTCGGAGGGTCCCGGCGCTGCGACCAAGCTCACGGTCTGAAGGCCCCGCGGCGCCCCTAATGTAGAGGGATGAACGATTCGCCCGGCTGCCCGTTGACCGACGTCGTCGCCACGTACCTGCCCCGGCTCTCGGAGTTCTCCTTCGAGCCGGGGCTCGTGGCCGCCGTCGACCAGCACGCCGCCGCGGTCTGCGACGCGCTCGTCCCCGCCCAGCGCGGCCCGGAGCCCCGGACCGTCGGGCGGGAGGAGCTCGCCGACTACGTCCTCGGGTTCACCGACTGGCTCTCCGAGGCCGATTGGGTCGAGCCGGTCGGCCACGACTTCGCCACCCTCCGCCTGACGGCGGTCTGCTGGCTGGTCCGCGAGCTCGACCTCCTCGACAAGGACGCCGCCTGAGACAGGCCCGCACAGGCGGCCCGGGGGTCCGGCCCGTACCGAGGGAACACGGCGGACCCGCCGGGGCCCTCGGGCACCGGCGGGTCGGGAGGCACGGCGGGCCGGGGCCCGCCGCGCGCCGTGTCACATCGGGTCGACCGGGGGCGCCGGCGGCATCGGCGGCTCCTGACCGGGGCGCCGCCGCTCCTGGCCGCCGCCCATCCCCTGCCGGCCGCCCATCCGCTCCTGCGCCGCGGGCATCCCGCCCCGCGCGTCCTCACGGCCGCGCTGGTAGGCCGCGATCTGGTCCTTGGCCCGGCCCGTCTCCGTCTCGGCGGCCGACAGCCACCGCTCCCAGCGGCCCCGCATCGGGGTGACGAGCCCACCGCCGACACCGACGATCACGACACCCGCGATCGTGGCGAGCACCGCCGTGAGCACCGGACCGGTCACCGAGGTCGCGATACCGGCCTGGCTCAGCGCCGCGATCACACCGAGGCCGACGATGAAGGCCCAGACCGCCGTGCCGAGCACCTTCCCGTACGACATCTGTCCCAGCGCGCCCTGGACGATGTCCCGCACCGCCTTCGCGATGGCCATGGCGACCACGACGATCACACAGGCGACGATCGCCTTCGGCAGCCAGGCCACGATGCCGTTGATCATGACGCTCACCGGGTTGGGGCCGAAGACCCCGAAGGCGAGCTGGAGCGCGATCAGCAGGACCGCGTAGTAGAGGATCTTGGCGATGATGCCGGTGGCGTCGTACTTCGACCCCTTGAGGGCCTTCGCGACACCGCTGCGCTCGGCCATCCGCTCGAAGCCGACCTTGCGCAGCAGCCGGTCGGCGACCTTGGCGATCATCTTCGCCACGAACCAGCCGACCAGCAGGATCGCGAGGAAGGCGATGAACTTCGGGATGAACTCGGCGACGGCCGACCAGGCATCCGTGAATCCCCGGCCGAAGTCGACCGAGAGGGCGAGGGGCTGCGACATGGCGCCATCACTCCGCTCGGGACGAGGGCCCCGTTACTTTTCAGGGCCTGGACTCCCGACGTAACTACGCGTGAGCCGAACGCGCCTGTTGTCAGCGTCCGCGCTGGGCCGAAGGGGTGGAAACCGCGGTACCGGCGGTGTCCGGCCCGTCCGGTGCGGCGGGCGCCGTCAGGCGCCGGGCCCGCTCGATCTCGCTCCGGGTGCGGCGGGCCGTCCGCAGGGCGTCCCAGGTGAGGATCGTCAGCGCCAGCCAGACCAGCGAGAAGCCCGCCCAGCGCTCCGGCGGCATCGCCTCGTGGAAGTACAGGACACCGAGCAGGAACTGGAAGGTCGGCGCCAGGTACTGGAGCAGGCCGAGCGTCGACAGCGGGACGCGGATCGCCGCCGCCCCGAAGCAGACCAGCGGTACGGCCGTCACGATGCCGGTCGCGGCGAGCAGGGCCGCGTGGCCCCCGCCCTGGGCGCCGAAGGTCGAGGAGCCCTGCGCGCCGAGCCAGAGGAGGTAGGCGAGGGCGGGCAGGAACTGGACGGCGGTCTCGGCGGCGAGGGACTCCAGGCCGCCGATGTTGACCTTCTTCTTCACCAGGCCGTAGAGCGCGAAGGAGGCGGCGAGGGCGAGCGAGATCCACGGCGGCCGGCCGTAGCCGATCGCCAGGACGAGCACGGCGGCGAGGCCGATGCCGACGGCCGTCCACTGGGCCGGGCGCAGCCGTTCCTGGAGGACGAGCACGCCGAGGGCGATGGTGACGAGCGGGTTGATGAAGTAGCCGAGCGAGGCCTCGACGACGTGGCCGGTGTTGACCGACCAGATGTACAGGCCCCAGTTCACGGTGATGACGGCGGCGGCCAGGGTGAGCAGGGCCAGCTTGCGCGGGCTGCGGACCAGCTCACGCGTCCAGCTCCAGCGGCGGAGGGCGAGCAGCGCGAGGCCGACGAACGCCAGGGACCACACCATGCGGTGGGCGAGGATCTCGATCGCGCCGGCGGGCTTGAGGAGCGGCCAGAACAGCGGGACCAGGCCCCACATGCCGTAGGCGCCGATTCCGTGGAGAAGCCCCGCCCGTCCCTCGTTCCGCGCGTCCCCGGGCTTCCCGTCCGCCGCGTCCGCGCCCGTCGTGCCCGTGCTGGTGCCCGTCGTCTCCGGCCTCACCGGACCTCCCGCCCTGAATCGCTCGCCCCGTACCGCGCTGTCCCGTCGACGGTAGCGCCGGACGGGGCGGCTTGTCATGCCCGTACCGCGATACGGTCATGACGGCCCAGGGGGCGGGACCGTGGTGCCGGGAACGCCGGAGGGGGCGCGGCCGCCGTGGCCGCGCCCCCTCCCGCCGTTCCGTGGCGCCCCGTCGGTCAGCCGACGACCGTCCACGTGTCGTTGCCGGTCAGGAGCTGCCCGAGGTCGCCCTTCCCGTACCGCTCGACGGCCGACTCCAGCTGCTCGGCCATGAGCGTGTCGTACACCGGCCGCTCCACGGACCGGAAGACGCCGATCGGCGTCCGGTGCAGGGTGTCCGGGTCCGCCAGGCGGGAGAGCGCGAAGGCGGTGGTGGGGGAGGCGGAGTGGGCGTCGTGGACGAGGATCCGCGACTCGTTCTCCGGGGTGACCGGGACGACCTGGAGGTCGCCGGTGGCCGGATCGCGGACGACGCCCTGGCCCAGGTCGGTGCCGAAGCGGATCGGCTGCCCGTGCTCCAGGCGGATCACCGCCTCCTTGGCCTGGTCCTTGTCCTTGAGGACCTCGAAGGCGCCGTCGTTGAAGATGTTGCAGTTCTGGTAGATCTCCACCAGCGCCGTGCCGTTGTGCTCGGCGGCCTGGCGCAGCACCTCGGTGAGGTGCTTGCGGTCGGAGTCGACCGTCCGCGCCACGAAGGTGGCCTCGGCGCCGAGCGCGAGCGACACCGGGTTGAAGGGCGCGTCGAGCGAGCCCATCGGCGTCGACTTGGTGATCTTGCCGACCTCGGAGGTGGGCGAGTACTGGCCCTTGGTCAGCCCGTAGATCCGGTTGTTGAAGAGGAGGATCTTGAGGTTGACGTTCCGCCGGAGGGCGTGGATCAGGTGGTTGCCGCCGATGGACAGCGCGTCGCCGTCGCCCGTGACGACCCAGACGGACAGGTCGCGGCGGGAGGTGGCGAGGCCGGTGGCGATGGCCGGGGCGCGTCCGTGGATGGAGTGCATCCCGTAGGTGTTCATGTAGTACGGGAAGCGGGAGGAGCAGCCGATGCCGGAGACGAAGACGATGTTCTCCTTCGCCAGGCCGAGCTCGGGCATGAAGCCCTGGACGGCGGCGAGGACGGCGTAGTCACCGCAGCCGGGGCACCAGCGGACCTCCTGGTCGGACTTGAAGTCCTTCATCGACTGGACGGCCTCGGCCTTGGGCACCAGGCTCAGCAGAGACTCGGTGGACTCAGGCATCGATGGCCTCCTTGAGGACGGCGGCGAGCTGCTCCGCCTTGAACGGCATGCCGTTGACCTGCGTGTGGCTGCGGGCGTCGACCAGGTACTTCGCCCGGACGAGGGTGGCGAGCTGGCCGAGGTTCATCTCGGGCACGACGACCTTGTCGTACCGCTTCAGCACCTCGCCGAGGTTCTTCGGGAAGGGGTTGAGGTGGCGCAGGTGGGCCTGGGCGACGGCGCCGCCCTCCCGCCGGACGCGCCGCACGGCCGCCGTGATCGGCCCGTAGGTCGACCCCCAGCCGAGGACCAGGGTGCGTGCGCCGTCCGGGTCGTCCACCTCGACGTCGGGGACGTCGATGCCGTCGACCTTGGCCTGCCGGGTGCGGACCATGAAGTCGTGGTTGGCGGGGTCGTAACTGATGTTGCCGGTGCCGTCCTGCTTCTCGATGCCGCCGATGCGGTGCTCGAGGCCGGGCGTGCCGGGCACGGCCCAGGGGCGGGCCAGGGTGTGCGGGTCGCGCTTGTACGGCCAGAAGACCTCGGTGCCGTCGTCCAGGGTGTGGTTCGGGCCGCCGGCGAACCGGGTCCGCAGGTCCGGCAGGTCGTCGACCTCCGGGATCCGCCACGGCTCGGAACCGTTGGCGAGGTAGCCGTCGGAGAGCAGGAAGACGGGGGTGCGGTAGGTCAGCGCGATCCGCGCCGCCTCCAGGGCCGCGTCGAAGCAGTCGGCCGGGGTCCTCGGGGCGACCACCGGCACCGGGGCCTCGCCGTTGCGGCCGTACATGGCCTGGAGGAGGTCCGCCTGCTCCGTCTTGGTGGGCAGGCCGGTGGACGGGCCGCCGCGCTGGATGTCGACGATCAGCAGAGGCAGCTCCAGGGAGACCGCGAGGCCGATCGTCTCCGACTTCAGGGCCACGCCGGGGCCGGAGGTCGTGGTGACGGCGAGCGAACCGCCGAAGGCCGCGCCGAGCGCGGCGCCGATGCCGGCGATCTCGTCCTCGGCCTGGAAGGTCCGCACGCCGAAGTTCTTGTGCCGGCTCAGCTCGTGCAGGATGTCCGAGGCCGGGGTGATCGGGTACGAGCCCAGGTAGAGCGGCAGGTCGGCCTGGCGGGAGGCGGCGACGAGCCCGTAGGACAGGGCCAGGTTCCCGGAGATGTTCCGGTACGTGCCGGCCGGGAAGGACCGGGTCGCCGGGGCGACCTCGTAGGAGACGGCGAAGTCCTCGGTGGTCTCGCCGAAGTTCCAGCCGGCCCGGAAGGCGGCCACGTTGGCCTCGGCGATCTCGGGCTTCTTCGCGAACTTCCGGCGCAGGAAGGCCTCGGTGCCCTCGGTGGGCCGGTGGTACATCCAGGAGAGCAGCCCGAGCGCGAACATGTTCTTGGAGCGCTCGGCCTCCTTCCGGGACAGGCCGAAGTCCTTGAGCGCCTCGACGGTGAGCGTGGTGAGCGGCACCGGGTGGACCCGGTAGCCGTCCAGCGAGCCGTCCTCCAGGGGCGAGGTCGCGTAGCCGACCTTGGCCATGGCGCGCTTGGCGAACTCGTCCGTGTTGACGATGATCTCGCCCCCGCGCGGCACGTCCCCGATGTTGGCCTTCAGGGCCGCCGGGTTCATCGCGACCAGCACGTTCGGGGCGTCGCCCGGGGTCAGGATGTCGTGGTCGGCGAAGTGCAGCTGGAAGGAGGAGACGCCCGGCAGGGTGCCGGCGGGTGCCCGGATCTCGGCCGGGAAGTTCGGCAGCGTGGAGAGGTCGTTCCCGAAGGACGCCGTCTCCGAGGTGAACCGGTCACCCGTGAGCTGCATGCCGTCGCCCGAGTCACCCGCGAAACGGATGATCACCCGGTCGAGCCGGCGTACTTCCTTCTCTGTGCCGTTCTGGGCCGTCGCCGGAGCGTTGCGCTGCTCTCCGACCAGGGCCTCACCGGCCTCGCTACTGACCTGACTGGTCACTGAACTGGACCTCCCTCGCGGCAAGGGGACTCCCCGCCGGAGGCGGGAGAAGGTTCGGGAACCGGCCGGCCGGTCACCGTCCGTCCCATGGCCACCCTACGACGGTAAGGAGGCCCTTCCCGGGACTTCTCACATGATGGACCTCATTTTGAGACGCCCTCTTGCCCTGAATTGTCACGTTCTGTCGCCACCCGGAGTGTTCCGGAAAGTCGCATTCCGCCTCATCCTGCGGCCCCGGGGCCCCAGGAGGCCGGGGCGCGCCGCCCCGGCCCGTCCCGGCGTCCCGCGACACCTGACAGACTGTCAGACCATCAGGACCGGAGGTACGTCAACACCGCGAGCACCCGCCGATGATCGCCGTCACTCGGTGACAGCCCCAGCTTCAGGAAGATGTTGCCGATGTGCTTCTCCACCGCGCCGTCGCTCACGACCAGCGCTTTCGCGATCGCCGAGTTCGTCCGGCCCTCCGCCATCAGACCGAGGACCTCCCGCTCGCGCGGCGTCAGGTTCGCCAGCACGTCCTGCTGCCGGCTGCGGCCGAGCAGCTGCTGGACCACCTCCGGATCCAGCGCCGTACCGCCCCCGGCCACCCGCACGACCGCGTCCACGAACTCCCGCACGTCCGCCACCCGGTCCTTCAGGAGGTAACCCACGCCCCGGCTCGACCCCGCCAGGAGTTCGGTGGCGTACTGCTCCTCGACATACTGCGACAGGACCAGCACACCCAGGCCGGGGTACTCCTTCCGCAGCCGCACCGCCGCCCGTACCCCCTCGTCCGTGTGGGTCGGCGGCATCCGTACGTCCGCCACCACCACGTCCGGTGGCGTCCCGGCCTCCGCGAGCCCGGCGACCGCCGTCACCAGCGCCTCCCCGTCGCCCACCCCGGCGACCACCTCGTGGCCCCGGTCGGTCAGCAGCCGCGTCAGGCCCTCGCGCAGCAGCACCGAGTCCTCGGCGATCACCACCCGCACCCGGCCGGCCTCCTCTCCCGTACCCGCACCCGCACCCGTACTCGTACCCGTCCCCGCGCCCAGACCCACGTCCCGCAGCCCCCATGTCCCGATCGTCCGACGCCCCCGAGGGGCGATGCCCCCTCAGCATCGCACCCGGCACCGGCACCGGGAGGGCTACGCCCGCCAGGGGAGCTCGGCCGTCACCACCGTCGGACCGCCCTCCGGGGAATCCACCGCGAGGACCCCGTCCACCGCACCGACCCGCTCCGCGAGCCCCGAAAGGCCCCGGCCGCCGCCCTTGCCCACGGCCGCCCCGCCCACGCCGTCGTCCCGCACCTGGAGCATCAGCCGCTCACCCGAACGCCACACCTCCACCCACGCGCGGCGCGCCCGCGCGTGCGCCGAGACGTTCCGCAGCAGCTCCGACACCGTGAAGTAGGCCAGCCCCTCGATGGCCGCCACCGGCCGCGCCGGCAGATCCACGTCCACCGACACCGGGACCGCGCACCGCGACGCCACCGACGACAGGGCCGCGTCCAGGCCCCGGTCCGTCAGGACGGCCGGATGGATGCCCCGGGCCAGGTCCCGCAGCTCCCGCAGCGCGAGCTTCACCTCGCCGTGCGCCTCGTCCACCAGGACCGCCGCCGCCCGGGGATCCCGCGCCAGCGTCTCCTTCGCCAGCCCCAGATCCATCGCCAGCGAGGCGAGCCGGGCCTGCGGCCCGTCGTGCAGGTCCCGCTCGATGCGCCGCAGATCGGCGGCGGCCGTGTCCACCAGCACCCCCCGGTCCGACTCCAGCTCCGTCACCCGCGAGGCCGGCCGCGACGGACCGAGCAGCCCCGCCACCAGCAGCTTGTCCACGGCCACCAGGCCGCGCAGCACCCACGGGCCGACCAGGACGAAGACCAGCCCGATCGCACAGGTCACGGCGATCTCGAAGGGCGAGTCCAGGTAGAAGGCGTGCGTCCGGTCGCCGTACAGCTGGATGCCGTCCTGCCCCACGTACGCCGGGAAGGTCCACTGCCACAGCGGGTACGTGAACAGGCCCCAGCCCCAGCCCCACAGCGCCACCGTCACCGCGAACGAGAACACCGCCCACGGCAGGTGCAGCACGGCGTACAGCAGGTGCCGCCACGAGGCCCCGCTCCGCAAGGCCGCCCCCATCCACGAGAACGCCCCGCCCGTCCGGCCCCGCACCGGCTCCGGCGCCGCCACCTCGAGCCCGAGCAGCCCACGGGCCCGTGCCCGCTCCACCGCGCCGAACCCCCGGCACAGCGCGAGCGTCCCGGCCAGGACCGGCACCCCGAGGAAGGTGATCAGCAGCCCGGTGCCGGTGGCGGTGAGGGCGACCGACAGCGCGAACCAGCACACGGCGAGCGGCAGCCCGACGAGGACGTGGAGGAAGGCCCGCCAGGTGCGGCCCTCGAAGGGCGCGCGGAGCACGGCCGGGAGGCGGAGGGAGGGAGCGGGATCCATGGCGGTCCTTCGGGGGTGGGGGAGGGCGGTTTCCGTACGTCCCCCAGCCTTCCGCCGGGCCGGGCCGGGGACCATGAGGAGGGTGGGCGTCTCGGGGCGGGGGTTTTCCCCACCTGGCGGGCCGGCGGTACGCGTGCGGGCCGCGGCAGGGGTCAGGGGGTCACGCGCCGGCGGGCCGGGCGCGCCAGGGCAGTTCCGCCGTGACCACGGTGGGTCCGCCCACCGGCGAGTCCACGAGAAGCAGCCCGTCCACGGCGCCGAGCCGCTCCCCGAGCCCCGCGAGACCGGTTCCGCCGTCCGTCCGCGCCCCGCCCACGCCGTCGTCCCGCACCTGGAGCATCAGCCGGTCGCCCGAACGCCACACCTCCACCGAGGCCGCCCGCGCCCGCGCGTGCTTCGAGACGTTCTGCAGGAGTTCGGAGACCGTGAAGTACGCGATGCCCTCGATCGCCTCCGCCGGCCGCTCATCGAGGTCCACCGCCACCTTCACCGGCACGGTGCAGCGGGAGGCGACCGACGACAGGGCCGCGTCCAGGCCCCGGTCCGTCAGGACGGCCGGGTGGATCCCCCGGGCCAGGTCCCGCAGCTCCTGGAGCGCGAGCTTCACCTCGCCGTGCGCCTCGTCGACCATCGCGGCGGCCGCCTCGGGGTCCTCCAGGAGTTTCTCCTTCGCGAGGCCGAGCCCCATCGCGAGCGCCACCAGCCGGGCCTGGGCGCCGTCGTGCAGGTCCCGTTCGATGCGCCGCAGATCGGCGGCGGCCGTGTCCACGACCACCCCCCGGTCCGACTCCAGCTCCGCGATCCGCCGCTCCAGCTCGTCGGAGGGCGACAGCAGACCCCGCACCATCAGCCGGTCCGCGTTCGCGAAGCCGCGCGCCACGTAGGGCAGCACCGGCCACAGGACGATCAGGGAGACCAGCGTGACCGCGAACGTCACCACCCCCCACGGCAGCCGGAGCAGCCCGTAGAGCTGCGTCCGCCAGGCCACCGGGTCCTTCAGCGAGGCCCACAGCCAGCCGAGGAAGCCGTCGTGCCGGGGCAGCCGCGAGGGCTCCGCGACCTCCACCCCCAGCAGCCGGCGGGCCCGCGCCCGCTCCGCGCGGCCGATCCCGCGCGCCCCGCCCAGACCGAGCGCGAGCAGCGGCAGGCCGATCACCGTCACGGCCAGCCCGGCCCCGAGCGCGACGCTCACCACGGCGTACACGAAGCCGACGAGGGCCGTGACCAGGTTGGACAGCAGATGGGCGATCTCCCTCCACGTCTCCTTGCCGTAGGCCGTACGCGGACGCGGGGCGGCGGAAGGAGCGGAGGGAGGAGCGGCGGGGTCGTGATCGGCGGTCATGGGCCCCAGCCTGCCCGCACGGGGCGGTCCGGGGCCATGGGGGAGGTGGGTGAGGGGCACGGGGGATAACCCCACCCGCGCCTGCTTACGCTCCCTTTAGCAGGGCCTAGACTCGCGTGCGTACGGAAGTGACACGTGAGACACCGAGACCGAGGGGCGGGACGGACGTGCCGGAACCGACCGTTGGCGCGGCCCAGGCCGCCGACCACTTCGAGACGTACTCCGCCGTCGGGCTGCTCGCCGTCATCGGCGTGATGTTCGTGGCCGTGGCGTTCGGCGCCGGACGCCTCCTGCGGCCCGTCGTGCCCACGCCCGAGAAGCTGCTCACGTACGAGTGCGGCGTCGACCCCGTGGGAGAGGGCTGGGCCCACACCCAGGTCCGCTACTACGTCTACGCCTTCCTCTACGTCATCTTCGCCGTCGACTCGATCTTCCTCTTCCCCTGGGCGACGGTCTTCGCCGCGCCCGGATACGGCGCGACGACCCTGGTCGAGATGTTCGTCTTCCTCGGCTTCCTCGCCGTCGGACTCCTCTACGCGTACAAGAAGGGTGTCCTGGCATGGACGTAACACCCCTGCCGGCCCCCCGGCTGGGCCCGCTGGCCCGCCTGGCCCCCGAGCCGATGAAGGTCGTCCTCAACTGGGGCCGCCGCTACAGCCTGTGGGTCTTCAACTTCGGCCTCGCCTGCTGCGCGATCGAGTTCATCGCCGCCTCCATGGCCCGGCACGACTTCATCCGCCTCGGCGTGATCCCCTTCGCGCCCGGCCCGCGCCAGGCCGACCTGATGATCGTCTCCGGCACGGTCACCGACAAGATGGCCCCGGCCGTGAAGCGGCTCTACGAGCAGATGCCCGACCCGAAGTACGTCATCTCCTTCGGCGCCTGCTCCAACTGCGGCGGCCCCTACTGGGACTCGTACTCCGTCACCAAGGGCGTCGACCAGATCATCCCCGTCGACGTGTACGTGCCGGGCTGCCCGCCCCGCCCCGAAGCGCTGCTCCAGGGCATCCTCAAGCTCCAGGAGAAGATCGCCCGCGAGAACCTGGGGGAGCGGTACGGCACCGCGCCGCCGGCCTCGGTCTCCCAGCTGACCGGCCCGCTGGTCACCCCTCCGCCGGGAGGCGACGGCCGATGAACCGCTACGACTCCCTCCCCGAAGCCGTGACGGACCTGTTCGGCGACGAGGCGGCGGCGGAGCGGGCGTACGACCTGCTGACCGTCGACGTCCCCGTCACGGACTGGCTCGACGCGCTGCGGACCGCCCGGGACGAGCTGGGCTGCACCTACTTCGACTGGCTGAGCGCGGTGGACGAGCCGGGCACCGGCTTCCGCGTCTGCGCGCACGTCGTGGCCCTCCGGGACGGCGCCCCGCAGCGGCTGCTCGTGCGCACGACCGTGCCCCACGGCGATCCCGTCGTGCCCACGGCGGTGGGGGTGTTCGCGGGCGCGGCCTGGCACGAACGCGAGACGCACGAGATGTTCGGCGTACGGTTCGAGGGCCACCCGCACCTGGTCCCGCTGCTGCTCCCCGAGAACTTCGAGGGCCACCCGCTCCGCAAGGACTTCGTGCTCGCGGCCCGGGTCGCCAAGGCGTGGCCCGGCGCGAAGGAGCCGGGCGAGTCCCACGAGGGTGGCCCCAAGCGCCGCCAGATGCTCCCGCCGGGCGTCCCGGACCCGAACGAATGGGGCCCCCTCAAGGGCCAGCTCCCCCCGGCCCCCACCCGCGCCGACCGCCCGGTCCGCCGCACCCGCACGGCCACCGAAGGCTCGGCGAGCCAGTCGGCGGAGGCGGCGCCCCCGCGTCGTGCGCGCTCGGCGTCGGAGGGCTCGGCGAGCCAGGCCGCGGAAGCCGCGCCCCCGCGTCGTACCCGCAGCGCGAGCGAGGGATCGGCCGGGCAGTCGGCCCCGCGCCGTACCCGCTCCGCGTCGGAGGGCTCCGCGAGCCAGGCCGCGGAAGCCGCGCCCCCACGCCGTACCCGCAGCGCGGATGCCCCCTGGCACCACGCCCGCCCGGCCTTCGACACCCCCACCGAGGACGCGGAGCCCACGGCCGGCGCCACGAACGCGCCGGAACCGTCCGGGGCGGGCGGGGGCGCGGCCACCACGCCGGATACCCGCCCGGAGCCGGAGGCCCCGGCCGCCGAGCCGCCGCAGGATTCCGCGGAGAGCGCCGCCCCCGGCGCCACGCCCCCGGAGCCGCAGCCGCCCGCCGAGGGCGCCACGCCCCCGGAGCCGCAGGGCGAGCCGCGGCGGCGTACCCCACGTACCGATGAGAACGACACCGACGGAGGCGACCCCGCGTGACCGACGTACTCGACGTCGCCCTCCGGCTGCTCGTCGTCCTCGCCGTCTTCCTCGTGCTGCCGCTCGTCGTCGGGCAGGCCGAGCACAAGGTCATGGCCCACATGCAGGGCCGCCTCGGCCCCATGTACGCGGGCGGGTTCCACGGCTGGGCCCAGCTCGTCGCCGACGGCGTGAAGTTCGCGCAGAAGGAGGACGTCGTCCCGAAGGACGCGGACCGGCGCGTCTTCCAGCTCGCGCCGGCCGTCGCGCTCCTGCCGTACCTGCTCGTCCTCGTCGCGATCCCGATCGGGCCCGGCGACGGCGCGGTCGGGATGGTCGTCGACGCGGGCATCTTCTTCGTGCTCGCCGTCATGGGCATCGGGGTGCTCGGCAGCCTGATGGCCGGCTGGGCCTCCGCCAACAAGTTCTCGCTGCTCGGCGCGCTCCGTACCGCCGCCCAGCTGCTCGCCTACGAGCTGCCGATGCTGCTCGCCGCCGCGTCCGTCGCGATGGCGGCCGGCACCGTCTCCCTCCCCGGCATCCTGAACGCCTTCGAGTGGTGGTGGCTGCCCTGGCAGATCGTCGGCGCGATCGTCTTCTTCGTCGCCGGCCTCGCCGAGCTCCAGCGGCCCCCGTTCGACATGCCGGTGGCCGACTCGGAGATCATCTTCGGCGCGTACACCGAGTACACCGGCCTCCGCTTCGCCCTGTTCCTGCTCGCCGAGTACGCGGGCATCGTCGTCCTGTGCGGCCTCACCACCGTCCTCTTCCTCGGCGGTTGGCACGGTCCCCTCGGCGCGGACGGGCTCGGCTGGGTGTGGACCCTGCTCAAGACCGCGGTCCTGGCCTTCGTCGTGATCTGGCTCCGCGTGACGTACCCCCGGCTCCGCGAGGACCAGCTCCAGAAGCTGGCCTGGACGACGCTCGTCCCGCTCGCCCTGGCGCAGATCGCGCTCACCGGCATCGTGAAGGTGGCGATCCAGTAATGCCCATTCCCGGCTCCGGCCTCGCCAAGGGCCTCGCCGTCACGCTCCGCACGATGACGCGCAAGAACGTCACCGCGCAGTACCCGGACACCCAGCCCGAGCTGGCACCCCGCACGCGCGGGGTGATCGGGCTGTTCGAGGAGAACTGCACGGTCTGCATGCTGTGCGCCCGTGAGTGCCCCGACTGGTGCATCTACATCGACTCCCACAAGGAGACGGTCCCGGCAGCCACCCCCGGCGGCCGCGAGCGCAGCCGGAACGTCCTCGACCGCTTCGCCATCGACTTCTCGCTCTGCATGTACTGCGGCATCTGCATCGAGGTGTGCCCCTTCGACGCCCTCTTCTGGTCGCCGGAGTTCGAGTACGCCGAGACCGACATCCACGAGCTCACGCACGAGCGGGACAAGCTGCGCGCGTGGATGTGGACGGTGCCCGAGCCGCCCGCGCTCGACCCGAAGGCGGAGGAGCCGAAGGAGGTCGCCGCCGCCCGCAAGGCCGCCGAGAAGGCCGCCGCCCAGGCCGCGGCGGCCGCCGAAGCCGCGGCCCGGGCGCCTGAGGCCGCCGAGTCGCCTCAGGCCGCGCCCGGCACCGACGCCCAGGGGGAGCAGCAGTGAACCTCGCCGCCGCCCACCCCGGCTTCCTGTCGCCCTCCGGCGTCGAGATCGCCTTCCTGCTCGTCGGGCTCGTCACCCTCGGCGCCGCCCTCGTCACCGTCACCACCCGCCAGCTCGTGCACGCCGCCCTCTGGCTGGTCGTGGCACTCGGCGGCCTCGCCGTCGAGTACCTCCTCCTCACCGCCGAGTTCATCGCCTGGGTCCAGGTGCTGATCTACGTCGGTTCCGTCGTCGTCCTCCTCCTCTTCGGTCTCATGCTCACCAAGGCCCCCATCGGACGCTCCCCGGACGCCGACTCCGGGAACCGGCCGGTCGCCCTCGCCGTCGCGCTCGCCGCGGCCGCCGCGCTCGTCTGGGTCGTCGTCGACGCCTTCCGAACGACCTGGATCGACCTGGACGGGCCCGCGCAGGGCACGACCGGCGTCACCGGCGAGATCCTCTTCAAGCACTGGGTGCTGCCCTTCGAGGCCCTCTCGGTGCTCCTCCTCGCCGCCCTCGTGGGCGCGATCGTCCTGTCCCGCAAGAAGGACGCCGCCGCCCCCTCCTCCCGGGACACCGCCGCCCCCCGCACCGGCCCCGCCGCCGGCCCGAAGGGCGGAGCCCGCTGATGCACCTCGCCTATCCGGCCGTCCTCGCCGCCCTCCTCTTCTGCGTCGGCCTGTACGGCGTCCTCGCCCGCCGCAACGCCATCCTGGTCCTGATGTCCGTCGAGCTCATGCTCAACGCCGTCAACCTCAACCTGGTCGCCTTCGACGTCTGGCTCCGCGACGCCCTGCACGCCGGCCAGGCCCTCACCCTCTTCACCATCGCCATCGCCGCCGCCGAGATCGGCATCGGTCTCGCGATCGTCCTGATGGTCCACCGCAACCGCGGCACCTCGGACATCGACCGTCTCCGCGACACGGCGGAACAGCCCGAACCCGCCGACGCCGGGACCGACGAGAAGGCCGAGGCCACCGCGTGACCACCACGACCCTCGCCGCCCTCGTCCCCGTCCTGCCCCTCCTCGGCTCCGCCGCCGGACTCGCCCTCGGCCGCACCGCGCCCGGCTTCGTCCGCCCGCTCGCGGTCCTGCCGGCCCTCGCGGCCACCGTCCTCGCCGTCCTCGTCGCCGTCCGCCAGGGCGGCGGCCGGGCCCTCGACGCCGCCACCCAGCTCACGCCGACCGGCTCCGTCCCCATCGACCTGGCGCTGCACATCGACGGCTTCGCGGCCCTCGTCGCCGTCCTCGTCGGCGTGGTCGCGACCTGCGTCCAGATCTACTCGACCGGCTACCTCCGCGACGACCCCCGCTACCCCTCGTACGCCGCGCTCGTCTCCCTCTTCACCGCCGCCATGCTCCTCGTCGTCTACTCCGGCGACCTCATGGTGCTGCTGGTCGGCTGGGAGATCATGGGCATCTGCTCGTACTTCCTCGTCGGCCACTACTGGGAGACCCCCGAGGCGCGCGCCGCCTCCCTCAAGGCCTTCCTCGTCACCAAGCTCGGCGACGTCCCCTTCCTCATCGGCCTCTTCGCGCTCGCCGCCGACGCCGGCACCTTCCGGATCACCGGCGTCCTGGGCGCCGTCGCCACCGGCGGCCTCGACCACCCCACCCTCGTCGCGCTGTTGCTCCTCGCCGGCGTCGCCGGCAAGTCCGCGCAGTTCCCCCTCCACACCTGGCTCCCCGACGCCATGGCCGGCCCCACCCCCGTCTCCGCGCTGATCCACGCGGCGACGATGGTCGCCGCCGGCATCTACGTCACGGCCCGGCTCCTGCCGGTCTTCGCCGCCTCCGCCGCCGCGCTGACCGTCCTCGCCGTCATGGCCGCCGTCACCATGGTCGGCTCCGCGCTCGCCGCCCTCGCCCAGGACGACATCAAGCGGGTCCTCGCCTACTCGACCATCGGCCAGCTCGGCTACATGGCCGGCGCGCTCGCCGTCGGCGACCGGGGCGCCGCCGTCTTCCACCTCCTGTCGCACGCCGCCTTCAAGGCGCTGCTGTTCCTCGCCGCCGGCGCCGTCATCCACGCCGCCGGGACGAACTCGCTCACCGCCATGTCCCGCATGAGCGGCCTCGCCAGGCGCGTCCCCGACGCGTACTGGACGATGACCGTCGCCCTCCTCGCCCTCGCCGCGATCCCCCCGTTCGCCGGGTTCTTCTCCAAGGAGGCCGTCCTCGTCGCCGCCGAGCACACCGCGCTCGGCGACCGCGCCGCCGCCCCCGCCGGAGCCGGCTGGACCGTCCTCGTCGCGGGCCTTCTCACCGCCCTCCTCACCGCCGCCTACGCCCTGCGCCTCTGGCTGCGGGCCTTCCGCGGCCGGGGCGCCGAGGCCCCCGACCACGGCCGGCAGCCCCTCGCCATGACGACCGTCCTGTGGGTGCTCGCCGTCCCCTCCCTGGCCTTCGGCCTCACCGTCACGTACGTGGACGACTGGTTCGACGGCCACGCCCTCACCCCGACCCTCACCACCGCCGTCCTCGGTACCGGCCTCGCCGCCGCGGGCGCCGCGATCACCTACGCCGTCTGGCGCACCCTCGCCGCCAAGGCCCCGGCCGCACGCCTCCCGCACGTCGCCCACCCCGGGGCCGACGCCGGCCTGGTGGAGGCCGAGGCGCTGCACCTGCCGCACCCCGGCGCGGACCCGGCCGACCCCGGCCGCGCCCTGCTCGGCCCGCTGTACCGCCCGGCGGCCGCAGGCTTCCACCTGGACGCCCTCTACCGGGCCGCCTTCGTCCGCCCCGTCCTCGCCGCCGCCTCCCTGGTCCGCTTCCTGGACCGCGAGGTCGTCGACACGTACGTCCGCGGCGCGGGCAGCACCGCCAAGGGCCTCGGGTGGCTCGTCCGCCGCGCCCAGACCGGCAACGTGCAGACCTACCTCAGCGCCCTGCTCGCCGGCTCCGTCGTCCTGGCGATCGCCGCCGTCGCCCTCGCCAACGCCGTCGCCGGAGCGTGAGCCGTGATCGATATCAGCGAATCCGTGATGCAGTTCCTTCTCGCGTTCCTCGTCGCCGCGCCGCTCCTGGGCGCCGCCGCCGCGCTCCTGCCCGCCCCGCCGGGCCTGCGCGGCCGCTCACCCGAGCAGGCCGTCCTCCGCCACGGCGTGACCGTCACCGGCGCCGTCCTGCTCGCCGCGATCGTCCTCACGCTCGGCTTCGACCACGACCACCCGGCGACGATGCAGGCCACGACCGACATCAGCTGGATCCACGCCCTCGGCGTGCGCATCCACCTCGGTGTCGACGGCATCTCCCTCCCCCTCCTGCTCCTCACCGCGCTGCTGACCTTCCTCTGCGCGCTGTACAGCTACTTCAAGCCCCCCGCGGGCCCCGCCCCCAAGGCCTTCGTCGCCCTCCTCCTCGTCCTGGAGTCCGGCACCCTCGCGACCTTCGCCGTCCTCGACCTGGTCCTGTTCTTCCTGGCCTTCGAGATGGTGCTGCTCCCCATGTACTTCCTCATCGCCCGCTGGGGCGGCGAGGGCAGGCGGCCCGCCGCCTGGAAGTTCGTCCTCTACACGCTGCTCGGCTCCGTCGTCATGCTGCTCGGCCTGCTCCTCATCGGCGTGAAGGCGGGCACGTTCGACATGGTGGCACTCGCCACCGACAACGGCCGTGGCCTGACCGCGTCCGTGCAGCTCATCGCCGTTCTCGCGATCGGTCTCGGGCTCGCCGTGAAGACCCCGATGTGGCCGCTGCACTCCTGGCTCCCCGACGCCCACACCGCCGCACCCACCGTCGGCTCCGTCCTCCTGGCCGGTGTCCTGCTGAAGATGGGCACCTACGGCTTCGTCCGGATCGTGCTGCCGATCGCCCCCGACGGCATGCACACCCTCGCCCCGTACCTCGCCGCCTTCGCCGTCGCCGGCATCCTGTACGGATCGCTCGCCTGCCTCGCCCTCGCGCGCCCCGGCGCCAGGGGCGACCTCAAGCGCCTGATCGCGTACTCCTCCGTCGGCCACATGGGCTTCGTCCTCCTCGGCATCGCCACCATGACCCCGACCGGGGTCAACGGCGCGCTCTTCGCCAACATCGCCCACGGCCTCATCACCGGCCTGCTGTTCTTCCTGGTCGGCGCGGTCAAGGACCGGTACGGCACCGCCGACCTCGACACCCTCGCCGGGGCCACCGGCGCCGCCCTCTACGGCCGCGCCCCCCGCCTCGGCGCCCTCCTCGCCTTCGCCGCCGTCGCCTCCCTCGGCCTGCCCGGCCTGGCCGGCTTCTGGGGCGAGATGCTGGCCCTCTTCGGCGCCTTCGAACCCGCCGAGGGCCTCAGCCGCCCCGCCTTCCTCACCTTCATGGCGATCGGCGCCTTCGGCACCCTCCTCACGGCCGCGTACCTCCTCGTCGTCGTCCGCCGCGTCTGCATGGGCGGCCCCCGCCCCGCCGGTGAACCGGCCCTCGCCGACGTCCAGGGGTACGAGGCCGCCGCCTGGACCCCGCTCGCCGCCCTCACCGTCCTCGCCGGACTCTGGCCCGCGGTCCTCCTCGGCCTGACCGACCCGGCCGTCCAGCAGCTCCTCGCGGGAGGCACCCGATGACGCCGTCGCTCGTCCAGTCCGTCGACTGGCTCACGATCGCCCCGCCCACGCTCACCGCCGTGGTCGCCCTCGCCGTCCTCGTCGCCGACCTGTTCGTCCCGCCGGAGCGCAAGCGGTACCTCGGCCTGGCCGCGACCGCCGGCCTTGCCGCCGCCCTGGCGCTGCTGATCCCGCTCCGGGCCGGTGACCGCGCCACCTTCTGCCTCACCGCGCAGGCCCAGGTCCAGGCGCACACCCAGAGCGCCGCGTGCAGCTACACCGCCGACCGGTTCACCCTGGTCGTCCAGCTCCTCGTCCTCGGCGGCGCGCTGCTCACCGCGCTCCTCTCCCTGGACGAGACCCGTGCCAAGCTCCCGGCCGGCGAGTTCTGGTTCCTGCTGCTCGCCTCGGCCGCCGGCGCCGCCCTGCTGCCCGCCTCGCGCGACCTCGCCACCCTCGTCGTCGCCCTCGAAGTGGCCTCGCTGCCCGCGTTCGCCCTCGTCGGCCTCAAGCGCGGCGACCGCATGTCCGGCGAGGCAGCCCTCAAGTTCTTCCTGTCCTCCGTCACCGCCACCGCCGTCACCCTGCTCGGCGTGAGCTTCGTGTACGCGGCGACCGGCACCCTGCACCTCACCGAGCTCGCCACCCGCCTCGACGAGGTCCCCGGGCAGCTCCAGACCCTCGCCGAGGCGGGTGTCGCCCTCACCCTCGTCGGCTTCGCCTTCAAGACGGCCGCCGTGCCCTTCCACTTCTGGGTCCCCGACACCTACGTCGGCGCGCCGCTGCCGGTCGCCGCCTACCTGTCCGTCGTCGGCAAGGCCGTCGGCTTCACCGGCCTCATCCTGGTCACGGTCGTCGCCTTCCCCTCGCACGCCGACATCTGGGGCCCGGCCCTCGCCGTCCTGGCCGCGCTCACCATGACCGCCGGCAATGTCGCCGCCCTGCGGCAGGTCTCCACGCGCGCGTGGAGCGCGGTACGGCTCCTCGCCTGGTCCTCCGTGGCCCAGGCCGGCTACCTCCTGGTGCCGATCGCCGCCGCCGCGTACTCCGGCGACGACCAGATCGGCGCCACCGTCGCGTACGCCCTCATGTACGCCGTCGTGAACCTCGGCGCCTTCGCCGTCGTCGCGCTCGTCGCCCGCGACCACCCCGGGAACCGGCTGACCGACTACCGGGGCCTGTACGCCGCCAGCCCCGCCGCCGCCCTCGCGCTCGCCTTCTTCCTGCTGAACCTGGCCGGGCTGCCCCCGGGCATCATCGGCCTCTTCGCCAAGGTGACCGTCTTCTCGGCGGCCGTCGACGCGGGCCTCGGCTGGCTGGCCGTGATCATGGGCCTCAACGTCGTCATCGGCCTGTACTACTACCTGCGCTGGACGGCCCTGCTGTTCCGCCCGGCCCCGGAAACCGCCCCCGCCCCGGAAACCGCCCCCGCGTCGGAGGCGGACGCCCTCGCAGCCGTCCCGGAAGTACCGGCCCCCCGCCGCGCCCCGGCCTCCCTCCCCGTCACCGCCGCCATCGTGCTCACCGCCGCCGCCGGAGCCGTCCTCTCCGGCTACCCGCAGCTCGCCCTCCGCTTCGCGGCGGCCGGCCTCTTCTGAGGGCCGCACCCGCACGGAGCAGCCCCGCCCCGGTGCGGCCGGGGGAACCGCAGCCTCCCGCCTGGCGTTCACCAGTACGGGAGGGTCCACTGGACCAGTGGGCCACCACGAAGCGAAGGGTTCCCCTGCCGCACCACCTGGAGGGCGTACCGTGCACCGCCGGCACAACGGGCTGAGGACCGCCGTACTCCTCGGAGGGCTCTCGGCCCTCATCATCGTCATCGGTAGCCTCTTCGGACGTACGGGCCTGATCGCCGCGGTTCTCGTGGCGCTCGGGACCAACGCGTACGCCTACTGGAACAGCGACAAGCTGGCGCTGCGGGCCATGCGCGCCCGCCCGGTGAGCGAGTTCGAGGCCCCCGGCCTCTACCGGATCGTGCGGGAGCTCTCCACCCAGGCCCGCCGGCCCATGCCCCGGCTCTACATCTCACCCACCCAGGCGCCCAACGCCTTCGCCACCGGCCGCAACCCGCGCAACGCCGCCGTCTGCTGCACCGAGGGCATCCTCGCCCTCCTCGACGAACGCGAGCTGCGCGGGGTCATCGGCCACGAACTGAGCCATGTCCACAACCGCGACATCCTCATCTCCTCGGTGGCCGGCGCCCTCGCCTCCGTGATCATGTTCCTGGTCAACTTCGCCTGGCTGATCCCCGTCGGCCGCTCCAGCGACGACGACGGGCCCGGCCTCCTCGGCATGCTCCTGATCATGATCCTCGGCCCGGTGGCGGCCTCCGTCATCCAGCTCGCCATCTCCCGCTCCCGGGAGTACGAGGCCGACGCCTCCGGCGCCCAGCTCACCGGCGACCCGCTCGCCCTCGCGAGCGCCCTGCGCAAACTGGAGGCGGGCACCAAGCAGCTTCCGCTGCCTCCCGAACCCAAGATCGAGACGGCCAGCCACATGATGATCGCCAACCCGTTCCGGCCCGGCCAGGGCCTCGCCCGGATGTTCTCCACCCACCCGCCCATGACCGAGCGGATCGCCCGGCTCGAACAGATGGCGGGGCGACGCCCGTGAAGACCGTCCTCAACGTGATCTGGCTGGTCCTCTCCGGCTTCTGGCTGTTCCTCGGTTACCTCACCGCCGGCGCCCTGCTGTGCGTCACGATCATCGGCATCCCCTTCGGCCTCGCCGCCTTCCGCATCGGCCTCTACGCCCTGTGGCCCTTCGGCCACACCGTCGTCGACAAGCCCGGCGCCGGAGCCGCCTCCTGCGTCGGCAACGTCCTGTGGCTGATCCTCGCCGGCTGGTGGCTCGCCCTCGGCCACGTCGTCACCGGCATCGCCCTCTGTGTCACGGTCATCGGCATCCCCCTCGGCCTCGCCAACTTCAAGCTGATCCCGGTCTCGCTGCTGCCCCTCGGCAAGGAGATCGTGCCCACGGACCAGCCCTTCACGGCCCGCTGACGCGGCCCCCCGCGACGCGGGGACCGCCGGGTCTCAGCCCTTCGGCGGTACGGGCCGTCCCCGGCCGACCGCGTACGCCACCACGCCCAGCGCGACCACCCCCGCCCCCGCCAGGACCGAGCCCAGCGGCAGCGAGAGCGCGAGTGCCGCGCAGCCGACGAGCCCCACGAAGGCGAGCGGCCGGGCCCGTCCGCCCAGCGTCCAGGCGGAGGCGTTCGCGATCCCGTAGTAGACCAGCACGCCGAAGGACGAGAAGCCGATCGTCCCCCGCACGTCGGCCGTCGCCGCGACCACGGCCACCACCGCGCCCACCGCCAGCTCCGCCCGGTGCGGCACCCGGAAACGGGGGTGCACGGCCGCCAGCCCCGCCGGCAGGTAGCCGTCCCTCGCCATCGCGAAGGTCGTCCGGGACACCCCGAGGATCAGCGAGAGCAGCGAGCCGAGCGCGGCCACGGCCGCGCCCACCGTCACCACCGGCACCAGCCACGACGCGCCCGCCGCCCGGGCCGCGTCCGTCAGCGGGGCGGCCGAACCGGCCAGCGAGGCCGGTCCGAGGACGGTGAGCACGGCGACGGCGACGGCCGCGTACACGGCCAGCGTGATGCCCAGCGCCAGCGGCACCGCACGCGGGATCGTCCGGGCCGGATCGCGGACCTCCTCCCCGAGCGTGGCGATCCGCGCGTACCCCGCGAAAGCGAAGAAGAGCAAACCCGCAGCCTGCAACAGCCCGCCCGCCGCGACGTCCCCGCCGAACGGCTCGCCCTCGCTCGCGCCGCTCCCGAACGACACCACGACCACCGCGGCGAGCACTGCCAGGACCACCGCCACGATCACCCGCGTGAGCAGCGCCGACTTCTGAACACCCCGGTAATTGACGGCCGTCAGGGCCACCACGGCGGCCACCGCCACCGCGTGCGCCTGCCCCGGCCACACGTACGCGCCGACGGCCAGGGCCATCGCCGAGCACGAGGCCGTCTTGCCGACCACGAAGGCCCAGCCGGCCAGGTGCCCCCAGAAGGGGCCGAGGCGTTCGCGACCGTACACATAGGTGCCGCCCGAGGCGGGGTACAGGGCCGCGAGCCGGGCCGAGGCCATCGCGTTGCAGTACGCGACGACGGCGGCGAGTCCGAGGGCCCGGAGGAGCCCCGCTCCCGATCCGGCCGCCCCCGCCGCAGGCCCGAGCGCGACGAAGATCCCCGCCCCGATCATCGAGCCGAGGCCGATCACGACCGCGTCGAAGAGGCCGAGGGACCGGCGCAGTTCGGATGTCATGCGCACAGCCTAGAAGCTGAGCCCGGTCTCCCTGAGCGTGATGTTCAACCGGCCGTTCAGCCCCAGCGCCGGATCGGCCGTGCCCGGAAACACCGTGGGCACGCCGTGGAAGGCCCGCCGCGACGGACCGCCGAAGACGAACAGGTCACCCGAGGCCAGCTCCACGTCCGTCCACGGCCGCCCGCGCCCCTCCGCGTTGCCGAACCGGAAGACGCACCGGTCACCGAGGCTCAGCGACACCACCGGCGCCGCCGACCGCTCCTCCCGGTCCTGGTGCATGCCCATCCTCGCCCCGGCCCCGTAGAAGTTCACCAGCGCGGTGTCCGGCGCGAACCCGCCGTCGTCCCCGTACGCCTCCGCCACCGCGGCCCGCCCCAGCGCCGCCAGCCACTCCGGCAGCGCGACCGCCACCGCCTCCAGGTAGCGGTACGGCACCCACCGCCGCCCCAGGCACAGCGAGCGCACCGACATCACACCCCCGCCCGGCAGCACGGTCCGCTCGTACGCCACGGGCCCGCGCCCCCACTCCCGGCAGGCCTCCACCAGCTCCCGCTGCCGCTCGACCGCGAGCCAGTCCGGCACGTGCACCGCCCCGGGCGCCACCTCGGCCCGCTCGCGCGGGAACAGCCCCTCCGTCACACCGGCGCACCCTCCAGCCCCAGGAGCCGCTGCTTGCGCTCCAGCCCCGCCGCGTACCCGCGCAGGCTCCCGTCGGCTCCGATCACCCGGTGACAGGGCCGCACCACCAACAGCGGATTCCGCCCGATGGCCGTCCCCACGGCCCGCACCCCGGCCCCCGCCGCACCGACCCGCCGGGCGATCTCCCCGTAGCTGACGGTCGCCCCGTACGGGATCTCCTCCAGCGCCCGCCAGACGCGCCGCTGGAACTGCGTCCCCGCGTCCGCGTACGGGATCTCGAACCGGTCCCGCCGCCCCGCGAAGTACTCCTCCAGCTGCCCCACGGCCTCCCCGAAGGCCTCCGGCGCGTGCGTCCAGCCCTCCAGGACCGTGGCCCCGCCCTTCTGCCCGGGCAGCGACAGCGAGCACAGCGCGGTACGGCCCCCAGGCGCGGGCTGCCCGACGAGCAGCATCTCCCCCAGGGGGCCGTCGGCGTACGCGTACACGGTGATGTCGGTCATGCCTCCAGTGTGCGAGGCCCGACGGCACCCCGGCTGGCGGATTTCGGACACCACCCTCACCGCGCGAGCCGGCGGTGGTGCACAAGCGACCCGGCCGGCGCCGTCACTCGTCGGCCTCCCACAGGCCGCGGGTGCCGAGCGGGACGCGGGGAAGCTCCCGGTCCTCTTTCGCGGCCTCGAAGAAGACCAGCTCCGTCGGGTCGAGGTCCAGCACCGCGCAGACCTCCTCATGGAGCATGACGTAGGCCATGAACCGCTCGTTCCTCCGGTCCTCGTAGTCGTCCCCGCTCGTGTCGTAAGCGGAGAGCCGGAGGTCGAACAGGTCGTTCGCCCAGTCCCGGTACCGGTCGAAGACCTGGTTCGCCGCCTCGGTGACACCCTCGTCCCCCAGCTCACCCAGCTTGTCGGTGGCGGCGCGGGCGACGGACGCCGCGCGCCGGCAATCCTCCAGATTGCCGGTCGGAAAGCCGGCGGACGAGAGCCGGACCGCCTGGATCAGGACGACGAGCGACTTGTGCCACGCGGTCATCTCGTTCTGGAACAGCCGGTACGCCCGGATGAGACCGGCTCGGGGCGAGGGGTCGTCGGGTGCCACGCGGTTGGGATCCGAGAGCCGCAGCAGTTCCTTGTACCGGAACATGGCCTGGCGGTCGATGTCCCCGCGATCGAAGCGGGTGTGGCAGTTCGGACACAGGACGATCAGATTGTGGAACTCGTGCCTGCGGACACGGTGCCAGGGCACGATGTGCGCGATCTCCAGCGGGGTCGCGCGGCATGTCGGTATCGCACATCGGTGGCCGGCCTCGACGTAGAGCTGCCGGGCCAGCGGACGAGGCACCTTGGTGCGCTTCGTGGCCATGCGGGCAGCATAGGAGGTGCCACCGACAGAGGGGCCCGGCCCGGGCGGAACCGCCACCGGACACGTCCGGCGGCGCCGGCGCGACGAGGGCGGCCGGCGAAACGGTCCCCGGCCAGGCGCCCCCGTCGCGCCGGCCCGGCGGCCGCCGCGGGTCGAGCCCTGATCAGCGGTAGTTCACGAACTGCAGCGCGAAGTCGAAGTCCTGGTTCTTCAGCAGCGTGATCACGGCCTGCAGGTCGTCCCGGCTCTTGGAGCTGACCCGCAGCTCGTCACCCTGCACCTGCGCCTTGACGCCCTTCGGGCCCTCGTCGCGGATGACCTTCGAGACCTTCTTCGCGTTCTCCTGCGAGATGCCCTCCTGGATGGAGGCGAACAGCTTGTACTCCTTGCCGGACAGCTGCGGCTCGCCCTCCACGTCCAGCGACTTCAGCGAGATCCCGCGCTTGATCAGCTTGGACTGGAAGATGTCGAGGATCGCCTTCACGCGCTCCTCACCACTCGCCTGCATCAGGATCTTCTCGCCCGACCACTCGATCTTGGCGTTGGTCCCCTTGAAGTCGTAGCGCTGCGAGATCTCCTTCGCCGCCTGGTTGAGGGCGTTGTCGACCTCCTGCCGCTCGACCTTGGACACGATGTCGAAACTGGAGTCGGCCATGACTCGTGGCTCCTTGCTCGGATGCTGTGGGGTACAGCCCAAAGCCTAGGGGGTGTCCCACAGCGCCCACCCCTGATCAAACAGGTGGCGGAGCACCCCACGGGATCAGGTATTGTTTACGTCGTTGCCAGGGAGCACCGCCGACAAGCGGCTCCGCGGCAGCGATCCCATGGCGGTGTGCCCGAGTGGCCAATGGGAGCGGACTGTAAATCCGTCGGCTTAGCCTACCCAGGTTCGAATCCTGGCGCCGCCACGTGATGAAGACGGCCCCTGATCTGCGGAAACGCGATCAGGGGCCGTCTTGTTCGTGTGTGGCTCCCAGGCCGGAGGCGCCCGCTAGAGTCACGGGCCATGCGGGCCATGGGGGAGCAGAGGATGCGTACGAAGCCGTGCAAGTGGTGCCGACAGCCGGTCGCGTACCGGTCGTGGTGGCGTTCCCGCCGGTACTGCAACCGGTGGCACCAGACACGGAAGTGGATCTCCCGGATCCTGGAGCTGTTCGGCGAGGCCGCCAGCGCCTGACCGCCCGGGACGGTCGGGTCGGGCGAGGACCGACCCGGGCGGGACGCACGGCTGCCTAGCCCGGGGTCGCGCCGCCGGGCCCGTCCGGGTCGCGGAAGTCGTCACGGCCCGGCGGGTATGCGCGGCGGGGGTGGCGCTCGGACGGGGTCGTCGGGTCGTCGGGGGGTCGTGGCAGCAGGGGGAGCAGCGTCATGCCCTCCGTGCGCGACCAGGTCCGGTAGGCGGCCGGTTCCGCGAGCGGGTGGTCCGGCTCCGCCGGGTGGAAGTCCTCGGGGGGAACGTCCGCGACCTCCAGGAGGTCCAGGAGCATCCGGGAGGTCAGCTCGGGGTTGAGGTCGTCGGCGACCCCTTCGGTTCCCCAGCGGATGACGGTCTCCGCAGCCCGGTTGAGACCCTCCGCGCTGGCCGTCGGGAAGGCGAGTGCCAGGGAGGCCCGCACGATCTCGACCGCGTCCTCGGAACGCACGGTCACCGCCTCCTTTCGCAGACGATGCAGAGGCCGGTCCGGGCCGTGAAGCCGAGGGCCATCTTCCCGGTGTTCTGGGCCTGCCGCAGGCACTCGTGCCGGTCGAGATGAGCGTACTGCTGTGTCGACATCATGTCCCTGACGTAGACCTCCCAGTGATCCTGGGCCTTCACCCAGTCGTTGCGATGGGCGACCCGCACCCAGGCGTCCACGAAGTCCTGCCGGGCGTACACACCGTGGAAGTACGCGCTCAGATTGTCGATCAGGCCGGGAGGACGGAGCCGCTGCCCCAGCTTCCGCTGCTGGAACAGCGTGTTGGTCGAGATCTGCTTCACGCGGCTGATGCGCTCGGCGATCACATGACCGGCGAACCCACCGATGATCGCCGGCACGAGCAGCCAGCCCACCAGCGAGGCGGCCCAGAGGAGCCAGTGCTTCGGCGCGTCGATCAGCGTGAAGACGCGGTAGACGCTGCTGGGACTCGTCGCCCGTACGGCGAAGACGTACAGCACCGTGAGACACAGCGTGATCGGCAACCCCCAGTCCAGGATCCACTGCGTCACCCCCTTCAGTGCCTTGCGCGACCGCCAGACGCGCCGCAGGCGCCTGAAGAAGCTCTGGCGGTGCGGTGGGAGGTCGAGCTGAGGAGGGACCGGAATGGGACCGTGGATCAACATGTACCCCCGTGGGACCGCGACGGTTCGGCGCCCGGCGCACGGCAACTCCGTGGCGGCGTGCGGAGATTCTGGCGCAGAAGGGCCGTACGGGGGAAACGGCGGAGCCCCTCGCCCGGCCGTGCGAACGCCGGCGGCGCCACACGCGAGGAGGTCCCCGGTGCGCGCACCGGGGACCTCCTCGCGTGTCCGGGGACGAGCGGGCGGAGCGTCAGTTGCCCGCCACGTCCTTGACCGCCACCGAGACCGGGATCGAGCCGGAGATCAGTTCCAGGGTCAGGCCCGCGGTCGCCGGGGTGTCGAGGAGTTCGGCCAGGACCGCGGCCACGTCGTCGCGGGGGACCGGGCCCCCGCCCGTGTGGGCGCCCAGGCGGACCAGACCCGTGCCCGCGTCGTTCGTCAGGGAGCCCGGGCGCAGGATCGTCCACTCCAGGTTCGGGCGGGAGCGGATGTCGTCGTCCGCGGCGCCCTTGGCCCGCAGGTAGACGTCGAAGACCTCGTCGCCCGGCCGGTGCGCGTCGGCGCCCATCGACGACACGACCACGTACCGCCGTACGCCCGCCCGTTCCGCCGCGTCCGCGAAGAGGACCGCCGCCCCCCGGTCCACCGTGTCCTTGCGGTCCGCGCCGCTGCCCGGGCCCGCGCCCGCCGCGAAGACGGCCGCGTCCGCGCCCTCCAGGACCGCCGCCACCTCCTCCACCGACGCCGACTCCAGGTCCAGCACCACGGGCTCCGCGCCCGCGTCCCGCAGGTCCCCCGCCTGCTCGGCGCGGCGGATCAGGCCCGCCACCTCGTGTCCGCCCGACGAGAGCAGCCGCTCCAGGCGCAGGGCGATCTGTCCGTGTCCACCAGCAATGACGATGCGCATACCCACGACCGTACGACTCAGCGCGCCCCGGGGCCTCCCGGCCCGGGACGGTCCGGGCGGTCGGGCCGCTCAGGACGAACCTGTCTCGGCAGGTCCAGCGCCGCCGCCGAGTCGCAGTACTCCCGCACCGCGCTGGTCCGCGCCACCACCCGCCCCCGGTGCACCACGATCCTGCTGTACGCGAGCGACAGCGCCCCCGCGAGCCGCTCGCCCCGCACCGCCAGGAGCTCCGCCGGGAAGCCCGCCTCCACCCGCACCTCCGGCAGCCCCATCGCCGCCCGCGCCTGCGCGCTCACCGCCGCGTACGCCTCCCCGGGCGACAGCCCGCCCAGCGACGCCAGCAGATAGGCCGCCTCCAGCGGGTCCCCGCGCCCCACCGGGTTCGCCACGTCCCGCAGCGCCCCGCCGCCCGCCGCCACCCGCACCCCGGCCGACCGCAGCAGCCGCACCGGCGCGGCCCCCCGCCGCTCCGTACCGCCGCAGCCGCCCTGAGGCAGGCACACCACCGTCACCCCGGCCGCCGCCAGCTGGTCCGCGACCCGCGCCGCGACCTCCGCCGGCAGTCGCGCGAGCCCCGCGCACGGCCCGATCGACACCCCGGGCCGCAGCCCGCCGGCCATCACCGCGAGCCGGGCGAGCCGCGCCGGATCGTCCCCGTCGGTGTGCAGATCCACCGGGCAGCCGTGCTCGGCGGCCAGCTCCAGGACCGCCTCCGCGTACCCGATGGGGTCCGGGTCCAGGTCCGGGCAGCCGCCGACCACCCCCGCGCCCATCCGCACCGCGTCCCGCAGCAGCGCCAGCCCGTCCGCCCCCGCCGCGCCGGTGAGCAGCCGGGGCACCGCGACCGCCGTCAGGTCGGCCAGACCGCGCAGCGAACGCCGGGCCTGCAGTGCCGCCTCCAGCGGCCCGAGCCCGTGCACGTCCCCGATCCGCACGTGCGCGCGCAGCGCCGTCGCCCCGTGTCCCAGCTGGAGCAGCGCGGCCTCGGTGGCGCGCCGCTGCACCTCCTCGGGGGCGTACGAGACGGGGCCCGGGGCGTCGGCGGTGAGCGCCGTGTCGGCGTGGGCGTGGGGCTCGGCGGGGGCCGGCAGCAGCAGATAGCCGGCCAGGTCGACGCGGGCCCCGGGCGCGGGAAGGCTGCCGGCCGTTCCGACGGCCTCGATCCGTCCCCGTACCAGCCGCACGTCCACCGTCCTGCCGTCGGTGAGCCGCGCGTTGGCCAGCAGCAGCGAGCCCGACTCGGCGGTCGCCGCGGCCCCGTCGTCGGGCGGCTGGGGCTGCTTGCTGTCGGCAGACATCGGGCTCCTCCGGGGCTCGCGGCTGGCTCACCAAGATCAAGATCACGCAGCGTGGGGCAGAGCCTAGGGGCGCCCGCAGCCGCCTTCGAGGAGGAGCGCAATAGTCGTACCGATGAGGCCACGAGTGGCGTACGGGACGCCGGACGAGCCCCGCGTGAAGGCCGCCGGGAAACGGATTTGGGTGATGGGCGGAGGACCGTGTAATGTCTTCCTCGCTCGCCCCAATAGCTCAGTCGGCAGAGCGTCTCCATGGTAAGGAGAAGGTCTACGGTTCGATTCCGTATTGGGGCTCTGGTGAGAAGGACCCGCCTTCGGGCGGGACCCCGATCATCAAAGCGGTGTAGCTCAGTCGGTAGAGCAAGCGGCTCATAATCGCTGTGTCACCGGTTCAAGTCCGGTCACCGCTACACACAGTAGCCGATTGTGGGGTCGGTCCTTCGATCGGCTACTCTTCTATGCGTTCATCCGTCCATCCGTCCGTCAAGGAGCACTCACGTGGCTGCCACCGACGTCCGCCCGAAGATCACGCTGGCCTGCGTGGAGTGCAAGGAGCGGAACTACATCACCAAGAAGAACCGGCGTAACAACCCGGACCGTCTTGAGATGAAGAAGCACTGCCCCCGCTGCAACTCGCACACCGCGCACCGCGAGACGCGATAATCCAGGCTCGTTCACGAGGCCGTCCCCACTGGGGGCGGCCTCGTGGCGTTTGACGCAACAGATCCAGCAGGAGGTATCGAGTCCATGGCGCTCGACCAGTCCTTCGTGGGCCGGACCTATCCGCCCACCGCGCCCTACGAGGTCGGCCGGGAAAAGATCCGCGAATTCGCCGAGGCCATCGGCGACGCCAATCCCGCGTACACCGACACCGAGGCCGCCAAGGCGTTCGGTCACCCGGATGTGATCGCCCCGCCCACTTTTGTGTTCGCCATCACGTTCAAGGCCGCCGGACAGGTCATCGAGGACCCCCAGCTGGGCCTCGACTACAGCCGGGTCGTCCACGGCGACCAGAAGTTCGCCTACACCCGCCCCGTCCGCGCCGGCGACCGCCTCTCCGTCACCTCCACCATCGAGGCGATCAAGTCCCTCGCCGGCAACGACGTCCTGGACATCCGCGGCGAGGTCCACGACGCCTCCGGCGAGCACGTCGTCACCGCCTGGACCAAGCTCGTCTCCCGCGCCCCCGAGGAGGCCTGACCATGACCGCGAAGATCGCCTACGACGACGTCGAGGTCGGCACCGAGCTCCCCGCGCAGAGCTTCCCCGTGACCCGCGCCACGCTCGTCCGGTACGCCGGTGCCTCCGGGGACTTCAACCCCATCCACTGGAACGAGAAGTTCGCCGTCGAGGTCGGCCTCCCCGACGTCATCGCCCACGGCATGTTCACCATGGCCGAGGCCGTCCGCGTCGTCACCGACTGGGCCGGCGACCCCGCCGCGGTCGTCGAGTACGGCGTCCGCTTCACCAAGCCGGTCGTCGTCCCCGACGACGGCACCGGTGCCCTCATCGAGGTGGGCGCCAAGGTCGCCGCCAAGCTCGACGACCGGCGGGTGCGCGTCGACCTCACCGCGACCAGCGCCGGACAGAAGGTCCTCGGCATGAGCCGGGCCGTGGTCCAGCTCGCCTGACGTCAGGAAAGGTACGTATGTGTTGCGCCGCGCAACACATACGTACTCTTG
This sequence comes from Streptomyces sp. NPDC012827, assembly GCF_042900905.1. Taxonomy (NCBI): domain Bacteria; kingdom Bacillati; phylum Actinomycetota; class Actinomycetes; order Kitasatosporales; family Streptomycetaceae; genus Streptomyces; species Streptomyces sp. NPDC012827. The sequence continues at coordinate 249,901 of NZ_JBIBBY010000004.1, read as the reverse complement.
AGCCCGTGCACGTACTCCACGACGCCCCCCTCGCTCCCCTGACCACCTTCCGGCTCGGCGGCCCCGCCGCCCGGCTCGTCACCGCCACCACCGACGACGAGGTGATCGCCGCGGTCCGCGAGGCCGACGCCTCCGGCACCCCGCTCCTGATCATCGGTGGCGGTTCCAACCTGGTCATCGGGGACAAGGGCTTCGACGGCACCGCCCTGCGCGTCGCCACGAAGGGCTTCACGCTCGACGGCACCCGCCTGGAACTCGCCGCCGGCGAGGTGTGGACGGACGCCGTCGCGCGCACCGTGGACGCCGGGCTCGCGGGCATCGAGTGCCTCGCCGGGATCCCCGGCTCGGCCGGCGCCACGCCCATCCAGAACGTCGGCGCCTACGGCCAGGACGTCTCCGCCACCGTCACCGAGGTCGTCGCCTACGACCGGCGCGCCGGGGAGACCGTCACCCTCACCAACGCCCTGTGCGCCTTCTCGTACCGCCACAGCCTCTTCAAGGAGCACCCCGAGCGGTACGTCGTCCTGCGCGTCCGGTTCGAGCTGGAGGACGCCGGCGGGCTCTCCGCGCCGATCAAGTACGCCGAGACCGCCCGCGCCCTCGGCGTCGAGGCCGGCGACCGGGTGCCGCTGGAGCGGGCCCGCGAGACCGTCCTGAAGCTGCGCGCCGGCAAGGGCATGGTCCTGGACCCCGAGGACCACGACACCTGGTCCGCCGGGTCCTTCTTCACCAACCCGATCCTCACGGCGGAGGAGTACGCGGCCTTCCTCACGCGCGTGGCCGGGCGGCTCGGGCCCGACGTCGCCCCGCCGGCCTTCCCGGCGGGCGAGGACGGCGCCGTGAAGACCTCCGCCGCCTGGCTCATCGACAAGGCCGGCTTCACCAAGGGGCACGGCACCGGGCCGGCCCGGATCTCCACCAAGCACACCCTCGCCCTCACCAACCGCGGCGAGGCCACCACCGAGGACCTCCTCGCCCTCGCCCGCGAGGTCGTCGCCGGGGTCCGGGACGCCTTCGGCATCACCCTCGTCAACGAGCCCGTGATGGTCGGCACCGGCCTCTGAGCCCGCGCGCACACCGGCGTACGGGCGTCAGCCGCCCAGCCAGTCGTCGATCCCGGCCAGCAGCTTCGCCCGTACGCCCTCCGGCGCCGCCGAGGCCCGCACCGACTGGCGGGCCAGCTCCGCCAGCTCCCCGTCCGTGAAGCCGTGGTGCTCGCGGGCGATCTCGTACTGGGCCGCCAGGCGCGAGCCGAAGAGGAGCGGGTCGTCCGCGCCGAGCGCCAGCGGGACGCCCGCGTCGAACAGCGTGCGCAGCGGGACGTCCGCGGGCGTCTCGTACACCCCGAGCGCCACGTTGGACGCCGGGCACACCTCGCACGTCACCCCCCGCTCGGCGAGCTTCCGCAGCAGTCGCGGATCCTCCGCCGCCCGCACCCCGTGGCCGATCCGCGACGCCCGCAGGTCGTCCAGGCAGTCCCGTACGGACGCCGGACCGGTCAGCTCGCCGCCGTGCGGGGCCGCGAGCAGGCCGCCGTCGCGGGCGATGGCGAAGGCCCGGTCGAAGTCCCGGGCAAGGCCCCGCCGCTCGTCGTTGGACAGGCCGAAACCGACCACCCCCCGGTCCGCGTACCGGACCGCGAGCCGGGCCAGCGTCCGGGCCTCCAGCGGATGCTTCATCCGGTTCGCCGCGACCAGCACCCGCATCCCGAGGCCCGTCTCCCGGGAGGCCGCGTCGACGGCGTCCAGGATGACCTCCATGGCCGGGATCAGACCGCCGAGATGAGGGGCGTACGAGGTCGGGTCGACCTGGATCTCCAGCCACCCCGAACCGTCCCTGACGTCCTCCTCCGCCGCCTCGCGCACCAGCCGCCGGATGTCCTCGGGCTCGCGCAGGCAGGAGCGGGCGATGTCGTACAGGCGCTGGAAGCGGAACCAGCCGCGCTCGTCGGTGGCCCGCAGCCGCGGGGGCGTACCGCCGCTCAGCGCCTCGGGCAGGTGCACGCCGTACTTGTCGGCCAGTTCGAGGAGGGTCGAGGGCCGCATCGAACCCGTGAAGTGCAGATGCAGATGGGCCTTGGGCAGCAGGGTGATGTCGCGGTGAACGTGCTCCATCGGCCGATCCTGCCGCAACCGGACGGGCCCGGGCACCCCTTTTCCCCGATCGGGACCGGCCCGAACGCAGAAACGGCCCCCGGTTCCGAGGAACCGGGGGCCGCCGACCTGCCGAACTCCGACGGGTCAGTCGCGGGCCTCCGCCAGCAGCTTCTGGATCCGGGACACGCCCTCCACCAGGTCCTCGTCGCCGAGCGCGTACGACAGGCGCAGGTAACCCGGCGTGCCGAAGGCCTCGCCCGGGACGACCGCGACCTCGGCCTCGTCCAGGATCAGGGCCGCGAGCTCGACCGAGTCCTGCGGGCGCCGGCCGCGGATCTCCTTGCCGAGCAGCGCCTTCACCGACGGGTACGCGTAGAAGGCGCCCTCCGGCGTCGGGCAGTAGACGCCCTCGATCTCGTTGAGCATCCGCACCATCGTCTGGCGGCGCCGGTCGAAGGCGGCGCGCATCGTGGCCACCGCGTCCAGGTTCCCCGTCAGGGCGGCGAGCGCGGCGACCTGCGCCACGTTGCTCACGTTGGAGGTGGCGTGCGACTGGAGGTTCGTCGCGGCCTTCACCACGTCCTTCGGGCCGATGATCCAGCCCACGCGCCAGCCCGTCATCGCGTACGTCTTGGCGACACCGTTCACCACGACGCACTTGTCGCGCAGCTCCGGCAGGACCGCCGGCAGGGAGACGGCGGAGGCGTCGCCGTACACCAGGTGCTCGTAGATCTCGTCGGTCAGCACCCACAGGCCGTGCTCGACGGCCCAGCGGCCGATCGCCTCGGTGTCGGCCTCGGAGTACACCGCGCCCGTCGGGTTCGACGGGGAGACGAAGAGGACGACCTTGGTCCGCTCCGTCCGGGCCGCCTCCAGCTGCTCCACCGAGACCCGGTAACCGGTGGTCTCGTCGGCCACGACCTCCACGGGCACACCGCCCGCGAGCCGGATCGACTCGGGGTACGTCGTCCAGTACGGCGCCGGGACGATGACCTCGTCGCCCGGGTCCAGGATCGCGGCGAAGGCCTCGTAGATCGCCTGCTTGCCGCCGTTGGTCACCAGGACCTGGGAGGCGTCGACCTCGTAACCGGAGTCGCGCAGCGTCTTGGCGGCGATGGCCGCCTTCAGCTCGGGCAGCCCGCCGGCCGGGGTGTAGCGGTGGTACTTGGGGTTCTTGCAGGCCTCGACGGCCGCCTCGACGATGTAGTCCGGCGTGGGGAAGTCGGGCTCACCCGCGCCGAAACCGATCACCGGGCGCCCGGCGGCCTTGAGGGCCTTGGCCTTGGCGTCGACGGCGAGGGTGGCGGACTCGGAGATCGCACCGATCCGGGCGGAGACCCGACGCTCGGTGGGAGGGGTAGCAGCGCTCATGCGGCCCATCGTCCCAGACCGCTTCACGGCCCGGCACACAGGTTTCACGGAGCGGACAGGAACGGTCATTCCTGGTCGTACGCGCGTCCGCCGCCGGGTCGGCGCGCTATCTGTTCGACGTGGGGCCCGTCACCACGTACACTCTCTCCTCGTTGGCCCGCACCGACCACATCGCAGGATGCGGTAGGTTGGGGGCAGCAACAAAGGGTCGTAGCTCAATTGGTAGAGCACCGGTCTCCAAAACCGGCGGTTGGGGGTTCAAGTCCCTCCGGCCCTGCTACACACACCGCCAGGTTGTGTGCGCATGTACGTCTTCATTGCACCGCCGTGCGGCTCCACCCGGGCGCGGCACGGCCACGACCCGGAATCAGGTGAGAGATCGTGACGGACGCCGTAGGCTCCATCGACATGCCTGATGCCGAAGACGAGGCCGCGGAGTCGAAGAAGAAGTCCCGCAAGGGCGGCAAGCGCGGAAAGAAGGGCCCTCTGGGCCGTCTCGCGCTCTTTTACCGACAGATCGTCGCGGAGCTCCGCAAGGTCGTCTGGCCGACGCGCAGCCAGCTGTCGACGTACACCACCGTGGTGATTGTCTTCGTCGTCATCATGATCGGCCTTGTCACCGTGATTGACTATGGCTTCCAGGAAGCAGTCAAGTACGTCTTCGGCTGACTTTTTGTTCCACCCCATCTGTATCGCAGGAAGAAGCAGCCACCGTGTCTGACGCGAACCTGAACGACGCCTTCGAGTCCGAGTCCGTCGAGGACGAGCTGGACATCGTCGAGGCCGCCGACGAGGACCAGGCGGACGCTGCGGACGAGATCGCGGGCGAGGCCGCCGAGGACGAGGCCGTCCACGTCGAGGACGAGGACGAGGCCGTGGCGGAGGACGCCGACGGCGACGCCGAGGAGTCCGACGAGGACGACGAGACCGCCGAGGCCGAGGCCACCGCGGACGAGACCGAGGAGGAGGCCGAGCCGGCCGCCCCGGTCGACCCGGTCGCCGCGCTCCGCGAGGAGCTGCGCACCCTGCCCGGCGAGTGGTACGTCATCCACACCTACGCGGGCTACGAGAAGCGCGTGAAGGCCAACCTGGAGCAGCGCGCCGTCTCGCTCAACGTCGAGGACTTCATCTACCAGGCCGAGGTGCCCGAGGAAGAGATCGTCCAGATCAAGGGCGGCGAGCGGAAGAACGTCAAGCAGAACAAGCTCCCCGGCTACGTCCTGGTCCGCATGGACCTGACGAACGAGTCCTGGGGTGTCGTGCGCAACACGCCCGGCGTCACCGGCTTCGTGGGCAACGCCTACGACCCGTACCCGCTGACCCTGGACGAGATCGTCAAGATGCTCGCCCCGGAGGCCGAGGAGAAGGCCGCCCGCGAGGCCGCCGAGGCCGAGGGCAAGCCGGCTCCCGCCCGCAAGCTGGAGGTCCAGGTCCTGGACTTCGAGGTCGGCGACTCGGTCACCGTCACCGACGGCCCCTTCGCCACCCTCCAGGCCACGATCAACGAGATCAACGCCGACTCGAAGAAGGTCAAGGGCCTGGTCGAGATCTTCGGTCGCGAGACCCCGGTCGAGCTCAGCTTCGACCAGATCCAGAAGAACTGACCCCACAGGTTTCCGATCAGGTCAGAGTGGCTGCGAAAGCCGCTCTGACCTGCTCGGTTTTTGGCCGCACCGCCATACCCGTTATCGTTGTGCGGTATGCCTCCATCCGGATGACCGGATGGCGGGCTGAACACTCTCACTAGGACCCGGAGAGAGCACATGCCTCCCAAGAAGAAGAAGGTCACGGGGCTTATCAAGCTCCAGATCAACGCCGGTGCCGCGAACCCGGCGCCGCCGGTCGGCCCCGCGCTGGGTCAGCACGGCGTCAACATCATGGAGTTCTGCAAGGCCTACAACGCCGCGACCGAGTCGCAGCGTGGCATGGTCGTGCCGGTGGAGATCACGGTCTACGAGGACCGTTCCTTCACCTTCATCACCAAGACTCCGCCGGCCGCCAAGCTGATCCTCAAGGCCGCGGGTGTGGACAAGGGCTCCGGCGAGCCGCACAAGACCAAGGTCGCGAAGCTCACGAGCGCCCAGGTCCGCGAGATCGCCACGGTCAAGCTGCCCGACCTGAACGCCAACGACCTGGACGCCGCCGAGAAGATCATCGCCGGCACCGCCCGTTCCATGGGCATCACGGTCGAGGGCTGATCACCCCCCTCGTCACCCCAGTGGCAGGGCCAGCGCTGGCCCGCACCACGACTCCACACCTGAAACGAACACAGGAGCAGAAGTGAAGCGCAGCAAGTCTCTCCGCGCTGCGGACGCGAAGATCGACCGGGAGAAGCTCTACGCCCCGCTCGAGGCCGTCCGTCTGGCCAAGGAGACCTCCACCACGAAGTTCGACGGCACCGTCGAGGTCGCCTTCCGCCTGGGTGTCGACCCGCGCAAGGCCGACCAGATGGTCCGTGGCACCGTGAACCTCCCGCACGGCACCGGTAAGACCGCCCGGGTCCTGGTCTTCGCGACCGGTGACCGTGCCGAGGCCGCGATCGCCGCGGGCGCCGACATCGTCGGCTCCGACGAGCTCATCGACGAGATCTCCAAGGGCAACCGCCTGAACGAGTTCGACGCCGTGGTGGCCACCCCGGACCTCATGGGCAAGGTCGGCCGCCTCGGCCGCGTCCTCGGCCCGCGTGGTCTCATGCCGAACCCCAAGACCGGCACCGTCACCCCCGATGTCGCCAAGGCTGTCAACGACATCAAGGGCGGCAAGATCGAGTTCCGCGTCGACAAGCACTCGAACCTGCACTTCATCATCGGCAAGGTCTCCTTCGACGAGACCAAGCTGGTGGAGAACTACGGCGCCGCGCTGGAGGAGATCCTCCGTCTGAAGCCGTCCGCCGCCAAGGGTCGCTACATCAAGAAGGCCGCCATCGCCACCACGATGGGCCCCGGCATTCCGGTCGACCCGAACCGCACCCGCAACCTCCTCGTCGAGGAGGACCCGGCCGCGGTCTGAGCCCCCACGGCTCGCTGAGTGGTCAGCCGGCCCCCGCTCCTCTCCGGAGGGCGCGGGGGCCGGCTTTTTTCCGTTGCCGTCCTGTCGGCACCGTGGGATACGGTCGAGTCGAACAGAGACCTGGATCAAGGGGTGGGGAACACCATGAGCAAGTCCTCCTGGAAGCGCGCGGGCGTCGCGCTGACCGCTGTGGCCGTCGTGACGGGGGTCGCGGGCTGTCAGGACGGCGACAGCAAGGCCGCGGGCGCCAAGGCGGCGGGGCCCGGGGACGTCACGAAGGTCCTCACCGCCGCGTACGAGAAGACCTCCGCGGCCAAGTCGGCCAAGGTCAAGATGACCATGACCATGGAGGGCACCGGCGCCGACTCCGGTACCGCCGAGCTCTCCGGCGTGCAGGGCTGGGACCCCGCGGTCATGGACATCACCATGAAGGGCTCCATGCTGAGCGCCGGGGACCCCGAGGCCCCCGAGCAGATCCGCATGCTGATGCTCGACAACGTGATGTACATGGACATGGGCGCGAAGCAGGCCGCCGAGATGGACGGCAAGCGCTGGATGAAGCTGGACCTGCAGGCCGCGGCCAAGGCGTCCGGTGACAAGGACCTGCAGAAGCAGATGACCGGTGGCCTGGAGTCCATGAACCAGGACCCGGCCCAGCAGCTCGCCCTGCTCCTGGACTCCCCGGACCTCAAGCACGTCGGGGCCGAGAAGATCAACGGCATGGAGACCCAGCACTACAAGGGCACGCTGACCTTCGAGCAGATGCTGAAGGCCAACGAGACCTCGAAGGTCCTCCCGAAGGAGGACTACGACAAGCTCATCGAGAACGTGAAGAAGACCGGTCTCCAGGGCTACGAGACCGAGATCTGGGTCAACGGCGACGGCTACCCGGCCCGGATGGACATCGGCATGAAGATGAAGCAGGGCTCGATGACCATGCGCGCCGACTACTCGGACTACGGCGCCCGGGCGGCCGTCCAGGCCCCGCCGGCCGGTGAGACGGTCGACCTCTTCAAGATGCTCCAGGAGATCGGCCAGGCCGGTGCCGGGGCGCCCCGGAGCTGATTTGCTCCTGGCCCAGGCCATCACGTACTCTTCCACAGAAGCCAAAGACCGCTGGTCGTCGCTGTGCCCGTCAGGGTACGGAGGCCGAAGGATTCGCTGAGAGATGCGAGCGACCCGCGCAGGTGACTGTGGAAGAGTTCCCGGATCCTTTTCGATTCGGTCGAGCTGAGCCCCGTGCGCCTGCGCCCGGGGCGTTTTGTTTTGTTCAGCCCCTTCCGCGCGGTCCCATCACCCGGAAGGAGGCCGACGCTTATGGCAAGGCCCGACAAGGCTGCCTCGGTGGCCGAGCTGGAGGACCAGTTCCGCAGCTCGAACGCCGCTGTGCTGACCGAGTACCGGGGTCTCACCGTGGCGCAGCTCAAGACGCTGCGTCGTTCGCTCGGTGAGAACGCCCAGTACGCCGTGGTGAAGAACACGCTGACCAAGATTGCGGCCAACCAGGCCGGGATCACCGCGCTGGACGACCAGTTCACTGGTCCGACCGCGGTCGCCTTCGTCACCGGTGACCCGGTGGAGTCGGCGAAGGCGCTGCGTGACTTCGCCAAGGAGAACCCGAACCTCATCATCAAGGGCGGTGTCCTTGAGGGTAAGGCGCTCTCCGCCGATGAGATCAAGAAGCTCGCGGACCTCGAGTCCCGCGAGGTTCTGCTCAGCAAGCTGGCCGGCGCGTTCAAGGGCAAGCAGTCCCAGACTGCTCAGCTCTTCCAGGCGCTGCCGTCGAAGCTCGTCCGCACCGTGGACGCGCTCCGTGCCAAGCAGGCCGAGCAGGGCGGTGCCGAGTAATTCGGCTCGCGCAATGATCCGCGCCGCCGCCTAGCCGGCGGAGCGGGTCGCAGCGGGCCGACAGTACGCCCGCCTCACATGTACATCCGGCACCTGCCGAATTAGTGGAAGGATCGCCCATCATGGCGAAGCTCTCTCAGGAAGACCTGCTCGCGCAGTTCGAGGAGATGACCCTCATCGAGCTCTCCGAGTTCGTGAAGGCGTTCGAGGAGAAGTTCGACGTCACCGCCGCCGCGGCCGTCGCCGTTGCCGCCCCGGGCGCCCCGGGTGCCCCGGCCGAGGCCGCTGAGGAGAAGGACGAGTTCGACGTCATCCTCACCGGCGCCGGCGACAAGAAGATCCAGGTCATCAAGGTCGTGCGTGAGCTGACCTCCCTGGGTCTGAAGGAGGCCAAGGACCTCGTCGACGGCACCCCGAAGCCGGTCCTCGAGAAGGTCAACAAGGAAGCCGCTGACAAGGCCAAGGACGCCCTTGAGGGCGCCGGCGCCTCCGTCGAGGTCAAGTAAGACCTCGTCGCGCCAAGCGACTCCTCGTGAGCGTGTAACGCTCGCAGCGTGAAGGGCGATCACCCAACTGGGTGGTCGCCCTTCGGCGTACCCCGGACGGGCGTGGCGGCGTTGGTCCGGGCCGACGGAAGCGGAGTATGGTGATCTTCGCCGTGCGCCCCGCACACCGGGGGGCCTTGACGAACCGCACGCAGCGCGCAATTCTCAGGACGCGTCGTCACAACGATCCGTTTCCGAGGCATGGATCGACGGCCGAACGGGCAGTATCGAGGTGCGCCGCATGGCGCGAGGTACCGCGGAGATGAGAACAACGAGGGTCGCGAAGAACCGCCCTGGACATCAGTGGGCCAAGTGGCTACACTGACCCTTTGCGCTGCCTGTTAGCTGCCCCCTGCCCGTCACCAGGGGCATACCCTCGCATCCGCTTCGACGGCCGACCTCTCTGACCTGGTCTTTTGGTCATTTCGGGAAGGCAAGCCGGCGAAGCAGCTGGGGACCGGTACGCGCGTAGTGAGTCCGAGCCCTCGGAAGGACCCCCTCTTGGCCGCCTCGCGCAACGCCTCGACCAATACGAACAACGGCGCCAGCACCGCCCCGCTGCGCATCTCCTTTGCAAAGATCAAGGAGCCCCTCGAGGTTCCGAACCTCCTCGCGCTGCAGACCGAGAGCTTTGACTGGCTGCTCGGAAACGCCGCCTGGAAGGCTCGCGTCGAGGCTGCCCTTGAGTCGGGACAGGACGTCCCCACGAAGTCCGGCCTGGAGGAGATCTTCGAGGAGATCTCGCCGATCGAGGACTTCTCCGGGTCGATGTCGCTGACCTTCCGCGACCACCGCTTCGAGCCGCCGAAGAACTCGATCGACGAGTGCAAGGACCGTGACTTCACGTACGGCGCCCCGCTGTTCGTCACGGCCGAGTTCACCAACAACGAGACCGGCGAGATCAAGTCCCAGACGGTCTTCATGGGCGACTTCCCGCTCATGACCAACAAGGGCACCTTCGTCATCAACGGCACCGAGCGTGTCGTGGTGTCGCAGCTGGTCCGTTCGCCGGGTGTCTACTTCGACTCCTCCATCGACAAGACGTCCGACAAGGACATCTTCTCCGCCAAGATCATCCCGTCCCGGGGTGCCTGGCTGGAGATGGAGATCGACAAGCGCGACCTGGTCGGTGTCCGCATCGACCGCAAGCGCAAGCAGTCCGTCACCGTTCTGCTGAAGGCTCTGGGCTGGACCACCGAGCAGATCCTGCAGGAGTTCGGCGAGTACGAGTCCATGCGCGCCACCCTGGAGAAGGACCACACCCAGGGCCAGGACGACGCGCTCCTCGACATCTACCGCAAGCTGCGTCCGGGCGAGCCGCCGACGCGCGAGGCCGCTCAGACGCTGCTCGAGAACCTCTACTTCAACCCGAAGCGCTACGACCTCGCGAAGGTCGGCCGCTACAAGGTGAACAAGAAGCTCGGCGCCGACGAGCCGCTGGACGCCGGTGTCCTCACCACCGACGACATCATCGCCACGATCAAGTACCTGGTGAAGCTCCACGCGGGCGAGACCGAGACGGTCGGCGAGAACGGTCAGCAGATCGTCGTCGAGACCGACGACATCGACCACTTCGGCAACCGTCGTCTGCGCAACGTCGGCGAGCTCATCCAGAACCAGGTCCGCACGGGTCTGGCCCGGATGGAGCGCGTCGTGCGCGAGCGCATGACCACCCAGGACGTCGAGGCGATCACGCCCCAGACCCTGATCAACATCCGGCCGGTCGTCGCCTCCATCAAGGAGTTCTTCGGCACCAGCCAGCTGTCCCAGTTCATGGACCAGAACAACCCGCTGTCGGGTCTGACGCACAAGCGTCGTCTCTCGGCGCTGGGTCCCGGTGGTCTGTCCCGTGAGCGGGCCGGCTTCGAGGTCCGAGACGTGCACCCGTCCCACTACGGACGCATGTGCCCGATCGAGACCCCCGAAGGCCCGAACATCGGTCTGATCGGTTCGCTCGCCTCGTACGGCCGCGTCAACGCGTTCGGCTTCATCGAGACGCCGTACCGCAAGGTCGTCGACGGCATGGTCACCGACGAGGTCGACTACGTCACCGCCGACGAGGAGGACCGCTTCGTCATCGCGCAGGCCAACGCCGCGCTCGACGACGACCTCCGCTTCACCGAGAACCGCGTCCTGGTCCGCAAGCGCGGCGGCGAGGTCGACTACGTCGAGCCGTCGGAAGTCGACTACATGGACGTCTCGCCGCGCCAGATGGTGTCGGTCGCGACCGCCATGATCCCCTTCCTGGAGCACGACGACGCCAACCGTGCCCTCATGGGCGCGAACATGATGAGGCAGGCCGTCCCGCTCATCAAGTCGGAGGCCCCGCTCGTCGGCACCGGCATGGAGTACCGCTGCGCCACCGACGCCGGCGACGTGCTCAAGGCCGAGAAGGACGGTGTGATCCAGGAGCTCTCCGCGGACTACATCACCGTCGCCAACGACGACGGCACGTACACCACGTACCGCCTGCACAAGTTCTCCCGCTCGAACCAGGGCACCTCGGTCAACCAGAAGGTCGTCGTCTCCGAGGGCGACCGGGTCATCGAGGGCCAGGTCCTCGCCGACGGCCCCGCCACCGAGAACGGTGAGATGGCGCTCGGCAAGAACCTGCTGGTCGCGTTCATGCCGTGGGAGGGTCACAACTACGAGGACGCGATCATCCTGTCGCAGCGCCTCGTCCAGGACGACGTCCTCTCCTCGATCCACATCGAGGAGCACGAGGTCGACGCCCGTGACACCAAGCTCGGCCCCGAGGAGATCACCCGGGACATCCCGAACGTCTCCGAGGAGGTCCTCGCCGACCTCGACGAGCGCGGCATCATCCGCATCGGTGCCGAGGTCGTCGCCGGCGACATCCTGGTCGGCAAGGTCACCCCGAAGGGTGAGACCGAGCTGACCCCGGAGGAGCGCCTGCTCCGCGCGATCTTCGGTGAGAAGGCCCGTGAGGTCCGTGACACCTCGCTGAAGGTCCCGCACGGCGAGACCGGCAAGGTCATCGGCGTCCGCGTCTTCGACCGCGAGGAGGGCGACGAGCTTCCCCCGGGCGTGAACCAGCTGGTCCGCGTCTACGTCGCCCAGAAGCGCAAGATCACCGACGGTGACAAGCTCGCCGGCCGTCACGGCAACAAGGGTGTCATCTCCAAGATCCTTCCGATCGAGGACATGCCCTTCCTCGAGGACGGCACCCCGGTCGACATCATCCTCAACCCGCTGGGTGTCCCGTCCCGAATGAACCCGGGACAGGTCCTGGAGATCCACCTCGGCTGGCTCGCCAGCCGCGGCTGGGACGTCTCCGGCCTCGCGGACGAGTGGGCGCAGCGTCTCCAGGCCATCGGCGCCGACAAGGTCGCCCCCGGCACCAACGTCGCCACCCCGGTCTTCGACGGTGCGCGTGAGGACGAGCTCGCGGGTCTGCTCCAGCACACCATCCCGAACCGCGACGGCGAGCGCATGGTGCTCCCGACCGGCAAGGCGCGCCTGTTCGACGGCCGCTCCGGTGAGCCGTTCCCGGACCCGATCTCGGTCGGGTACATGTACATCCTCAAGCTCCACCACCTGGTCGACGACAAGCTGCACGCCCGGTCGACCGGTCCGTACTCGATGATCACCCAGCAGCCGCTGGGTGGTAAGGCCCAGTTCGGTGGTCAGCGCTTCGGTGAGATGGAGGTGTGGGCGCTGGAGGCATACGGCGCCGCGTACGCCCTCCAGGAGCTGCTGACGATCAAGTCCGACGACGTCACCGGCCGCGTGAAGGTCTACGAGGCCATCGTCAAGGGCGAGAACATCCCTGAGCCCGGCATCCCCGAGTCCTTCAAGGTGCTCATCAAGGAGATGCAGTCCCTGTGCCTCAACGTGGAGGTGCTGTCCTCGGACGGCATGTCCATCGAGATGCGCGACACCGACGAGGACGTCTTCCGCGCAGCGGAGGAGCTCGGTATCGACCTGTCCCGGCGCGAGCCGAGCAGCGTCGAAGAGGTCTGACGGGAGTCCGGTACGGGGACTCGGTGAGCTTCACTGAGTCCCCGGCCGGCCCCAGGACCCCCGTTTCAGACCCCAAGTCTTACAACCCTGAGAGGGATTGACGCATAGTGCTCGACGTCAACTTCTTCGACGAGCTCCGGATCGGTCTGGCCACCGCTGATGACATCCGTCAGTGGAGCCACGGCGAGGTCAAGAAGCCGGAGACCATCAACTACCGCACCCTGAAGCCCGAGAAGGACGGACTCTTCTGCGAGAAGATCTTCGGTCCGACCCGGGACTGGGAGTGCTACTGCGGCAAGTACAAGCGTGTCCGCTTCAAGGGCATCATCTGTGAGCGGTGTGGCGTCGAGGTCACCCGCGCGAAGGTGCGCCGTGAGCGGATGGGCCACATCGAGCTCGCCGCTCCCGTCACCCACATCTGGTACTTCAAGGGCGTTCCGTCGCGTCTGGGCTACCTGCTCGACCTCGCCCCGAAGGACCTGGAGAAGGTCATCTACTTCGCGGCGTACATGATCACGTACGTCGACGACGAGCGCCGTACGCGTGACCTGCCGTCGCTGGAGGCCCACGTCTCCGTCGAGCGCCAGCAGATCGAGAACCGCCGCGACGCCGACCTCGAGGCCCGCGCCAAGAAGCTCGAGACCGACCTGGCCGAGCTGGAGGCCGAGGGCGCCAAGGCCGACGTGCGCCGCAAGGTGCGCGAGGGCGCCGAGCGTGAGATGAAGCAGCTGCGCGACCGTGCGCAGCGCGAGATCGACCGCCTCGACGAGGTCTGGAGCCGCTTCAAGAACCTCAAGGTCCAGGACCTGGAGGGCGACGAGCTCCTCTACCGCGAGCTGCGTGACCGCTTCGGCACGTACTTCGACGGCTCGATGGGTGCCGCGGCGCTGCAGAAGCGCCTGGAGTCCTTCGACCTGGAGGAGGAGGCGGAGAAGCTCCGCGAGATCATCCGTACCGGCAAGGGCCAGAAGAAGACCCGTGCGCTCAAGCGCCTCAAGGTCGTCTCCGCGTTCCTGCAGACCGCGAACAGCCCCAAGGGCATGGTTCTCGACTGCGTGCCGGTGATCCCGCCGGACCTGCGTCCGATGGTGCAGCTGGACGGTGGCCGCTTCGCGACCTCCGACCTGAACGACCTGTACCGCCGTGTGATCAACCGCAACAACCGTCTGAAGCGTCTGCTCGACCTCGGTGCCCCCGAGATCATCGTGAACAACGAGAAGCGGATGCTCCAGGAGGCGGTCGACGCCCTCTTCGACAACGGCCGCCGCGGCCGCCCGGTCACGGGCCCCGGCAACCGTCCGCTGAAGTCCCTCAGCGACATGCTGAAGGGTAAGCAGGGTCGATTCCGTCAGAACCTGCTCGGTAAGCGTGTGGACTACTCCGCGCGTTCCGTCATCGTCGTCGGCCCGCAGCTCAAGCTGCACCAGTGCGGTCTGCCGAAGGCCATGGCTCTCGAGCTGTTCAAGCCGTTCGTGATGAAGCGCCTGGTCGACCTGAACCACGCGCAGAACATCAAGTCGGCCAAGCGCATGGTCGAGCGCGGCCGCACGGTCGTGTACGACGTCCTCGAAGAGGTCATCGCCGAGCACCCGGTTCTGCTGAACCGTGCGCCCACGCTGCACCGCCTCGGCATCCAGGCCTTCGAGCCGCAGCTGGTCGAGGGCAAGGCCATCCAGATCCACCCGCTCGTCTGCACCGCGTTCAACGCGGACTTCGACGGTGACCAGATGGCCGTCCACCTGCCGCTCTCCGCGGAGGCGCAGGCCGAGGCCCGCATCCTGATGCTGTCCTCGAACAACATCCTCAAGCCCGCCGACGGCCGTCCGGTGACGATGCCGACCCAGGACATGGTCCTCGGTCTGTTCTTCCTCACCACCGACGGCGAGCTGCGGGACGTCAAGGGCGAGGGCCGCGCGTTCGGCTCCACGGCCGAGGCGATCATGGCGTTCGACGCCGGCGAGCTGTCGCTGCAGTCGCCGATCGACATCCGCTTCCCGATCGGCACCGTTCCGCCGCGCGGCTGGGTTCCCCCGGTCGCGGAGGAGGGCGAGCCGCAGTGGCAGCAGGGTGACTCGTTCCGTCTGCGGACGACCCTGGGCCGTGCGCTCTTCAACGAGCTGCTGCCCGAGGACTACCCGTTCGTCGACTACTCCGTCGGCAAGAAGCAGCTCTCCGAGATCGTCAACGACCTCGCCGAGCGCTACCCCAAGGTCATCGTGGCGGCGACGCTCGACAACCTGAAGGCGGCGGGCTTCTACTGGGCGACCCGTTCCGGTGTCACCGTGGCCATCTCCGACGTCGTCGTTCCCGAGGCGAAGAAGGAGATCGTCAAGGGTTACGAGGCGCAGGACGAGAAGGTCCAGAAGCAGTACGAGCGCGGTCTGATCACCAAGGAGGAGCGGACCCAGGAGCTCATCGCGATCTGGACCAAGGCGACCAACGAGGTCGCCGAGGCGATGAACGCGAACTTCCCCAAGACGAACCCCATCTTCATGATGGTTGACTCGGGTGCCCGAGGAAACATGATGCAGATGCGGCAGATCGCCGGTATGCGTGGTCTGGTGTCGAACGCGAAGAACGAGACCATCCCGCGTCCGATCAAGGCGTCCTTCCGTGAGGGCCTCTCCGTCCTCGAGTACTTCATCTCGACGCACGGTGCCCGTAAGGGTCTGGCCGACACCGCCCTGCGTACCGCCGACTCGGGTTACCTGACCCGTCGACTGGTGGACGTCTCGCAGGACGTGATCATCCGCGAGGAGGACTGCGGCACCGAGCGCGGTCTGAAGCTGCGGATCGCGGCCAAGGACGAGTCCGGTGTCCTGCGGAAGACGGACGACGTCGAGACCTCCGTGTACGCGCGGATGCTCGCCGAGGACGTCGTCGTGGACGGCAAGGTCATCGCGCCGGCCAACGTCGACCTGGGTGACGTGCTCATCGACGCCCTCGTCAACGCGGGCGTCGAGGAGGTCAAGACCCGCTCGGTCCTGACCTGTGAGTCCGCCGTCGGCACCTGCGCCTACTGCTACGGCCGCTCGCTGGCCACCGGCAAGCTGGTCGACATCGGTGAGGCGGTCGGCATCATCGCCGCCCAGTCCATCGGTGAGCCCGGTACCCAGCTGACGATGCGTACCTTCCACACCGGTGGTGTGGCCGGTGACGACATCACCCAGGGTCTGCCCCGTGTCGTCGAGCTCTTCGAGGCCCGGCAGCCGAAGGGTGTCGCCCCGATCTCGGAGGCGGCCGGCCGCGTCCGTATCGAGGAGACCGAGAAGACCAAGAAGATCGTCGTCACCCCGGACGACGGCAGCGACGAGACGGCCTACCCGATCTCGAAGCGTGCCCGTCTGCTCGTGGGCGAGGGCGACCACGTCGAGGTCGGCCAGAAGCTGACCGTGGGTGCCACCAACCCGCACGACGTGCTGCGGATCCTCGGCCAGCGCGCGGTCCAGGTCCACCTGGTCGGCGAGGTCCAGAAGGTCTACAACTCGCAGGGTGTGTCGATCCACGACAAGCACATCGAGATCATCATCCGGCAGATGCTGCGCCGGGTGACGATCATCGAGTCCGGCGACGCGGAGCTGCTGCCGGGCGAGCTGGTCGAGCGCTCGAAGTTCGAGCAGGAGAACCGTCGTGTGGTCACCGAGGGCGGTCACCCCGCCTCCGGCCGTCCGCAGCTGATGGGTATCACCAAGGCCTCGCTGGCGACGGAGTCCTGGCTGTCGGCCGCCTCCTTCCAGGAGACGACCCGAGTGCTGACGGACGCGGCGATCAACGCCAAGTCCGACAGCCTCATCGGCCTCAAGGAGAACGTCATCATCGGTAAGCTCATCCCGGCCGGTACGGGTCTGTCCCGCTACCGCAACATCCGGGTGGAGCCCACCGAGGAGGCCAAGGCCGCGATGTACTCGGCCGTCGGCTACGACGACATCGACTACTCGCCGTTCGGCTCGGGCTCCGGCCAGGCCGTTCCGCTGGAGGACTACGACTACGGTCCGTACAACCAGTAAGCGAGTCTGACCGAAGGGCGGCACCCCGTGACCGGGGTGCCGCCCTTCGGCGTTCTCGCGGGCCGGCCGGTCAGCGGCCGACGAGTTCCCAGGCCGTGAGCAGGGCGCCCATGGTGGCGGCCACCGCGAGGATGCTGGTCAGCGGCCACCGGGCGCGCTCCAGGTCGTCGAGGCGGGCCTCGTGGTCGGCGAGCTGCCGGTCCGTCTGGTCGCTGCGCTGCACGAGCAGGGCGAGCGAGCCGTCGACCCGGGCGAAGCCGGCCTCCAGGGTGCCGCGGAGCCGTTCCAGCTCCAGGGCGACGGCGACGGGATCGTTCGGGTCAGGCTCGGTCATCGGCACCGCCCTGGGTGGGGCGGAGCCAGGCCGGGAGCAGGTTCTGGACCAGGTCGAGGGCCATGACCCGGGTGAGTGCGCCGGCGACGGCCAGGGCTCCGGCGACCCAGGGGAGGGTCTCGGGGATGCCGGAGGCGTCGACGATCGCGGGCAGCACGACGGCGATGCCGACGGCGGTCTGGAGGACGGTACGGGCCGTGCGCTTGGCGGCATCGGTCATCGTGGGTCTCCTCGGGGTTGTGCGGGGGTGGTACGCGGGGGCTATGTCGTGTACGGGACCTTCAGGGCGTTCCAGGAGGCGGCGCCCGGGATGCCGTCGGCGTCGGAGCCGCGGAAGCCGAGCTTGCGCTGCCACCTGGCGTACGAGCGGCGGTCGGCCTCGCTCCACCGGGGGCCGGGGCCGACCGCGTACGCGGAACAGCCCTCGGCGACGAGGCGGCGGCCCATCGCCGTGATGACCGGGGAGCTCGTCTCCTCGCGGAAGAACGAGGTGCCCGGGAAGGGCTGGTAGCGGGGGCGGGGAGGGGTGGGCTTCGCCCCGGGGACGGCGGCCGGCGGGTTCTTCACCGGCGCCTTGGCGAGCCGCCGCTGCACCCGGTCGCGCATGCCGGGCATGCCGAAGCCCTTCGGGTCGGACTTCCAGTCCGACCACTCCAGGTGGCCGATGACGGACTTCGCGCCCCAGCCGTGGGCCCGGCACAGCGCGGCCGAGACCCGCTCGATGGCGTCGAGCTGGGCGGCCGGCCACGGGTCGGAGCCGTCGCCGAGGTTGACGCACTCGAAACCGTAGAAGCGGGAGTTCCCGTCGACGGCGTTCGCGCTGCCCTGGTGCTCGCGGGGGATGGGCGGGCGTTCGCCGTACGTCTCGCTGACCACGGCCTTCAGGACGGACGGGTCACCACCGCCGGCGTGGTTGGCCCGGCCGGAGCCGACCAGGTGGACGGTGCCGTCCTTGGCGATGACGCCGTGGCACAGCGGCCCGGGCAGGCCCTTGTAGCCGTGGAAGCACATCGCGACCGAGGAGGCCGTGCCGCTGGAGACGGTGTGGTGGATCATGACGCCGGCGACCGGGCCCCAGGCACCGGCCTGGTTGCGGTGGTGGGTGCGCCAGCCGGGGTGCTCGACGACGGTGACGCCTTCGGCGCGGAGCGCGGCGGCGAGCCGGTCCGCGGGCAGGGGAGTGGCCATCTGGTGTCCTCCGGACATGCGAAAGCCCCGGCCGTCGGGGCGCGGGGCGGGCGGAGAGGTGGGGCGGGGGCGCTCCGGCGCCGGGAGGCCGGGGCGGTGCGGGTCTGCGCGGGCCGGGGTCTACGGGGCCGGAGCGGGCTCGGGCTCCGGGGTGGGCGGCGGGGTGGCCGGGGCCCAGGCCGCGCACAGCTCCGCGTAGGCGGCCCGGCGGGCCTCGAAGTCGGCGAGCGCGGCGGCGACCGCGCTGCGTACCGCCTCCGGGTCGGGCACGGCCTGCCTGCCGGCCACCGGCTGGACCACGGCCGTGCCGTACCCGCGCAGCGCCGCGCCGCTGGGGCCGTTCTCGTTGACCTGGGCGCTGACGTACACCGCCGGGTACTCGCCCGTCACCGGGTCGATCTCCAGCGGGCCGCCGAACGTGTTGTCGTAGAGGCGGACGGCGACGGTGTGGCCGTTCTCGGTGACGGTGCCGCGGCCGGCGTAGTCGACGGCCAGGCCCCAGGGATGGTTCGGGTCGGGGATCATGCGGGGATCCTTCTCGGGGTCGTCGGGGGTGGGGGCGGGTCAGGACTGGCGGCCGTGCATCATGACGGGCTTCGCGTAGACGGTGCCGGAGGCACTGGTGACCTGGGCGTGGATCTCCACGTTCATGTCCTTGCCGAAGTCGGCCTGCATGTCGGTCGTGACCGCGCCGGTGTGGTCGAAGACCGATCCGGCGCTGACGGTCGGGCCGAACTGGACGCCGTTGACCATCACCCGGATCTGGCCCGCGACGCCCGCGGCCGAGATCCGGGTGTACATGCGCAGCCGCATCTTGGGCTGCCAGATCGGGTTCTGGGACTGGGCGATCGTGGTCCAGGCCGTGGCGCTGGTGGACGGCCAGTTCGCGGAGGCCATGTCCTGCGGGGGCAGCATCGCCAGCCAGGGCCGGGCGAGCCCGCCGGTCAGGATGTCGTCCGACAGGAGTTCGTGGCCGTAGGCGTCGTTCACCCGCAGCACCGGCTTCGTGGAGTCGGGGCCGCTGGTGTTGATCTGGACGAGGTTGACCGAGGTGGCGGGGTCGTTCGGGTCCGTCTGACGGCGCAGCGTCAGGGAGCCGTTGACGACCTCGGTCAGGGGCGGGCGGACGTTCACGGCCGTGGAGATGGCCTGGATCCGGCGCTCCATCTGGATCAGCCGGTCGATGATGTCCTCGGGCAGCAGCGCCATCAGCGTTCCTCCAGTGCGAGATCGGCGGTGTCGGGACGGCCGCGTTCGGCCGGCCGCACCTTGACGCCGACGATCCGGTAGCGGGCGTCGAGGCCCGTCGGATGCCATTCGTCGGTGATGCGGATACGGGCGGTGCGGCCCAGCAGCGCCGGCGGGACGATCCCGCCGAGCCGGATGCTGATCTCGGGGATCAGCACCGACCCGGCCGCCGCGTCCACCGCGGCCTGGGCCAGCGAGTCCAGCGTCGCCTTGTCGCTGATGTCGTTGTGGTCCGAGGACAGGTCGAGCTGGGGCCAGCGGTCGTCCAGCGGCTTCCTCGGCGTGGCGACGGACGACAGCGTGGGCCGCGAGGTGGTGGCCGCGTTGGTGTTGGTGGTGGCGCCCCGGGCCAGGGCGTGGGTGCCGCCTCGGGTGGCGTCGTCCGGGAGCGAGTACGACAGGATCGTGCCGGGCCGGTCGAAGACCATGTCCGTGCTGCCGGTGTGGAGCTTGGGCGAGCCGAGCCGGAGCTGGCGGACCCGCTTGCCGTCCTCCGGGTCCCGGAACACGAAGATCTGGTACTCGAACCCGTTCTCCTGGGCGCCGAGCTGGTCGAGCGCCTCCTGGTAGACGGTCTCGTCGCCGTGCAGCCAGGACGCGGTCCGCAGCACGCCGGACGTCGCCTCGGGGTCGCCGGTGTCGATGCCGCTGGAGCCGAGGCCCGCCGAGAGCGACGACCAGAGGGTGCGGGCGATGGTGAACTGGTCCGTGGGCTGCGTGTACTTGACGTCCGTACGGATGCGGCGGCGGGCCGCGTACGAGTCGAAGGTCGAGGCCTGGATGCCCAGCGTCAGCACGCCCCGGTCGCTGCCCTGAAGGGTGCTGGTCCAGACGATGCCGCCCCACCACAGGTCCCCGCCACGCTCCAGATAGACCGTGGTGCGGCCCGGCTTGATCTTGTGGGCCCGCTCGGCCATCGTGCGGTCGGGGATGGGGACCGTGCCGGACAGGGAGCCGGCCCGGCCGATGTAGTCCTCGAAGGAGACGTCCCGCAGCGGCAGGATGTCGAGGGTCGTGTCGGTGAACAGGTCGCAGAAGATGGCCCGGTAGGGCGTGTCGAGTGCCATGGTGGGGCCCCTTACAGAATGTAGGTGGCGGAGACGCGGAGGTGCCGGCCCGCCTGGATGGGGGCGTTCGGCGTCCAGGTCCGCAGCGTGAGCGTTCCGCCGGGGTAGAAGACCGCGCCACCGGAGGCGTAGCCGTCGGTGGCGGCCGCCTCGTACTCGAAGGGCGGACGCCAGCCCGTCGGGAGGGTGACGAGCGGCTCGTCGTTGATGTTGCCGATGTTGGTGGCGGTGATGTCGGCGCCGTTGCGGGTGACGAGCACCGTCACCGTGGCGATGCCCCGCGACCGGCGGGCCGCGAAGGACAGCAGCGTCCAGCCCGTCAGCGCCGTCGCCCCGGAGGTGATGAACTCCGTCTCCACCGGCGGCTGGTAGTTCACCCACGAGGTGCCGTTCCAGCGCTGGAGCGTGCCGTTGTTGTCGCGGAACTGGCCGGGGTAGCTGCCCGTGGAGAGCGCGCCGCTCGGCGCGATGCCGCCGATCTCCTTCGGGTACGCGACCCACGTGGTGCCGTTCCAGCGCTGGAGGTAGTGGGCGTTGTCGTTGTCCTGGTACTGGCCCGGGTAGGCGCCGGCCGCGCCCGCGTTGTTGTAGACGGGCAGGATGCCGCCGACCCCGACGACGGTGGTGCGCAGGTCGGTCAGGGCGCCGCCCGTCCAGTCGATGCCACCCGTGCCCGCCGAGGCCCCGGCCTTCACGTACACCGAGAACAGGGCGAGGGACGCCGGCGGCACCTGCGGGGCCTGGGGCTGCGCTTTCGGCTCACCCCTGACGACCTCCAGGACGGCCTCGTGCCGGGTCTGCTGGTCGAACTCGTCGTCGTAGACGCGCAGGATCACGAGGTCGATGCGCGGGTTGAGCGGATCGCCGTCCCCGAAGGTGACGGTGGTGTCCGCGTCCAGGGTGACGGGGTAGGCGCCCTGGCCGTTCGTCCCCTGGACGACGGCCCGCCCCGCGTACACGGTCGCGCTCATCGGGCCGTTGGAGCTCATCCAGAGGCCACCGACCCGGTACTTGCCGTCGACGGTGCCGGGCAGGATGCCCGACCGGGAGGCGAGGGGACCCGCCGGGGTGGCGGCGCCGTGGGCGGTGAGGCGGGTCGTGGCCCTCGTCTGCCCGGTCGGCGTGAGCCAACCGCTGCGCAGTGCCATGGTTCTCTCCTGTCGGTGGGGTCGGTCAGTACTGCGGGTGGACCATGATGAACGTGTTGTCGTAGTTCGCCCTGATCTGTGCGGTGTTGGTGCCGCACTTGAACATGCCGGTGAGGACGTACGGCAGGCCCGGCGTCAGGTTGTAGAACCGGGTCGTGGAGGACATCGACGCGGGCGTGGTGCCGGTGTAGAAGCAGGCCGTCTCGTCGCTCTCGGCGATCTTGGTGACGCCCGCCTGGGTGAGCCGCAGACCCATCACCACCGTGTGGGGCGTGGAGGACGAGGCCCACATACGGGCGCCGTAGTTGATCAGGATGGCGCCCGAGGGCGGCGCGATGAACTCGACGTCGAGCGGGGAGCCGCCCGTCTCCAGCAGCGTCGGCGTGTACGTCGTCGAGGTCGTGTACCCGTGGTCGTTCGAGCCGGTGAAGTACGGACCCGGGTAGGCCGGTCGCCAGACCGAACCGTCCCAGCGCTGGAGCACCCCGTTGTGGTCCCGGTACTGGCCGGTGTAGCTGGCCGGCGTGGTGCCCGACGCCGAGGACGGGATGATGCCGCCGAGCGCCGAGGGGTACGAGACCCACGCGCCGCCGTCCCAGCGCTGGAGCGCGCCGCCCGCGTCCTGGTACTGCCCCGGGTAGGCACCCGGCAGGACCGGGCCCTCGACCGGGATGATGCCGCCGAGGGAGACGACCGGGGTGCGCAGGTCCTTCAGCGCCCGGTCCCAGGGGATGCCGCCGGTGCCCGCGCTGGCGCCGGCCGGGACGGTCACCTCGTACAGGGGCAGGCAGCGCGCGGGGACGGGCGGCGGCTGCGGGTCCTGGCGGGCCTCGCCCTGGATGATCTCGATCTTCGCCGCGTTCTGCTCGACGGTGTCGTAGAGCCGGTCGTAGATCTTGAGGACGAGCAGGTCCTTGCGGCTGTACTGGGCGTGCCCGGGCGCGAAGGTGACCACCTCGGAGGCCGGCAGGGTCACCGGGTAGGCGCCCTGGGAGATGTCGCCCTGGATGACGGCCCGGCCCTCGGACACGGTCACGGACATGGCGGCGGAACCGAAGGTCCAGAAGCCGGCGAGCCGGTACCGGCCGTCGTACGAGCCGGGGAAGATTCCGGAGCGGACCTGGACGGGGTTGGCCGGCGTGGTCGCGCCGGTCTGGGTGAGGCGGGTGTCCTCGCGGGTCTGGCCGGTCTCGTCGACCCAGCTGCTGCGCAGGTTCATGGGAGTTCTCCGTTCGTCGGGAAGGGGAGGGACGGGAGGAAGGTCAGGACTTGATCCACTCGGCGGAGAGGTTGCAGGCGTAGCCGGAGCCGCCGAGGGTGCGGACCGCCGCGGTGTGCGTCTGGTAGCCGGACAGCGTGACCGTGTTGCCGGTGGTGAGCTTGATCAGGGCCTGGCCGCCGACGACCACCGCGCCGTTGCCGGCGGGGGTGAGCCAGGTGGCGCGCGGGACGCCGACGCCGTTGACCGCGATGCGGGCGCCGCGCATGCCGGTCTGCGCGTCGTTGGCCCACACGACGTGGCCGGAGACGCGCCACCAGCCGGTGCGCGGCACGGTGTACGTGGTCGAGCCGTTCCAGCCGGTGGCGTCGTCGACGTCGGCGCCCTGCAGGGTGAGGGTGGTCCACGCGTTGGCGGGGACGCTCTGCGCCACGGTCTGCGAGGCGCTGAACAGGATCGTCGCCTTGCCCTCGGCGTACTGCCAGGCCGTGCCGTCCCAGCGCTGGAGCACGCCCGCGTTGTCGCGGTACTGCCCGGCGTACGAGCCGGAGGCCAGCGCGCCGCTGGGGGCGATGCCGCCGATGGCCTTCGGGTACGAGACCCAGTTCCCGCCGTCCCAGCGCTGGAGCAGGCTCGCCGCGTCCCGGTACTGGCCGGTGTAGGCGCCCTTGTAGCCGCTGGTCGGCATGATGCCGCCGAGCGCGACGACCGGCCAGTGCAGGGTGGTGACGGCGCCGGTCTTCCACCCGATGCCGCCGGTGCCGGCCGAGGTGCCCTTGGGGACCCGGATCGTGTAGAGCGGCAGCGTGCTGCCGGCCGGGCTCTGCGGGACGGTCGGGGTGGCGTCGGGGGTGCCCTTGACCAGACGTATCACCGCCTCGGTCGTACCGGTGCGGTCGTAGAGGTCGTCGACGACCGCCAGCTCGATCAGGTCGATGCGGTCGTACTGCGGGTCGCCGTCCTCGATGGTGAAGGATTCCGGCGCGGTGACGGCGACGAGGTAGGCGCCCTGGGCGGTGTCCTTGCCCTGCACGACGGCGCGGCCGGTGCCGATGGTGCACTGCATGGGCGAGGGGTCGGTCAGGACGAAGCCGCCGGGCACGATGCCCGCGCGGGAGCGCAGCGGGGTCTCGTCCGGGCTCTGGCCGCTGGGGGTGAGGAGGGCGGCGAGGGTGAGGCGGGTGTCCTCGCGGGTCTGGCCGGTGGGCTGGAGCCAGGCGGCTCGTACGGTCATGGGATCACCTCTCCGAAACGGTTCGGGATGGTCGGTGGAAGCGAACGGCCCGGCGCCGCGGGGTGACTGACGTGCGGTCACCGGGCGGGCGCCGGGCCGGGGCACCGGGGCGGGGTGAGAGGGCGAGGGGTGCGGAGCGGCGTGCGGGCCGGGTCACCGGGGTGCGGGGTGCCGTTTCACCGGCGTACGCCAGGGGCGCGAGCCGTACGGGTCACCACTCGGCGCTGCGCCAGCGCACGGTCATCAGTGCCTGCTCCGTCCCGTCCTCGGGGCGGAAGGACAGGTCGGTGCGGCCCGGCTCCAGGACGAACAGCTCCTCCGGGGTGGAGTCGGCCATCGCCGTGTGCAGCCGGGACGCGGAGTTGTTCAGCATGACCGTGCCCGCGCGGGTGTCGACGGTGAGTTCGTCACCGGCGGCCAGGTCGATCGCGTACCGCAGCCGGCGCCGGCTCACCCGCTCGGTGACGGACGGCATGGAGCACGGGCCGTGGAAGACGATCACCGGGTGGGTCGGGGCCGAACCGGTGTTCTCGACCGCCGCGTCACCGGTGCTCTTGGCCTCGCCCCACTTCAGCGGCCAGGTCAGCGGCCAGACCAGGCCCGATTCCGGCTGCGGGGGAGTGGTGCTGGAGATCTGCTCGTTCACCGCGTACCGGCGCGGGTCGGAGGCCAGCCACTGCACCGACATGCGCGAACTGCCCTGGGTGGCGAAGCCCTGGTCGGCCGGGACCACGCGCTGGGCGATACGGGCACGGACGGTGAGCAGCTCGCCGTGGAGCCGGACGGTCAGCCAGCGCTCCTCGTCCAGCAGGGCGAGCGCCTGGCGCAGGGCGCGGACGGCCTCGGTCGTGCCGCCCTGCTCCGGCATGAGCACGATCGTGCCGCCGATCTTGCGCGGCTTGGCGAAGCGCGCGCCCGGCCAGGCGCCGTGCGAGGTCGGCCGGTCGGCGTCGGAGGAGTCGTACTCGGGCAGGTCCTCCCAGCCCGACAGGCCGGACTTGTCGACGGCGAAGGGAGTGCCGGGCCCGATGAGGAGCCCGGCCCACTGCACCTGCCCGTCCTGGGTGATGAGCGAGCCGGGCGCGAGGTCGGCGGTGTAGGAGTTTCCGGCGTACGGGGGAGTGGTCTCGGCCATGGGGCCGTCACCTCACTTCGGATGGGGTCAGCGGTGGGCGGGTCGTGCGCCCCGGGGGGTGCGGCGGCGGGTCGCTCAGGAGGCCCAGCGGAGGGCGGCGGCCCGCTCCCGGGTGTTCACCCGCTGGTGGGCGGTCATGAGGAACAGGAGGTCCTCGGCGGTCGCCCGCGGGCCGGCCCCCTCCACCTCGCGGAACTCCCGCACGCGGTGCGGTGGCGGCGGCGGCTCGGTGAGGGCCGGGACCCGCCGGTTCTCCAGCTGCGACAGGGAATCGATGCGGTAGTCGTCCGGGGAGCCGGGCGAGACGATGCCGCCCTCGGCCAGCATCGGCAGCTTGTCGAGTTCGACGCCGAACTTCTTGCCCGTGAGCGGGATTTCGAAGCTGAGCTCGTTGAGCCCGTCGATGATCCAGTTGGCGAAGGCGATCAGACCGTTGATCGGGCCCTTCACGACGCCCAGCACCGTGTTCATCGCGCCCTCGATGAGGTCACCGATCCCGGTCAGCGACTTGCTCACCGCGTCCTTGGCGGTGCGGAAGAACCCGGGGATCTTGTCGGTGATCCAGGAGACGACCGGCCTGACGGCGTTCTTGATGCCGCCGAACGCCCGGGACGCGATGCCGCGCAGCGCGTTCGAGGCGGACCGGACGGCGGAGCCGATCCGGGAGATCCCGCCGATGGCCGCGCCGACGACCCGGAGCGCCCCCGTGAAGACCGTCTGCACGGCCTTGAAGTACGTGCTCGCCGCCTTGCCGATGGCCTTGATGACCGGCTGCAGGAACTTCCAGACCGCCTGGAACCCCTTCAGCGCCTGCTGGAACACCTGCCGGATGATCCGCCGGCCCGTCTCGGAGTGGACGGCGAACTCGATCAGATACGCCGCGATGGGCACGATCAGGCCGACGAGGAAGCCGAGCGGGTTGGCCCGCATGGCGACGTTGACGCCTGTCATGGCGACCGAGGCGACGGTCATGACGGTGCCGAAGGTGCCCATCATCCGGCTGATGACGTCGGTGACGGGCAGCAGCGGCAGCAGGATCCCGGCGACGACCCCGGCCCCGGTCCCGATCTTGCGGGCCGCGGTCCTGGCCTTGCCGGCGGCGGTGCCGATCCGCTTGATCCCCGCGGGGGCGGTGGACCGGCGGATTTTGGTGACGGCGGTGGCGGCGCCGGAGGCGTTTTGGCCGAGGGTACGGAGGGTGGAGCCGGCGGTACGGGCGGCGGTGGCGAAGGTGCCGACACCGCCGGCGGCCCGCTGGGCGTCCTGGGTGAAGCGGCGCAGTGAGCCGCCCGCGTCGGTGAGCCCCCGTTTCAGGGAGTTCATCGTCGGGGCCACCCCCCGGAAGGGGTTCGGTATGCCGGGCCCCAGGGCTATGGCACTCATGCGCGTGCTCCACGCGCCTTCACGAGGTACATGAGCGCGGCGGCGGTGGTGTGCGGGTCGCTGTTGCGGGCCGCGTGGTAGTGCTCGATGTGCAGCCCGCCGCCCGCGCCGGCGACCGCCTGGCCCTGGGCCGCGCGGGCCCGGCGGGCGGTGAGGGCGAGCAGCCGGTCCAGCTTGGAGAGCGGGAGGACGGCCTCGGCCTCGCCGGCCTCGGCGAGGATCGCCGGGACACCGCCGGTGCGGGGCATGACGACACCACCGGTGGCGAGCATGGGGATGGTCGGCAGGTTGACGCCGAAGGTCTTGCCGCCGACGATCGGGACCCAGCCCGGGACGCTGACCTTGACGCGGTTGAGGGCGCCGATCATCCGGTTGATCAGGGAGATGACCGCGTTGATCGGCGTCTTCACGCCGCTCTTGATGCCGTCGAACGCCCGGGACGCGATGTCCTTGAGGCCGTTCCAGATGGACGACATCTTCTCTTTGACGGCGCTGAACGCCTTCGGGATCGCGCTCTTGATCCAGTTGACCACCGGAGTGATGACGCGCTTGATGCCGTTCCAGACGGTGCTGATGACGGTTTTGATCGCCTTCATGACCGTGGTGATGACCGTCTTCCAGACCTTCACATAGGTCTTGATGACGGTCGCCACGGCCTTGACGACGGTGGAGACGGCCTTCTTGATGCCGTTCCAGACCGTCTTGATCAGCGATCCGGCCTTCTTCATGATCGGGCCGACGGCCTTCATGACCGAGCTGATCACGCTCTTGATGGCGCTGAAGGCCTTCTTCAGGACCGTCTGCATCGTCTTCGAGCGAAGCGCCATGTCGACGATCGCCTCGATGAGCGGCATGAAGAGTTCGAGCAGGCGGACCAGGAAGTTGCCCTTCATGGACCTGTTGAGCTTGTCCTGGCCCTTGGCGGCCTTGCCGGCCCCGGACTCGTACCTGGCGAGCTTGCCGCCGGCCGTCTGAGCGGTGTTGCCGGCCTTCTTCATGGCGCGCTCGGCCTGGTCCGAGGCGGTCTTCAGGTTCTTGAGCTGGGTGCTGGACCCCTGGGCGCCGCTCTTGAGGTTCTTCAGCTGCCCGTTGGCCGCGCGCCCGGCGTCGCCGACCTTCTTGACGGACGTACCGGCTCCGGATGCCTGCGTCTTGAGGGTGCGCAGGGAATCGGACGCCTTCTTCATGGAACTGACGAGAGACATGTTCTACCTCCTTTCGGGGTGGGAGGGGTCAGGTGGCGGCGATGACGCGCTCGGCGGACTGGGCGGCCGCCTTGAGGTTCTCGAACGCCAGCTTCACGGCGTCACCCGCCTTCGCGAGCCGCTCGGCCTCGGTCGCCGCGCTGGCCAGGCCACGGGCCTTGGGCAGCTTCCGCGGGTTGAAGTTCTCCTGCGAGACGGCGAGTTTGCCCACCGCCGTGGCGAGCTTGTCGACGTCGTCGGGCTTGACCTTCTCCACCGCGTCGGCCACCTTGCCGACGCCGGTGGCCGCCTTGGTCATCGCGCGCTCGGACGGGAGCTCGCGGAAATTGGTGACGAAGTCCGGCGCCAGCGCGTTGAACTTTTCGATCTTCGGGTTCAGCAGCCGGAGCTGTTTGCGCAGACCGTCGAAGTTGGCGTCCGCGGGGATGTCGGCGAGGCCGCCCGGGGGGACGCCGTTCCGCTCGTTCTGGATGTCCGTGAAGTCCCGTCGGCCGAAGCTGCCGTCCGGACGGGGACCGAACGTCTGGTTGTTGTTCCTGCCGGCATGCCATTTCTGAAGCTGGAAGACCAGGAACGCGCCGAGCGCGGTGAGGAGGATGGGGACGATGATGCTGCCGAGGGCGACGAGTGAAGCCCCGAGGGCGGCCACGAGCCCTTCCTCCTGGAACTTCTTGATCATCTCGGCCACGGAGCCGAGACCGAGCTCCTCCATGACCTTCTCCCAGGGAGCCTTGACGACTTCCTCGGCGACCTTCTCCTGTTGGGCCTTGAGCTCCTCGATCAGCTTGTTGACGGGCGCCAGCTGCTCCTTCATCCACGTCGTGGTGGGGAGCAGGCCCTCGTCGGACTTCGTCAGGTACTTCCGTAGATCGGTTATCTGGACCGAGAGGTCGTCGGTTTTCTCTGCCATGGTTCTGCTCCGCTTCCGGCCCGTACGGGCCAAGCGCCGAAAAGCCCCCGCCGGGATGACCTCGGCAGGGGCTCGTTCGTCTGGGGCAGCGCGGCGGCTACGCGTCCTCGTCCCGGCGGGCGCCGCTCCGCCCCGTCGTCGCGAGGGCGTCGTTCCAGCCGGCGGCGTACGCGAGGGTCTCGTAGCGGGAGACCTCGGCGTACAGCGTGCCGAGCAACGCTCTCTTGTCGAGGGCGACGGGTCCGTCGAGGAGCTGGCGGAGGCGGTCCTGGAGCGGGATGTGCGGTCGCGATGCCCCTGCCTGCTGAGTCATGGACGCCTGCCTTCCGTTGCTTGCCCGTGCGTGTGTGGCGGCGCCGCGGAGTGAGGAGCGGGGGCACCACGTTCGAACTACTGTGCGAACAGAGTGTGGAACACCTGTTCGGTGTTTGTCGAGCGGGAAAGGTCTGACGGCGTGTCTTCTGGCCGGTTCTCCGAAGGTGTTGGCGTCCGATCGGACCTTCTGTTCGACGGGGTACCCTGGACGGCGCGTTCCCTTGGCCTGACACAGTCAGGGGGCGAGGGGCGCGAGGGGCGCGTGGGGACCCCAGGGGGCTGGAAGGCAGCATCGACGCATGGACACGGAGCCGGGAGCGAACCGGCGGGAGCGAGTCATCGACTGGCTGGCGTCCCACCCCGACCTGCCCCACCTCTTCGCACGCCTCTCCGAGCTCGTGCACGTCCATGGGTACGATCCCGAGGACCTCGTCGTCCTGCCGCGGTCCGAGATCGACCGACGCGAGACCACCGCCTTCACCTCCGGCTGGGCCGAGGCCGTGTCCGACGAACTCCCCCGTATCCGCAGGGAGTACGAGAAGCGCGTCGCCGACGCCTACGCACAGGGCCAGGGTGACGCGCGTGGAATCCGCCGGCCGCCGCGCCGGAGTGCCGACGGCGGACAGGACGGCGCCCGGATCATCGCGCTGCCCTACGCCCGGCTCCTCGAACCGCCGGCCGCCGTCGTCGAGGCCGAGGAGCGCGTACGCAGGGAACGCGAGATGTTCGAACGGAGGGGCGAGCGGAACGAGTCGCCCGAGCCCTCCGAGCCGCCCCGGCCGCCCGATCGAACGGAACCGGCAGATTGGCCGGAAAAAGCCGGTCCGGCCGATCAAGAGGGTGGAGCGGACCGCGCCGAGCGCCCCGACCGGAGGGCCGACCGGCCCGAGCCCGAGCCCGAGCACGCCACCGGGCCCGAACACGACGCCGAACCGGACGTCCTGCTGACGGCTCAAGAGAGCCGGACCCGCAGGAACGTTCAGCCGGTTCGCAGGGTCGCCCGCCGCAAGGGTGGCCGCCCGATCGTCCCGCCGCTCGCCGGGGTGCCCGGACAGACGGGTTCCACCGGCGAGCGTCGTGCTTCCGAGCCGGGTGACCCGGAGGGGCGGGGCGGCAAGGGGCGGCGGTTGTCGGACCGGGCCAGGGCCCTGGAGGAGGACCTGGCCGCCCAGCGAGCACAGGAAGCGCCCCCGGAGCCCGCTCCCTGACGGGAACGGCCTCCGGGGGCCGTGGGGGAGGAAGCTCCTGGCCGGGCGGCGTCAGCCGAAGAACCGGGCGAGCTGATGAGGAGAGACCTCGGGGGCCTCGCCCGGCGGCGCGCCACCGTCCTGACCTTCGGTCTCCTCGTCCTCGGCGTCGATGCCCGGACGGGGCACCGGTTTCGGAGGATCGGGCTGGTCGCCGTCCTCCGCGCCGTTGACGCACTGGAACATCCAGTTGGCGACGGCCAGGTGGTCCACCGTCGCGGCGAGGAGGTGATCCGTGATCGACCACTCGGCCGACTCCCCGTGGAGCTCGCGGTGGAGCGCGCTCTCCCGCGGCAGGGCCTTGATCAGCACCAGGAGCCGGCGGCTGGAGAGCTCACCGCGGTGCCAGTCGAGGATGTCGGTGGCGTAATAGCGGAGGAGATCCGCCTCAAGGGCCTCGGCGTGTTCGTCGACGAACTCGACGAGGCTCAGTCTTCCCCCAGGCCGAGCCCGGTCTCCTTGCCGTAGGCCTCCAGGATGGCGGCGATGTCCTGCATCGTGACGTCGTGCTGTTCGAAACGGTTGAACTGCTCCTCACCCATCAGGAGTGCGAGCAGGCCGTCCACGTCGTTGTCGTCGAGCTTGCGCAGCGCCTTCGCGGTGCCGCGGCTCAGCTCGGTGGGAAGGGTGTAGGTCTCGCCGTCCAGCTCGAAGGACCACTTGCGGCCGTGGGCCTCCTGGCGCTGGGCGCGGGCTGCGTTGACGTCGAAACGGGCCATGGTGATGCGTACTCCTTGGTCGCGTGGTTCGCGTGGATGAATGAGGAGAGGGGGTGGGGCGGGACGGCGGGGTGCCGTCCCGCCCCGGTGGAGCCGGATCAGACGGCCGCGCCGTACTGGCTGTCCTTCATGAGGAAGGTGGCCAGCGGCTTGCCCGTGCCGGCGGACATGGCGGAGAAGGTGATGCCCAGGGTGGACGCCGCCTTCCGGGCCAGCTTGATGTCGTCCGAGGCGGTGACCTGGCCGCGCGGGATCACGAAGCGGTACGTGACCGCGGTGCCGCCGGCCTTGGTGTCGGTGAACTCCAGGCCGAGGGCGCGCACGTCCGCGAACGGACGCTCGGCGATCTCGTACTTGAAGACCTCCGTCGACGTGGCCGGCTCGGGCGCGACCTTGCCGCCGCCCATGAAGAACGGGAGCGTGTCCTCGTTGAACTGGAGCATGGCGAACTTCAGCGAGAGGTCACGGGCCGAGTAGATGTAGTGGACCGGGGAGACCGACTGCCAGGCGTCGATGGCCTCCAGCTTGTCCTTCTTGGAGAAGGTGACACCGTCACCGGTGGTGTAACCGAGGTCGGTCCAGTCCTTCCAGTCGGTCGCGGAGTCGGTGCCGAAGCTCGGGACGGCGGTGTCGGCCTTGGCGACGAAGAGCTTGCCGACGCCGGCGACGCGGATCTCGGCCGAGTTGTTTCCTGCCATGGTGGTTTTCTCCTTGGTGAGAGGGTGGGGGAGAGCACCGCACCGGGCGTCCTGCCCGGGTACGGCAAAGGCCCCGCCGAACGGCGAGGCCTGGTCTGTGGGGAGCGTCCGACGAGCTAGAAGACGCTCACGGAGAGGCGGATCACGCACAGGTAGCGGTTGGCGCCCCGGTAGACGTAGTCGGGCAGCCAGCGCGGCCCGTCCTGCTCCTCGACGTCGCTGATGAAGTTCACGCCGACCTTCTTGCCGATCGTGGCGAGCAGCGCGCGGCGGGCGCCGTTGGCGAGGACGTGGGCCGCGTTCTTGGTCGGCCCGTACACCTCGAACTCGATCAGCGGCATGTCGACGTGCTGGTCACCGATCCAGGCGCCGCCGCGGCGGTTCACCAGGACGGCGCTCTGCGTGCCGTCGAAGCCGGCCGGCGCCTGGACCGCGATGGTCGCGCCGGCCAGGGCCGGGTCGGCCTTGAGGACGTCGACGACCAGCTTCTCGACGTCCGGGAAAGCACTCGGGGGAGTGGTCATGACGGTTCTCCTCGGGAGGGGGAGGGCGGACGGGGTGGGGCGTGGTGCGCGGTGGTGCGAAGGGCCGCTCGCGCCCGTCCCCCGCGCCCGGTGGGCGGGGCGGGGAGGTGCGGTGCGGCGGCGCCGTCCGGGGCGCTCCGGCGGGAAGGGGGAGGGGCGCGGACGCGCTCCCGGACGGCGGGCGGCGGAGCCGCGGCCCGTCTCGCGGGCGCAGCTCCGCCGCTGCACCAACTGTGACAGAGAGCGTGCGCGCACGCAACTAGTTCGGTGAGGGTCCGTGAAATCGCACGTCAGCGGCCCGATAGGTTGCCGTCACCCGACCGAGGGAGACCCCATGACCGCCGATCCGCCCCCTTACGGCCCCGCGCCCGTTCCCGCCGCACGGCCCGCACCCGTCGGCTCCCACCGCCCCCGTCTCCTCTACGTCACCGACCTCGCCTACCCCGCCCGCGGCCGCCGCTACGGCGACGAGGACGTGGACCTCACCGCCCGCCTGCGCCGCGCCGGCTTCGACCTGGCCCTCTGCCACCCGCTCGACGCCGCCGCCCTCATGGACTCCTTCGACGCGGTCGTCGTCCGCAACAGCGGCCCCGTCCTCCACCACCAGCGGGAGTACGAGGCCTTCCGCGAGCGCGCCGCCGCCCTCGGCACCCGCGTCTACAACCCGCTCCACGGCCGCGGCGACATGGCGGGCAAGCAGTACCTCCTGGACCTCACCGCCTCCGGCCACCCCGTCATCCCCACCGTCGACCGCCCCGAGGACCTGCACCTGCTCCCCGCCGCCGGGCAGTACGTGGTCAAGCCGAAGGCCGGCGCCGACTCCCTGGGGCTGCGCTTCGTCCCGTACGAGGAGCTCCCCGCCCTCGCCGCCGCCGGGGACCTTCTCGTCCAGCCGCGCGTCGACTTCCGGCACGAGGTGTCCTTCTACTTCGTCGACGACCACTTCCAGTACGCGCTGTACGCCCCGGACCCCGAGCAGCGCTGGGTCCTGGAGCCGTACGAGCCCACCGCGGCCGACCTCGCCTTCGCCCGCCGCTTCATCGACTGGAACACCCTCCGCCACGGCGTCCAGCGGGTCGACGCCTGCCGGACCCGCGAGGGCGAGCTGCTCCTGGTCGAGCTGGAGGACCTCAACCCCTACCTCTCCCTCGACCGCGTCACCGAGCCGGTCCGCGCCCGCTTCGCCGAGACCCTGGCCCGCTCGCTCCACGCCTTCCTCCGGGCATGACGAAGCGCCCCGCACCTCCCGGAGGGGGAGGTGCGGGGCGCTTCGGCGGCGAGAGGGGTCAGGCGGTACGGCTCCGGCGGCGGGCCGCCCGCTCCGCCGCGAACACGTCCTCCAGGCGGAACAGCTGCGCCCGGCCGGCCTTGCCCGCGGCCCGCAGGTGGCCCAGCTGCACCCACTTGCGGATCGTCGCGGGGGCGACCCCCGCCTCCTCGGCGGCGAGCGGGCCCGGGATCAGTGCGGGGAGGGCGGGCAGGTGGGGCGAGCTCAGCATGAGGTCTCCTTCGTGTCGTCCATCGCCGCCGCGATCTCCTCGGGGCGGGCGCCCGAGGCCTCGGCGAGCTCCTGCCACCGGTCCTCCGGCCACAGGTGCCGGTACGCCGGGTCGTCCTGGCAGCCGCAGGCCGCGTCCGTGCACACGCACGCCGGGTTGACGCACAGCACCGCCCGCCGGTCCGGGAAGGCCCGCAGCGAGACCGAGTCGCACCAGGGGCAGCGGCCCCGGACCCGGACGATCGTCTCCGAGTCGCCGAGCGTACGGGCGCACCGGCGGGCCATCCGCCGGATCTCGTCCCGGACGTGCCGGGCGAGCACCGGGTGGGCGGCGATGTCGTCGAGCAGCCCCACGATCCGGCGCAGCCGCTCGATCACCCCGGCCCGGCGCGGGCGGGGCAGGGTGAGGCGCGCGCAGACCGCCTCCTCCAGCTCCACCACGCCGTCGGTGATGTCGCGGATGGCGTCCGAGACGTGCAGGCGGACGGGGGCGGCGCCGTGGCCGGGGACGACGAGCCCGTGCCGCTGTTCCAGGAGCAGCGCCTCGCGCCGCTCCTCGCGGATCAGCTCGTCGCGTCCGGGGTGCGGGGCGTGCCGCGGGGCGCCGCCGGGGCCCGGGCGGCCGGGCGCGAGCTCCTCGGCGAGCTCGGGGAACTGACGTACGAGCGAGGCGGTCCAGAGCGTGATGTCCCGCAGGACACCCTCGGCGGCGGACCCGTCCGGCGCGCCGGAGGCGGCACCGGAAGCCGCGCCGGGACGGGTGCCGGCGGCCGGGGAGGCGGCGGGGTCGGGGCGGTCAGCCACGGCGGCCTCCCCCCGGGAGGGCGAGCGCGACCGCCTTCGCCACGCGGTGCGCGTCCGCCGGGCGCCCGTTGCGCCAGAGGCGGCCGGCGCAGACGCCGTCGAAGTAGCTCTCGGCCGGGGCGACCGCGGCCTCGCACTCACGGCGGACCGGGCAGCCGGCGCAGGCGTGCAGGGCGGGGGCCGCCTCCTTGGCGCGGCGGGCGAAGACGACGGACGGGGAGAGGCCGGCGCACGCGGCGGAGGCCTGCCAGGGGGTTGGGTCGGGCTGGAACAAGACGGTTCTCCACGGTCCGAGGCCCACCGGAGCGTCCAGCGGGCCGGGTCGGCCTTCGGTCTCGGGGGCCGACGAGTGCGGCGGCGAGCCAGCGTGACATGTTGCGTGCGAGCTCGCAACTAGGTTTGTGGAGCGGTCTTCATCGAATTGCCACGATTGCGCGCACGAAAGCACTAATTCCGTGCGCGCAAGCACGCTAAAGTGAGGGGCCCGGAGGGTGGGGAGTGAGGGAGCGGTAGAACATGAGCACTCAAGGGCTCGACGAATTCGCAGGCTGGGTCGAAGGCCTGATGAGACAGCGCGGCTACGACATCGACAGCCCGCGCGGCGGCGGCAAGTCCCGGATCGCGGACGAGGCGGGGGTGCACCGCGCCGCCGTGACCCGGCTGCTGCAGCGCCAGAGCATGCCCGACCTGGAGACCATGCGGCGCATCGCGCCGCTGCTCGGCGTCTCCGTGCGCGACATGCTGATCCGGTCCGGACGCGTGACGCCCGAGGAGCTGCCGCTCGCCGCGGATCTCCTGCCGCCGAACGACTGGCAGCCGACCATGGAGGACTTCGCCCGCTGGCTGGGGGTGCCCGACGAGCGCCTCGGCGTCTTCGTCAAGGTCGTCAACCAGTTCCTGGAACCCGACGCCGAGGACGCGGAGGAGACCGCCGCCACGGAGGCGCGGCGCACCGCACGCGACTGACACCGGCCCGGACCGGCGCCCTCGGGGTCGGTCCGCCCGGACCACCCCCGGGGCCGTCCTCCGCCTCCCGCGTCCCACCCGCCGGACCGGCGTCGCGCGCCGCCGGCGGTCGATCCCGCGCATACGCGACCAGGTCCGTTGGAGCGGCCCGGCGTGGCGCCGGGCCGCTCGGACCAGTGGGTCGGCCGGTGCGCCGGAAAGGGCGCCGGGGGACTCCTCCGTACGTGTGAGGGCGGGCGTGGCGGTACGGCCGGGGGAGCGGCCGTCGGCGGGGTGGGCCCGCGGGCGGCCGGGCCTGGTGCATTTGTTTTGACCGGAGTCCGTGCGATAGGTACGCTCATGCCTTGTGCCTGGGGTGTGCCTGGGCTCGTGTGCGTGTCCTCAGCCGCACGGCGAGTCCGATACAGGGCCACCGCGATCCGCGCCTTTTCCGCCCCTGGCGGAGGTTCGCGTGATACGACACACCCGACCGCGTGGGTCGGTGACTGTTCCAGGTTAGTTTTACTTACGGCACACAGAAACCGGAGAAGTAGTGCCTACGATCCAGCAGCTGGTCCGGAAGGGCCGGCAGGACAAGGTCGAGAAGAACAAGACGCCCGCACTCGAGGGTTCCCCTCAGCGCCGCGGCGTCTGCACGCGTGTGTTCACGACCACCCCGAAGAAGCCGAACTCGGCGCTGCGGAAGGTCGCGCGTGTGCGTCTGACCTCCGGCATCGAGGTCACGGCCTACATCCCGGGTGAGGGACACAACCTGCAGGAGCACTCGATCGTGCTCGTGCGTGGTGGCCGTGTGAAGGACCTGCCGGGTGTTCGCTACAAGATCATCCGCGGCTCCCTTGACACCCAGGGCGTCAAGAACCGCAAGCAGGCCCGCAGCCGCTACGGCGCCAAGAAGGAGAAGTAAGAATGCCTCGTAAGGGCCCCGCCCCGAAGCGCCCGGTCATCATCGACCCGGTCTACAGCTCTCCTCTTGTCACCTCCCTGATCAACAAGATCCTGCTGGACGGCAAGCGCTCCACCGCCGAGCGCATCGTCTACGGCGCCATGGAGGGCCTCCGCGAGAAGACCGGCCAGGACCCGGTCATCACGCTGAAGCGCGCTCTTGAGAACGTCAAGCCGGCTCTCGAGGTCAAGTCCCGCCGTGTCGGTGGTGCCACCTACCAGGTGCCGATCGAGGTCAAGCCCGGTCGCGCCTCCACGCTCGCGCTGCGCTGGCTCGTCGGGTACTCCCGCGCCCGCCGCGAGAAGACCATGACCGAGCGCCTCATGAACGAGCTGCTGGACGCCTCGAACGGCCTCGGCGCTTCGGTCAAGAAGCGTGAGGACACGCACAAGATGGCCGAGTCCAACAAGGCCTTCGCGCACTACCGCTGGTAGTCGCAACCCACATCGAGACCGAGAGAAGACTGAAGCCTTATGGCTACCACTTCGCTTGACCTGGCCAAGGTGCGCAACATCGGCATCATGGCCCACATCGACGCGGGCAAGACGACCACCACCGAGCGGATCCTGTTCTACACCGGCGTTTCGTACAAGATCGGTGAGGTCCACGACGGCGCTGCCACGATGGACTGGATGGAGCAGGAGCAGGAGCGTGGCATCACGATCACGTCCGCTGCCACCACCTGCCACTGGCCGCTCGAGAACGTCGACCACACGATCAACATCATCGACACGCCGGGCCACGTCGACTTCACCGTCGAGGTGGAGCGTTCGCTGCGCGTGCTCGACGGTGCGGTCACCGTGTTCGACGGTGTGGCCGGTGTCGAGCCCCAGTCCGAGACCGTGTGGCGTCAGGCGGACCGTTACGGCGTTCCGCGCATCTGCTTCGTCAACAAGCTCGACCGGACCGGTGCCGAGTTCTTCCGCTGCGTCGACATGATCGTGGACCGCCTCGGCGCGACCCCGATCGTCATGCAGCTCCCCATCGGCGCCGAGGCCGACTTCCAGGGCGTCGTCGACCTCGTCCGCATGAAGGCTCTTGTCTGGTCCGCCGAGGCCACCAAGGGCGAGATGTACGACGTCGTCGACATCCCGGCCTCGCACACCGAGCTGGCCGAGGAGTGGCGCGGCAAGCTCGTCGAGGCCGTCGCCGAGAACGACGAAGAGGTCATGGAGCTCTTCCTCGAGGGCCAGGAGCCCACCGAGGAGCAGCTCTACGCCGCGATCCGCCGTATCACCATCGCCTCCGGCAAGGGCGGCGAGACCACGGTCACCCCCGTGTTCTGTGGCACCGCGTTCAAGAACAAGGGCGTCCAGCCCCTGCTCGACGCGGTCGTGCGCTACCTCCCCTCCCCTCTGGACGTCGAGGCCATCGAGGGCCACGACGTGAAGGACCCGGAGGAGGTCGTCCGCCGCAAGCCGTCCGACGAGGAGCCGCTGGCCGCTCTCG
The DNA here is from genome assembly GCF_042900905.1 of Streptomyces sp. NPDC012827. Taxonomy (NCBI): domain Bacteria; kingdom Bacillati; phylum Actinomycetota; class Actinomycetes; order Kitasatosporales; family Streptomycetaceae; genus Streptomyces; species Streptomyces sp. NPDC012827. The sequence goes on along the minus strand of NZ_JBIBBY010000004.1, from coordinate 211,807 downwards.
CGTTCAAGATCGCGAGCGACCCGCACCTCGGCAAGCTCACCTTCATCCGGGTCTACTCGGGTCGCCTGGACGCCGGCACCGCGGTGCTGAACTCCGTCAAGGGCAAGAAGGAGCGCATCGGCAAGATCTACCGCATGCACGCGAACAAGCGTGAGGAGATCGACTCGGTGGGCGCCGGCGACATCGTCGCCGTCATGGGCCTGAAGCAGACCACCACCGGTGAGACGCTGTGCGACGAGAAGGCCCCGGTCATCCTGGAGTCCATGGACTTCCCGGCCCCGGTCATCCAGGTCGCGATCGAGCCCAAGTCCAAGGGTGACCAGGAGAAGCTGGGTGTCGCCATCCAGCGTCTCGCGGAGGAGGACCCCTCCTTCCAGGTGCACTCGGACGAGGAGACCGGCCAGACCATCATCGGTGGTATGGGCGAGCTCCACCTCGACGTCCTCGTCGACCGCATGCGCCGCGAGTTCAAGGTCGAGGCGAACGTCGGCAAGCCGCAGGTCGCCTACCGCGAGACGATCCGCAAGGCCGTCGAGCGCGTGGACTTCACGCACAAGAAGCAGACCGGTGGTACGGGTCAGTTCGCCAAGGTCCAGATCGGCATCGAGCCGATCACCGAGGGCGACGCCTCGTACGAGTTCGTCAACAAGGTCACCGGTGGCCGCATCCCCAAGGAGTACATCCCCTCGGTGGACGCGGGTGCGCAGGAGGCCATGCAGTTCGGCATCCTCGCCGGTTACGAGATGACCGGTGTGCGTGTGATCCTGCACGACGGTGCCTACCACGAGGTCGACTCCTCTGAGCTCGCCTTCAAGATCGCCGGCTCGCAGGCCTTCAAGGAGGCCGCGCGCAAGGCTTCTCCCGTCATCCTTGAGCCGATGATGGCCGTCGAGGTCGTCACGCCCGAGGACTACATGGGTGAAGTCATCGGTGACATCAACTCCCGCCGTGGCCAGATCCAGGCCATGGAGGAGCGCAGCGGCGCTCGCGTCGTCAAGGGCCTCGTGCCGCTTTCGGAGATGTTCGGCTACGTCGGAGACCTCCGCAGCAAGACCTCGGGTCGCGCAAGCTACTCGATGCAGTTCGACTCCTACGCCGAGGTTCCGCGGAACGTCGCCGAGGAGATCATCGCGAAGGCCAAGGGCGAGTAACTCTCCCGAGTTCACGCTTTAGGCTTGACCCAGTCGCCGGGGCTCGACCCCCGTAACCCGAGGAATCGGGCCCCGGTCACTGGTATTCCAGCAAAGATCACCTGGCGCCGATGAAGCAAGGCGTTCAGAACCACTCCAGGAGGACCCCCGTGGCGAAGGCGAAGTTCGAGCGGACTAAGCCGCACGTCAACATCGGCACCATCGGTCACATCGACCACGGTAAGACGACCCTCACGGCCGCCATTACCAAGGTGCTGCACGACGCGTACCCGGACCTGAACGAGGCCTCGGCCTTCGACCAGATCGACAAGGCTCCCGAGGAGCGCCAGCGCGGTATCACCATCTCCATCGCGCACGTCGAGTACCAGACCGAGTCGCGTCACTACGCCCACGTCGACTGCCCCGGTCACGCGGACTACATCAAGAACATGATCACGGGTGCGGCGCAGATGGACGGCGCCATCCTCGTGGTCGCCGCCACCGACGGCCCGATGCCGCAGACCAAGGAGCACGTGCTCCTGGCCCGCCAGGTCGGCGTTCCCTACATCGTCGTCGCCCTGAACAAGGCCGACATGGTGGACGACGAGGAGATCCTGGAGCTCGTCGAGCTCGAGGTCCGTGAGCTCCTCACCGAGTACGAGTTCCCGGGCGACGACCTGCCGGTCGTCCGCGTCTCGGCGCTCAAGGCGCTCGAGGGCGACAAGGAGTGGGGCGAGAAGCTCCTCGGCCTCATGAAGGCCGTGGACGAGGCCATCCCGCAGCCCGAGCGTGACGTCGACAAGCCGTTCCTGATGCCGATCGAGGACGTCTTCACGATCACCGGTCGTGGCACCGTCGTCACCGGTCGTATCGAGCGTGGTGTCCTCAAGGTCAACGAGACCGTCGACATCATCGGCATCAAGACCGAGAAGACCACCACCACGGTCACCGGCATCGAGATGTTCCGCAAGCTGCTCGACGAGGGCCAGGCCGGTGAGAACGTCGGTCTGCTCCTCCGTGGCATCAAGCGCGAGGACGTCGAGCGCGGCCAGGTCATCATCAAGCCCGGTTCGGTCACGCCGCACACCGAGTTCGAGGCCCAGGCCTACATCCTGTCGAAGGACGAGGGTGGCCGTCACACCCCGTTCTTCAACAACTACCGCCCGCAGTTCTACTTCCGTACCACGGACGTGACCGGCGTCGTGACCCTCCCCGAGGGCACCGAGATGGTCATGCCGGGCGACAACACCTCCATGACCGTCGAGCTGATCCAGCCCGTCGCCATGGAGGAGGGCCTCAAGTTCGCCATCCGTGAGGGTGGCCGGACCGTCGGCGCCGGCCAGGTCACCAAGATCAACAAGTAATTGTCGATCTGACCTGGTAGCTCCCCGGAGCTGCTGAGCAGTGGAGAAGGCCCCGCACCGAAAGGTGCGGGGCCTTCTCGCATGTCCCGGTACGCGGCGGACCTCACGGCCCCCAGGGGGTCCAGGACCAGGGGCGGCCGTCCGCGCCCAGGCCCACCACCGTCAGCCCCCGCGCCCCGGCGTGCGCCGTCGCCGCCAGGGCCGCCGCCCGCTCCGTACGCACCCGGAACCGGTCCCCGGCCCGTACGGCCGTCCGGCCCTGGAGGTCCGTGCCCAGCAGCACCGTGCCGAGCGCCGGGGAGCGCACCGCCGCCACCGGCCCGTACCCGTCCAGGCCCACGTCACCGCCCGGCCCGAGCAGCGTCCCCGACGCCGGCGGCCGGTGGTACAGCTCGCCGGCCGCACTCGCCACCGTCGCCCCGGACAGCGGCAGCCGGCCCGCCGCCTCCCGGCCGTCCACCCAGTGACGTACCGACTCCCGCCCCGCCGCGTACACATGCGTCCGGCCCGCCGCGTCCACCGACACCGCGAAACCGTCCTGCACCTCCGCCCCGCCCGGCAGCACCCGCCACGGCCCCCAGGTGCCGCCGGGCTCCCGCACCCGCGTCGAGACGCCCTTGTCCGCGTTCCGTACGAAGAGGTGGACCCTTCCGTCCGGGGCCGCCACCGCCACCGGGGCGCCGATCCGCCGGCCCCGGTCGTCACCCCGCTCCGGATTGCCGAGCCCCCGCCACGCGAGGAACGGACCGCCCGGCGACCGCTGCTCCAGGAGCACCACCTCACGCCGGTTCGGCCGGCCCCGGCCCTCCAGGGCGGCGAACCGCACCGCGAACAGCAGCAGCCGGCCGTCGCCGAGCACCGCCGCGCCCGGGGCCGGAGCCAGTGGCCCGCCGCCCAGGTCCTCCGGGCCGCTCCACACGCCGGGCGCCGACTCCCGCCACCGGACCGCGCGCAGCCCCAGGACCCCGTACGCCTCCAGCCGCCCGCCCGGTCCCTCGGTGACCACCGGCCCGCGCAGCGGCCAGCGGTGGTGGGTGGAGCGCACCCAGCCCTTCCGGTTGGTCAGCGGACGGTCGCCGCCCACCCCGTAGTCGCCGCAGCCCGACGGGTTCCCGCACTGCCAGGACGGGTCCCCGCCGTACGGGACGAGCCGCGCGGCCTTCTCCGTGAGCACCGCGGGCGGCAGGTTCTTCGGCCAGTGCCGGTTGTAGTAGCCGCGGAACGCCATCACCGCGAACGCCGGGACCGGCTCCCCGTCCCGTACCGCCTCCGCCACCCACCGGCACAGCGCCGCCCAGGTGAAGCAGGCCACCGCCGTGTGGTCCCCGTGGTCCGAGTAGCCCGGCTGTTCGCTGTCGCGCCGCCGGGTCGCCTCGTCGCTGTGCTGCGTGTCCGGATCCGGGTCCAGGGTGTGCACCACCGTCGGCCGGTGGCGCCGCAGCAGGTCCACGAGCACACCGGTCAGCTGCTCGTGGTCGTACGTGTCCACGCGGGTGACCGGCGAGCCCGCCGACAGGTGCGTCCGCAGTTCCAGCGCCCGGTCCTCCCAGAGCGCGGGCACCGCCATGTACCGGCGGGCGGTGTGCATCGGCAGGTTCAGGAAGACCAGCTCCACCCGGCGCCCGCCGTGCGTCAGGACGTCCACCTCGGCCCGCCGCCCGCCGGTGAGCGGCAGCGCCCGGCGCCGCCAGGGCGTGAACCGGGGCAGGCCGAGCGCTTCCGCGTACGCCTGCCGCAGCCCCTGGTGCCGGGCCGAGGAGTACGCGGCCCGGTCCGGCGGGGTCTCCGGCATGCCCGCGATCCGGTTCCGGCCGGTGTGCTCGCCCGCCGTCACGTACACCGAGACCAGCGGCACGCCCGCGTCGAGCAGCCGCTGCGAGTCCGGGTTCATGAAGTACAGGTCGTCGTCGGGATGTGCGGCGAACTGCATGAGCAGTGCCCGTCCCGGCCCGTTCCGGCCGACCGGCTTTCCCGGGGCCGGATCGGCCGTCGGCACGGTCCTGCGCGGCTGGGGGACGGAGCACCCGGCGAGCGTCGCCGCGGTCCCCGCGCCGGCCGCCAGGGCGGCGGCCAGAACCGTCCGCCGGCGGGCTGATATGTGCACTCCACGACCCTTCGCTCGTCCGTTCCCCTGCAAGACGGCTGCGCGGGGAAGGGGGTTGTGCGCCCGGCGCCGTTGCGCGCAGGATCACAGGCCGGGAAGAAGATCGGAAAAAATATCCGGGAACCCGCGAGCGGATGTCGAGACGCCCGGACCGGCTCCGACCGAAGGGTGACAGCGCGCCACAGGGGCGGGCGGAGCGGGGAGGATCCCACCATGAAGTACGTCGCGATGATCTACGGCAACCAGGCCAAGTGGGACGCGTTCCCCGCCGAGGCCTGGCCCGAGGCGATCGCCCGGCAGGAGGCCTTCAACCGGAAGTACCGGGAGAGCGGCGAACTGATCGGCGCCTACGGGCTCGCCGACGCGGCGGCCGCGCGGCTCGTCCGCCGCGAGGGCGGGGCCCCGGTCGTCACCGACGGCCCCTACCTGGAGACCAAGGAGTACCTGGCCAGCTTCTACCTGCTGGACTGCGACAGCCTGGAGCGGGCGCAGCAGATCGCCGCCGACATGCCCTTCGCGGACGTCGACCCGGTCGAGCTGTGGCCCGTCCTGCACGAGTCGCCGGCGGACGTGTGACCGGGGGCCCGGTCCGCGTCGAGGACCTGCTGCGCGAGCTGGCGCCGCAGGTCCTCGGCCGGCTCGTCCGCCGGTACGGCACCTTCGACACCTGCGAGGACGCCGTCCAGGAGGCCCTGGTCGCCGCCGCCCTGCAGTGGCCCGCCGACGGGGTGCCGGACAACCCGCGCGGCTGGCTCGTGACCGTGGCCTCCCGCAAGCTCGTCGACCAGGTACGGAGCGAGGCGGCCCGGCGCCGCCGCGAGGACGCCCTGGCGCTGGCCACCCCCGCCGCCGAACTCCTCGCGCCCGCGGCCGACGACGATCCGGTCGCGGACCGGGACGACTCCCTGGCCCTGCTGTTCCTCTGCTGCCACCGGGACCTGACGCCGCCCAGCCGGATCGCGCTCACCCTGCGCGCGGTCGGCGGCCTCACGACGGCGCAGATCGCGGCCGCGTTCCTGGTGCCCGAGTCGACCATGGCGCAGCGGATCAGCCGCGCCAAGCAGGCGATCAGGGCCGCGGGGAGCCCGTTCGCGCTGCCGGAGGGCGAGGACCGCACGCAGCGGCTCGCCGAGGTCCGGCACGTGCTGTACCTCATCTTCAACGAGGGCTACACGAGCAGCGGAGGCGAGGAGCTGACCGCGCCCGGGCTGTCCACGGAGGCGATCCGGCTCACCCGGCTGCTGCACCGGCTGGTGCCCGAGGACACCGAGACGGCGGGTCTGCTGGCCCTCATGCTCCTCACCGACGCGCGCCGGCCGGCCCGGACGGGCCCGCACGGCGAACTGGTGCCGCTCGCGGAACAGGACCGCGGGGCGTGGGACGCGGGACTCGTCGCCGAGGGGGTGGAGCTGATCAGCCGGACGCTGCCCCGGGGCCGGGTCGGCCCGTACCAGCTCCAGGCGGCGATCGCGGCCGTCCACGACGAGGCGCCCACCGCCGGGGAGACGGACTGGCCCCAGATCCTCGCCCTGTACGACCTCCTGGAGCGGACCGGGCAGGGCCCCGTGGTCACGCTCAACCGGGCGGTCGCGGTCGCCATGGTGCACGGCCCCGAAGGGGGCCTCGCCGTCCTGGACACCCTCGCCGCGGACAAGCGCCTGGCCCACCACCACCGCCTGCTCGCCACCCGGGCCCACCTGCTGGAGCTCCTCGGGGACCGGGCGGCCGCCGCCACCGCCTACCGCGAGGCCGCCCGGCACACCCTCAGCGCCCCGGAACGCCGCCACCTCACGGCGAGGGCGCGGCGACTGGCGTGAGGCGGAAGCGGGGCGGGACCGGCGCCCGTGCCCCGCTCGCGCCACCCTGCGTGTAGCCGTACGTGACGTGGGGTACAGTCTTGGGCCCCGATTGGCGGCGGGACGGCCGTGTGTGGCAGACTGTCGGGGTTGCTCGGTTGAGTGCCGATGCTGCGCGCCTCCCGCCGGGAGGACCGGAAGCGAGTCCCACAGTACTCGTCGTCCCTTCTCAGGGACGGACGTACGGGAATCTTCCGGGAAGCGTCAGCGGGGCGCCGACCAGGCACCCGGTGGGTGTTCCGCCCCCGGCTTCGCGGGTTTTTGGGCCCGTACCCCCTTGGTTGGGAGATCCCTAGGGATTTCTTCGTAGAGGGAGTGCGACACGCCCGACCGCGTGGGTCGGAGGAGGGGTCTTGAGATCCCCCGGGTTCCAGAGCGTTACGAGACAAAGGACTACTGAGTAGCCATGGCGGGACAGAAGATCCGCATCCGGCTCAAGGCCTACGACCACGAGGTCATCGACTCCTCGGCGAAGAAGATCGTCGAGACGGTGACGCGCACTGGTGCGTCGGTCGCGGGCCCGGTGCCGCTGCCCACTGAGAAGAACGTGTACTGCGTCATCAAGTCGCCGCACAAGTACAAGGACTCGCGCGAGCACTTCGAGATGCGCACGCACAAGCGCCTCATCGACATCCTCGACCCCACGCCGAAGACCGTCGACTCGCTCATGCGTCTCGACCTGCCGGCTGGCGTCGACATCGAGATCAAGCTCTGAGGTGACGCGCGAGATGGCTAAGAACATCAAGGGCATCCTGGGCGAGAAGCTCGGCATGACGCAGGTCTGGGACGAGAACAACCGGGTCGTCCCGGTGACCGTCGTCAAGGCCGGCCCGAATGTCGTGACCCAGGTGCGTACGAACGACACCGACGGCTACGAGTCGGTCCAGATCGCCTTCGGCGAGATCGACCCGCGCAAGGTGAACAAGCCCCTCAAGGGCCACTTCGCCAAGGCGGACGTCACCCCGCGCCGTCACCTCGTCGAGATCCGTACCGCTGACGCCAGCGAGTACACCCTCGGCCAGGAGATCACCGCCGAGGTCTTCGAGGCGGGCATCAAGGTCGACGTGACCGGCAAGAGCAAGGGCAAGGGCTTCGCCGGTGCCATGAAGCGGCACAACTTCCGCGGTGGCAAGGCCTCCCACGGTGCCCACCGCGTGCACCGCAAGCCCGGTTCGATCGGTGGCTGCGCCACCCCGGGCCGCGTCTTCAAGGGCATGCGCATGGCCGGCCGCATGGGCAACGAGCGCGTGACCACCCAGAACCTGACCGTTCACGCCGTTGACGCGGAGAAGGGCCTGCTGCTCATCAAGGGCGCGGTTCCTGGTCCGAACGGCGGCCTCGTCCTGGTCCGCACCGCGGCCAAGGGGGCCTGAGGATATGAGCACCATTGACATTCTGTCGCCCTCCGGCGACAAGACCGGGACCGTCGAGCTCCCGGCCGAGATCTTCGAGGCCAAGGTCAGCATCCCGCTGATCCACCAGGTCGTCGTCGCGCAGCTGGCCGCCGCCCGTCAGGGCACGCACAAGGTCAAGACGCGTGGCGAGGTCCGCGGTGGTGGCAAGAAGCCGTACCGCCAGAAGGGCACCGGCCGCGCCCGTCAGGGTTCGACCCGCGCCCCGCAGTTCGCCGGTGGTGGCGTCGTGCACGGTCCCGTGCCGCGTGACTACTCGCAGCGGACCCCCAAGAAGATGAAGGCCGCCGCCCTCCGCGGTGCCCTCTCCGACCGGGCGAACCACTCCCGCATCCACGTCGTCTCCGGCGTGGTCGAGGGTGGCGTCTCCACCAAGGCCGCCAAGACGCTGTTCGGCAAGATCTCGGAGCGCAAGAACCTGCTCCTGGTCGCCGAGCGCTCCGACGAGGCCGCGTGGCTGTCCGCCCGCAACCTGCCCCAGGTCCACATCCTGGAGCCGGGCCAGCTGAACACGTACGACGTGATGCGATCCGACGACGTGGTCTTCACCCAGGCCGCCCTCGAGTCCTTCGTGTCTGGCGCCCCGAAGTCGCAGGCTGCTGACACCGAAGGGAGCGAGGCCTGATGTCCGAGGCCACGATCACCAGCAAGACCTTCACGGACCCGCGTGACGTCCTCGTCAAGCCGGTTGTCTCCGAGAAGAGCTACGCGCTGCTCGACGAGAACAAGTACACGTTCATCGTCGCGCCCGGCGCCAACAAGACCCAGATCAAGCAGGCCGTCGAGGCGGTCTTCTCGGTCAAGGTCACCTCGGTCAACACGATCAACCGTCAGGGCAAGCGCAAGCGCACCCGCACCGGTTTCGGCAAGCGCGCCAACACCAAGCGCGCCATCGTGACCCTTGCCGAGGGCAACCGTATCGACATCTTCGGCGGCCCGACCGCCTGACGGCGGTCGAGTCGTCCGGAATCGGACGAGGACTGAGAAATGGGAATCCGCAAGTACAAGCCGACTACGCCGGGCCGCCGTGGCTCCTCCGTAGCCGACTTCGTCGAGATCACGCGGTCCACGCCGGAGAAGTCGCTGGTCCGCCCCCTGCACAGCAAGGGCGGCCGTAACAACACCGGTCGTGTGACCGTCCGTCACCAGGGCGGTGGCCACAAGCGCGCCTACCGCGTGATCGACTTCCGTCGTCACGACAAGGACGGCGTGCCGGCCAAGGTCGCTCACATCGAGTACGACCCGAACCGCACCGCGCGCATCGCTCTGCTGCACTACGCGGACGGCGAGAAGCGCTACATCATCGCCCCGCGTGGCCTCGCGCAGGGTGACCGGGTGGAGAACGGCCCTGGCGCCGACATCAAGCCCGGCAACAACCTGGCCCTCCGCAACATCCCGGTCGGTACCACGATCCACGCGATCGAGCTCCGTCCCGGCGGTGGCGCCAAGTTCGCCCGCTCCGCGGGTGCCTCCGTGCAGCTGCTGGCGAAGGAGGGCACCATGGCCCACCTCCGCATGCCCTCCGGTGAGATCCGTCTCGTCGACGCCCGCTGCCGCGCCACCATCGGCGAGGTCGGCAACGCCGAGCAGTCGAACATCAACTGGGGCAAGGCCGGCCGCAAGCGCTGGCTGGGCGTTCGCCCGACCGTTCGCGGTGTGGCGATGAACCCGGTCGACCACCCGCACGGTGGTGGTGAGGGCAAGACCTCCGGTGGTCGCCACCCGGTCTCCCCGTGGGGTCAGAAGGAGGGTCGTACTCGTTCGCCGAAGAAGGCTTCGAACAAGTACATCGTCCGCCGCCGCAAGACGAACAAGAAGCGCTAGGAGCGGGTTTAGATGCCGCGCAGTCTCAAGAAGGGACCCTTCGTCGACGACCACCTCATCAAGAAGGTGGACGCTCAGAACGAAGCCGGAACCAAGAACGTCATCAAGACCTGGTCCCGTCGCTCCATGATCGTGCCGGCCATGCTGGGCCACACGCTCGCGGTGCACAACGGCAAGACCCACATCCCGGTGTTCGTCACCGAGTCGATGGTCGGCCACAAGCTCGGCGAGTTCTCGCCGACGCGCACCTTCCGGGGCCACGTCAAGGAAGACCGGAAGTCGAAGCGCCGCTAGTAGCGGATCGCATTCAGACACGTAAGTAACTGAAGGGACAACCATGGAAGCCAGGGCCCAGGCGCGGTACATCCGCGTCACGCCCATGAAGGCCCGCCGCGTGGTGGACCTCATCCGTGGCATGGACGCCACGGAGGCCCAGGCGGTCCTGCGATTCGCTCCGCAGGCCGCCTCCGTGCCGGTCGGCAAGGTGCTCGACAGCGCCATTGCCAACGCCGCGCACAACTACGACCACACGGACGCCTCTTCGCTGTTCATCAGCGAGGCGTACGTCGACGAGGGCCCGACCCTGAAGCGGTTCCGGCCGCGTGCCCAGGGCCGTGCCTACCGGATCCGCAAGCGGACCAGCCACATCACCGTGGTCGTCAGCAGCAAGGAAGGAACCCGGTAATGGGCCAGAAGGTTAACCCGCATGGGTTCCGGCTCGGCATCACCACGGACTTCAAGTCCCGCTGGTACGCCGACAAGCTGTACAAGGACTACGTCAAGGAAGACGTCGCCATCCGTCGGATGATGACGTCCGGCATGGAGCGCGCCGGCATCTCCAAGGTGGAGATCGAGCGCACCCGTGACCGCGTCCGCGTGGACATCCACACCGCCCGTCCGGGCATCGTGATCGGCCGCCGTGGCGCCGAGGCCGACCGCATCCGCGGTGACCTCGAGAAGCTCACGGGCAAGCAGGTCCAGCTGAACATCCTCGAGGTCAAGAACCCCGAGGTCGACGCTCAGCTCGTGGCCCAGGCCGTGGCCGAGCAGCTGTCCTCCCGCGTCTCCTTCCGTCGGGCCATGCGCAAGAGCATGCAGTCCGCCATGAAGGCCGGCGCCAAGGGCATCAAGATCCAGTGCGGTGGCCGTCTCGGCGGCGCCGAGATGTCCCGCTCGGAGTTCTACCGCGAGGGCCGTGTGCCGCTGCACACGCTCCGCGCGAACGTCGAGTACGGCTTCTTCGAGGCCAAGACGACCTTCGGCCGCATCGGCGTGAAGGTCTGGATCTACAAGGGCGACGTCAAGAACATCGCCGAGGTCCGCGCCGAGAACGCCGCTGCCCGCGCCGGCAACCGCCCGGCCCGTGGTGGCGCTGACCGCCCGGCCGGCCGTGGTGGCCGCGGTGGCGAGCGTGGCGGTCGCGGTCGCAAGCCGCAGCAGGCTGCTGCTGCCGAGGCCCCCAAGGCCGAGGCCGCCGCCGCCGCTCCGGCTGAGAGCACCGGAACGGAGGCCTGACCGAAATGCTGATCCCCCGTAGGGTCAAGCACCGCAAGCAGCACCACCCGAAGCGCAGCGGTATGTCCAAGGGTGGTACGCAGGTTGCGTTCGGCGAGTACGGCATTCAGGCCCTCACTCCGGCGTACGTGACCAACCGCCAGATCGAGGCGGCTCGTATCGCGATGACCCGCCACATCAAGCGTGGCGGCAAGGTCTGGATCAACATCTACCCGGACCGCCCGCTCACGAAGAAGCCTGCCGAGACCCGCATGGGTTCCGGTAAGGGTTCGCCGGAGTGGTGGATCGCGAACGTCAAGCCCGGTCGGGTGATGTTCGAGCTGTCGTACCCGAACGAGAAGATCGCGCGCGAGGCCCTGACCCGTGCGGCCCACAAGCTGCCGATGAAGTGCAAGATCGTTAAGCGCGAGGCAGGTGAGCTGTGATGTCGGCCGGTACCAAGGCGTCCGAGCTGCGCGAGCTGGGCAACGAGGAGCTTGTTGCCAAGCTTCGCGAGGCCAAGGAAGAGCTGTTCAACCTCCGCTTCCAGGCGGCGACCGGGCAGCTCGAGAACCACGGTCGGCTCAAGTCCGTCCGTAAGGACATCGCCCGGATCTACACCCTGATGCGCGAGCGCGAGCTGGGCATCGAGACGGTGGAGAACGCCTGATGAGCGAGAACAACGTGACTGAGACTGACAACAACAGCGGCTCCGCCGCGGGCTCGCGCAACGCCCGCAAGGTCCGTGAGGGCCTCGTCGTCAGCGACAAGATGGACAAGACCGTCGTCGTCGCTGTCGAGGACCGCGTCAAGCACGCGCTGTACGGCAAGGTCATCCGCCGTACGAACAAGCTCAAGGCTCACGACGAGCAGAACCAGGCCGGCATCGGCGACCGCGTCCTCCTCATGGAGACCCGGAAGCTGTCTGCCACGAAGCACTGGCGCGTCGTCGAGATCCTCGAGAAGGCCAAGTAATCCCTCCTAGGGGGATTCCCTAGGAATCGTTCCGCCAGGCTCGGCAGGGGCACGACCTCCCCGGAGGCTGCCCCTGCCGGGAACCGGCAGACAATCAGGAGATAGACGTGATCCAGCAGGAGTCGCGACTTCGCGTCGCCGACAACACTGGTGCCAAGGAGATCCTTTGCATCCGTGTTCTCGGTGGCTCGGGTCGCCGCTACGCGGGCATCGGTGACGTCATTGTCGCCACCGTCAAGGACGCGATCCCCGGTGGCAACGTGAAGAAGGGTGACGTCGTCAAGGCGGTCATCGTTCGCACCGTCAAGGAGCGCCGCCGCCAGGACGGCTCGTACATCCGCTTCGACGAGAACGCCGCCGTCATTCTGAAGAACGACGGCGACCCTCGCGGCACCCGTATCTTCGGCCCCGTCGGCCGTGAGCTGCGCGAGAAGAAGTTCATGAAGATCATCTCGCTCGCGCCGGAGGTGCTGTAAGCATGAAGATCAAGAAGGGCGACCTGGTCCAGGTCATCACCGGTAAGGACAAGGGCAAGCAGGGCAAGGTCATCGCGGCCTTCCCCGCCGAGTCCCGCGTCCTCGTCGAGGGTGTCAACCGGGTCAAGAAGCACACCAAGGCCGGCCCGAACCAGGCCGGCGGCATCGTGACGACCGAGGCTCCGGTCCACGTCTCCAACGTCCAGCTGGTCGTGGAGAAGGACGGCAAGAAGGTCGTCACGCGTGTCGGTTACCGCTTCGACGACGAGGGCAACAAGATCCGCGTTGCCAAGCGGACGGGTGAGGACATCTGATGGCTACCACCACTCCGCGTCTCAAGACGAAGTACCGCGAGGAGATCGCGGGCAAGCTGCGTGAGGAGTTCTCGTACGAGAACGTCATGCAGATCCCCGGCCTCGTGAAGATCGTGGTCAACATGGGTGTCGGCGACGCCGCCCGTGACTCGAAGCTGATCGAGGGCGCCATCCGCGACCTCACCACGATCACCGGTCAGAAGCCGGCCGTCACCAAGGCCCGCAAGTCCATCGCGCAGTTCAAGCTGCGCGAGGGTCAGCCGATCGGTGCGCACGTCACCCTCCGTGGCGACCGCATGTGGGAGTTCCTGGACCGCACCCTGTCGCTCGCGCTTCCGCGCATCCGCGACTTCCGTGGTCTGTCCCCCAAGCAGTTCGACGGCCGGGGCAACTACACCTTCGGTCTCACGGAGCAGGTCATGTTCCACGAGATCGACCAGGACAAGATCGACCGTGTCCGGGGTATGGACATCACCGTGGTCACCACGGCGACCAATGACGACGAGGGCCGTGCCCTTCTGCGTCACCTCGGCTTCCCGTTCAAGGAGGCGTAAGCGAGATGGCGAAGAAGGCTCTCATCGCGAAGGCTGCCCGCAAGCCCAAGTTCGGTGTGCGTGCGTACACCCGCTGCCAGCGCTGCGGACGTCCCCACTCCGTGTACCGCAAGTTCGGCCTGTGCCGCGTGTGCCTTCGTGAGATGGCTCACCGTGGCGAGCTGCCGGGCGTGACCAAGAGCTCCTGGTAATCCCCTACTTGGGATAACCGGAGTCTCTCGGTAAGGATTGGGTCGGCGGAGGCCCACCCCCTGATGGCTTAGGCTAGTGGGGTTGGGCGTCCGCCGCCCGTACGACTTACTACGCCGTAGGTCCCCGCGCCGCACCCGTCCCGCCCCTGTGTGGGGAGAGGGATGGCGCACTGGAAACCCCGGCGAGAGAGGCCGAAGGCCAATTCATGACCATGACTGATCCGATCGCAGACATGCTCACGCGTCTGCGTAACGCGAACTCGGCGTACCACGACTCCGTGACGATGCCGCACAGCAAGATCAAGTCTCACATCGCGGAAATCCTCCAGCAGGAGGGCTTCATCACGGGCTGGAAGGTCGAGGACGCCGAGGTCGGCAAGAACCTCGTTCTCGAGCTCAAGTTCGGTCCGAACCGTGAGCGCTCCATCGCGGGCATCAAGCGGATCTCGAAGCCGGGCCTCCGGGTTTACGCGAAGTCCACCAACCTGCCGAAGGTCCTCGGCGGCCTGGGCGTGGCGATCATCTCCACGTCCCACGGTCTCCTGACCGGCCAGCAGGCGCAGAAGAAGGGCGTGGGTGGGGAAGTCCTCGCCTACGTCTGGTAGTCGGGAACGGAGGAAAAGCCAATGTCGCGTATCGGCAAGCTCCCCATCACGGTTCCCGCCGGCGTGGACGTCACCATCGAGGGCCGCACGGTCACGGTCAAGGGTTCCAAGGGCACCCTGACCCACACCGTCGCCGCGCCGATCGAGATCGTGAAGGGTGAGGACGGCGTTCTCAACGTCACCCGCCCCAACGACGAGCGTCAGAACAAGGCCCTGCACGGCCTGTCCCGCACGCTGGTGGCCAACATGATCACCGGTGTGACCCAGGGGTACACGAAGGCGCTCGAGATCAGCGGTGTCGGTTACCGCGTCGCCGCGAAGGGCTCCAACCTGGAGTTCCAGCTCGGTTACAGCCACCCGATCCTGGTGGAGGCCCCCGAGGGCATCTCCTTCAAGGTCGAGTCGCCGACCAAGTTCTCGGTCGAGGGCATCGACAAGCAGAAGGTCGGCGAGGTCGCCGCGAACATCCGCAAGCTTCGTAAGCCCGACCCGTACAAGGCCAAGGGCGTGAAGTACGCGGGCGAGGTCATCCGCCGCAAGGTCGGAAAGGCTGGTAAGTAAGCCATGGCATACGGCGTGAAGATTGCCAAGGGCAAGGCCTACAAGGGCGCTGCTCTGAAGCGTCGCCACATCCGCATCCGCAAGAAGGTCTCGGGAACGGCGGAGCGTCCGCGCCTCGTCGTCACCCGGTCCAACCGCGGCATCACCGCTCAGGTCATCGACGACCTCAAGGGTCACACCCTGGCGTCGGCGTCCACCCTGGACGCGTCCATCCGCGGCGGCGAAGGCGACAAGTCGGCGAAGGCGAAGCAGGTCGGCCAGCTCGTGGCCGAGCGTGCCAAGGCCGCCGGCGTCGAGGCTGTCGTGTTCGACCGTGGCGGCAACCAGTACGCCGGGCGCATCGCCGCCCTGGCGGACGCCGCCCGCGAAGCCGGCCTGAAGTTCTAAGCCGCCCGTCGCGGTAGCGACTGTGTCGCTACCGCGTAGCTCAGCGGAAAACGAAGAGAGGTAATTCCAATGGCTGGACCCCAGCGCCGCGGAAGCGGTGCCGGTGGCGGCGAGCGGCGGGACCGGAAGGGCCGTGACGGCGGCGCAGCTGCCGCCGAGAAGACCGCTTACGTTGAGCGCGTTGTCGCGATCAACCGTGTCGCCAAGGTTGTGAAGGGTGGTCGTCGCTTCAGCTTCACCGCGCTGGTCGTGGTGGGCGACGGTGACGGCACCGTGGGTGTCGGTTACGGCAAGGCGAAGGAGGTGCCGGCCGCCATCGCCAAGGGTGTGGAGGAGGCCAAGAAGCACTTCTTCAAGGTCCCCCGTATCCAGGGCACCATCCCGCACCCCATCCAGGGTGAGAAGGCCGCGGGCGTCGTCCTGCTGAAGCCTGCTTCCCCCGGTACCGGTGTGATCGCCGGTGGCCCGGTGCGCGCCGTCCTGGAGTGCGCCGGCGTTCACGACATCCTGTCGAAGTCGCTCGGCTCCGACAACGCGATCAACATCGTGCACGCGACCGTGGAGGCCCTCAAGGGTCTGCAGCGTCCCGAGGAGATCGCGGCCCGCCGTGGTCTGCCGCTCGAGGACGTCGCCCCCGCGGCTCTGCTCCGTGCGCGTGCTGGGGCGGGTGCGTAATGGCCCGCCTCCAGATCACGCAGACGAAGTCGTACATCGGCAGCAAGCAGAACCACCGCGACACCCTGCGTTCCCTTGGTCTCAAGGGCATCAACACGCAGGTCGTCAAGGAGGACCGCCCCGAGTTCCGCGGCATGGTGCACACCGTCCGCCACCTCGTGACGGTCGAGGAGGTCGACTGACATGGCGGAGAACAACCCGCTGAAGGTCCACAACCTCCGTCCCGCCCCGGGCGCCAAGACCGCCAAGACCCGTGTGGGTCGTGGTGAGGCGTCGAAGGGTAAGACGGCCGGTCGTGGTACGAAGGGCACGAAGGCCCGCTACCAGGTTCCGGAGCGCTTCGAGGGTGGGCAGATGCCCCTCCACATGCGTCTCCCGAAGCTGAAGGGCTTCAAGAACCCCTTCCGCACCGAGTACCAGGTCGTGAACCTGGACAAGCTGGCTTCGCTCTACCCGCAGGGTGGCGAGGTCACGGTGGCCGACCTGGTCGCCAAGGGTGCCGTGCGCAAGAACCAGCTCGTCAAGGTCCTGGGCCAGGGCGAGGTCTCCGTGGCGCTGCAGGTGACGGTCGACGCCGTCTCCGGCTCCGCCAAGGAGAAGATCACCGCCGCCGGCGGCACGGTCACCGAGCTCGTCTGAGACGACTCGAGGGCCTGAGCAGAACAAAAGCCTGGCCGCTACTCCCTCGGAGTGGCGGCCAGGCTTTTCTGCGTTCCCGGGCGCTGCCGGGACCAGGCCGGCCGAGGAGATGAGCCCGGCCTTGAGGCCGGCTCTCCGTCCCGAGCGGGAGAGCACCCGGGGGCGCGTGCTGCGAAGGCGCAGGCCGAGGCGCCTCGATCTCCACGACGGCGGCTCCTGCGACGGGCGGCCCGTGCGGTGGAATCGGTGGCCGGAGCCACGGCCGACGGCGCCGGCGGGAGAGCCGCGGCACAGCGGAAGCCGCGGCCGTCGCCCCGCGTGCGGCTCTGCGACCTGATGGAGACATTTCCGCTGGACTCAGCAGCCGGGTATGGTATCCGCTGTTAGCGTTCCGGGCAGTCTGTGGTAGGTGCACAGAACTGCCTTCTTGTGTACCTGCTCATCATCCATAACTGACCGTTGCCCTCACGCGCGCTACGCGGGGGTCGCAGGAGGCACCGTGCTCACCGCGTTCGCCCGGGCGTTCAAGACGCCCGACCTGCGCAAGAAGCTGCTCTTCACGCTCGGCATCATCGTCCTGTACCGCCTCGGGGCCCACATCCCGGTGCCCGGCGTCAGCTACGAGGCCGTCCAGCAGTGCGTCAAGCAGGCCAGCGAGGGCGACAGCAGCCTGTTCGGCCTGATGCAGATGTTCAGCGGCGGCGCGCTGCTGCAGATCACCATCTTCGCGCTCGGCATCATGCCGTACATCACGGCGAGCATCATCTTGCAGCTGCTGACCGTCGTCATCCCGCGACTCGAAGCCCTCAAGAAGGAGGGACAGTCCGGTACCGCCAAGATCACGCAGTACACCCGGTACCTGACGATCGCCCTCGCGGTGCTTCAGGGCACCGGCCTCGTCGCCACCGCCAAGAGCGGTGCGCTGTTCAGCGGCTGCGCCGTGGCCGACCAGGTCGTGCCGAATCCGTCGATCTTCACGATCACGACCATGGTCATCACCATGACCGCCGGTACCGCACTCGTCATGTGGCTCGGTGAGCTGATCACCGACCGTGGCGTCGGCAACGGCATGTCGATCCTGATGTTCATCTCGATCGCCGCCGGCTTCCCCGGGGCCCTGTGGGCCATCAAGGAGAGCGGCGACATGGCCAACGGCTGGATCGAGTTCGGCATCGTGATCCTCGTGGGCTTCGTGATGGTGGCCCTCGTGGTCTTCGTCGAGCAGGCCCAGCGGCGCATCCCGGTCCAGTACGCGAAGCGCATGATCGGCCGGCGCTCCTACGGCGGTACGTCCACGTACATCCCGCTGAAGGTGAACCAGGCCGGTGTGATTCCTGTCATCTTCGCGTCGTCGCTGCTCTACATCCCGGCCCTGATCGCGCAGTTCTCCAACTCCACCGCGGGCTGGAAGACCTGGATCGAAGCCCACTTCGTCAAGGGTGACCACCCCTACTACATCGCCACGTACTTCCTCCTGATCGTGTTCTTCGCCTTCTTCTACGTGGCGATCTCGTTCAACCCCGAAGAAGTCGCCGACAACATGAAGAAGTATGGTGGCTTCATCCCGGGTATCCGGGCTGGTCGACCTACTGCCGAGTACCTGAGCTACGTGCTCAACCGGATCACTTGGCCGGGCTCGCTGTACTTGGGTCTGATCGCTCTTGTGCCGACGATGGCGTTGGCAGGCTTCGGTGGCGCCAATGCCAACTTCCCCTTCGGTGGGACGAGCATCCTCATCATCGTGGGTGTGGGGCTGGAGACCGTGAAGCAGATCGAGAGCCAGCTCCAGCAGCGCAATTACGAAGGGTTCCTCCGCTGATGCGAATCGTCCTCGTCGGACCGCCCGGTGCGGGCAAGGGCACGCAGGCTGCGTACCTCGCCAAGAACCTGGGCATCCCGCACATCTCTACGGGCGACCTGTTCCGTGCCAACATCTCGCAGGGCACGCCGCTGGGCGTAGAGGCGCAGTCGTACATGAAGGCCGGCCAGCTCGTGCCGGACTCCGTGACGATCGGGATGGCCGAGGACCGCATGCGCCAGGCGGACGCCGCGGGCGGCTTCCTGCTCGACGGGTTCCCGCGGAACGTGGCCCAGGCCGAGGCCCTGGACGCGTTCCTCAAGGACACCGGCATCGCGCTGGACGCGGTCCTGGACCTCGAGGTCCCCGAGGACGAGGTCGTGAAGCGGATCGCGGGTCGCCGCATCTGCCGCAAGGACTCCGCGCACGTCTTCCACGTGACGTACAACGCTCCGAAGAGCGAGGGCGTCTGCGACGTCTGCGGCGGCGAGCTGTACCAGCGCGACGACGACACGGAGGAGACCGTCCGCAAGCGCCTGTCGGTCTACCACACGGAGACCGAGCCGATCATCGACTACTACCGGGCGCAGGACCTGGTCGAGACGATCTCGGCGCTCGGCAAGGTGGACGAGGTCACCACCAAGGCGATGGCCGCGCTCGAGAAGTAACCCTGGTTCGTTCGATACGGCCGCGGTGCCCGGGAGGGCACCGCGGCCGTATCGTTGTTTCCGACCCCGTACGCGCAAGGAAAGGCCCCCGCCACGATGGTGCAGATCAAGACCCCCGAGCAGATCGCGAAGATGCGCGAGGCGGGGCTGGTCGTCGCGGCCATCCACGCGGCGACGCGCGAGGCGGCGGTGCCGGGCGCCACCACCCGGGACCTGGACGAGGTCGCGCGGAAGGTGATCGCCGACCACGGGGCGAAGTCGAACTTCCTCGGGTACGGCGGGTTCCCCGCGACGATCTGCACCTCGGTGAACGAGGTCGTCGTCCACGGCATCCCGGACGAGAAGACCGTCCTGAAGGACGGCGACATCATCTCCATCGACTGCGGCGCGATCGTCGACGGCTGGCACGGCGACGCCGCGTACACGGCCTTCGTCGGCACCGGCCACGCGCCGGAGCTGATCGAGCTGTCGCGGGTGACCGAGGAGTCGATGTGGGCCGGCATCGCGGCCATGAAGCTCGGCAATCGCCTGGTCGACATCTCGAAGGCGATCGAGACGTACATCAAGCGCCAGCCGCGCCCGGCGGTCGGTGACCACAGCCTGGGCCGCTACGGGATCATCGAGGACTACGGCGGCCACGGCATCGGCACCGAGATGCACATGGACCCGCACCTGCTGAACTACGTCTCGCGCAAGCGCGGCAAGGGCCCGAAGCTGGTCCCCGGCTTCTGCCTGGCGATCGAGCCGATGGTCTCCCTGGGCACCCCGCGCACGGAGGTCCTGGAGGACGACTGGACGGTCATCACGACCGACGGCACCTGGTCCTCGCACTGGGAGCACAGCGTCGCCCTCACCGAGGAGGGGCCGCTGGTCCTCACCGCGGTCGACGGCGGCAAGGCGAAGCTGGCCGAGCTGGGCGTGACGGCGGCACCGGACCCGCTCGGCTAGACGCCTCAGGTCCGGCGTGGCTCCTTGCGTAAGGATCTTCCGGGGTGGGCAAACTTCCCGGATTCGTCTTTTCCGAAGCGCTGACGTAGACTGATGCGTCGGCTCTCGTGTACCCGTGTGTCCGCACCGGGGATCGGGAGTCGATCAAGGTAGCCGATTCGAAAGGCGAAGCGTGGCCAAGAAGCAAGGTGCCATCGAGATCGAGGGCACCGTGATCGAGTCCCTGCCGAACGCGATGTTCAAGGTGGAGCTCCAGAACGGTCACAAGGTCCTCGCGCACATCTCCGGCAAGATGCGCATGCACTACATCCGTATCCTGCCGGACGACCGGGTCGTCGTGGAGCTGTCTCCCTACGACCTGACGCGTGGCCGGATCGTCTACCGCTACAAGTAGATCTTGCCCGCACCCCGCCTCCGGCGCGGGTGGTGGCACTGACCCGGAGAACCTCACATCCCATGAAGGTCAAGCCGAGCGTCAAGAAGATCTGCGACAAGTGCAAGGTGATCCGCCGTCACGGCCGGGTCATGGTCATCTGCGACAACCTGCGCCACAAGCAGCGCCAGGGCTGACGCACGCCGACCGACCTGCCTTCCGCAGTTCTTCGCGCGACGCGAGCAAACGTACATACGCAGAGCCCGTCCGGCCGTGAACCACGGCTGACGGCACCTCCGGCGGGGGCCGGGGACCCGACCTGTACCTCATACGGCAGTCGGGAGCGGTTCTGCGGCAGACCCCCGAGAACACAGGAGCCATTGAATGGCACGCGTTTCCGGTGTTGACATCCCGCGCGAAAAGCGTGTGGTGGTCGCACTCACCTACGTCTTCGGTATCGGGCGCACCCGGTCCGAGGAGATCCTCGCCGCCACCGGCGTGAACCCGTCCACCCGTGTCCGCGACCTTGCCGAGGAAGACCTCGTCAAGATCCGCGAGTACGTGGACGCCAACCTCCAGACCGAGGGTGACCTCCGCCGTGAGATCGCGGCCGACATCCGCCGCAAGGTCGAGATCGGCTGCTACCAGGGTCTGCGCCACCGTCGTGGCCTGCCCGTCCGCGGTCAGCGCACCAGCACGAACGCTCGTACCCGCAAGGGCCCGCGTCGCGCCATCGCCGGTAAGAAGAAGCCGGGCAAGAAGTAGTCCTCAGCGGACTTGACCACGGTCTTCGCTGTAGGACCGACCACCTCCCGTAGGAGTTATAGATGCCCCCCAAGGGTCGTCAGGGCGCTGCCAAGAAGGTGCGCCGCAAGGAAAAGAAGAACGTCGCTCACGGCCACGCGCACATCAAGAGCACGTTCAACAACACGATCGTCTCCATCACGGACCCCTCGGGCAACGTGATCTCCTGGGCCTCCGCCGGCCACGTCGGCTTCAAGGGCTCGCGCAAGTCCACCCCCTTCGCCGCGCAGATGGCCGCCGAGTCGGCCGCCCGCCGCGCGCAGGAGCACGGCATGCGCAAGGTCGACGTCTTCGTCAAGGGTCCCGGCTCCGGCCGTGAGACCGCGATCCGCTCCCTCCAGGCCACCGGCCTCGAGGTCGGCTCGATCCAGGACGTCACCCCCACGCCGCACAACGGCTGCCGTCCCCCCAAGCGCCGCCGCGTCTGACGCGCCGCCTGCTTGACCTGGGGTTCCGGGCGGTGCGCCCCCTTTCGGGGCGTGCCGCCCGTACCCTTGCAGTACGCAGTACCGCAGCGCCGCGGCCGTACCTGCCGCACCCCGTCGGGCGTCAAATAGTGGGCGTCCACGACTGAAGGAACACACATGCTTATCGCTCAGCGTCCGTCGCTGACCGAAGAGGTCGTCGACGAGTTCCGCTCCCGGTTCGTGATCGAGCCGCTGGAGCCGGGCTTCGGTTACACCCTCGGCAACAGCCTCCGCCGTACCCTCCTCTCCTCGATCCCGGGTGCCGCTGTCACCAGCATCCGCATCGACGGTGTCCTGCACGAGTTCACCACCGTGCCGGGCGTCAAGGAGGACGTCACCGACCTCATCCTCAACATCAAGCAGCTGGTCGTCTCCTCGGAGCACGACGAGCCGGTCGTGATGTACCTGCGCAAGCAGGGCCCCGGTCTGGTGACCGCCGCCGACATCGCGCCCCCGGCCGGTGTCGAGGTGCACAACCCGGACCTCGTCCTCGCCACGCTCAACGGCAAGGGCAAGCTGGAGATGGAGCTGACCGTCGAGCGCGGCCGCGGCTACGTCTCCGCCGTCCAGAACAAGCAGGTGGGCCAGGAGATCGGCCGTATCCCGGTCGACTCGATCTACTCGCCCGTCCTCAAGGTCACCTACAAGGTCGAGGCGACCCGAGTCGAGCAGCGCACCGACTTCGACAAGCTCATCGTCGACGTCGAGACCAAGCAGGCCATGCGCCCGCGCGACGCCATGGCGTCCGCCGGCAAGACCCTGGTCGAGCTGTTCGGTCTCGCCCGCGAGCTGAACATCGACGCCGAGGGCATCGACATGGGTCCGTCCCCGACGGACGCCGCCCTCGCCGCCGACCTGGCGCTGCCGATCGAGGAGCTCGAGCTCACGGTCCGCTCCTACAACTGCCTCAAGCGTGAGGGCATCCACTCCGTGGGTGAGCTCGTGGCGCGCTCCGAGGCCGACCTGCTCGACATCCGCAACTTTGGTGCGAAGTCGATCGACGAGGTCAAGGCGAAGCTGGCCGGCATGGGCCTGGCCCTCAAGGACAGCCCGCCCGGATTCGACCCGACCGCCGCCGCCGACGCCTTCGGTGCCGACGACGACGCGGACGCCGGGTTCGTCGAGACCGAGCAGTACTGAGCTCGGACCGACGGTCCAGATGTGACTGCCGACCGGTTCCGGCCGGTCGTGCGGTTCCCCCGCGCCCCTGAGGGGCGCGGGTCTCCGACGGGCGACCGCCCGCTCGGATACTGACTCCGGTACCTGACACGGCCGGGGCAGACACCAAGGAGAAACACCATGCCGCGTCCCGCCAAGGGTGCCCGTCTCGGCGGCTCCGCCGCGCACGAGAAGCTGCTCCTCGCCAACCTGGCGAAGTCGCTCTTCGAGCACGGCCGCATCACGACGACCGAGGCCAAGGCCCGCCGCCTGCGTCCGGTCGCCGAGCGCCTGATCACCAAGGCGAAGAAGGGCGACATCCACAACCGTCGCCTGGTGCTGCAGACGATCACCGACAAGGGCATCGTCCACACCCTCTTCACCGAGATCGCGCCGCGCTACGCGGAGCGTCCGGGTGGCTACACCCGCATCACCAAGATCGGCAACCGTCGTGGCGACAACGCCCCGATGGCCGTGATCGAGCTGGTCGAGGGCGAGATCGCCAAGAAGGCCACCGTCGCCGAGGCCGAGGCCGCCACCAAGCGCGCCGTCAAGGAGGCCGACGAGGCCCCCAAGGCCGAGGAGACCAAGGCCGACGACGCCGCCGAGGCGCCGGCCGAGGAGTCGAAGGACGCCTGAGCGTCCTGAGAGCCTTCGCGAGCGGGCCCGTACCCCTGAGGGGTGCGGGCCCGCTCCCGTGCGTCTGAGAGGATTTACGGCGTGAGTGATGACGTGCAGCCCGGGTTCGTACGGGTACGGCTGGACCTTTCGTACGACGGCCGGGAGTTCTCCGGCTGGGCCAAGCAGGCCCGCGGGCAGCGGACCGTACAGGGCGAGATCGAGGACGCCCTGCGGACGGTGACCCGGGCCAGGGAGACGTACGAGCTGACCGTCGCCGGCCGGACCGACGCGGGGGTGCACGCCCGCGGGCAGGTCGCCCACGTCGACCTCCCCGCCGAGCTGTGGGAGGAGCACCGGGAGAAGCTGCTGCGGCGGCTCGCCGGACGCCTCTCGCACGATGTGCGGATCTGGTCCGTGGCCGAGGCCCCGGAGGGCTTCAACGCCCGGTTCTCCGCGATCTGGCGCCGCTACGCCTACCGCGTCACCGACAACCCCGGCGGCGTCGACCCGCTGCTGCGCGGGCACGTCCTGTGGCACGACTGGGCGCTCGACATGGACGCCATGAACGAGGCCGCCACGGCCCTCGTCGGTGAGCACGACTTCGCCGCGTACTGCAAGAAGCGCGAGGGCGCCACCACCATCCGCACCCTCCAGGAACTGCGCTGGGAGCGGCGTCCCGACGGCATCCTCGAAGCGACCGTGAAGGCCGACGCCTTCTGCCACAACATGGTCCGCTCGCTCGTCGGCGCGCTCCTCTTCGTCGGCGACGGGCACCGGCCGGTGGAATGGCCGGGCAAGGTGCTGGCCGCCGGTGTGCGGGACTCGGCCGTGCACGTCGTCCGGCCGCACGGACTCACCCTCGAAGAGGTCGGCTACCCGGCGGACGACCAGCTCGCCGCCCGGAACAAGGAGGCCCGCAACAAGCGGTCACTCCCCGGGAGCGTTGGCTGCTGCTGAGGCCTGCGCCCGGCCGCGGGCGTAGATCTGGTTGAAGGCGAAGGTGCCCAGGTCGATGCTGACCCGGTAGATCGGCTGGTCGGCCGGGGTGACCTTCTTGCCGTTCGTGAAGCCGGCCTGGGTGAAGTACGCGTAGCGGCCCACCGAGTTCGAGCGGCGCAGGCAGACCGTGGCGCGGCAGAACTCCTTCACGCCCGCGCCCGCCAGCGGGGCGATGCCGCCCTTGGCCTGCTTCACCTTGAGGGCCGCGGCCTCCGAGGGGAGGACGGCCACGCCGACGGTCACCGCCACGCCGTCCTGGACGTAGGTGGCGCGCAGGACGCGCAGGCAGCCGTTGTCCTTGAGGGATGCGGCGAGCGCGCCCTGGGCGACCGTCGCGCAGTTCGTCGTGGAGGCGGTCGCGCCCTTGGTGTAGGGCCGGCCGTTCATGGTGAGCTTCTTGCCCGGGAAGAGGCCCTCGGCGCTGAGCGGGGCCGTGTCCTTCTTCGGGTCGGTGATGTAGTCCTTCGGGTTCGGCGGGGGCGGCGGCGCCACCGAGGAGAAGGTCGGCTCCGGCGTGGGCGAGCCGGTGGGGGGCACGGAGACGGTCGGGACGCCGCCGTTCTTGGCCTCGTCGTTCTTCTTGTTCGTGGTGACGACGGCGGTCGCGACGATCGCGCCGACGGCCAGCGTGGCCACGATCCCGCCGCCGATCATCAGCCGCCGCCTGCGCCGGCCGCGGGCGGCCGAGGCCTCGGCGAGCGCGCTCCAGTCGGGGGCGTCACCGCCCTGCGCGCCCGGGAAGGGGTTCGGCGGCTGCTGCTCCCAGGGCGGCCGCTGGTGCCCGTAGCCGCCCTGCTGCCCGTACCCCTGCGCCGGCGGCTGCCCGTACCCCTGCTGACCCGGTTGCGGCGGCTGCTGACCCGGCTGCTGCGGCTCGTGCGGCCACTGCGGTCCCCCAAAGCTCATGCCGCGCATCCTAAACCGGTTGGGGAAGGCGGCGGCGGGCGGCGACAATGCACCTCATGGGACATGTCGAGGCCGCGCATCTTGAGTACTACCTTCCGGACGGGAGGGTGCTGCTCGGGGACGCCTCCTTCCGCGTCGGCGAGGGCGCCGTCGTCGCCCTCGTCGGGGCCAACGGCGCCGGCAAGACGACCCTGCTCCGGATGATCTCCGGGGAGCTGAAGCCGCACGGCGGCACCGTCACCGTCAGCGGCGGGCTCGGCGTGATGCCGCAGTTCGTCGGCTCCGTGCGGGACGAGTCCACCGTCCGTGACCTGCTGGTCTCCGTGGCCGACCCGCGCATCCGGGAGGCCGCGAAGGCCGTGGACGAGGCCGAGCACCTGATCATGACCGTCGACGACGAGGCCGCCCAGATGCGGTACGCGCAGGCGCTCAGCGACTGGGCCGAGGTCCAGGGGTACGAGGCCGAGACCCACTGGGACGTCTGCACCATGGCGGCGCTCGGCGTGCCGTACGAGAAGGCGCAGTTCCGGCAGGTACGGACGCTCAGCGGCGGTGAGCAGAAGCGGCTGGTCCTGGAGTCGCTGCTGCGCGGCCCCGACGAGGTGCTGCTCCTGGACGAGCCGGACAACTACCTGGACGTCCCCGGCAAGCGGTGGCTGGAGGAGCGGCTGCGGGAGACCCGCAAGACCGTGCTGTTCATCTCGCACGACCGGGAACTGCTGTCCCGGGCCGCGCAGAAGATCGTCGCCGTCGAGCCCGGCCCGGCCGGTTCGGACGTGTGGGTGCACGGCGGCGGCTTCGACACCTTCCACGAGGCGCGCCGCGAGCGGTTCGCGCGCTTCGAGGAGCTGAAGCGGCGCTGGGAGGAGAAGCACGCCCAGCTGAAGAAGCTGGTCGTCACCCTGCGGCAGGCGGCCGCCGTCAGCCACGAGATGGCCTCCCGGTACGCGGCGGCGCAGACCCGGCTGCGGAAGTTCGAGGAGGCCGGCCCGCCGCCGGAGCCGCCGCGCGAGCAGGACATCCGGATGCGGCTGCGCGGCGGCCGGACCGGAGTACGGGCCGTGACCTGCGAGAACCTTGAGCTGACCGGGCTGATGAAGCCGTTCTCGCTGGAGGTCTTCTACGGGGAGCGGGTCGCCGTCCTCGGCTCGAACGGCTCGGGCAAGTCGCACTTCCTGCGGCTGCTCGCGGGCGACCCGACGGTGGCGCACACGGGCACGTGGAAGCTCGGCGCCCGGGTGGTGCCGGGGCACTTCGCGCAGACCCACGCCCACCCGGAGCTGGAGGGCCGCTCCCTGGTCGACATCCTGTGGACGGAGCACGCCAAGGACCGGGGCGGGGCGATGTCCGTGCTGCGCCGGTACGAGCTGGAGCGGCAGGGCGACCAGCCCTTCGACAAGCTCTCCGGCGGGCAGCAGGCCCGGTTCCAGATCCTGCTCCTGGAGCTCGCCGGCACCACGGCGCTGCTCCTGGACGAGCCGACGGACAACCTGGACCTGGAGTCGGCCGAGGCCCTCCAGGACGGCCTGGAGGCGTACGAGGGCACGGTCCTCGCGGTCACCCACGACCGCTGGTTCGCGCGCTCCTTCGACCGCTATCTGGTCTTCGGCTCCGACGGGGTCGTCCGGGAGACGAGCGAGCCGGTGTGGGACGAGCGGCGGGTGGAGCGGGCGCGGTGACGGTGCCGGGCGCCGGCCCGGGGCATTTTGACCCGCCGGGGGTGGCGCGGGTACCGTAGCGGTTTGTTATGCGTATCGGCTTCGTCGTTCTCACGCGAAGGGGCCCTACGCAGGTTCCCTGGAGCAGTTACCAGTGGCTCGCATACGGGCGGTGTCCCGGCAGTGTGGGCCCCAGCTGCATGATCGCTTCAGGTGTGTCTGGACTCCATCCACTGAAGAAGCGAAGGCTACGAAGTGCGTACGTACAGCCCCAAGCCTGGCGATGTGACTCGCCAGTGGCACATCATCGACGCGCAGGACGTCGTCCTGGGCCGTCTGGCGACGACGGCTGCGAACCTCCTGCGAGGCAAGCACAAGCCCGTCTACGCGCCGCACATGGACATGGGCGACTTCGTCATCATCATCAACGCTGACAAGGTCCACCTGTCCGGCAACAAGAAGACCCAGAAGATGGCCTACCGCCACTCCGGCTACCCGGGCGGTCTGCGCTCCGTCCGTTACGACGAGCTGCTGGACAAGAACCCCGAGAAGGCCGTCGAGAAGGCCATCAAGGGCATGATCCCCAAGAACTCCCTGGGCCGTCAGATGCTCTCGAAGCTGAAGGTCTACGCGGGTGAGAACCACCCGCACGCTGCTCAGCAGCCGGTCCCGTTCGAGATCACCCAGGTCGCGCAGTAGTTCCGGCCACCCCCTAAGAACGAAAGAAATCTGAGGAGCATCGTGGCCGAGACCACCCCCGAGACCCCCGTCGACGAGTTCGAGGGCGTCGAGGAGTACACCACCGAGACCGAGAACGTCGAGGGTGACTACACCTCCGAGTCCCTCGCGTCCCGCTTCGGCGACCCGCAGCCGGCCGCCGGCCTGGGCCGTCGCAAGAACGCCATCGCCCGCGTCCGGATCGTTCCGGGCACCGGCAAGTGGAAGATCAACGGTCGCACCCTTGAGGACTACTTCCCCAACAAGGTGCACCAGCAGGAAGTCAACGAGCCCTTCAAGGTGCTCGAGCTCGACAACCGCTACGACGTGATCGCCCGCATCGCGGGTGGCGGCGTCTCCGGCCAGGCCGGCGCCCTGCGCCTCGGCGTGGCCCGCGCCCTCAACGAGGCGGACGTCGAGAACAACCGCCCGGCGCTGAAGAAGGCCGGCTTCCTCTCCCGTGACGACCGTGCGGTCGAGCGGAAGAAGGCCGGTCTCAAGAAGGCCCGTAAGGCTCCGCAGTACAGCAAGCGTTAATCGCCTGCTCGGTCTGCTCGTAAGGTACGCCCCGGCGGCACATTCTGTGCCGCCGGGGCGCGCCCCTTTCAGGGGCCAGTTCCGGGCGTCGCTGGGGACGTCCGTGGATCGCAATGGAGGACAGCTGTGGGACGACTCTTCGGCACGGACGGCGTGCGCGGTGTCGCCAACGCCGATCTGACGGCGGAGCTGGCGCTCGGCCTGTCGGTCGCCGCCGCGCACGTGCTCGCCGAGGCGGGGACCTTCGAGGGCCATCGGCCGACCGCCGTGGTCGGACGGGACCCGCGCGCGTCGGGAGAGTTCCTGGAGGCGGCCGTCGTGGCCGGCCTCGCCAGTGCCGGAGTCGACGTGCTGCGCGTCGGCGTGCTGCCCACCCCGGCCGTGGCGTACCTGACCGGCGTCCTCGGCGCCGACCTCGGCGTGATGCTGTCCGCCTCCCACAACGCCATGCCCGACAACGGCATCAAGTTCTTCGCCCGCGGCGGCCACAAGCTCGCCGACGAGCTGGAGGACCGCATCGAGGCCGTGTACGAGGAGCACCGCACCGGCGCCCCCTGGGACCGTCCGACCGGTGCCGGCGTCGGCCGCGTCCGCGACTACGACGAGGGCTTCGACAAGTACGTCGCCCACCTGATCGGCGTCCTGCCCAACCGCCTCGACGGCCTGAAGATCGTCCTGGACGAGGCCCACGGCGCCGCCTCCCGCGTCTCGCCCGAGGCCTTCTCCCGGGCCGGCGCCGAGGTGATCACCATCGGCGCCGAGCCGGACGGCCTCAACATCAACGACGGCTGCGGCTCCACGCACCTGGAGATGCTCAAGGCCGCCGTCGTCGAGCACGGCGCGGACCTCGGCATCGCCCACGACGGCGACGCCGACCGCTGCCTCGCGGTCGACCACACGGGCGCCGAGGTCGACGGTGACCAGATCCTCGCCGTCCTCGCCCTCGCCATGCGCGAGGCGGGCACCCTGCGCGGCGAGACCGTCGTCGCCACCGTCATGTCGAACCTGGGCTTCAAGCTCGCCATGGAGCGCGAGGGCCTGACCCTCGTCCAGACCGCGGTCGGCGACCGCTACGTCCTGGAGTCCATGAAGGAGAACGGCTTCGCGCTCGGCGGCGAGCAGTCCGGGCACGTCATCGTGCTCGACCACGCCACCACCGGCGACGGCACCCTCACCGGCCTGATGCTCGCCGCCCGGGTCGCCGCCACCGGCAAGTCCCTCGCCGAGCTGGCCGCCGTCATGGAGCGGCTCCCGCAGATCCTCATCAACGTCAAGGACGTCGACAAGTCCCGGGTCGCCACCTCCGGCGAGCTGGCCGCCGCCGTCACCGAGGCCGAGCGCGAGCTGGGCTCCACCGGTCGCGTCCTGCTGCGCTCCTCCGGTACGGAGCCGCTCGTCCGCGTCATGGTCGAGGCCGCCGACATCGAGCAGGCCCGGTCCGTCGCGCAGCGCCTGGCGGACGTCGTGAAGTCGGCGCTCGGCTAGGACGACGGGCCCGTACACGGGAGGGCCCCGCCGCACTCAGGTGCGGCGGGGCCCTCGCGCGTACGGCGCCGGGGCCGTCAGGAGCGGGGCTTCGGGCGGACGGACGCCGCGCCGGGCCTCGCGCGGCGGGTCCACCGGCCGCGCTGCGTCCGCCACAGGAGCTTCTGCGTGTACAGGGTCAGCGTCCCGGCCAGCATGATGCCGAGGAGGTTGAGCAGCAGCTGCTCCACCGAGCCCCACATCTGGCCGAGCTCTCCGTAGCCGAGGGCCACCGCCGCGTTCGCCGCCGCGGGAACGGTCGTCACCGAGATCGCCACCCCCACCAGGGCACCCGACTTCGCCGAGGTCAGCGACAGCGTGCCGGCCGCACCCGCGAGGACCGCCACCACGAAGGAGAACGGGTCCGGCTGCCAGATGAAACTGGTGTTGGGCCGGGTCCCGTCCAGCTGCTCCCGGGTGAACAGGCCGGCCGCGTCCATGCCCAGGCTGAACAGGGTCGTCACGGCGATCGCCGCCGCGAAACCGGCCAGGAGCGCGATCAGCGAGCGCGCCGCGAGCCTCGGAGCGCGCCGTACCACCGCCGTACAGACCCCGGCCAGCGGGCCGAACTCGGGGCCGACCGCCATCGCGCCCACGATCAGGATCGCGTTGTCGAGGACGACACCGCAGGCGGCGATCATCGTCGCCAGGATCATGAAAGCGGCGTAGGTGACGGAGAGCGTCGACTCCTCGTGGGTCGCGCCGGTGAGCTGTTCCCAGATCACCGCGTCGGCGGACTCGCCGGGGGCCTCCTCCTCGGCCGCGTCGGCCCGCTTCGACAGCGACAGGCCGACGTCGTCGACGGAGATCGACCCGTCCTCGTCGATCCGCAGCCCGCGCAGTCCGGCGAGGAGCTCGTCGCACGCCTCACGGGCCACGTCGCACGTCACCACGTCCCCGGAGGGATCCCGCGCGGCGCCCGGCAGCACCACCAGATGGGTGGTGCCGACGGTCGACTCGATCAGTTTGACGGCGTCCGGCGTCCGGCCGGGCGGCACGATCATCCGCAGATGCAGCATGCGCCGAGCTTACGGACGTCAGAGCTTGCGCAGGCTCAGACGCTGCACCTTGTGGTCCGCCCCCTTGCGGACGACGAGGGTCGCCCGGCCGCGGGTCGGGGCCACGTTCTCCAGGAGGTTGACCTTGTTGATGGTCCGCCACATCGTGCGCGCGTAGTCCAGGGCCTCCTCCTCGGAGACCTGGGTGTAGCGCTGGAAGTACGAGTCCGGGTTCTGGAAGGCCGTCTCCCGCAGCTTGCGGAAACGATTCAGGTACCAGCTCTCGATGTCCTCGGCCCGCGCGTCCACGTACACCGAGAAGTCGAAGTAGTCGGCCAGGCCCACCCGGGTCCTGCCGTCCTTGCCGGGCAGCGCCGGCTGGAGGACGTTCAGCCCCTCCACGATCAGGATGTCCGGGCGGCGCACCACCAGCCGCTCGCCTGGCACGATGTCGTAGATCAGGTGCGAGTAGACCGGGGCGGTGACCTCCTCCTTGCCCGCCTTGACGTCCGCCACGAACCGGGTGAGCGCCCGCCGGTCGTACGACTCGGGGAAACCCTTCCGGGACATCAGGCCGCGCGCCTGGAGCTCCGCCATCGGGTACAGGAAGCCGTCGGTGGTGATCCGCTCCACCCGCGGGTGCTCCGGCCAGCGGGCCAGCAGGGCCTGCAGCAGCCGGGCGACGGTCGACTTGCCGACCGCGACGGACCCGGCGACCCCTATGACGAACGGGGTGCCGCGCTGCTCCGCGTTCTCCCCGAGAAACGTGTTGAGCGCCCCCCGCAGCCCGCTCGTGGCCTGCACGTACAGGTTCAGCAGCCGGGAGAGCGGCAGATAGATGTCGCGCACCTCGTCCAGGTCGATGACGTCCCCGAGCCCGCGCAGCCGCTCGACCTCCTCGGCGGTGAGCGGCAGTGGTGTCTTGTCCCGCAGGGCACTCCACTCGGCCCGGGTGAGGTCGACGTAGGGGGTCGGCTCGGAGGACCGGCGGGGGGAGGCGCCGTTGCCGTGGGGGCTTCGTGGCGGCGAAGTGATCACCCCGCCATTGTCCCGGCTCCCGCCGGACCGTGGGTGGTGGGGTCGGTCACGTGGCGGAAGGGATTGCCCCGGGCCCCGGCGGGGGCGATCATGTGGGGCCGCGTGCGCCGGAGCCGTACGCGGGGGAGCCGTCGTCCGGCGGCGTGGAGAGAAGCAGAGAGTCACCGCACATGCGTACGCCCGTCAGAGCCGTCACCGCCGTCTCCCTCGCCCTCCTCGTCACCGCGTGCGGTGGCGGCCAGGGGGGCGGTGATCAGGCGAAGGGACGCTCCGGCGAGAGCACTGCCGGCGTCTCGGCCACGCCGTCCGCGCCCCCGCGGAAGGCCCTGACCCTGGCCGAGCTGGAGGAGGCGATCGTCGGCCAGGGGGACCTCAAGGGATACGCGGTGGAGGAGAGGAAGGGACCCGGGATCGGTTCGCCTTCCGTGACGGTCGACAAGGAGGCGTGCAAGCCCCTCGCCGACGCGCTGTACTCCATTCCGCACCACCTCGCCTTCGCCACCGCGGAGACGACGATGGCGGAGACACCGAAGGCGGGTGGCGTCACGGCTCCGGGAAACGCCGCCACCGATCTGTCGCTCTCCTCGTACGAGGCGGACGGAGCGCAGGAGGCACTGGCGGCGGTGAAGACCTCGGCATCGGCGTGCCGAAAGGGTTTCACCTTCACGGTCGTCGACGAGACGACGAGGGTGCGCTCGGTCGCGCCCCTGCCGGTGGCCGTCGGCGACGAGGCACTGGCCTGGAAGATCGCGTTCCACACGGGCGGTGCCCCCCACCACGCCACGGTCGCCGTCTTCCGCAAGGGCGGCACGGTGGCGGTCGCCTCCACCGCGAGCGGTGCCCCCGGCGGCATCGCGGCTCCGCCGAAGGCCCTGCTCGACGCGCAGGCCGCCAAGCTGTCCTGAGTCCACGATGGTGGGCGGCATCCGCCGTAGGCTGCCGCCATGTGCGGAATCGTGGGATACGTCGGCGGTCAGTCGGCGCTTGATGTAGTGGTCGCGGGCCTCAAGCGGCTCGAATACCGGGGCTACGACTCGGCCGGTGTCGCCGTGCTCTCCGACGGCGGGCTCGCCGCGGCGAAGAAGGCCGGGAAGCTCGTCAACCTGGAGAAGGAGCTGGTCGACCGGCCGCTGCCCGGCGGGTCCGTGGGGATCGGGCACACCCGCTGGGCCACGCACGGCGGGCCGACCGACGCCAACGCGCATCCGCACCTCGACAACGCGGGGCGGGTGGCCGTCGTGCACAACGGGATCATCGAGAACTTCGCCGCCCTGCGCGAGGAGCTGGCCGAGCGCGGGCACGACCTGCTGTCCGAGACGGACACCGAGGTCGTCGCGCACCTCCTCGCCGAGGAGTTCTCCTCCGTCGGCGACCTGGCCGAGTCGATGCGGCTGGTGTGCCGGCGGCTCGACGGCGCCTTCACCCTGGTCGCCGTCCACGCCGACCAGCCCGACGTGGTCGTCGGCGCCCGCCGCAACTCGCCCCTGGTCGTCGGGGTCGGCGAGGGCGAGAACTTCCTCGCCTCCGACGTGTCGGCCTTCATCGCCCACACCCGCTCCGCCATCGAACTCGGCCAGGACCAGGTCGTGGAGCTGACCCGCGAGGGCGTCACCGTCACGGACTTCGACGGCGCCCCCGCCGACGTCCGCGCCTACCACGTCGACTGGGACGCCTCCGCCGCCGAGAAGGGCGGCTACGCCTCCTTCATGCTCAAGGAGATCGCCGAGCAGCCCAAGGCCGTCGCCGACACCCTCCTCGGCCGGATCGACGCGGCCGGCCGGCTCACCCTGGACGAGGTACGCATCCCGGCGGCCGTCCTGCGGGAGGCCGACAAGGTCGTCGTCATCGCCTGCGGCACGGCCTTCCACGCCGGGCTCATCGCCAAGTACGCCATCGAGCACTGGACGCGCATCCCCTGCGAGGTCGAACTCGCCAGCGAGTTCCGCTACCGGGACCCCATCCTCGACCGGCGCACCCTGGTCATCGCCATCTCCCAGTCCGGCGAGACCATGGACACGCTCATGGCGCTGCGGCACGCCCGCGAGCAGGGCGCCAAGGTCCTCGCCATCTGCAACACCAACGGGTCCACGATCCCGCGCGAGTCGGACGCCGTCCTCTACACCCACGCCGGGCCCGAGGTCGCCGTCGCCTCCACCAAGGCCTTCCTCACCCAGCTCGTCGCCTGCTACCTCCTCGCCCTCTACCTGGGCCAGGTGCGCGGCACCAAGTGGGGGGACGAGATCCAGGCCGTCGTCCGGGAGCTCGCGCGCATCGGTGACGAGGTCGAGCGGGTCCTGGAGACCATGGAGCCCGTCCGGGCCCTGGCCCGTTCGCTCGCGCACAAGGACACCGTCCTGTTCCTCGGCCGGCACGTCGGCTACCCGGTGGCCCTGGAGGGCGCGCTGAAGTTGAAGGAACTCGCGTACATGCACGCCGAGGGCTTCGCCGCGGGCGAGCTGAAGCACGGGCCGATCGCGCTCATCGAGGACGACCTGCCGGTCGTCGTCGTGGTGCCCTCGCCGCGCGGCCGGTCCGTCCTCCACGACAAGATCGTCTCCAACATCCAGGAGATCCGGGCGCGCGGCGCGCGGACCATCGTCATCGCCGAGGAGGGCGACGAGAGCGTCGCCCCCTACGCCGACCACCTCATCCGCGTCCCGGCCACCCCCACGCTGCTCCAGCCGCTCGTCGCCACGGTGCCGCTCCAGGTCTTCGCCTGCGAGCTGGCCACCGCCCGCGGCAACGAGGTGGACCAGCCGCGGAACCTGGCCAAGTCCGTGACGGTGGAGTGAGGAACGACAACGCATGATCATCGGGGTGGGGATCGACGTGGCCGAGATCGACCGGTTCGCCGCGTCGGTCGAGCGCACACCGGGGCTGCTCCAGCGCCTCTTCGTCGAGCGGGAACTGCTGCTGCCGAGCGGCGACCGGCGGGGCATCGCCTCGCTGGCCGTCCGGTTCGCGGCGAAGGAGGCCGTGGCGAAGGCGCTCGGGGCGCCCGCCGGGCTGCACTGGACGGACGCCGAGGTGTACGTCGAGGACACCGGGCAGCCGCGCCTGCGGGTCCGGGGCACGGTCGCGGCACGGGCGGCCGAGCTGGGCGTGAAGCACTGGCACGTGTCGCTCAGCCATGACGCGGGGGTCGCGTCGGCGGTGGTGATCGCGGAGGGGTGAGGGGGCCGGACCGGTCCGCGCCCGTGCGGCGCCGGGCCGCACGGGGCTTCCCGCCGGTGCGGTCCGCCCCCGGGCCGCACGGGCCCGATCCGGGTGAGCCGGGAGGCCCTGGGGCAGACTGCTGACCATGCGAACCGCTTACCGTGTGGAGACCGTCCGGGCCGCAGAGGCCGACCTCATGGCGCGGCTGCCCGAAGGGGCGCTCATGCAGCGGGCCGCCGCAGGACTCGCCGCCGCCTGCTGCTCGCTGCTGGGCAAGGGGCGGGTGTACGGGGCCCGGGTCGTGCTCCTCGTCGGCAGCGGCGACAACGGCGGCGACGCCCTGTACGCCGGGGCCCGGCTCGCCCGGCGCGGGGCGGGCGTGAGCGCCGTCCTGCTCGGCACGCGGGCCCACGAGGGCGGCCTCGCGGCGCTCCGGGCGGCCGGGGGTCGCGTGATCGGGGGCCCCGAGGACGACCCGTACGCGGTGCTCGCCGCCGCCGACCTCGTCCTCGACGGCATCACCGGCATCGGCGGGCGGGGCGGGCTCCGCCCCGGCGCCGTCCCCCTCGCGCGGGCCGCGCGCGGCTCCGGCGCCGTCGTCGTCGCCGTCGACCTGCCCAGCGGCGTCGACGCCGACACGGGCGAGGTCGCGGGGGAGGCGCTGCGGGCCGACGCGACGGTCACCTTCGGTACGTACAAGCCCGGTCTGCTCGTCGACCCGGCCCGCGAGTACGCCGGGGCCGTACGGCTCGTCGGCATCGGCCTCGACCTGCCGTCGGTCCCCGACCTGGAGGCGCTCCAGCACCGGGACGTGGCCCGGCTGCTGCCCCGGCCGGGAGCCGAGAGCGACAAGTACCGGCGCGGTGTCGTCGGCGTCGTCGCCGGCTCCGCCCGCTACCCCGGCGCGGCGGTCCTCGCCGTCTCCGGAGCGCTGCGGGGCGGGGCGGGCGCGGTGCGGTACGTGGGGCCCGCGGGCGACGCGGTGATCGCCGCGCACCCGGAGACCCTGGTGCACGCGGGGCCCCCGGAGAAGGCCGGACGGGTGCAGGCCTGGGTCGTCGGACCCGGGCTCGGTGACGGGCCCGGCGCGGGCGCCGCCGTCGCGGAGGTGCTCGACTCCAGCGTGCCGGTGCTCGTGGACGCCGACGGGCTGCGCGGCCTGGACCCCGCCGCCGTACGGGCCCGCCGGGCGCCGACCGTCCTCACCCCGCACGCCGGCGAGGCCGCCGCCCTGCTCGGCGTCCCGCGCGCGTCCGTGGAGGCGGGCCGGCTGGCGGCGGTACGGGAACTGGCGGGCCGCTTCGGCGCGACGGTCCTGCTCAAGGGCTCGACGACCCTGGTGTGCGGGCCGGGCGCCAAGCCCGTACGGGTGAACCCGACCGGTACCTCCTGGCTGGCCACCGCCGGCAGCGGCGACGTCCTCTCCGGCCTCGCCGGCTCCCTCTTGGCGGCGGGGCTCGAACCCCGGGACGCGGCCTCCTGCGCCGCCTACCTGCACGGCCTGGCCGCCCGTCACGCGACGGGCCCGGGGGCGCCGCTGACGGCGGCGGACGTGGCGGCGGCCCTGCCGGCGGCGTGGCGGGACGTGACCGCGCCGTAGAAGGGGGCGCGGGCGGCCGGGCGGTCCCCCGCCCGGACGTGTCAGTGGCCGCGCGGCGCGTACATGATCACGGCCATGCCGGCGAGGCACACCAGCGCGCCGATGACGTCGAAGCGGTCCGGGCGGTAGCCGTCGGCCACCATGCCCCAGGCGATCGACCCGGCGACGAAGACACCGCCGTACGCGGCCAGGATGCGGCCGAAGTCGCCGTCGGACTGCAGGGTGGCGACCACCCCGTACAGGCCCAGCGCCACGACGCCCGCACCGATCCAGACCCAGCCCCGGTGCTCGCGGACGCCCTGCCACACCAGCCAGGCCCCTCCGATCTCGAAGAGGGCGGCGACGGCGAAGAGGGCGACGGAACGGGCGACGGTCACGGTGCGGGGTCCTTCGGCGGGGCGGGTTCGGAAGGGAGAGGGGCGCGCGACCGCCGGGCGGTCCGCGTCGCGCGCATCCCGACCGTAGCCGGTGGTGCGCGGCCCGGGGCGGGACCGCTCCGGAAGGGCGGCGGAGGTCACGTATCCCACCGTCAACTTCCGTGATCGACAAGCCCGTTCGGGCCACCGGGGAAAGTGGCCCGGTGCCGGGCGCCCGCCGGAGCCCCGCAGGTCCGCCGGGGGTGCGGGGGCCGGACGGCCGGGGACCGCGCGCGGGAGCGTGATCGGGGCGACAGACGGGGTACGCGGCCGGGGAGCCGGCACCTGAGAGACTGGGCGCGATGACTGAGACACCGCCGCCCCGACGAGCCCGCGCCGAGATCGACCTCGGCGCGCTGCGTGCGAACGTCCGCACGCTGCGCGCCCGCGTCGCCCCCCACGTCCGGATCATGGGCGTGGTCAAGGCCGACGCGTACGGACACGGCGCCGTCCGCTGCGCCCGCGCCGCCCTGGAGGCCGGTGCGGACTGGCTCGGGACGGCCACCCCGCACGAGGCCCTTGCGCTGCGGGCCGCCGGCATCACCGACGTGCCGGTCATGTGCTGGCTCTGGACGCCCGGCGACCCGTGGGACGAGGGGATCGAGGCGGGCCTGGACATGTCGGTCAGCGGCCTGTGGGCGCTGGAGGAGGTCCGCGCCGCCGCCCGCCGCACCGGCCGTACGGCCAGGGTGCAGCTGAAGGCCGACACCGGTCTCGGCCGCAACGGCTGCCAGCCCGCCGACTGGCCCCAGCTCGTCGGCGAGGCCCTGCGCGCGCAGGAGGAGGGCCTGGTCCGGGTCACCGGCCTCTGGTCGCACTTCGCCTGCGCCGACGAGCCCGGGCACCCGTCCGTCGCCGCGCAGCTCGACACCTTCCGTTCGATGCTCGACCACGCCGAGAAGGCGGGCGTGGAGCCCGAGGTCCGGCACATCGCCAACTCGCCGGCCACCCTCACCCTCCCCGAGACCCACTTCGACCTGGTCCGGCCGGGCATCGCGCTGTACGGCGTCTCGCCGAGCCCCGAGCTCGGCACCTCCGCCGAACTGGGCCTGCGGCCCGTCATGACGCTCAAGGCGAGCGTCGCCCTGGTGAAGCAGGTGCCCGCCGGGCACGGCGTGTCGTACGGGCACCACTACGTCACCGGCGGCGAGACCACCCTCGGCCTGATCCCGCTCGGGTACGCCGACGGCGTCCCCCGGCACGCCTCGGGCCGTGGCCCGGTCCTGGTCGGGGACCGGGTGCGCACCGTCGCCGGGCGGGTCGCCATGGACCAGTTCGTGGTCGACCTGGCCGGCGACACGCCCGCCCCGGGCACGGAAGCGGTGCTGTTCGGGCCGGGCGACCGGGGCGAACCGACCGCCGAGGACTGGGCGGTGGCCGCCGACACCATCGCGTACGAGATCGTCACCCGGATCGGCGCGCGCGTGCCGCGCGTCTACGTGGGGGAGTAGGGGAGGGGCCGGCGTGGGCGAGGCAGGCAACTGGCGGCGTGCCGGGTTCGCCGGCGCCGCGATCGGTGTCATCGCGGCGGGCGCGGCGGCCGGGGTGGCCGTCGAGCGGCTCACCGTCGGCCGTTCCGTACGGCAGAAGGCGCGGCTCGCCCTCGACGCCACCGGCCCCTACGGGACCCTGCGGGGCACCCCGGGGCGGGCCCACGCCGACGACTCCACGGCGCTCTACTACGAGGTCGACGAGGTCACGGCGACCGGCGGGCCCGGCGGGACGGCGGACGCGGCCGCCCGGCGCCGCCGCCTCTTCGGGCGGAAGCGGCCCGCCCCCGTCACCGTCGTCTTCAGCCACGGCTACTGCCTCAACCAGGACTCCTGGCACTTCCAGCGGGCGGCGCTGCGCGGCCTGGTCCGGGCCGTGTACTGGGACCAGCGCAGCCACGGCCGCTCGGAGCGCGGCGTCGACCAGTCCGGGCCGGACCCCGTGCCCGTCTCCATCGACCGGCTCGGCCGGGACCTGAAGGCCGTCATCGACGCCGCCGCCCCACAGGGCCCGCTCGTCCTGGTCGGCCACTCGATGGGCGGGATGACGGTGATGGCGCTCGCCGACCAGTACCCCGAGCTGATCCGCGACCGGGTCGTGGGCGTCGCCCTGATCGGTACGTCGGCGGGGAAGCTGGCCGAGGTGACGTACGGGCTGCCGCAGGCGGGGGTGCGGGCCGTGCGGCGGGTACTGCCCGGGGTGCTGCGGGCGCTGGTCGCGCAGGCGGACCTGGTGGAGCGGGGCCGCCGGGTCACCGCCGACCTCTTCGCCGGTGCGTTCAAGCGGTACTCGTTCGCGTCCAGGGACGTCGATCCGGCCGTGGCCCGCTTCGCCGAGCGCATGATCGAGTCCACTCCCATCGACGTGGTCGCGGAGTTCTACCCGGCCTTCGCGGAGCACGACAAGACGGGGGCGCTCGCCACGTTCCTCGACCTGCCGGTGCTGGCGCTCGCCGGGGACGAGGACCTGGTGACACCGGCCTCCCACACGGAGGCCATCGCCGCGCTGCTGCCCGACGCCGAGATGGTGGTCGTGCCCGACGCCGGGCACCTGGTCATGCTGGAGCACCCGGAGGTCGTGAACGACCGTCTCGCGGACCTGCTCGTACGGGCCGGGTCCCTCACCGGGCCGGTGGCGGACCCGGTGGACCCGGTGACGGGCGCCGGGAGCCGGACCGGTCACGACGGCTGAGCCACGGCCGGACGACGGCCGGGCGGAGTGACCCGGCCCGGGCGCGGCAGGGCCCGGGCCGCCGCGAACGGGCCCGTACCGCCGCTCCCGGCCGACCCCGTCCGCCGTCGTGGCCGCCGTGACGAGGCCGCCGGCCGCAGCCGTTAAGTTGGCGGGTATGGAAGCAGCACACCCGCCCGTCTCCGGGGCCACCCTCGCCGTCGACTCTCCCGAGCGGATGCAGGAGCTGGGCCGCCGGCTCGCGAAACTCCTCCGCCCCGGTGACCTCGTCATGCTCACCGGCGAGCTGGGGGCCGGGAAGACCACGATGACCCGCGGCCTCGGCGAGGGCCTGGGCGTCCGGGGCGCCGTCACCTCGCCGACCTTCGTCATCGCCCGCGTCCACCCGTCCCTGGTCGGCGGGCCCGCCCTCGTGCACGTCGACGCCTACCGGCTCGGCGGCGGGCTCGACGAGATGGAGGACCTGGACCTGGACGTCTCGCTCCCGGAGTCCGTGGTGGTCGTCGAATGGGGTGACGGCAAGGTCGAGGAGTTGACCGACGACCGGCTGCACGTCCTCATCCACCGCGTCACCGGCGACACCGACGACGACCGGCGGACCGTCGTGCTGCGCGGCATCGGGGACCGCTGGGCGGAGGAGGACCTCGCCCTCTTCTGACACTCTTCCCGGCCATGCCTTCCGTAGATTCCGACAACCTGTCGGGAAGATGTTGCGCCGGTCGTACGTGCCGTGGTGACATGGGGGTACGAGCTGGTTAGGTCTACCTAACCTACGGGAGGCATGCATGGCGACGCGAGCGCGCGTGGAACACACCCGGGACCACGTCTCGATGAGCGACCTGCTGGCGTCCTGCGCCGCCGCGAGCGCCCTGTCCACCCCGCCCGAGCGCCCCGCGCCGGCCGGGGACGCGGACGGGCACGGCGAGTACGCGCACGGGCGGGAGCCGCTGGCGGACGGCCAGGAGTACGCCGACGAGCACACCGACCACGGGCGCAGACGCCGGGTGCGCGGCACCGCCGCCTAGGAGGAAAGGCCCCCGTGGGCCCCCGAGCGGGCCTACGGGACGACGACGATCTTCGCGCCGATCACCGCGAAGGCCCACAGCGCGTCGCCGTCCTCGCGCTTCATCCGGACACCGCCGGTCCGCTTCGACGGGTCGGGTGACGGCGTCGAGCCGTCCACCGCCGCGCTGAAGCCGACCGACACGTCCTCCACGGTCGCGAACCGCACCACGTGCTCGATCTGCACCCCGTCGGAGCCCCGCACCGAACCGGAACGCGAGGTCACCGCGTACGCCCCGGGCGGCGGGCTGACCGTGCTCGGCATCACCGAGAAGGTGCGCAGGGCCTTGTTCCTGGCGTCCACCAGCCACACCCGGCGGTCGCGGAGCGCGTACACCACCCGCTCGCCCGTGCCCGAGTTCGCCGGTACGGCCAGCGGGTTCCGGGCCGGCTGCTTCGGGCGGTCGGCCGCCGGGGCGGACGGGGCGGCACTGCTCGGCGCCGGCGGCTTCACCGACAGGTCGGCGGGAACGTTCGCCGAGGCCTGGTAGGCGAGGAAGGCGACCGCGGCGACGGCAGCCGCGGTGAGCCCGGCCACGAATCCCGAGCTGCTCCTTGCCACCGTGCCCACCTCTCCGTACGTACGTTTCGAAGGGTGACGGTAGCAGCAGGGCGGCCGGGGGGCGGGGCGCCGTGCCCGGCGTCCGGGAGCCGTAGGCTGTTCGCGTGCTGTTGCTCGCCATGGATACCGCCACCCCCGCCGTCACCGTCGCCCTCCACGACGGCGCGACCGTCGTCGCGCAGTCGGGTCAGGTCGACGCCCGCCGCCACGGGGAGCTGTTGCTGCCCGCCGTCGACCGGGTCCTGGACGAGGCCGGACTGAAGCTCGACGCGGTCACCGGGATCGTGGTCGGCGTCGGCCCCGGCCCGTACACCGGGCTGCGCGTCGGGCTCGTCACCGCCGCCACCTTCTCCTCCGTGCTCGGGGTGCCCGTGCACGGCCTGTGCACCCTGGACGGCCTCGCGTACGCCTCCGGGATCGAGGAGCCCTTCGCGGTCGCCACGGACGCCCGCCGCAAGGAGGTGTACTGGGCGCGGTACGAGAACTTCCGTACCCGTGTCACCGACGCCTCCGTCGACCGGCCGGCCGACATCGCGGAGTCCCTCGCCGGGCTCCCCGTCGTCGGCGCGGGCGCCCGCCTCTACCCCGAGGCCTTCCCCGACGCGCGCGACCCCGAGCACCAGTCGGCCGCCGCGCTGGCCGCGCTCGCCGCGGAGAAGCTGGCCGCCGGCGGTGACGGGTTCCTCGACCCGCTGCCGATGTACCTCCGCCGCCCCGACGCGCAGGTGCCGAAGAACTACAAGGTGGTCACCCCCAAGTGAGCACCCCCGCCCAGGCCGTGCTGCGCGAGATGCGCTGGTGGGACATCGAGCCGGTGCTGGCGCTGGAAGCCGAGCTGTTCCCCGAGGACGCCTGGTCGGAGGGGATGTTCTGGTCCGAGCTCGCGCACGCCCGCGGGCCCGGCGCCACCCGCCGGTACGTGGTCGCCGAGGACCAGGACGGCCGGATCGTCGGCTACGCGGGGCTGGCCGCGGCCGGCGGCCTCGGGGACGTGCAGACCATCGCCGTCGCCCGCGACCAGTGGGGTACGGGACTCGGCGCCCGGCTCCTCACCGACCTGCTCCAGCACGCCACCGCCTTCGAGTGCGACGAGGTCCTCCTCGAGGTGCGCGTGGACAACACAAGGGCCCAGAAGCTGTACGAGCGCTTCGGCTTCGAGCCCATCGGCTTCCGGCGCGGCTACTACCAGCCCGGAAACGTGGACGCGCTCGTGATGCGACTGACCGTTCAAGGAACAGAGACTGATTCTGATGGCTGCTGACGAACCGCTCGTACTCGGCATCGAGACCTCCTGCGACGAGACCGGTGTCGGCATCGTGCGCGGGACGACCCTCCTCGCCGACGCCGTCGCGTCGAGCGTCGACACCCACGCCCGCTTCGGCGGCGTCGTCCCCGAGATCGCCTCCCGCGCGCACCTGGAGGCGATGGTCCCGACGATCGAGCGCGCGCTGAAGACGGCGGGGATCTCCGCCCGGGACCTCGACGGCATCGCCGTCACCGCCGGCCCGGGCCTGGCGGGCGCGCTGCTCGTCGGCG
The DNA here is from genome assembly GCF_042900905.1 of Streptomyces sp. NPDC012827. Lineage (NCBI taxonomy): Bacteria > Bacillati > Actinomycetota > Actinomycetes > Kitasatosporales > Streptomycetaceae > Streptomyces > Streptomyces sp. NPDC012827. The sequence goes on along the minus strand of NZ_JBIBBY010000004.1, from coordinate 169,018 downwards.
TCTCCGCCGCCAAGGCGTACGCCTACGCCCTCGGCAAGCCGCTCTACGGCGTCAACCACCTGGCCTCGCACATCTGCGTCGACCAGCTGGAGCACGGCAAGCTGCCCGAGCCGACGATGGCCCTGCTGGTCTCCGGCGGGCACTCCTCGCTGCTGCTGTCCTCCGACATCACCTCCGACGTGCGGCCGATGGGCGCCACGATCGACGACGCCGCGGGTGAGGCCTTCGACAAGATCGCCCGCGTCCTCGACCTCGGCTTCCCGGGCGGGCCGGTCATCGACCGGCTCGCGAAGGAGGGCGACCCGGCGGCCATCGCGTTCCCGCGCGGTCTGACGGGCGCCAAGGACCCGGCGTACGACTTCTCCTTCTCCGGTCTCAAGACCGCCGTGGCCCGCTGGATCGAGGCCAAGCGGGCGGCCGGCGAGGAGGTGCCGGTGCGGGACGTGGCCGCGTCCTTCCAGGAGGCCGTGGTGGACGTGCTCACCCGCAAGGCCGTCCGGGCCTGCAAGGACGAGGGCGTCGACCACCTCATGATCGGCGGCGGCGTCGCCGCGAACTCGCGCCTGCGGGCCCTGGCCGAGGAGCGCTGCGAGCGGGCCGGCATCCGGCTCCGCGTGCCCCGGCCCGGCCTGTGCACCGACAACGGGGCCATGGTCGCCGCCCTCGGCGCGGAGATGGTCGCCCGCAACCGGGCCGCCTCCGACCTCGAACTGTCGGCGGACTCCTCGCTGCCGGTGACCGACCCGCACGTGCCGGGCCACTCCCACTCCCACGATCACGTGCACGAGGTCAGCAAGGAGAACCTCTACTCATGAGGGTCGCCCTGATGTGGGAGGCGCGGGCCGCACAGGGCCGGGGGGCCGAGCTCCTGGAGTGGGCGCGGTCGCAGGTCCTGGCGTACGACCCGGAGCGCCGGGAGACCTTCCGCGCCCCCCAGGACCGGGTCCTCGTCCTCACCTGGTGGGAGGCCGACACCCTCGACGCCGAGCTGCCGGAGCTGCCGGAACCGGACCCGGACCTCATCACCCGTCCGGTCCACCGCTGGCGCTTCGAGGCGGTCGAATAGGCGAACCGGCGCCCGTCTCCGCGCGGCTCCCGGAAAAACTTCCGGCGGGGTGTCGATGCGGGCCGGGCCCGTTCGACGTAGGAGTGGACGGCGGGGAGAGGCCCCGCCACCGCACCACCCCGAGGAGTCGTCATGCCCCGCTTCCTGTCCCTCGTCCGCATCGAGGAGAACACCATCGACATGGAGAGCGCCGACCCCGGCTTCGAGCAGCGGATGGGCGCGCTGTTCGAGGAGATCACCAAGGCCGGCGTCATGCTGGACACGGCCGGCCTCCGGCCCACCGCCGAGTCCACCCGCCTCACCTGGTCGGACGGGAAGGTGTCGTACACCGACGGCCCCTTCACCGAGACCAAGGAGGTCATCGGCGGTTACGCGATGATGCAGTGCAAGGACATGGCCGAGGCGCTCGAGTGGGGGAAGCGCTTCCTCGCGGTGCACCCGCCGCAGTGGAAGGTCGGCCTGGAGGTGCGCGAGGTGGAGGAGCAGCCCGAGGGCTGAACCGCCGCGGGGCGCCCGGGGCCCCGGTCCCGGCCCGTTGTCGGTGGGCCGTGCTGTCATGGAGGACGTGACGGAACACGCGGCGCGGCCCCCGGCCCGCCCCTCGGTGCGGGACACCCTCGACACGGTCTTCCGCCTGGAGTCGGCGCGGATCGTCGCCACGGCGGCCCGCGTCCTCGGGGACCTCGGCCTCGCCGAGGAGATCGCCCAGGACGTGCTCCTCGCCGCCCTGGAGCAGTGGCCCGCGACCGGCGTCCCGGACCGGCCGGGCGCCTGGCTGACCGCCGCCGCCAGGAACCGGGCCGTGGACCTGGTGCGGCGGCGCGAGACGTACGCGCGCAAGCTCGCCGAGGTGGGCCGGACGCTCGGCACGGAGACGTACGACCCCGAGCCGTCCGGCCCCGGCGACATCGACGACGACGTCCTGCGGCTCGTCTTCACCGCCTGCCACCCGGTGCTCCCCGCCGCCGCCCGCGCGGCGCTCACCCTCCGGCTCGTCGGCGGACTCCGCACGGACGAGATCGCCCGGGCCTTCCTGGTGCCGGAGGCGACGGTGGCCCAGCGGATCGTGCGGGCGAAGCGGACCCTGGCGAAGGCGGGCGTACGGTTCGAGGTGCCGTACGGCGAGGAGCGGGCCGCGCGGCTCGGCCCGGTCCTGGAGGTCGTCTACCTGATCTTCAACGAGGGGTACGCGGCCACCGCGGGCGACGACCTGCTGCGGCCGGGCCTGTGCGAGGACGCGCTGCGGCTCGCCCGGGGCCTGGCCGTGCTCATGCCCGGCGAGAGCGAGGTCCACGGGCTCGCCGCCCTGCTGGAGCTCCAGTCCTCCCGCGCCCCGGCCAGGACCGGGCCGGGCGGGCGGCCGGTCCTCCTCGCCGACCAGGACCGGCGGCGCTGGAACCGGCTGCTGGTGCGGCGCGGCTTCGAGGCGCTCGCGCGGGCCGGCGACGGCCGCTCCTACGGTCCGTACGCCCTCCAGGCCGCCATCGCCGCCTGCCACGCGCGGGCGGGCTCGTACGAGGAGACGGACTGGCGGACGATCGCCGGGCTCTACGGGCGGCTCGCCGCCCTGGCGCCCTCTCCGGTCGTGGAACTCAACCGGGCGGTCGCCGTCTCGATGACCGAGGGCCCCGCCGCGGCGCTGACGCTGGTCGACGCCCTCGCCGCCGAACCGGCCCTGGCGGGCTACCACCTGCTGCCGAGCGTGCGCGGGGACCTGCTGGCCCGGCTCGGCCGGCACGCGGAGGCCCGGGAGGCGTTCGAGCGGGCCGCCTCCCTCACCCGTAACGAGAGCGAGCGCTCCCTGCTGCGCGCCCGGGCCGCCGCCCTCCCCGTCCCCGGGGCTCCGGGGGGCGCGCACTAAGGTTTTTGGCATGTCCCCGCGTGTTCCGCTGCCGCCGCCACCCCCGCCCGCCGAGATCCGCAGCTGGCCCGACCGGGAGGCGCGGCTCGTCGACCGGGCGCTGGCCATGGACGAGCTCGGCCGGCGGCTGCTCGGCGGAGGGCGGCTCGCGCTGTTCCTGCTCTGGTTCGTGCTGCTCGAGTTCGGCTGGTCCCTCGTCGGGCTCCTGCTCATCGCCCTGGGCCACGACCAGGACGTCCTCACGATCATGATCATGCTGTTCGCCGCGGTCCTCGGCCTCGGCGTCATGGGCCCGGCCCTGTGGATGACCGTGCGCGGTGTGCGCCAGGACCGGACGGTCCGGGTCCGCCTCGCCCAGTGGGCGGCCCTCGACCGCCACGGGCCCACGGACGCCCGGCTGCGCGCCCCGGTCCTGAGCCTGGCCTGGCTGCTGCTCTCCTGCGCGCTGTGCGCGGGCGGCCTGTGGGTGGCCTTCGCCGTCCCGGCCGGGGCCACCCGGGAGGACGGCGGCTACGGCCTCATCGCCTACGGGATGGGCGCCTCCCTGATCCTGTGGATCACCGGCCTCATCGGCCTGACGAAGATCGTGGGCCACTACCGCATGGCGAACCGCCTCACCGGCCCGAACCGCTTCACCGGCCCGAACCACGTGACCGCCAGCAGCCGCGTCAGCGGCCCGGGCCGCCCGCGGGCCGGCCGATCAGCATCGTCGGAGCCCCCGCGACCCGAGTGAGCAGCACGGTGGCCGCGTTCGGGCCCTTGGGCTTCACCTTCCGCCGGATCTCCTCCGGTTCGACCGCCGAGCCGCGCTTCTTCACGGTCAGCGTGCCGACCTCCCGCTCCCGCAGCAGGGCCTTCAACTTCTTCAGGTTGAAGGGGAGTGCGTCGGTGATCTCGTACGCGGCGGCGTACGGGGTCGGGACGAGCGCGTCGGCCGTCACGTAGGCGATGGTCGCGTCGATCAGCCCGCCGCCCACCTCCGCCGCCACCTCGGCGACGAGGTGGGCGCGGATGACGGCGCCGTCGGGCTCGTACAGGTAGCGGCCGACGGGCCGGACCTCCGGGTCGGGCAGGCCCCGGCCGGTGAGGCTCACCCCGGAGGGCAGCAGCGTGGCGCGGCGGGCACCCGGTTCCGTGCCGAACCAGAGCACGGCCTCCTTCACGTCCCCGCCGTCCGAGATCCACTCCGCCTCGGCCTCCTCGGGCACCGTCTCGTGCGGGATGCCGGGCGCGATCTTCAGCGCCGCGTGCGGGGCCGTGCGGGCCGCCCGGACCGCCCAGGAGAGCGGCGGGGAGTACGCCTCGGGGTCGAAGATCCGGCCCCGGCCGCCGCGCCGCGCCGGGTCGACGAAGACCGCGTCGTACCCGGTGGTGTCGATCTCGGTGACATCGGCGCAGCGCACCTCGATCAGGTCCGCGAGGCCGAGCGCCTCGGCGTTGGCGCGGGCGGTCGCGGCGGTGACGGGATCGCGGTCGACGGCGAGGACGGAGATCCCGGCGCGGGCGAGGGCGATCGCGTCGCCGCCGATCCCGGAGCAGAGGTCGGCGACGCTGCCGACGCCGAGGGCCCGCAGCCGGGCGGCCCGGTGGGCGCCGACGGAGGCGCGGGTGGACTGCTCGACGCCGTTGGCCGTGAAGTACATCCGGTACGCGTCATCGGCGCCGAACTTCGCCACCGCCCGCTGCCGCAGCCGGGCCTGCCCGAGGGCCGCCGTGACCAGGTCGGCGGGGTGGTCGCGGCGCAGCCGGGAGGCGACGGCGAGTTCCCGGGCGGGGTCGTAGTCGCGCAGGGCGGCGAGGAGCGTCCGCCCTTCGGGGGTGAGCAGGGCGGTGAGGGCGGCGAGGTCGTTCACCCGCCCATTGTGGTGCCTCGCGTGTCGTGCGTCGGGTGTGGGCCGCCCGGGGGACCGTGGGGGAGGTACGGCGGTGTCGCGGCCGGGAGGGGCCCGCGCGCTGACAGGATGCGGCGCGATACACCTCGTACGACAAAAGGAAAAGATGATGGCAAAGGGTGGGTCGTCCTCCCGTCGGGTCTTCGCCGCGCTCCTCGTCGCCGCCCTCACCTCCACGGCCGCCTGCTCCGACTCCGGGGCCGGGCCGGAAGCCGGCGCCGGCGGTGCGCCCGCTCCCGCCGCCGGACAGGAGGCGGCGGCGAAGGCACGGCCCCTGACCGCCTCCGCCGCGCTCAACGAGCACCTCAGGAAGGTCCGCGAACAGCGCGCGGCCCGCGTCCTCGCCGCCCGGAAGTGGGGGCTGAAGCAGACCCCGCTCGAAGCCCCCGCCCCGCCCGCGAAGAAGCCGGTGATCACCACCCGCAAGGGCTTCGAGACCGACGGAACCGGCCTGCCGCCCGTCTTCACCACCGTGCCCACCAAGGAGAAGATCGTCTTCCTGACGATCGACGACGGCGCGGAGAAGGACCCCGAGCTGATCCGGATGATGACCGAGCTCGACATCCCCTACAGCGCCTTCCTCAGCGACTACGTCGTCAAGGACGACTACGGCTACTTCGCGAAGATGCAGCGCTCGCAGGCGCGCGGGGTCGCCCTGCACAACCACACCCTCAACCACCGCTACATGCCGGCCCTCTCCTACGAGCGGCAGAAGCGCGAGATCTGCGGCATGCAGGACGTCATCGAGAAGCGGTACGGCACCCGGCCCCCGCTGTTCCGCCCGCCGTACGGCAACTACAACGAGGACACCCTGCGCGCCGCCAAGGCCTGCGGGGTCAGGGCCGTGCCGCTCTGGGCCTCCGAGGCCTTCCCCGACCGCATGGAGTGGCGCGAGTGGGACCGCGACCTGCACCCCGGCGACATCGTGCTCACCCACTTCCGGGGGAAGGGCGACTGGAAGGGCAGCATGCCGGACATGATCCGCAGGGTGATGAACGTGATCACGGCGAAGGGGTACGCGGTCGCCAAGCTGGAGGACTACGTATGACCCGGGCCCGCTCCCGCCTCACGGGCCTCTCGCTCGCCGCCCTCCTCGGCCTCACGGGCTGTGCCCCGGCGGTCGACCCGATCGAGCGGCTGGGGCGGAAAGCGGCGCAGCGGGTGGCGGCGGCGGAGCCGGCGGCGGGTGTTCCGGACCCCCGCGCGATGCGCCACATGGCGTGGAATTGGCACTCCGCTTGACCGAGTGCTAATCGCGGTCATAGTCTCGCCTCTGGCACTCCCCACCGGAGAGTGCCAAAGAAGCGACGGGCAGGTCCGGCACCCGCGACGACGGATCCACCTGGTCGCCACACTCAGACAGTTAACCCCGCGAGATCTCCGAAGGGGGAGGTCGGATCGTGACGACCGTCAGCTCCAAGGTTGCCATCAAGCCGCTCGAGGACCGCATCGTGGTCCAGCCGCTCGACGCCGAGCAGACCACGGCCTCTGGCCTGGTCATCCCGGACACCGCGAAGGAGAAGCCCCAGGAGGGTGCCGTCCTCGCCGTGGGCCCGGGCCGTTTCGAGAACGGCGAGCGCCTTCCGCTCGACGTGAAGGTCGGCGACGTCGTGCTCTACAGCAAGTACGGCGGCACCGAGGTCAAGTACAACGGTGACGAGTACCTCGTCCTCTCGGCCCGCGACGTGCTCGCGATCATCGAGAAGTAAGCCGAAGTACCTTCCGAGGCACCTGAAAAAGATGCTGTGAGCTGCGCCCCGAGGCCCCGTTCCGGGGCCCGGGGCGCCGCTCGTTCCACCCGATTTCCGAGAGGGCTGAATCGCTCCCATGGCGAAGATCCTGAAGTTCGACGAGGACGCCCGTCGCGCCCTTGAGCGCGGCGTCAACAAGCTTGCCGACACGGTGAAGGTGACGATCGGCCCGAAGGGTCGCAACGTCGTCATCGACAAGAAGTTCGGCGCCCCCACCATCACCAACGACGGTGTCACGATCGCCCGCGAGGTCGAGATCGAGGACCCGTACGAGAACCTCGGCGCCCAGCTGGTGAAGGAGGTGGCGACCAAGACCAACGACATCGCGGGTGACGGCACCACCACCGCCACCGTCCTCGCCCAGGCGCTCGTCCGCGAGGGCCTGCGCAACGTCGCCGCCGGCGCCTCCCCGGCCGCCCTGAAGAAGGGCATCGACGCCGCCGTCAAGGCCGTCTCCGACGAGCTCCTCGCGACCGCCCGTCCGATCGACGACAAGTCGGACATCGCCGCCGTCGCCGCGCTCTCCGCGCAGGACCAGCAGGTCGGCGAGCTCATCGCCGAGGCGATGGACAAGGTCGGCAAGGACGGTGTCATCACCGTCGAGGAGTCCAACACCTTCGGCCTGGAGCTCGACTTCACCGAGGGCATGGCCTTCGACAAGGGCTACCTGTCCCCGTACATGGTGACCGACCAGGAGCGCATGGAGGCCGTCCTCGACGACCCCTACATCCTGATCAACCAGGGCAAGATCTCGTCCATCCAGGACCTGCTGCCGCTGCTGGAGAAGGTCATCCAGGCCGGCTCCTCCAAGCCGCTGCTGATCATCGCCGAGGACGTCGAGGGCGAGGCGCTCTCCACCCTCGTCGTCAACAAGATCCGTGGCACCTTCAACGCCGTCGCCGTCAAGGCGCCCGGCTTCGGTGACCGCCGCAAGGCGATGCTCCAGGACATGGCCACCCTCACCGGTGCCACCGTCATCGCCGAGGAGGTCGGCCTCAAGCTCGACCAGGCCGGCCTGGACGTGCTCGGCACCGCCCGCCGCGTGACCGTCACCAAGGACGACACCACCATCGTCGACGGTGGCGGCAAGTCCGAGGACGTCGCGGGCCGCGTCGCCCAGATCAAGGCCGAGATCGAGACCACGGACTCCGACTGGGACCGCGAGAAGCTCCAGGAGCGCCTCGCGAAGCTGGCCGGCGGCGTGTGCGTGATCAAGGTCGGCGCCGCCACCGAGGTGGAGCTGAAGGAGAAGAAGCACCGTCTGGAGGACGCCATCTCCGCGACCCGCGCCGCGGTCGAGGAGGGCATCGTCTCCGGTGGTGGCTCCGCTCTGGTCCACGCCGTCAAGGTCCTCGAGGGCAACCTCGGCAAGGAGGGTGACGAGGCCACCGGTGTCGCCGTCGTCCGCCGCGCCGCCGTCGAGCCGCTGCGCTGGATCGCCGAGAACGCCGGCCTCGAGGGCTACGTCATCACCTCGAAGGTGTCGGAGCTCGACAAGGGCCAGGGCTTCAACGCCGCGACCGGCGAGTACGGCGACCTGATCAAGGCCGGCGTCATCGACCCGGTCAAGGTGACGCGCTCCGCCCTGGAGAACGCCGCCTCGATCGCCTCCCTGCTTCTCACCACCGAGACCCTCGTGGTGGAGAAGAAGGAGGAGGAGTCGGCGGACGCGGGCCACGGCCACGGTCACGGCCACTCCCACTGAGGCACCTGACTGATCACTGAGGCCCGGGGCCCCCGAGAGGGGGCACCGGGCCCCGGTGTTTCCACGCCGCGCGCCGACGGCCGGGGGCGTACGGGGCGGCTCAGGCCTCCACCGCGCCGATCCGGCCCATCAGGCCCAGCAGGTCGTACTGCCACCAGCCCTCGACGATCTTCCCGTCCTCCCGGAAGCGGTGGATCAGGGTCCCCGTCATGGACACCTCGATGCCGGTGGGCTGGAGCCCCATGAAGTCGCCCGTGTGGGTCCCCTGCCAGGTCCAGCGGCTGCAGACCCGGTCGCCCTCCGCGATCTGGTCCTCCACGGTGAAGGCGAAGTCGAAGCCCTCGCGCCACATCGCCACCTCGCGGCGGACCGCGTCCATCCCGATGGCGTCCTGCGCGTTCGTCGGATCGTGGTCGTGATACCCCTCCGCGAGCACCTCGTCCAGGAGCGCCAGCTCCGGCTCGGTGGCGATCATCTCCAGGAGCCGCCGCGCGGCGGCCTTGTAGAGGGCCTCGTCCCGCACGACGTCCAGGTCGGTGAAGGTCGGCATCTCGTCGCAGAGCGCCACCATCTCGCGGAAGATCCGGTCCGTCTCGGGCAGCTGCGAGTTGTGCATCGCCACCTCGTACGAGGGGAACTCCACGATCTCCACGACGTGCGAGGCGTCGGACCGGTCCGTCCCGACGATGCTGTGGGTGGCGGTGCGTTTGCCCCGGGTCCGCTCGACCCACTGGTCCATGAGCCGGTTCAGATCCTCGACCCGACTGGTCTTGCAGTCGATTATCTGTACGAATGTCATGACGCCTCCCGACCGGGGTGGGGGTCCTCTCCAGTCTAGGACCGGAGGGCCCCGGCGACGCGTCTACGCCGAGCGCCCCAGGTCCGCGGCCCGTACCTCCTCCGCGAACGGTTCCCCCCTGCCGTAACGCGCCACCTCTTCCAGGGCCTGGTCGGCCATCCGGTGCAGTTCGTTGCCGAGCGAGCCCGCCACGTGGGGGGTGAGGAGGACGTTCGGGAGGGTGTAGAGCGGGGAGCCGGGGGGCGGCGGCTCCGGGTCGGTGACGTCGAGGACCGCGTCGAGGCGGCCCGCGACGAGGTGGGGGAGGAGCGTCGGTTCGTCGATGAGGGAGCCGCGCGAGGTGTTGATCAGGGTGGTGCCGTCGCGCATCGCGGCGAGCTGCGCGGCGCCGATCAGCCGGTACGTGGACGGCAGTTGGGGCGCGTGGACCGAGACGACGCTGCTGCGGGCGCAGAGTTCGTCCAGGCCGGTGAGCTCCACCCCGGGCGGAGGGGCCGTCACGTACGGGTCGTGGAGCAGGATCTCGAAGTCGAAGGGGCGCAGCAGTTCGATGACCCGGCGGCCGATGCGGGAGGCGCCGACGATGCCGACCGTGCGGCGGTGGTTGCCCCAGTCGGCGGACTCGGTCGGCCAGGCGTGGTCGGCGCGGAGTTCGGCGTACCGGCGGGCGGAGCGCAGGACCCGCTTCCCGGCGAAGAGGATCGCGGCGAGGGTGTACTCGGCGACCGGCAGCGCGTTGGCGGCGGCGGCCGAGGTGACGCGCAGGCCCCGGTCCCAGCAGGCGTCGGTGACGTGGTGCTTGACGGACCCGGCCGCGTGCACGACGGCCCGCAGGCGCGGCGCGCGGGAGAGCACCTCGGCGGTGAGCGGCGTGGCGCCCCAGCAGGTGAGGAGGAGTTCCGCCTCGGCGAGGGCCGCGGCGGCGCGCGCGTCCGGGGCGGTCAGGTCGTGGGCGACGAGGTGCGGGTCGGTGCGGGCCAGGGCCGCGAGGCGGGCGCGGTGGTCCTCGGTGAACAGGCGGGAGTCGACGCCCGGGCCCATCGCGAGCAGCAGGGCGGGGCGGTTGTCAGTGGTCGGGTGCATGCTGGGACCTGGGCTCCTCACTTGACGCTGCCGGCGGTCAGACCCGCCTTCCAGTGGCGCTGGAGGGAGACGAAGGCGATGACGAGGGGGACCACGGCGAGCAGGGATCCGGTGACGACGAGGGGGTAGTGGCCGGGTTCGGCGTGGGCGTTGCTGTTCCACGCGTACAGGCCGAGGCTCAGCGGGAAGAGCTTCTGGTCCGAGAGCATCACCAGGGGGAGGAAGAAGTTGTTCCAGATGGCGGTGAACTGGAAGAGGAAGACCGTCACGAAGCCGGGCATGACCATGCGCAGACCGATGGACCAGAAGGCGCGCAGTTCGCCGGCGCCGTCGATACGGGCGGCCTCCAGGGCCTCGTCGGGGATGTAACCGGCGCAGAAGACCCGGGAGAGGTAGACGCCGAACGGGTTGACGAGGGCGGGGAGGAGCACCGCCGCGTAGGTGTTGACGATGCCGACCTCGCTGGCGAGCAGGTACATCGGCAGGGCGAGCGCGGTGGTGGGCACGAGCACGCCCATGAGGACGAGCCCGAACAGCTTCTCCTTGCCGCGGAAGTCGTGGACGTGGAAGGCGTATCCCGCGGCGATGCTGATGAGGGCGCAGGCGAGGGCGCCGGCGCCCGCGTAGAGCAGGCTGTTGGCGTACCAGTGGAAGTAGATGCCGTCGTGGTGGGCGGCGAGGCGGGAGAGGTTGCCGCCGAGGTCGAAGCCCTCGAAGGAGAAGGCGTCCCCTGCGAGGAGCCCGCCGGCGTCCTTGGTGGCGGCGGTCACCAGCCACACCAGGGGGAAGAGGGTGTAGACGACGGCCAGGAGGAGGGCGCCGTTGACGGCCGCCCGCGACAGCCAGACGGACGGGGTACGGGGGCCGTTCATGCCGTCCGGCCTCCCTTCCTGCGCCCGGTCAGCCGCGTCACCGCGAAGGAGAGCAGCGCCGCCGTCAGGGCGAGGAGCACGGAGGCCGCCGCGGCGAGTCCGTAGTCGTTGCGGTCGAAGGCCGCGGTGTAGGCGTACATGTTCGGCGTCCAGGTGGAGGTGACGGCGGAGCCGGTGCCCTTGTTGAGGATCAGCGGCTCGGTGAACAGCTGGAGGGAGCCGATGACCGTGAAGAGGCCGACCATCGCGAGCGAGGCCTTGATGAGCGGGACCTTGACGGAGAGGGCGACGCGCCAGGAGCCGGCCCCGTCGACGGTGGCCGCCTCGATGACGGACCGGTCGATGGCCTGGAGGGCCGCGTAGAAGATGACCATGTTGTAGCCGAGCCACTCCCACAGGGCGATGTTGACGACGGAGGGCAGGGCTCCTTCGGGGGAGAAGAAGTCGAAGCCGATCCCGCCGGCCTCCATCGCCTTCACGACCGGGCTGAGCTGGGGCGTGTAGAGGTAGACCCAGATGAGGGCGGCGATGATGCCGGGCACGGCGTGCGGCAGGAACAGGGCGAGCTGGAAGAAGCGGCGGGCGCGGGCGAGCGCCGAGTCGAGGAGGAGCGCGAGCGCCAGGGCCCCGGCGAGCAGCAGGGGGATGTAGAGCAGGCAGTAGCCGATGAGGACGAGGAAGCCTTCGCGGAAGGCCGGGTCACCCAGCGCCGCGCGGTAGTTGCCGAGACCGGTGAAGACGGTCTCGGCGCCGCCGAAGCCCAGCCCGGACTGCCTCTCGGTGAAGAGGCTGAGCCAGACCGCGTAGCCGATCGGCAGCACCGTCACCGCGGTGAACAGGAGGAAGAAGGGGGCGAGCAGGATCGCGGCGGCGCGGGTGCGGGCCCGCATCCGGTCAGCCCTCGACCTTCAGGCCGCGCCGGGTGAGTTCGGCGACGGTGGCGTCGTGGCCGGCCTTGACGGCGTCGGCGAGGGTCGGGCCGCCGGGGGCGACGCGGCCGAAGACGTCCTTGATGGCGGTGTTGGTGGTGCCGGTGGTGGGACCCCACGCCCAGTGCGGGTTGATGGAGGCGCCGGAGGCCTCGAAGAGGGCGTAGATGTCCTGGCCGCCGAAGAAGCCGGCGTCGAAGGCCTTCCTGGCGACCGGACGCAGGGCGGTGGCGGCGGGGAAGGCGCTGGAGGTGCCGGAGGAGATGCGGGCCGTGACGCCTTCCTCGGTGGTGGACATCCACTCGGCGAAGGCGACCGCGGCCGCCTTCCGCTCGCTGTCCTTGGTCACGGCGAAGGTGGAGCCGCCGAGCATGCCGCTGGCGGGCCGGCCGTCCCAGCTGGGCAGGGGGGCGACGGCCCACTTGCCGCTCTGCTCGGGCAGGGTGCCCTTGAGGACGCCCGCGCCCCAGGACGCGCCGAGGTAGCCGAAGGTGGTGCCGTTCTTGAGGGAGCCGGTCCACTCGGGGCTGAAGGAGGCGTTCTTGTGGACGAGGCCGTCGTCGACGAGGCCCTGCCAGTAGGCGGTGACCCTGGTGGTCGCCGGATCCGTGGTGTCGATCTTCCAGGTGTCGTTCTCGGCCTTGAACCACTGGGCGCCGGCCTGCCAGGCCATGGCCTCGAACGTGGTCGGGTCGTCGGGGAAGAAGGTGGCGATCCGGGCCTCGGGGTCGGCCTTCCTGACCTGCTCGGCGGCCTTCCGGAACGCGTCCCAGGTGGTGGGGACGGGGATCTTGTACCGGTCGAAGAGGTCCTTGCGGTAGTAGAAGGCCTGCGGTGCGGCGTCGAAGGGGACCGCCCAGGTCCTGCCGCCGAGGGTGGTCAGTTCGACGGCCTGGGGCAGCAGCTCGGCGCGGTCGGCCTCGGTGAACTCGTCGCCGATGTCCTGCAGGGCGCCGGAGCTCACGAACTCCGGGAGCGAGGGGTACTCGATGGAGACCAGGTCGGGGGCGTTGCCCGCCTTCACGGCGTTGGAGATCTTGGCGTAACCGCCGGCGGTGCCGGAGGGGATCTCCTCGAACCTCACCTGGATGTCGGTGTGGGAGGCGTTGAAGGCGGCCACCGCCTCCCGGGTGCCCTTGGCCCAGCCCCAGAAGGTCAGGGTCACGGGCCCGTTCGGTTTGTCCGCGGTGTCCGCACCGCCGCCGCAGGCCGTGAGGACGGCCAGGGCGGTGGCGGTGCCTGCGACGAGGCGGGTCGTTCTGCTCCAGCTGAGGCTCACGGCACGGCTCCTGATCGGCGGCGTGGACGGGGTTGGCCGTGATCCTGTGACCGTTCCTGAACGAAGTCAAGAGCGAAAGATTGATTGATCGAAAAAAGATCAGAACGATCAGGTTCCGGTGCTCCCGCACGAATCCCGGACGCGCAGCGCCGGCAGCAGGCTCACGTGGCGGCGCGCCGCGTCCTTGCCCGGGGCCTCGGTGAGCCGCTCCACCAGCAGCTGAGCCGCGAGCCGGCCGACCTGCCGCTTGGGCGGGGCGACCGCCGTGAGCGGGGTGTCCGCGAGGGCCGCGACCTCGTCGTCGTACGCGATCAGGGCCAGGTCCCGGGGCACCCGCACCCCCAGCTCCCCGAGCCGCCGGACGATCTCGATGGCGTCCACGTCGTTGTGCACCAGCGCCGCGCTCGCCAGGCCCGAACCGACCGCCTCGTGCAGCGCCCGCACCGCCCGTTCGAAGCCCTCCGGATCCGCCTGCGCGGGTACGGAGTCGATGACCGGCCGCGGCTCCGCCAGGCCCAGCGTGCCGAGCGCCTGCGCGTACCCGGCCCGCACCGCGAGGGCGGTGGGCGAGTCGCGGCGGGCCACCAGCAGGGGCGTGCCACGGCCGAGCCCGAGCAGGTGCCGCAGCGCGAGCAGCACCCCGTGCGCGTGGTCCGAGGCCACCCGGTCCAGGCCGTCGAGCGGGCTTCCCGGCTCGGCCCGCCGCTCCAGGAGCACCGCCGGTACGGGCAGGCCGGCCAGCCAGTCCCCGTAGGCGGGCCGGTCCTCGGGGCCGCGCCAGCCCGGCGCCACGAGGACACCCTCGGCGCCCGCCGCGAGCAGACCCTCGGTGCGCGCCCGGTCCTCCTCCGGCCGGTAGTCCGAGACGCGCAGCACCAGCCGGGCGCCGGCCCGCGCCGCCGCCTCGTGCGCCCCCCGGATCACCTCGGCGAAGTAGTACGTGGCGGAGGGCGCGAGCAGGCCCAGGACCAGGCCCTCGCCGCGCGGGCCCTCCTCCGCGCCGGGCGCCGCGCCCGGCGCGGAGGAGGGCCAGGAGACCTGGCCGTGCACCCGGTCGAGCAGGCCCTTCGCGGCGAGCGCCTCGACGTCCCGGCGGGCGGTGACGGGGGAAACGCCGAGCAGGGCGGCCAGGTCGGAGACGCGGGCGGTGCCGCGTTCGCGCACCAGGGCCAGCAGTCGGTCGTGTCGTTCGGCGGCACTCTCGCGCACGTGCGGTTCCCCCTCGCGGTGGTGGTGGTTCCCCGACTGTAGAGCACGATGATCGAACGGCAGGAATTTCGATCATTCGCTCCAGTTCTCTTGACGTTCGATCGGAGCGTCTTCAGGATGCCGGGCGACGCGGACGTCACCCCAGGGAGCCGAGCCTCAGGGAGCAGCATGCCCACCCCGCCCGAGCACCGTGAGCTCAGCCCGTACACCGGATGGACCCGTGCCCACTGGGAGACGGCCGCCGACCGGCTGCTGCTCGCCGTCCGGCCGTACGCCTCGCCCCGCAAGGCCCTCATCGGTCTGCCGGGCCCGCGCCCCAGCCGCTCCGGCGTCCGCTCCGACGGCCTGGAGGGCTACGCCCGCACGTTCCTCCTCGCCGCGCTCCGCGTCGCCGGCTCCCGTGGCCACGACCCCCACGGCCACCTCGACCGGTACGCCGAAGGCCTCGCCGCCGGAACCGCCGCACCCGGCACCGGCGGTCCCGACTCCTGGCCGCTCCTGGCCGGCACCCCCCAGGCCGTCGTGGAATCCGCCTCCGTCGCCCTCGCCCTGCGCCTCACCCGCCCCTGGCTCTGGGACCGGCTCGACGACGCCACCCGCCACCGCACCGCCGACTGGCT
This sequence comes from Streptomyces sp. NPDC012827, assembly GCF_042900905.1. NCBI lineage: Bacteria > Bacillati > Actinomycetota > Actinomycetes > Kitasatosporales > Streptomycetaceae > Streptomyces > Streptomyces sp. NPDC012827. The sequence continues at coordinate 153,952 of NZ_JBIBBY010000004.1, read as the reverse complement.
GCTCCCCGCCCTCGGCCCGTCCCCCGTCGACAACAACTGGTGGCTGTTCGGCCTCACCGTCGCCGGCTTCCTCCAGGACACCGGCATCGCCACCGACCGCGCCGCCGCGTGCGTCGACCGCTCCCTGGCCCGCATCGAGGACTGGTGGCGCGGCGACGGCTGGTACAGCGACGGCGACAACCGCGCCTTCGACCACTACAACGCCTGGGCCCTGCACCTCTACCCGGTCCTCCACGCGCACCTCGCGGGCGACCGTGCCCTTCTCGACCGGTACGGGCCCCGGCTGCGCGCCCACCTCGACGCCTACGTCCACCTCTTCGACGCCTGCGGCGCCCCCCTCCCGTACGGGCGTTCCCTGACCTACCGCTTCGCCGCGGCCGCCGCCCCCTGGCTCGGCACCCTCACCGGACACACCCCGCTCAGCCCCGGCGCCACCCGCCGGCTCGCCTCCGGAGCCCTGCGGTACTTCCACGAGCGCGGCGCCGCCGACGCGCGCGGCCTGCTCACGCTCGGCTGGCACGGCCCCCACCCGCCGCTGGTCCAGGACTACTCCGGCCCCGGCTCCCCCTACTGGGCGGCCAAGGGTTTCCTCGGACTGTTGCTCCCCCCGGACCATCCCGCCTGGACCGACCCCGAGGAAGCCCTGCCCGCCGAACGGGCCGACACGGTCCGCCCCCTCGCCCCCGCCGGGCTCCTCGTCCAGACCACCGCCGCCGACGGTCTCGTACGCCTCCACAACCACGGCAGCAACCACGTCCACGCCGTCCCGGGCGGCGAGGACGACCCCGGCTACGCCCGCCACGCCTACTCCACCCGTACGGGTCCCACCACCGCGCCCGCCCCCGCCGACAACCACTTCGCGCTGCTCGCGGACGGGAGGCCGACCACCCGTGGCCCCGCCACCCCCGCCGGTACCGGCCCCCGCTGGGCCGCCTCCTCGCACGTCCCGCTGCCGGGCGTGACCGTCCGCTCCGCGACCCTCGCCCACGGCCGCGCCGAGGTCCGCGCCCACCTCGTCCTCGGCGCCCCGGAAGGGACACCCGTACGGCAGACCGGCTGGGCCACCACCCCCGGCGGCCCCCGCGCCCAGCTCCACCCCGTCCACGGCTTCCCCGCCGGAAGCACGGCCACCGAACTCCCCACCGGGGAAACCCTTCAGGGTCCCGGCAGCCACACCCTCGCCCTGCACGGCACCACGAGCGGCCCCGCGAGCCTCTTCGTCGCCCTCGCCTCCCTCACCGCCACCCCCGACCCGGCCCCCGTCACGAGCCTCGCGCGCGTCCGGGTCACCGGCCACACGCTGCACGTGACCTGGCCCGACGCCACCACCGACCGACTGGACCTGGGCGCCCTCGGCGCGGCCACGGAGGCCCCGCGTGCCGCGCCGCCCGCCGCCGCCCCCACCCGCATCGCAGCCCATGAGGGCCCGCACACCGGGTGAGCGCCACCCGGCAGGCGACCCCGGCACCGGCGTGGGCCCGGCACCGGGCCGACCCCCCCGGCGCACGTACCGGCCTACCTCGGCCCGTACTTGCGCCCCGCCCGGGAGGAGACCCCGCCCAGCAGGCCGCGCGGTGCCAGCTTCACCACGCCCATGAGGGCCTTGTAGCGCGGGTCGGGGATCGAGAGCGTCTTCCCGCGCTCCAGGTCCGTGAGCGCCGCCGCCACCAGACGGTCGGCGTCCAGCCACATCCAGCCCGGGATGTTGTCCGTCCCCATCCCGGCCCGCTGGTGGAACTCCGTCCGCACGAAGCCGGGGCAGAGCGCCATCAGCCGCACCCCGCTCCCCGCGAGATCCCGGGCCGCGCCCTGGGTGAACTGCACGACCCACGCCTTGGACGCCCCGTAGGTGCCGCGCGGCACGAAGGCGGCGACCGAGGCCACGTTCACCACCCCGCCCCTGCGGCGCTCCTTCATCGAGGCCGAGGCGGCCGAGGTGAGGCGCAGCACCGCCTCGCAGTGGACCCGCAGCATCTTCAGCTCGTCGGCCATGGACACTTCGAGGAAGCGGCCCTTGTTGCCGAAGCCCGCGTTGTTCACCAGCAGGTCGACCGGCTGCCTGCGGTCGGAGAGCCGGGCCTCGACGGCCGCGATCCCCTCCTCCTCCGACAGGTCCGCCGCCAGGACCTCGGCCTCCACGCCGTGCCGGTCGTGCAGTTCGGTCGCCTGCTCGCGCAGCCGCTTCACGTCCCGGGCCACGAGCACGACGTCGTGGCCGTCCGCCGCCAGCCTGCGTGCGAAGGCGGCCCCGATGCCCGCGGTGGCGCCCGTAATCAGTGCAGTCGTCATGACGGAACCGTAGTGCCCGGCCCGCCGTCAGGCGCCCTCGCCCTCGGTCCCCTCCCCGGCGGCTCCGGCCCCTTCGGACGCGTACTTCTCCGCGTACTGCCGGGCCACGCCGAGGAGTCCGGACTCCATCCAGGGGGCGGCGGCCAGGGTGGCGGGCAGCAGGCTCCGCTCGGTGGTCACGGCCCGGTGCAGGAACGCGACCGTCACCTCGTGGGCGGGCCGGTGCACCACCGTCACGGGGTCCCCGGCCCGGATCTCGCCCGGCTCGATCACCCGCAGCAGCGCGCCGGGCCCCGCGTCCGACTGCGTGAACCGCTTCACCCAGCCCTTCTCCTGGAGGAAGCCGGCGAAGGTACGGCACGGGATGCGGCCGCCGGTGACCTCCAGGACCACCTGGTCACCGATCCGCCAGCGCTCTCCGACCAGGGCGCCGTTCACGTCGACGCCCCTCAGCGTGAGGTTCTCGCCGAAGGAGCCGTTGTCCAGCTCGCGGCCGAGCTCCCGCTCCCACCGGTCCAGGTCCTCACGGGCGAAGGCGTACACCGCCCGGTCGGCGCCCCCGTGGAACCGCAGGTCGCAGACGTCGTCCCCGGCGACCCCGCTCGCGCCCGCCCCGTCCGGGCCGGGCGACTGGATCCGTACGGGCCCTTCCACGGGCCGCTTGTCGATGCCCGTCCTCCCCGAAGGGGCGTCGGTGTAGTCGACGGTCTTCGCCCGGCCCGCGTTCACACTCAGCAAGAACATGACAGCACCCTAAGCGGCCCGGCCCCCGGCCCTTCTCAAAGTTTCTTGTGGAGAATCGGAGATCATCCCAAGCGTCACTTATGCTTGAGGCATGATCGAGGCCCGTCACCTCCGCGTCCTGCGCGCCGTCGCCGCGACCGGCTCCTTCTCCGCCGCGGCCCGTGAACTGGGGTGCACCCAGCCGGCCGTCAGCCAGCAGATGAAGGCCCTGGAGGCCTCGGCGGGAACGCCGCTGCTGGTCCGCACCGGCCGGGAGATGCGTCTCACCCAGGCCGGTCAGGTCCTCGTCCGCCACGCCTCCGGCATCCTCGCGGGACTGACCGCCGCCGAGGAGGAGGTCGCCGCCATCGCCGGTCTCCGCGCCGGCCGCGTCCGCCTCGTCTCCTTCCCCAGCGGCAGCTCCACGCTCGTCCCCACGGCGCTCGCCGCCCTCCGCGCGGAGCACCCCGGCACGCGCGTCTCGCTGGTCGAGGCCGAGCCGCCCCGCTCCGTCGAGATGCTGCGCGAGGGCGACTGCGACGTGGCCCTCGCCTTCCGTTACGGCCCCGGGCCTGCCGAATGGGACGACCTGGTGGTCCGCCCGCTCCTCACCGACCGGCTCGTGGGCCTGGTCCCCGAAGGACACCGGCTCGCCGGCGCCGGCGCGGTGGGCATCGGTGAACTGGCCGAGGAGTCGTGGATCGCGGGCTGCCCGCGCTGCCGCCGCCAGCTCGTGGACGTCTGCGAGCGCGCCGGCTTCACCCCCCGGATCGACTTCGCCACCGACGACTACCCGGCCGTGGTCGGCCTGGTCGGCGCGGGTCTGGGCGTCGCGGTCCTCCCGGAGCTCGCCATCGAGTCCGTACGGCCCAAGGGGGCGCGGACCGTCACGGTGGAGCCGGCCGTGGAGCGGGAGATCGTGGCGCTGACCCTGCCCGACCTCGCCCAGGTCCCGGCGGTCGCGGCCACCCTGGAACAGCTCACCCGCGCCGCCACGCGCGCGTAGGCACGGACGGGCGCGGGCGCGTCCCGGCGGGTGTACGGGGCAGGCGCGCGCGTCGTGCGGCGGGTGCGGGGACGCCGGGACGGCGCGGGGCACGGTGGCTCGCGCGCGTCGCCGAGGCGGTCCGGTGGGGCGTCCGGGTCCTGGGCGGGCCTCGGCGCGCTGCCACCCTGTACGACACGGTCCGGCCCTGCCCGGGCCGACCGGTTGCGGTCCCCCACGGGACCGGTTCCTCTGCTGAAACGTTCCTTCAGTTGTGACCGGTGTGGCCGGTGTGGCCGGTGTGCCCGGCGGTCGGCCGGCCCATGGCCGGCGAGGCCGTGGCGGACGCCGTGGTCGCGGAGCCCGCCGTCATCAGGCGGTTGCGCGCGCGTCCCATGAGCTCCTCGCGCTCGTCCTCGGTGAGGCCGCCCCACACGCCGTAGGGCTCCCGCACGGCGAGTGCGTGGGCCGCGCACTCCGCGCGCACCGGGCACCGCATGCAGACCTCTTTCGCCGAGTTCTCACGCGCACTCCGTGCCGCGCCGCGCTCTCCCTCGGGATGGAAGAACAAGGAGCTGTCGACCCCGCGGCAGGCCGCGAGGAGCTGCCAGTCCCACAGATCGGCGTTGGGTCCGGGAAGGCGGGAGAAATCTGCCATAGCGCTAGTCCCCTTGAAACCGTGTCGAACGGATAGACGGGCGGGTGAAGGCTCTGGAGGGGCTCCCCTCGGGCCCCGACGGGTCGGGCACTACAACTACTGTCTAAGTAGATGTAAATATGACTCATTGCGAATCTAGCCACAGACACCGCGAAAAGGGAAGAAAACCCGCTAAATGGTGCAAAGGCTGAGGTGTCAGGTCGAAAGTTTCGCGACACTCGCCTCCGCGTACGTGGCGCGCACGGCCCCTCACGTAGAGTGCCGAAGGCTGCTGTCCGACCCGTAACTCTTTCGAGTGACCGTCGTTGAGAGTGCGGAGGCGGTTGAAGGAAAAAGCGATCGGGCAGACGTCCGGGAGCGTCAACCGCACAGGTGACGATACGTACCAGCCCTGGAGGCTCAAGGTGACGCGCAACAGCTGCGAGAGCCGCGGAGGTCAGTCATGACGTCCGTTCTCGTCTGCGACGACTCCCCGCTTGCCCGAGAGGCGCTTCGCCGCGCGGTCGCGACCGTGCCCGGCGTCGAGCGCGTGACCACCGCGGCCAACGGCGAGGAAGTCCTCCGCCGCTGGGGCGCGGACCGCTCGGACCTCATCCTGATGGACGTGCGCATGCCCGGCCTCGGCGGTGTGGAAACCGTGCGCCGGCTTCTCTCCGCCGACCCCGGCGCCCGGATCATCATGCTCACCGTCGCGGAGGACCTCGACGGCGTCGCGCTCGCGGTGGCCGCGGGTGCCCGTGGCTACCTGCACAAGGACGCCTCGCGCGCCGAACTGCGGGCCACGGTCACGCAGGCCCTCGCCGACCCGACCTGGCGGCTCGCCCCGCGCCGCCTCCGCTCGGCCGAGATGGGCGCCGCGCCCACCCTCACCGCGCGCGAGATCCAGGTCCTCGAAGGCATGAGCCACGGCCGGTCCAACGCGGAGATCGGGCGCGAGCTCTTCCTCTCCGAGGACACGGTCAAGACCCACGCGCGCCGTCTCTTCAAGAAGCTGGGCGCCTCCGACCGGGCCCACGCCGTCGCGCTCGGCTTCCGTTGGGGTCTGGTCCGCTGAGCCGCAGGTCACCGGCCGCCTTACCGTCCGTACCCCGTCCGTCGTGGGGCGGACGGGGCGGGCTTGTGTCACTTCCCGGCCGAATGCCGCATCCTTGAGGGTGTGGAGTTCCTCGGGGACGAGTCGATCGAGCGGAAGGGGAGGGCGCCAGAGATGACTTCCGGCGCACCTGCTCATAACGCTTCGGTGCACAACTACGGACGCGGCGCCGCGAACGACGAGGCGTCAAGGCACCATGGAGCGATGCGCGACGACGAGACCATGGGATCCCCCATGCCTGCCGGGCAGGGGGAGATCGGTGCGCTCGTCTCGCGCGCGGTCGAGGGGGACGCGCAGGCCACCCACGACCTCCTCGCGCGCGTGCACCCGCTCGCGTTGCGCTACTGCCGCACCCGGTTGAACCGGCTGCCCGGTGACGCCCGCCACTTCGTGGAGGACCTCGCGCAGGAGGTCTGCGTCGCCGTCCTCATGGCCCTGCCCCGCTACAAGGACACCGGCAGGCCCTTCGAGGCCTTCGTCTTCGCCATCGCCGGACACAAGGTCGCGGACCTGCAGCGGGCCGCCATGCGGCACCCGGGTTCCACGGCCGTCCCCTCCGACGAGATGCCCGAGCGGCCCGACGACTCGCTCGGGCCCGAGGAGCGCGCCCTGCTCAGCGACGACGCCGAGTGGGCCAAGAAACTGCTCGCCAACCTGCCCGAGAACCAGCGCGAGCTGCTGGTGCTCCGGGTGGCCGTCGGCCTGACGGCCGAGGAGACCGGGCAGATGCTCGGCATGTCCCCGGGGGCGGTGCGCGTCGCCCAGCACCGGGCGCTCAGCCGGCTGCGCGCGCTGGCCGAGCAGTAGCCCCGTACCGCTGTCGGCCGTCGCCGGTCCGCGGCGGGCGGGTGGTGGCCGGACGGTAAGGGTCGTCGGACACCGGTGTCCCTCACGTACACGTAGAAACGTCCAAAGCTTCCCGCGGATCTTGATCGTGGAATGAGACACGGCCACGGCCCGTTAGCATGGACATCCGCACCGATCAAGGCCATTGGGGAAGGTGTCATGACCAACGTCGACGGAGTGCCCGAGAAATTCGCGACACTCGGGCTGACTTACGACGATGTACTGCTGCTGCCGGGTGCATCCGAGGTGCTCCCCAACGCGGTCGACACCTCGTCCCGCATCTCCCGGAACGTGCGGGTCAACATCCCGCTGCTCTCCGCGGCGATGGACAAGGTGACCGAATCCCGCATGGCGATCGCCATGGCCCGCCTGGGCGGCGTCGGCGTGCTGCACCGGAACCTCTCCATCGAGGACCAGGTCAACCAGGTCGACCTGGTCAAGCGCTCCGAGTCCGGCATGGTGACCGACCCGATCACCGTGCACCCGGAGGCGACCCTCGCCGAGGCGGACGCGCTCTGCGCCAAGTTCCGCATCAGCGGTGTCCCCGTCACGGACCCGGCCGGCAAGCTGCTGGGCATCGTGACCAACCGCGACATGGCCTTCGAGACCGACCGCGGCCGCCAGGTGCGCGAGGTCATGACCCCGATGCCGCTGGTCACCGGCAAGGTCGGCATCTCCGGCGTGGACGCCATGGAGCTGCTCCGCCGCCACAAGATCGAGAAGCTGCCCCTCGTCGACGACAAGGGCATCCTCAAGGGCCTCATCACCGTCAAGGACTTCGTCAAGGCGGAGAAGTACCCGAACGCCGCCAAGGACGCCGAGGGCCGCCTGCTCGTCGGTGCCGCCGTCGGCGCCAGCCCCGAGGCCCTCGAGCGCGCCCAGGCGCTCGCCGCCGCCGGCGCGGACTTCCTGATCGTCGACACCTCCCACGGGCACAACAGCAACGCCCTGAGCTGGATGGCGAAGATCAAGTCGAGCGTGAACGTCGACGTGATCGGCGGCAACGTCGCCACCCGCGACGGCGCGCAGGCGATGATCGACGCCGGTGTCGACGGCATCAAGGTGGGTGTGGGCCCCGGCTCCATCTGCACCACCCGCGTGGTCGCCGGCATCGGCGTCCCGCAGGTCACCGCCATCTACGAGGCGTCCCTCGCGGCCCGCGCCGCGGGCGTCCCGCTGATCGGCGACGGCGGCCTGCAGTACTCCGGTGACATCGGCAAGGCGCTGGCCGCCGGCGCCGACACGGTGATGCTCGGCAGCCTCCTGGCGGGCTGCGAGGAGTCCCCGGGCGAGCTCCTCTTCATCAACGGCAAGCAGTTCAAGTCGTACCGCGGCATGGGTTCGCTCGGCGCCATGCAGTCGCGCGGCCAGGGCCGCTCGTACTCGAAGGACCGCTACTTCCAGGCCGAGGTCTCCTCCGACGACAAGCTCGTGCCCGAGGGCGTCGAGGGCCAGGTGCCCTACCGCGGCCCCCTGGCCAACGTGCTGCACCAGCTCGTCGGCGGTCTGCGCCAGACCATGGGCTACGTCGGCGCGGCCACCATCGCCGAGATGGAGTCGAAGGGCCGTTTCGTCCGGATCACGTCGGCGGGCCTCAAGGAGAGCCACCCGCACGACATCCAGATGACGGTCGAGGCGCCGAACTACAGCAGGAAGTAACACTCCGCGACGCCCGGGGGGCGGTTCCGGCATGTGGCCGGAGCCGCCCCTTCCGCGTGCTTCAGGGATACTGGTAGGCGCAGACTCAGAGGGAAAGGCCACACAACGTGACTGAGATCGAGATCGGGCGCGGCAAGCGCGGCCGCAGGGCGTACGCGTTCGACGACATCGCCGTCGTACCGAGCCGGCGCACCCGGGACCCGAAGGAGGTCTCGATCGCCTGGCAGATCGACGCCTACCGTTTCGAGCTGCCCTTCCTGGCCGCCCCCATGGACTCGGTCGTCTCGCCGCAGACCGCCATCCGCATCGGCGAGCTGGGCGGCCTGGGCGTGCTGAACCTCGAGGGCCTGTGGACCCGGTACGAGGACCCGCAGCCGCTGCTCGACGAGATCGCGGAGCTGGACGAGGCCACCGCGACCCGCCGTCTGCAGGAGATCTACGCCGCCCCGATCAAGGAGGAACTGATCGGGCAGCGCATCAAGGAGGTGCGCGACTCGGGTGTGGTCACCGCCGCCGCGCTCTCCCCGCAGCGCACCGCCCAGTTCTCCAAGGCCGTCGTCGACGCCGGTGTGGACATCTTCGTCATCCGGGGCACCACCGTCTCCGCCGAGCACGTCTCCGGCGCCGCCGAGCCGCTGAACCTGAAGCAGTTCATCTACGAGCTCGACGTCCCGGTCATCGTCGGCGGCTGCGCCACCTACACGGCGGCCCTGCACCTGATGCGCACCGGCGCGGCGGGCGTCCTCGTCGGCTTCGGCGGCGGCGCGGCGCACACCACCCGCAACGTCCTCGGCATCCAGGTCCCGATGGCCACCGCCGTCGCCGACGTGGCCGCGGCCCGCCGCGACTACATGGACGAGTCCGGCGGCCGGTACGTGCACGTCATCGCGGACGGCGGCGTCGGCTGGTCCGGCGACCTGCCGAAGGCCATCGCGTGCGGCGCCGACGCGGTGATGATCGGCTCGCCGCTCGCCCGCGCCACGGACGCGCCCGGCAAGGGCCACCACTGGGGCATGGAGGCCGTCCACGAGGACGTGCCGCGCGGCAAGCTGGTCGACCTGGGCATCGTGGGCACCACCGAGGAGATCCTCGCGGGCCCGTCGCACACCCCGGACGGTTCGATGAACTTCTTCGGCGCCCTGCGCCGCGCGATGGCCACCACGGGCTACAGCGAGCTCAAGGAGTTCCAGCGCGTCGAGGTGACGGTCGCGGACGCCCAGCACAAGCGCTGACCGTACTGCTGTGACGGAGGGGCCCCGCACCGGGTGGTGCGGGGCCCCTCCCGTCGTTCTCAGAGGCGGTGTGCGGCCCCCGCCGGGGTGGCGCCGCGGGTGTCGAGGAGCAGCTGGGCCTTCACGGAGAGGCCTTGGAGGTCGTACGTGCGGTGGTGCTGGAGCAGGATCGTCAGGTCCGCGTGGGCGGCCGCCTCGTAGAGGGAGTCGGCGCGGGGCACCGGCAGATCGCGGACGCGCCAGTGGGGGACGTGCGGGTCGTGGTAGCTGACGGCCGCCCCCAGGTCCATCAGACGGCGGGCGATCTCGTCGGCGGGGGAGCCCTGCCGGTCGGCGAGATCGGGTTTGTACGTGATCCCGAGCAGAAGGACCCGGGCGCCGCGGGCCGACTTGCCGTGCTCGTTCAGGAGGGTGGTGGCGCGCCGGACGACGTACTGCGGCATGCGCTCGTTGACCTCGGCGGCGAGTTCCACGAGGCGCAGGGGGCGGTGGTCGCCGAGGCGTTCCACGGGGACGCCGTGGCCGCCGACGCCGGGGCCCGGGCGGAAGGCCTGGAAGCCGAAGGGTTTCGTCTCGGCGCAGCGGATGACGTCCCAGAGGTCGACGCCGAGGTCGTGGCAGAGGACCGCCATCTCGTTGACGAGGGCGATGTTGACGTGCCGGAAGTTGGTCTCCAGGAGCTTGACCGTCTCGGCCTCGCGCGGGCCACGCGCGCGTACCACCTTGTCGGTGAGGCGCCCGTAGAAGGCGGCGGCGGACTCGGTGCAGGCCGGGGTGAGGCCGCCGATGACCTTCGGGGTGCCGGCGAATCCGTGCGTACGGCTGCCGGGGTCGAGCCGGCCCGGTGAGTACGCGAGGTGGAAGTCACGGCCGGCGCGCAGCCCGGAACCCGCTTCGAGGAGGTCGCGCAGCAGGCCCTCGGTGGTGCCCGGCGGGACGGGTGATTCGAGCAGGACGGTGGTGTGGGGGCGCAGCCGGGCGGCGAGGGCGCGGGCGGCGTCCTCGACGGCGCTCAGGTCGAGGCCGCCGTCGGGGCCGGGGGGAGTGGGGGCGCAGAGCACGGCGGTGCGGACCCGGCCGAGTTCCGCGGGGTTGGTGGTGGGCCGGAAGCGCCCGGCGAGCATCCGGCGGATCTCGGGCGTGGAGAGGGAGCCGTCGACCGGGGGGCGGCCGGCGGCGAGTTCGGTGGCGGGGCGCGGATCGGTGTCGTAGCCGATGGTGTCGATGCCTGCGGCGACGGCGGCCCGGGCGAGGGGGAGTCCGTGGTGGCCGAGGCCGATGACGGCGAGATCAGCGGGCATGGGGGGTGGGCCGTCCTTCCCTGTAGCCGGAGGGGACGCGGTCCGCAAGCCCGGTGGACAGAACGGGGCGAACGCACTGTCAGACTAGGCGTAAATATGACCGATATGCGGCATTGTGGGGCCGCAGGTCGCCGAATGTTATCCACAGGCCGGGGGAGGGGCGGTGGCTGAAGTCACCGGGCCGGTCCAGAATCGAGCTGTGAGCCGGGCCACACGGGTCCGGTGCCGCCGCCGGTCCGCGTGAGCACGCGGCCGGCGGGTACGCGGGACCGACGGGGGACGACGGGAGGCAGCAGACGTGAGGACAGCGACACTGGGGCCCGCGGAGCGCGCCGAGGCGCTCGCGGCCATGGCCGAGCGCGAGCTGGACGTGCTGGTCGTCGGCGCCGGAGTGGTCGGTGCCGGGACGGCGCTGGACGCCGCCACCAGAGGCCTCTCCACCGGCCTCGTCGAGGCCCGTGACTGGGCCTCCGGTACCTCCAGCCGGTCCAGCAAGCTCATCCACGGCGGTCTGCGCTACCTGGAGATGCTGGACTTCGCCCTCGTCCGGGAGGCACTCAAGGAGCGCGGCCTGCTCCTGGAGCGGCTCGCCCCGCACCTGGTGAAACCCGTGCCCTTCCTCTACCCCCTCCAGCACAAGGGCTGGGAGCGGCTCTACGCGGGCTCCGGCGTCGCCCTGTACGACGCGATGTCCGTCTCCTCGGGCCACGGACGCGGCCTGCCCGTCCACCGGCACCTCTCCCGGCGCCACGCCCTGCGGGTCGCCCCCTGTCTGCGGAAGGACGCCCTGGTGGGCGCCCTCCAGTACTACGACGCCCAGATGGACGACGCCCGCTTCGTCACCACCCTCGTGCGTACCGCCGCCTCCTACGGGGCCCGGGTCGCGAGCCGGGCCCGGGTCGTCGGCTTCCTCCGCGAGGGCGAGCGCGTCGTCGGCGCGCGCGTCCAGGACGTCGAGGCGGGCGGCGAGTACGAGATCCGGGCCAAACAGATCGTCAACGCCACCGGAGTCTGGACCGACGACACCCAGGCCCTCATCGGCGAGCGGGGGCAGTTCCACGTCCGCGCCTCCAAGGGCATCCATCTGGTCGTGCCCAAGGACCGCATCCACTCGACCACCGGCCTCATCCTCCGCACGGAGAAGTCCGTGCTGTTCGTGATCCCCTGGGGCCGCCACTGGATCGTCGGCACCACCGACACCGACTGGGACCTGGACAAGGCCCACCCGGCGGCCTCCAGTGCCGACATCGACTACCTCCTCGACCATGTGAACAGCGTCCTCGCGACCCCGCTCACCCGGGACGACGTCGAGGGCGTCTACGCGGGGCTGCGGCCGCTGCTCGCCGGTGAGTCCGACGCCACCAGCAAACTCTCCCGCGAACACACCGTCGCCCACCCGGTGCCCGGCCTCGTCGTGGTGGCCGGCGGCAAGTACACGACCTACCGGATCATGGCCAAGGACGCCGTGGACGAGGCGATCCACGGCCTCGACCAGCGCGTCGCCCCCTGCGTCACCGAGGACACCCCGCTGATCGGCGCCGAGGGATACCGGGCCCTGTGGAACGCCCGGGCCCGGATCGCCGCCCGGCACGGCCTCCACGTCGTCCGGATCGAGCATCTCCTCAACCGCTTCGGGTCCCTGACGGAGGAACTGCTCGCCCTCGTCGACCGCGACCCGAGCCTCGGCGAACCCCTGGCGGGCGCCGAGGACTATCTGCGCGCCGAGATCGTGTACGCCGCCTCCCACGAGGGGGCCCGTCACCTCGACGACGTCCTCACCCGCCGGACCCGCATCTCGATCGAGACCTTCGACCGGGGCACGCGCAGCGCGCGGGAGTGCGCCACCCTCATGGCGCCCGTCCTGGGCTGGGACGACCACCAGGTCGAGAAGGAGGTCGAGCACTACGAGAAGCGGGTGGAGGCCGAGCGCGAGTCGCAGCGGCAGCCCGACGACCAGACGGCGGACGCCGCGCGGCTGGGGGCGCCCGACATCGTGCCGATCTGACGGGGCAAAGGGACAGGGTGCGGGAAGGGGGTACGGACGGGGTGTACGGCGGACGTGCGAACGGAGCCGGCGGGCGGCGGGGGTCTGCGACGGATGTGATTCCGGGGGAACCTGAGGGCCGTGCTCCGGCGTCGTCATCCCGGAGTACGGACCCGGGGACGTCACCCCTCCCGAGGTGAGGGACAATGGCCTCTCTTCCAGGGCGGGTTACCGCATCGCGCGGGAAGCGGCAGACGCGGCGGAGATCAGGGATCGCAGAGGGGACGCATGTCGGAGGCGGAGCAGTCGCGGGACACGGCGAAGGACCCCCGGCGGGACGCCGCCGCGGGGGCCGCGACCGACGGCGACCGGGGCACGGTGCCGGCCGCCCGCGAGGCGGAACGGGACGCGGGGGCCGGCCGGTCGGCGGAGTCCGCCGACATGGCGGAACCAGACGCTCCGGCCGGGTCCGGCGGTGCGTCGACCCCGGTGGAGGAAAAGCGGTCTGACGACCCGAAGGATGACGTGACGTCCGACGCCGGTTCCCCGCGCGCGGACGCGAGGACGAAGACCCTTCCCACCGGCGGGATCGACGGCGACGGTCCCGGTACGGGCGGTGCCTCCGGGACCGGCACCGCGGCCCCGGGCGCGGACGCGAGGACGAAGACCCTCCCCACCGGCGGGATCGACGGCGACGGGCCCGGCACGGGAACCGGCACCGGTACGGGTCATGGCTCCGGGACCGGCGCGGCGACGCCGGACACGGGTACGGAGGCGTCGGCCGGCGGCTCCGGCACGGCGTCGGGCACCGGTGCGGCGACCGCCGCCACGGGGCGGCTGCGGGGGACCGAGCCGTCCACCGGGTCGGCCGGTTTCGGCGCCGGGGACGGCGACGGGACCAGGGCGGGTCTCGGCAGCGACCGGTTCCGCAAGACGCCCGCCTCCGGCACCGCCGCGACCGGCGAGGGCCGCCTGCTCGCGGGCCGCTACCGCCTCGGCGTCGTCCTCGGGCGCGGCGGCATGGGCACCGTGTGGCGCGCGGTGGACGAGACCCTCGGCCGCACCGTGGCCGTCAAGGAGCTCCGCTTCCCCAACAGCATCGACGAGGACGAGAAGCGACGCCTCATCACCCGGACCCTGCGCGAGGCGAAGGCCATCGCCCGGATCCGTAACAACGGCGCCGTGACCGTCTACGACGTCGTCGACGAGGACGACCGCCCCTGGATCGTCATGGAGCTGATCGAGGGCAAGTCCCTCGCCGACGCCGTGCGCGAGGACGGCACGCTCAGCCCCCGCCGCGCCGCCGAGGTCGGTCTCGCCATCCTCGACGTCCTGCGTTCCGCGCACCGCGAGGGCATCCTGCACCGCGACGTGAAGCCCTCCAACGTGCTGATCGCCGACGACGGCCGGGTCGTCCTCACCGACTTCGGCATCGCCCAGGTCGAGGGCGATCCCTCCATCACCTCCACCGGCATGCTCGTCGGCGCCCCCTCGTACATCTCGCCCGAGCGCGCCCGCGGCCACAAGCCCGGCCCCGCCGCCGACCTGTGGTCGCTGGGCGGACTGCTGTACGCGGCGGTGGAGGGCAGCCCGCCGTACGACAAGGGTTCCGCCATCGCCACCCTCACCGCGGTGATGACCGAGCCCGTCGACCCGCCCAAGAACGCCGGCCCCGAGCTGGAGAAGGTCATCTACGGCCTGCTCGCCAAGGACCCGGCGCAGCGGCTCGACGACGCCGGTGCCCGCGTCCTGCTGAAGGCCGTCCTCGACGCGCCCGCCACTCCGGTGCCCGCGCCCGCGCCGGACGTCACCATGGCCATCCCGGTGCTGCCGCGGCCCCAGCGCGCGCCGAAGGCCCCCGTGGCTGCCCGCGAGAAGCCCGCCGACGCGGCCACCGACCGGGTGCGCGGCGCGCTGAAGTCCGTACGGAACGCGGCCGCCGCGACGAAGGCCGAGCCGGCCGCGGCGTCCCGGCCCGACCACTTCCGGGGCGGTGGCAGGACGGCTCCGGCGCGCGCGCCGCTGACCGATGTCGTACCGCGCCGCACCCTGGTGATCATCGCGGCGGTCGCCGTCCTCGCCGTGCTCGGCACGATCCTGGCCCTCACGTTCGGCGGCGGGGACAAGGAGCCGACCGGCCAGGACACGGCCGGCGGCACCGCGTCCGCCGGAGCCACGGCGGGCGGCGACGGCGGAGGACTGGGCGCCGACGGCGGCAGCGGGCAGACCTCGAGCGACCCCGGCCAGCAGGGCGGCACCGAGCCCGGCGACACCGGCACCTCGGGTCCGGCCGACGCGACCGGCTCCACCGGCCCGACGGGACAGACCCAGGGACAGACCGGCGGCCGGACCGGGGTGACCCCCTCGGGCAAGCCCGGCGGCGGCACCGGCGCCGCCCTGCCCGCCGGCTACACCCTCGTCACCAACGACCGCTTCCACTTCACCATGGCCCTGCCCGCCTCCTTCCGCCTCCGGCCGATCAAGGGGTACAGCGACGGCGGGGTCTTCAGCGAGAGCGGCGGTTTCCCGCGCATCCAGGTCGACTTCAACGCCAGCCCGAAGGACGACGCGAAGGCCGCCTGGGCGGCGGCCGTCTCCGGCGTCGCGGCCAGCAGCAACGGCTACCGCCACCTCGGCCTCGACACCGTCTCCTACAAGGGCTACCCGACCGTCGCCGACTGGAAGTTCGAGCGCACGCAGCAGGGCGTGCGCGTCCGCGTCCTCAACCGCGGCTTCAAGGTGGACGCCCGGCACGGCTACGCCCTCATGATCAGCTGCAAGGCGGACGAATGGGACGGGCCCGAGTGCCGGACCCTGCGGGAGACGGCGTTCGCCACGTTCACCCCCAAGGACTGAGCGGGGCCCCGTATCGTGAGAGGCCGGATCCGGGGAGCGCGAGGGAACCGCGGGTTCACGGGGGACAGCGTGCGCGCGTGGGGAGGCGTCGTGGACGAGTACGCGGGAAGGGTGCTCGCGGACCGCTACCGCCTGCCCTCACCGGCCCGGGCGGCCGGCGGCGAGGACACCGGCACCGACTCCTCCGAGCCGGCCGAGACCCGGGCGTTCGACACCTACAGCGGCCAGGAAGTGCTGATTCGTCAGGTGCCGCTGCCCGAGTTCGTCGACGCCGAAGTCCTCGACGGCGCGCCCGGCCCCGACACCGCCACCCCCTACGGGCGGCCCGGCCGGGCCACCCGCCGCCCCGCCGAACCGGTCGTGCGCCGGGCGATCGAGGCCGCTCAGGCCGCCGCCCAGATCCCCGATCACCCGCTGCTCGACCAGGTCTTCGACGTGTTCGCGGAGGCCGGCTCACTCTGGATAGTGAGCGAACTCGTGGGTGCCACCCCGCTGGCGGCGCTCCTCGCCGAGCGGCCCCTGAGCCCCTACCGCGCCGCGGAGATAGGCGCCGACGTCCTCACCGCCCTGCGCGCCCTCCACGCGCACGGCTGGGTCCATCGCAACATCACCCCTCGCACCGTCCTGGTGTGCGAGGACGGCCGCGTCGTCCTCACCGGCCTCGCCGTCGGCGCGGCGGAGGAGGCCCTCTGCGGGTACGCCCCCGTCCCGGAGCCCGACCACGGCTCGGGCCCCGACGACTTCGCCGCGCCCCCCTCCTACCGCCCGGCTCCGGCCCACGCCGACGAGGAGCCGCACGAGGCGGAGATCTACGAGGTTCCCGAGGGCGACGAGGACCAGGAGGACGCCGGGGGCGACGACGGCTACGCGTACGCCGGGGACCACGCCGAGTACGACGACTACGACGACCACGTCGAGTACGAGGACCACACCCCGTACGAGGACCACGCCGACGGGCAGGCCCGCGACGGGTACGAGGGCGACGGCGGGTACGAAGGCGACGACCGGGCGCGCGGGTACGGCGGGGAGCGCGCCTCCGACGCGTACGGCCTGCCGCCCGGCGGATCCCCGGACGAGTCCGGGAGCAGCGGTACGCACCCGGGGGCACGGGACCACGCCGGGTACGGCGACCCCGGTGTCCACGGCGGCCCGGCTTCCGGGGAGCACCCGGGGTCCGATGACGAAGGGCCGTACGCGGGGACGGACGAGCCCGGCGCCGGGGAGGAGACGGGCCACGGCCCCGCCCTGTACGGCAGCGCCCCCTACGGGACCGACCCGTACGGGCGGGGGACACCCCCGCGCCCGGAGCCCCGCCCCGCCCCGCCGTCCGCGCAGGCGGCGCCCACGGCCGACGCCCGGGCCGCCCGCGCCGGAGCCATCGCCGCCTACCGGGCGGGCGCCCGCGCCGCCGCGCGGCTCGGCGGGACGGGAGCCCTGCCGGTCCAGCGCCCCGCCCCCGTGGAACCGCCCGCCGCCCCCGAGTCCCCCGCGCTCCCCGCCCCGCCCGGTCCTCCCGTGCCGCCCCCGGGCGGACCGGCGCCCCAGTGGTGGGCCCGTACGGCCGCCGACGACGCGGAGGACGACGAGGACGAGGACGGTACGGACGAGGGCCGCGGCCCCCAGGCCGGTCCGCCCCGCCTGTTGCTGAAGGGCAACTGGAGCGACGGCCCGCACGCCGCGCGGGACGGGTCCGGCCCGATCCCCGCCGGTGGCGGCGGGCCCGCCGGTCCAGGCCGCGCACCGGTGCCGCCCGCATCGGGCCGCCCCGCCCTGCCCTCCCTCCCGTCCGGCTTCACCCCCGCCGCCCCCGACCCCGCCGCCGGCCGCGAGGACGTCACCGCCCCGGTTCCGGCCGGCGCTCCGGACCCGGAGCTCTACCGGGGCCCCACCACGCGGCTCGCCGCCGAACGCGCCCGGCAGACCCGGATCGCCGTCGTCGGCGCCGTCACCGAGCGCTGGGCCCCCGAGCAGGCCGGGCCGGTGTACGACAACTGGCGCCTCGCCCCGCCCATCGGCCCCGCCACCGACCTCTGGGCCCTCGGCGCGCTGCTCTACCGGGCCGTCCAGGGGCACGCCCCCTACCCGGAGGACAACGCGGCCGAACTGGTCCAGATGGTCTGCTCCGAGCCGCCCGCCTTCGCCGAGGAGTCCGGACCGCTGCGCCCGATCGTGGAGTCCCTGCTGCGCCAGGACCCCACCGAGCGCCCGGACGTCGAGGAGCTGCGCGGCTGGCTGCGCTCCCTCGTCCGGTCGGCTCCGGAACCGGAGGCGGGCGTCGGCGTCGTACCCCTGCCGTCCTTCGACGAGACCCGGCTGCCGATCGTCCGCCGGCGCGGTGAGCTGGTGCGCCGGCGGTGGCGTGGCAGGGCAGGGGCGGGGGCGGGCCGCGCCCGTCACAAGCGCGGCCCCGACCGCGCCCCGGGCGCTCACGGCGAACGGCCCACGGACCGGGGCCCCGCTCCGCGCCCGGCCGCGCGCGAGTACGTGGAGGTCCCGGCCCACGAGCTGTTCGCGGAGGAGCTGCCGCAGCGCGCCCCCCGCGGTGCCGGGGCGGCTCCCCGCGCGGACCGGGGGCGCTCCCCCCGCGCGCTCGGCCTGACGCTGCTGCTCCTCGTCCTGCTGCTGCTCGCCGGGGCCGTCGCGTACGCGGTCCTCGCACTGCCCGGAAAGGGCGAGGCGCCCGCCGGGTCGGCGTCCCCCACGGGATCCCCTACGGGGCCGGCGACGAGCGGGCCGTCCTCGGCCCCGCCCCCGTCCGGCACCGCGCCGTCGGACCCGGGCCGCCCCACCACGAGCGCCGCCCCGCCGCCCGCCGCCGACCCCTCGGCCCCCGCCCTGGCCGCCGGGTACGTACTGCGGCAGGACCCGGAAGGGTTCCGGGTCGGGGTGCCCCGGGACTGGCGGCGCAGTCCCGTCAACGACGCCGGGCAGGTCCGCTACACGGGCGGTGACTTCACGATGATCGTGGTCCCCGGCCGGGACTCCGTGCGCGACCACGGTTCGGACCCGCTGGAATACCAGAACGTCAGGGAGCGCGAGCTGGAGCCGTGGCGGGCCTCCAGCTGGTCGGGCGCGGAGCAGACCCGCCGGGTCGACATCGGCAGGACCGCGACGGCGACCGGCAGTTACTGGTGGCTGGACAGCACCGGCCGTGAGGTGTTCGTCCGCAACCTCGCCCTCGTCGACGGGGGCAGGTACTACGTCGTCCAGGTCATCGGCCCCTACGGGGAACGGGACAAGGTCACCGAGATCCACGACGAGGCCGTGAAGGGCTTCCGCGCCAGCCGGTGACGCGCAGGCTTCCCGTCACCGCCGAGGCCGCCGCGCCGGCATCCCGGGGCCCTGCCACCGGCCCCCCCCCGCCCCCGGCACCGCCTCCGCCACCGGCCCCGCCCGTCACCGGCGCGGAACCGTCGCTCCCTCAGGGGCCCCTGGTCACAGTGCTGTTCCTTTGCCAGCCCCGAGGTTCCGCCCCGTGTACCTCCCTCCGTAACCTGGCATCCGAAGGAACGGGCGGGGGCAAGTGGAACATTCTCAGAGCACAGGGGCGGGGCTGCTGCTCCACGGTCGGTACCGGCTGGCCGAGTCCATAGGACGCGGCGGCATGGGCAAGGTCTGGCGCGCGCACGACGAGGTGCTGCACCGGGTGGTGGCGGTCAAGGAGCTGACGGCCGGCCGGTTCGTGGCCGAGGCCGACCGGCTCGTCCTGCACGCGCGTACGCAGAAGGAGGCGCGGGCCGCCGCCCGCATCACCCACCCCGGCGTGGTGACCGTCCACGACGTGCTCGAACACGACGACCGGCCGTGGATCGTCATGCAGTACGTCGACGGCCCGTCCCTCGCCGACGCCACCAAGGAGTCCGGGGCGATCGAGCCCCGCGAGGCGGCCCGGATCGGACTCCACGTCCTCGGCGCCCTGCGCGCCGCGCACGCCGCGGGCGTGCTGCACCGGGACGTCAAGCCGGGCAACGTCCTGCTGGCCAGGGACGGGCGCGTCCTGATCACCGACTTCGGCATCGCGGCGATCGAGGGGGACTCCTCGATCACCCGCACCGGTGAACTCGTCGGTTCCATCGACTACCTGGCGCCCGAGCGGGTACGGGGCGGCGATCCCGGACCCGCCTCCGACCTGTGGTCCCTGGGGGCCACCCTGTACGCCGCGGTGGAGGGCGCCTCGCCCTTCCGCCGCACCTCGCCCATCAGCACCATGCAGGCCGTCGTGACGGAGGAGCCGCCGCACCCGGAGAACGCCGGGCCCCTCGCCCCCGTCATCGTCGCGCTGCTCCGCAAGGACCCGGAGCAGCGCCCGCGCGCCGACGAGGCCGAACGGATGCTGCTCGACGCCATGGAGGGCCGGACGCCGCGGACCGCCCAGGCGTACGTGCCGACCCAGCGGGTGCGGCGCGCCGACCTCGCCCCGGTCACCGGCCCCGGCCCGTCGTCCGCGGACCCGGACGGCGACGCCCCGGGCCGGGACCCCGGCCGCGGCGGTTCCGGGGCGGGGACCGGCGCCGAAGGCCGTACGACGGCCCCTCCGACCACCGGGCCCTCCACCACCGCCCGCCTGCCGCAGGTGCCGGGAATGCACGGCACGGGTCCGCGCCCCGCGGACACGGGCGGGCCTGTGGCCGGGCGCCCTCCCACCACCCCGGCCGTCCGCGGCCCCGGTCTCCCGCGGTCCGGCGACCCCTCCTCGGCCCGTGGCCGGTGGCGTACCGCCGCCCTGGCCGCCCTGCTCGCGGGGCTCGTCGCGGGCGGCGCGGTCTTCGCCGCCATGCAGTACGCGGGCCGCGACCAGGGAGCGGGGCCCCACCCCACCGCGACCGGCACGGCCCCCGCCACCAGCCCGGCGGGCGCCGTCCCGGCCGGCTGGCACCGCGTCGAGGACCCGGCGGGTTTCGGCCTCCTCGTACCGGACGGCTGGAAGCGGCAGAAGGACGGCGACAACATCGACTACACGCCCGACAACGGCCGCCACCGCATCCGGATCAGCGTCGACCGCGACCCCGACTTCGAGAACCCGTACCTGCACGCCCTCGACCTGGAGGACACCGTGCGGACGCGGCTGCCGGGGTACGCGCGCGTGAAGCTGCACCAGAACACCTACCGCGACCAGGTCCACTCGGCCCTGTGGGAGTTCACCTGGACCGAGAAGAAGACCTTCCCCGGCCCCCGGCACGCCATCGACCAGATCTACTACGGCGACGACGGTACGGAGTATGCCGTGTACATGTCGTCACCGGAGTCGAGCTGGGCCACCACCCGCGAGCAGTTCGACATCGTGCTCCAGCACTGGCGCGCGCCGGGTTCCCGACCGGCCTCCTGAGGCAGCCGCCGGAGTCGCGAAAATCTCCGTGTGGGGCCGTCGGCGGCCGTAAGCCCCTGATCAGGGCTTATGTGCCAGTGATCGCTGGCGCGATGTGTGCGCGGGGTGAAAACGCGTTACCGACGGGTACCCAAAGCCCCCGGGGCGGCTTACTCTCGCCCTCATGACGGACTCGCAGGCCCCCGCCGCCCTCCCGGTTCCCGCCGAAGACGCCGACGCCGCCACCGTGGCGCGGCCGGCCCGCCCCGCGGCCCCCGCCGGCGCGACCAACCCGGTCGCCCCCGCGCCCGCCGGCGCCCGGACGGCCGCCGACGTCGTGACGCCCGAGGTGGTCGCCCGCCTCGTCCGCGGCGTCGTCGGCTCGGGCCGCACGGCCAACCACACCCCCTTCACCGGGGAGAAACTGACGGACCTGCCCGAGTCCACCCCCGAGGACGTGGCCGAGGCCTTCCGCAGGGCCCGCGCCGCCCAGTCCGTCTGGGCCGCGACCCCGGTCCGCGCCCGCGCGGCCGTCCTCCTGCGCTTCCACGACCTCGTCCTCCAGCGGCAGGGCGAGATCCTCGACCTCATCCAGCTGGAGACCGGCAAGGCGCGCCTGCACGCCCACGAGGAGGTCCAGGCCGTCGCCGTCGCCGCCCGCCACTACGGACGCAGGGCCTCCGCCTACCTGCGCCCCCGGCGTCACACCGGTGTCGTACCGACCCTCACCAAGGTCACCGAGCTGCGCCAGCCGCGCGGGGTCGTCGGCCAGATCGCGCCCTGGAACTACCCGCTGGAGCTCTCCGTCGGCGACGCGCTCCCCGCCTTCGTCTCCGGCAACGCCGTCGTCATGAAGCCCGACACCGAGACCGCGCTCACCGCCCTGTGGGCCCGCGACCTGCTGATCGAGGCCGGTCTGCCCGCCGAGGTCTTCCAGGTCGTCCTCGGCGAGGGTCCGGTCGTCGGCCCCGAGGTCGTCCGGCACGCCGACTACGTCTCCTTCACCGGCTCCACCCGCACCGGCCGCGAGGTCGCCCAGGGTGCCGCCGCCCGGCTCGTCGGCGTCTCCCTCGAACTCGGCGGCAAGAACGCCATGCTCGTCCTCGAGGACGCCGACGTCGAGAAGGCCGCCGCCGGAGCCGTCCGCGCCTGCTTCTCCTCCGCCGGCCAGCTCTGCATCTCCATCGAGCGGCTGTACGTGCACGAGTCCGTCGCCGACGAGTTCGTGGCCCGCTTCGCCGCCCGTACGAAGGCGATGCGGCTCGGCAACTCCCTCGCGTACGGGGCCGACATGGGCTCCCTCGTCGGCGAGCGGCAGCTGGAGACGGTCAGCCGCCACGTCGAGGAGGCCGTCGCCAAGGGCGCCACGCTCGTCGCCGGCGGCGTCGCCCGCCCCGACATCGGCCCCCTCTTCTACGAGCCGACCATCCTCGACGGCGTCGAGGCCCCGATGGCCGTCTGCGCCGAGGAGACCTTCGGCCCCGTGGTCTCGATCTACCGCTTCCGCGACGAGGACGAGGCCGTCGAGCTCGCCAACGCCACGCCCTACGGGCTCAACTCCTCCGTCTGGACGAAGGACTCGCGCCGCGGCCACGCCGTCGCCGCCCGCCTGCGCACCGGCACCGTCAACATCAACGAGGGATACGCCCCCGCCTACGGCAGCGTGCAGTCCCCGATGGGCGGCATGAAGGACTCCGGCCTCGGCCGCCGCCACGGCTCGGAGGGCATCCTCAAGTACACCGAGGCCCAGACCGTCGCCCAGCAGCGGCTGCTCCCGCTCGCGCCGTCCTTCGGGATGGACGACGAGAAGTACGCCGCGTTCATGACCGCGTCGCTGAAGGCGATGAAGGCCCTGCGCCTGCGCTGAGCCCGGCCGCCCGCGCCCGTACGCCCGTCCCGGGGCCGACCGCCGGCTCCGGCGTCGCGCGCTCCGCTCGTCTGTCCGTTCCGCACCTTTTCGTACGAGGAGAGTCATGACCGCGGTTCCCCCTGCCCGAAATCAGGACGAGGACGGCTCGTACGACTACGACGTCATCGTCGTCGGCTCCGGCTTCGGCGGCTCGGTCACGGCCCTGCGGCTGACCGAGAAGGGTTACCGGGTCGGCGTCCTGGAAGCCGGCCGCCGCTTCGCGCGGCACGAACTGCCCAAGAACTCCTGGGACCTGAAGAACTTCCTGTGGGCACCCGCGCTCGGCCTCTACGGCATCCAGCGCATCCACCTGCTCGGCAACGTGATGGTCCTCGCGGGCGCCGGGGTCGGCGGCGGCTCGCTCAACTACGCCAACACGCTCTACGAACCGCTCGCGCCGTTCTTCGACGACCCGCAGTGGAAGGACATCACCGACTGGCGCTCCGAACTGGCCCCGTACTACGACCAGGCCAAGCGGATGCTGGGCGTCCGGCTCAACCCGACGACGACCCCCTCCGACGTGCACCTGAAGGCCGCCGCCCAGGCCATGGGCATCGGCGACACCTTCCACATGGCACCGGTCGGCGTCTTCTTCGGCGACGGCAAGGACGCGGTGAGCGGGGACGGCACGAGTGCGGCGACGGCGAAGCCGGGCGGGGAGGTGCCCGACCCGTTCTTCGGCGGCGCGGGCCCCTCGCGCCGCGCCTGCATCGAGTGCGGCGAGTGCATGACCGGCTGCCGCCACGGTGCCAAGAACACCCTCAACGAGAACTACCTCCACCTCGCCGAACGGGCCGGTGCCGAGGTCCACCCCATGACCTCCGTGGTCGCCGTCACCGAGGACTCGCGGGGCGGCTTCGCCGTCCGGACACTGCCCACCGACGACCGGAAGAAGGGCCGGGGACGGACCTTCACCGCCCGCCGGGTGGTCATCGCGGCCGGCACGTACGGCACCCAGACCCTCCTGCACCGGATGAAGGACACCGGTCTGCTGCCCCGCATCTCGGACCGGCTCGGCGAACTGACCCGTACCAACTCCGAGGGCCTGGTCGGCGCCCAGACCACGGACCGCCGCTACCGGAAGAAGCACGGCAAGGAGCGGGCCGACTTCACCCGCGGGGTCGCCATCACCTCCTCGGTCCACCCCGACGCCCACACCCACATCGAACCCGTGCGGTACGGCAGGGGCTCCAACTCCATGGGCAGCCTCACCGTCCTCCAGGTGCCCTACGGCGCCCACCGGGTGCGGAACTGGTTCCTCAACCTCCTCAAGCACCCCACCCAGGCCGCCCGCTCCCTCTCCAACCGGCGCTGGTCGGAGCGGACCATCATCGGCCTCGTCATGCAGTCCCTGGACAACTCGCTGACCACCTACCGCAAGCCCGACGGCATCGGGAAGGGGCTGCTCACCGCCCGCCAGGGGCACGGGGCGCCGAACCCCACCCAGATCCGGGCCGCGACCCAGGCCGCCACCCTCCTCGCCGAGGAGATCAACGGCTTCCCCGGCTCCAACATCGGCGAACTCATGGGGACCCCGCTCACCGCGCACTTCCTGGGCGGCTGCCCCATCGGCGCCGACGCCGGCTCCGGGGTCATCGACCCGTACCACCGGCTCTACGGCCACCCCGGCATCTCGGTGGTCGACGGGGCGGCCGTCTCCGCCAACCTGGGAGTCAACCCCTCCCTGACCATCACCGCGCAGGCCGAGCGGGCGATGTCCTTCTGGCCGAACAAGGGCGAGGAGGACCCGCGTCCGCCGCAGGGACAGGGGTACGTGCGGCTGGCACCGGTCGAGCCGAAGTCCCCCGCCGTCCCGGCCGAGGCCTTCGGCGCCCTGCGGCTGCCGTTCCTCGGCATCCCGGCGGTCCCCCCGAAGAAGCCCTGAGACGAAGGGGCGGGACACGACGAAGGGGCGCTGCACCCCCCTCCGAGTGCAGCGCCCCTCCAGCTTTGGTGTTGCTGCATAGATGACCCGCGATCGGAGCGATTGGTTGTAGCGGTTGCGCGGGATCTTCATGTGACGCGCGTCACGTTCCGGGGCGTGCCTGGTTCCGGGCACCGGCGAGGGCCCCGCGCCGCGATTCCGGTCGCGGTACGGGGCCCTCGGGATCGGCACCGGTGTCAGGGCAGCGGCGGTGCCGAGCAGGGCGGCGCCGGGGGCTGCGCCGCGGTGGGGGAGGGGAGCGGGGTGCGCGGTCGACGGACCGCGCCTTCCGTGAGGGGCGAGCTGCGAGTGGTGCTGGCGGTCGCGGGGGCGGGCGACCGGCGGATCCGGTTGCGGCCGGCCCCGGGCGTCCCCGGGACCGACCGCTCTTTCTGGGTGACCGGGCTGCTGTCCCCTGCCGTCCGGTCACGCGCGCTGGGGCGAGGTCCCACGACGTACCGGAGGTACGTCACACGCCCCAGCGAAGCCACGCGTGGTTTCTACGGGCCCGCCCCTGGCTGGCACGGACACCCGGACCAACGAAGCCGGCTCCGCGCCGGTCACGCGCCGTACGGGTGAGAGCGGGCCCGAACTCAGATCCGGGACCTCCCTCAGATGCGCCCCCGGCACAGCTCCAGCATCGTCATGGCCAGCGCCGTACCCGGCTTGCCCAGCGCGTCCCGGTAGTGGCCGAGGACCTCCATCTCGCGCGCCAGATTCACCCTGCGGCCGCCGGAGGAGATCCGCGCCTCCTGGATCACGGCCGAGACGGCCATCCGCTCCTGGATGAGGCCGATGATCCGGTCGTCGAGGGCGTCGATGCGTTCGCGGGCGTCACCGATCAGCGCCGCCGCCTCGTCGGTGCGGGCACCGGTCCTCTCGGCCGGGGTGACGGCGGAAGCGGGCGTGACGGCGGGGGCGGGGGCGGCGGCGGTCGCGGCGTTCATGGTGGGGCTCCTCACGGAATCGGGCCGGGAGCCCCGGGGCGGCACGGCCCGGGAACGGCGAAGCGCCCCGGGCCTTGTCGGCCCGGGGCGCCTCGGAAGTCGCTTGTCAGTTGCTCAAGCAGCACGACCATGGCATCCGGACCGGCCGGTGCCATAGGTAAAGACGAAGGTCGAGAGCTTGCGCATGCGCCCAGTATGGACCGCCGCCCGGCCGCCGGGCCAACCCCGGTTCGGATGGTGAGACGAAAAGATTCACGGCCGCGCCGGTAGAATCGACAAATAGCCCCCTCTCGGGGAACCCCTCCTACCGCCGGAAGGCCGCCGTAGTGTCATCAGCGCCCCCCGCTGCCGCGCCCGACGTCACCAACCCGGACGTAGTCCTCGTTGTCGACTTCGGCGCCCAGTACGCCCAGCTCATCGCCCGCCGTGTCCGTGAGGCCCGGGTCTACAGCGAGATCGTCCCGTCCACCATGCCGGTGGCCGAGATGCTGGCCAAGAACCCGAAGGCGATCATCCTCTCCGGCGGCCCGTCCTCCGTGTACGCGGAGGGCGCCCCCCGCCTCGACCGCGCGATCTTCGAGGCGGGCGTCCCCGTCTTCGGCATGTGCTACGGCTTCCAGCTGATGGCGACCACCCTCGGTGGCACCGTCGACAACACCGGAGCCCGCGAGTACGGCCGTACCCCGCTGCACGTCACCAAGGCCGGCTCCACCCTCTTCGAGGGCACCCCGGTCGAGCAGTCCGTGTGGATGTCGCACGGCGACGCCTGCTCCGCCGCCCCCGAGGGCTTCTCCGTCACCGCCTCCACCGACGTGGTGCCGGTCGCCGCCTTCGAGAACGACGAGAAGAAGCTGTACGGCGTCCAGTACCACCCCGAGGTGCTGCACTCCACGCACGGCCAGCAGATCCTGGAGCACTTCCTCTACCGCGGCGCCGGCATCGAGCCCACCTGGACGACCGGCAACGTCATCGAGGAGCAGGTCGCGGCCATCCGCGCCCAGGTCGGCACCAAGCGCGCCATCTGCGGTCTCTCCGGCGGCGTCGACTCCGCCGTGGCCGCCGCCCTGGTGCAGAAGGCCATCGGCTCCCAGCTCACCTGCGTGTACGTCGACCACGGTCTGATGCGCAAGGGCGAGACCGAGCAGGTCGAGAAGGACTTCGTGGCCGCCACCGGCGTCCAGCTGAAGGTCGTCGACGCCCAGGAGCGCTTCCTCACCGCCCTCGCCGGCGTCTCCGACCCGGAGACCAAGCGCAAGATCATCGGCCGTGAGTTCATCCGCGTCTTCGAGCAGGCGCAGGCCGAGATCGTCGCCGAGGGCGCCGCCGACGGCGAGGAGGTCGCCTTCCTCGTCCAGGGCACGCTCTACCCGGACATCGTCGAGTCCGGCGGCGGCACCGGCACGGCCAACATCAAGTCCCACCACAACGTCGGCGGCCTCCCCGAGGACCTGGAGTTCGAGCTCGTCGAGCCGCTGCGCCAGCTGTTCAAGGACGAGGTCCGGATGGTCGGCCAGGAGCTCGGCCTGCCCGAGGAGATCGTCCAGCGCCAGCCCTTCCCCGGCCCCGGCCTCGGCATCCGCATCGTCGGCGAGGTCACCAAGGAGCGCCTGGACCTGCTGCGCGAGGCCGACGCCATCGCCCGCGAGGAGCTGACCGCGGCCGGTCTCGACCGCGAGATCTGGCAGTGCCCGGTCGTGCTGCTCGCCGACGTCCGCTCCGTGGGCGTCCAGGGTGACGGCCGCACCTACGGCCACCCGATCGTCCTCCGTCCCGTGTCCTCCGAGGACGCCATGACGGCCGACTGGTCGCGCCTGCCGTACGAGGTGCTCGCCCGGATCTCCACCCGGATCACCAACGAGGTCGCCGACGTCAACCGCGTCGTCCTCGACGTGACCAGCAAGCCCCCGGGCACCATCGAGTGGGAGTGACCTCTCCCGCCCGCCGCTGAAGCCGTCGTCCCCGCGCGCCCGCCGCCCGGGGACGGCGGCTTCTCCGCGTCCGGCCCGACGCTCGGGGGCGGCGGCCCGGGGCTCGTCCGGGGCCTCGTCCGGACGGGGGATCACCCGCACGGAGGCCGAACTCCTGTCGTCACACCATCGCTTCACCTTTCTGTACGTCAATGGGATGGAGCGGCAATCACCCTCCGGTGGGGCGCACGCGGCAGCGCCGGGAGCCTCGGGTGCGACACAATTCCGGGGAATCAGCGGCCGGTTGACCGATCGGGGCCACCTCGGACCCCCGGCACGTGCCGCGAGGTGAGCCCGGGCGGAAAACGGGCTCGGGAAGTGAGCACCGTGGCGGTTCAAGAAACGGGACAGTACGGCGTCCGGTCCGGCGCGCACCCGGCGGCCTGCGCCGGCTGCGCACACTGCGGGCGAGCCGGCCACCGCGACGCCGTGGCCGCCTTCCTCGCACGCCGCGACGAACTCGCCGCCGGCCACGGCGTGCCCGCCGCCGTCGCCCACTCCCCGGTCGCCGCCCGTCAGTGGGTCTCCGACGAGCTGGCCCAGTCCGCCCGGGCCGTCACCGACCGGGGCCGCGAGGCCGGCGCGGCCTGGCTCGCCCGGGTCCGCCTCGGCAGCCTCGCCACGGCCTGGGGCGCCGTGCTCGTCCTGCTCCTCGGCCAGGCCCTCACCGCCGCCGGAACCGGCTGGACCACCGCCCGCACCGCCGGCCTCTGCACCGCCCTCATCCTGGCCGCCCTGCTCAGTGGTGCCGCGCACCTCCACCGGGTCCGCGGCGGACTGCTCGCACCGCTCGTCGGCGAGGACAACCGGCTCTCCACCACGCGGGGCGTCGCCGCCACCTGGCTCCTGTTCCTCGTCTACACCCTCCTCTTCCTGGCCCTCCGTTCCCCCGGAGCCTCCGCCTTCGCCCCTGCCCGGGGCGCGGCTCTGCTCACCGTCTTCGCCCTCGTCGCGGCCCTCACCGTCGCCTCCCGTGTCGTCGTCTCCGCCCGGATCGCGGCGCGGCGCCTCCAGAAGGTGCCCGCCGACCGCCCGAGCGCCGCCGATCTCGTCTGCGACGACAGCGGCCGCGCCAGCCTCGCCGACATCCAGTACCTCCTCGTCTCCGGCACCGTCCTCGTCCTCGCGGGTGCCCGTCTCGCCGCGGCACCGACCGGCCTCCCCGAGCTGCCCTGGGCGCTCGTGCTCCTCCTCGCCGTCTCCGCCGCCTGGCATCTCGCCGCCACCGGCACCGAGGGCGTCCGCCCCGCCATCCACGCCGTTGTCCGGTCCCGGGAGGCCGGCGACCTGGACGCCCCGATCCGCACGGGCGACGACATCGAGATCCGCGGCTGCGGCTTCGTCCCGCCGGGCGCCGCCACCCCGGAACCCCTCACCCGGCTCGTCGTCCGCATCGGCGCCGTCCACGCCCATGTCCCCCTGGTCCCGGTCCCGGGTGGCTTCGCCAACCCCACGGACACCGCGCTCACCGTCCCGCTCCCGGCCGACGTCGAGCCCGGACGGGTGGAGGTGTCGGTCGTGACGGCGGCGGGCATCGAGACCAACCGGGTCACCATCGACGTCCTCGACTGAACCCGCCACCACGCCCGTCCGTCCGACTGCCTGATCGCGTGCCGCGTGCCGCGTGCGCGACGGGGGACCGGAGCCGTGGGGCGCGGGGCCTCCCGTGTGCTCTCCCGGCCCGGTTGCGGAGAGAATCGTTCCGCGAGGAGCCGTTCGGCTATGTGGAGAGGTGACCGGCGATGACAGGACAGGCCGACCGGCAGAACGACGGAGCGGGCGGCGGGAAGCCCCCCGGGGCTCCGGCCACGAGCCCCGGCTCGGCAGGTGGTCCCCCGACCGGCTCGGTGGGTGGTTCCCCGACCGGCTCGGCAGGTGGTCCCCCGACCGGCTCGGTGGGTGGTTCCGCGTCCGGCTCGGTGGGTGGTTCCGCGTCCGGCTCGACTCGCCGGGACACGCTCGCCCGGTGGAAGGCAACCGCCTCCCGCTACGCCCTCCTTCCCCTCCGCATCTTCCTCGGCGTCACCTTCGTGTACGCGGGTCTCGACAAGCTGACCGACGCCTCCTTCCTCGCCGACACCGGCACCGGATCCATCGGCGAGACCATGCGCGGGGTCCGCGACAGCTCCGCCGTGCCCGCCCTGGTCGACCTCGCCCTCCACAGTCCTGCCGGCTTCGGACACGCCCTCGCCCTCGGCGAGCTCGCCGTCGGGATCGGGACCCTCCTCGGACTCTTCGCCCGGATGGCGGCGCTCGGCGGCGCGCTGATCTCACTGAGCCTGTGGCTGACCGTGAGCTGGCAGGTGGCTCCCTACTACCTGGGCAACGACCTCGCCTATCTGATGGCCTGGCTGCCGTTGCTGCTGGCCGGCGCCCCGGTGCTCTCGCTCGACCGGCTCCTCGCCGTACGGCGTCGTATTCGATAGGCCACCCACGTCACCAGGCCGGCCAGTCCCAGGCCGCCGCAGAGCACCGGCACCACCCCGTACCAGGGCGTGGCCCAGGCCTCCACGGCGTCACCCCCGTAGACCACGGCGAGGGTGAGGGCCGTCAGGCCGAGGACGAGCCTGCCCGGGCGGAACTCATGAAGCAGCACGGATGACCTCCACCTGTCCCAGTCCGACCTCCAGTGAGAGGTCCAGCGTGCCCGCCGGGGCGGTCCCGGCCGGCGGCGCGAGCGTCCGGGTCTCGTCCCGGTCCGGTGCGATGTCGATGTCGTCGGGCGGCTGCCCGGGCAGTTGCAGGTCACCGAGCCCCACCTCGGCGCGGAGCTTCACCACCACGTCCTTCGGGACGACCACCTCGACCTTCCCGGCGCCGACGTTCACCCGGGTCCCGACGGTGGTGCCCGCCGGTACCGCGAGGCGCGAGAGGTCGAGTGTGCCGACCCCGGTACCCACCTCGTAGTCCGCGCGCACCGCGCTCACCGTGGCGGGCTGCCACGTCTCCCGCACCCATTCGGTCGTGATCCGCTGCGGCAGGGCCACCGCCACGGCGAGGAGCAGGGCCGTGGACACGGTCTGGAAGACGGTGCCGAAACCGGTCCGGCCGAGGAAGCTGCTGACGACGAGGCCCAGGCCGAACACCGCGAGAGCGGCGACCAGACCCGTCTGCAGGCTCCGTCCCAGCGGCTCGGTCTCCCACGTCAGGGCCGTGCCCAGCACGGCGGCGAGGCAGGCGAACAGGTGGATCAGGCCACCGATGGAGTACGGGGTGCGGCGTATGGAACGGGCCGGACGCTCGGCCGCGGAGCCGTCCGGGCCCCACTGCCCTCCCGGCTTCGGCACTTCGCCGTTCACCCGGCCTTCCGCGTCCACGACGCCGTGCGGGCCCCAGAGGTAACCGATGGCGATCCTGCCCGTCGAACCGTCTTTCACGATGGGGTCCTTCCACCAGGACGGGAACTCGACCAGCGGGGGCGCCTTCGTCTCCGGCGGGGCCTCGGCGACGGCCATGGCCGCCGCCACGTCCCTCCGCAGCTCGGCCTCCCCGCTCGCCGTCCTGCGCCGCTGCGACCACACCGCCGCCCCGCACACCGCCAGGGTGAGGGTCATGGCGAAGCCCAGGATCGAACCGCTGCGCAGCATCGACAGGAAGACCCCGCAGCCCACCAGCGCCAGGAGCACCGCCGCCAGCGACGCCCCGGACACACGGCCGGTCAGGAGTCTGCGGCCCTCGTTCTCCTCGTCTCCCGCGAGCGGGAGGAGGAGCCACGCGAAGCCGTAGAAGATCAGCCCGATGCCGCCGGTCACCGACAGCACACCGACCACCACACGGAAGATCACCGGGTCGAGGTCGAAGTGCCGGCCGAGACCGCCGCAGACCCCGCCCACGACCTTGCTCGCACGCGAGCGCCGAAGCGGCGGGGCGGACGGGGCCTCCGCCGTCGGCGGGGCCTCGTGAAGCGGAGGCGTCGAACTCGTCATGCGTCCATGGTGACCGCCCGTGACCTGCCGCGGCACCGGGGACGACCCTGGCCCGACCCTGATATTCGGGACCCCCGCTCCCCTGAGGCCGTACCAGGGACGAACTCAGGGCCGCCCCTGATGTCCGCGGGGGACCCCACGTGTGACGATCGGGTCATGTCCGCAGCCGCTCGTGTCACCGAGACCGACGAACCGCCCGCGCGCAGGCTCTACAGGAGCGCCGACGGGCGATGGCTCGGCGGTGTCGCGCGCGGCCTCGCCGGGCATCTGGGGCTGCCCGTCGCGTGGGTCCGGGCCGTCTTCACGGTGCTGCTGCTCACCGACGGCCTCGGCGTCCTGCTGTACGCGGTCTTCTGGATCGTCGTCCCGCTCGGCGTCGGCGGCCGGGCAGCCCCGCGCCCCGTCTTCGAGACGATGCCCGACGGCAGACGCCGGCTCCGCAAACCGGACCGGGGGCAGGTCTTCGCCCTGGTCGCGCTCGCCCTCGGCGCGGCCGTGTTCATCGGCAACATCAACCTCGACAAGGAGACCGGACGCTACGTCTGGCCGACGCTCCTCATCGGGGTCGGTGTGGTCCTCGTCTGGCGCCAGGCGGACAACGCCCGCCGCGCCAGCTGGACCGACCCCGGACGCCGCAGACGCGCCCTCCAGCTCACCCGGGGCCTGGTCGGTGTGGCTCTGGTGGGCACGGGACTCGCCGTGTTCGTCGTGGTGCGCGGCTCCGTCGCCCAGCTCGGCACGGCCCTCACCGCCGCGGTCGCCGTCCTCACCGGCATAGCCCTGCTGGCCGGCCCGTGGCTGGTCCGCATGTCCCAGGACCTCTCCGAGGAGCGCACCATGCGCATCCGCGCCCAGGAGCGGGCCGAGGTCGCCGCCCACGTCCACGACTCCGTCCTGCACACCCTCACCCTGATCCAGCGCAACGCCGAGGACCCGGGAGAGGTCCGCAGGCTCGCCCGCGCTCAGGAGCGGGAGCTGCGGAACTGGCTCTACCGACCGGAGGGCACCGGTAAGGACAAGGACGAGGAGCCCGAGACCCTCGCCGAGGCGGTGAAGCGGGCCGCCGCCGAGGTCGAGGACAAGCACGGCGTCCCGCTGGAGGTGGTGGTCGTCGGCGACTGCCCGCTCGACGAGAAACTGACCGCACAGATACAGGCCGCGCGCGAGGCGATGGTCAACGCCGCCAAGTACGGTGGCGAGGGAGGCGCGGTCCAGGTCTACGCCGAGGTGGAGGGCCGGAAGGTCTTCGTGTCCGTCAAGGACAGGGGGCCGGGCTTCGACCTCGACGCCGTTCCCGAGGACCGGATGGGCGTACGAGAATCGATCGTCGGCCGGATGCAGCGCAACGGGGGCTCGGCCCGGCTCAGATCCGCGCCGGACGGCGGCACGGAAGTGGAGCTTGAGATGGAGAGGGCGGACGGATGAGCGACGGGACCGGGACAGCGACCGGGGCGGGGGCGGCGGGCGCGGACCGCCGGGTGCGGGTGGTCCTCGTCGACGACCACCGCATGTTCCGCACCGGCGTGCAGGCGGAGATCGGGCGGACCGAGATCACCGGCGTCGAGGTGGTCGGCGAGGCGGCCGACGTCGACCAGGCGGTCACCGTGATCACGGCGACCCGGCCCGAGGTCGTCCTGCTCGACGTCCATCTGCCGGGCGGGGGAGGCGTCGAGGTGCTGCGCCGCTGCGCCGGGCTGATGGCAGCGGCGGAGGACCCGGTGCGGTTCCTCGCCCTGTCCGTCTCGGACGCGGCCGAGGACGTGATCGGCGTCATCCGGGGCGGGGCCCGGGGCTACGTCACCAAGACGATCACCGGCACCGACCTGGTCGACTCGATCTTCCGGGTACAGGAGGGCGACGCGGTCTTCTCGCCGCGGCTCGCCGGCTTCGTCCTCGACGCCTTCGCCTCGACCGACGCGCCGCCCGTCGACGAGGACATGGACCGGCTCACCCAGCGCGAGCGGGAGGTGCTGCGCCTCATCGCCCGGGGCTACGCCTACAAGGAGATCGCCAAGCAGCTGTACATCTCGGTGAAGACGGTCGAGTCGCACGTGTCGGCGGTGCTGCGCAAGCTCCAGCTCTCCAATCGGCACGAGCTCACCCGTTGGGCGACGGCCCGCCGCCTGGTCTGACCCTCCCGGCCGCGCCGTACCACGGCCCACGGTCCGGGTGTGGCGGCGCCGGGTCCCCACCCTGCGCCCCGGGCCCGGCCGCCCGGAGGGGCCCCGGCGGTCGGCACCTGCCGGGCCCGCCCACCGCCAGGGCCCCGGCGCGCAGGGCGCCCCCCGGGCCCGACCCCTGGGCCCGGCCGCGCCGAGGCCCCCGGTCGCCCGCACCTGCCCTGGCCGCACCTCCCCGCCCGGCACCTGCCCCGGCCGTGTCCGGCCCCACCGATCGCGGCCCCCCCGACCGCCGAACGTCCGACCGCCCTCCCCGACCCCCCTCCCCGGCCACTGCCCTCACTCCTGAGCCGACCTCGGCAGTGCCCCCGCGCCGGCCCCGGCAGCCGGGGGCTCAGCCGACGCGGGTGGCTCCCGCGAAGGGCATCTCGTCGATCGGGGCCACCCGGATCGGGGCGCCCGGGCGGGGTGCGTGGATCATCTGGCCGCCCCCGATGTACAGCCCCACGTGGCTGATGCCCGAGTAGAAGAAGACCAGGTCACCGGGGGCGAGCTGGGAGCGGGGGACGCGCCGGCCGGCGTTGATCTGGGTGTAGGTGGTGCGGGGCAGTGCCACACCGGCGGCGCGCCAGGCCGCCTGGGTCAGCCCGGAGCAGTCGTACCCCGAGGGGCCCGTCGCCCCCCACACGTACGGCTTGCCGAGCTGGGCGCGGGCGAACGAGATGGCCTGCGCGGCCCGGTGGGTGGGCGCGGTCACGGAACCGCGGTCGCCCCCGGAGGAACGATCCGCCCGCTCCCGGGACGCGCTGTCGGACGCTCCTTCGGACGACGACGGGAACGCACCGGCGGCCGGGCCGCCGGAGACGGCCGACCGGGACACGGCCGAGTGGTCGCGGGCCGCCTGTGCGGCGTCGTAACGGGCGCGTTCCTCCGCGGTCAGGCGGGCGAGCAGGTGCCGAGCCTCCGTGAGCTTCTCCAGGACCGCCGCCTTCTGCCGCCGCAGGTCCTCCTCGTGCCCGCGCAGAGCCGCGAGCCGGTCCACCGACTCGGCCCGCAGCTGCCGGAGTGCGCCCAGCTCACGGCGCACCGAGGCGATGGCGGCCGCCTGACGGGCGCCGGCCTTCTCCGCGAGGGCGGCCCGCTCCAGGTACTGCTCCGGATCGGAGGTGAGCGCGAGCTGGACGGCGGGATCGAGCCCGCCGGACCGGTACTGGGCGGCGGCGATCTTCCCGAGTCCGGCCCGGGCCGTGTTCAGCCGCTCCGTCCTGCGGGCGGCCTCGTCACGCAGCCGGTCGAAGGCCGCGCGCGCCGCGTCCGCCTTCTCCTTCGCCCCGTTGTACCGCTCGGTCGCGACCTCGGCCTCCTGGTGGAGCCGGTCGACCTTCGCCTTGACCTGGGCCGCGGAGGGCCGGGGGTCGGCGTGTCCCGATCCTTCGAGGAGGGCAGTGGTCGCCGCCGACGCGAGGGCGAGCGTGGCGGCGGTGCGGACCGCCTGGCCACCGAAGGGGGACGAGCGGGGTTTTCGGTGCGCTGCCACGAGGGCGGGTCACATCCTCTTCCTGACCGGGGACGGTGCCCACCGGGCCGGCGGCGGCCCGCACAGGGGAGACGGACCGCCGCCGGTTCTTTCGGCGGGGGCGACCGACAGCCGCCGGGTGACCGGCGGTGGTGGGGAGCCGGCCACCTGCCGCAGGACGCTAGAGGGGCCGGTTGCGTCCAGGCGGGGAGTTGACGTCAATTGACGGGACTTGGCCTTCCTCGACCGATCATTTTCGCTTCGGGCAGTGCAGTGTGCTCCCTTACAGCACGTCACCGACCGAAGCGCCGGAGACGGTGGACCCGCCCGCCGAGCGGTGCTACGACCCCGGCTAGGCTCCGCCCCATGGACGTCCTCATCAATGTCTTCGTCGCCCTGCACATCATCGGTATCGCCTCCCTCCTGGGCGGATTCCTCACCCAGATGAAGGCGATGGGAGCAGGTACGGCCCGCTTCACCCCCGCCATGCTGCACGGCGCGCTCACCATGCTGATCACCGGCATCGCGCTCGTCGGCCTCAACCAGGCCGACGACCAGACCGTGAACAACGTCAAGATCGGCATCAAGCTGGCCGTCCTCGTCGTCATCCTGGCCCTCGTCTACGTCAAGCGGGACGAGGAGCGTGTCGACAAGGGACTCTTCGGCGCCGTCGGTGGCCTGACCGTGGTGAACATCTTCATCGCGACCCTCTGGGTCTGACGCGTCCGGCGCCGCTCCGCCGGCCGGTGCGCCCGTCCCGTGTGACACGTCTCGCGCCGCCGAAAGCACCGGCCTTGCCGAAGCCGGGACCGGATGTCGGTGGAGCGTCCTAGACTCGTGAGGCGATGAGCAGCCTCTTTGACGACAGCTTCCTGGCCGGCCTCCAGAACCACTCCTCCGAGGAGGCCCCGCCCCCGCCCGAGGACGACGACCACGGCGCCCCGGCCGCGGAGGAGGTCCCGCACGACCTCTTCGGGGAGCACTTCGACACGCCCCCGCCCCGGGACGCGCACTACCGCGACGGCGCCTCCCGGCCCGTCGTGGACGCAGCCGCGCTCCTGGAAGGGCTGAACGAGCAGCAGCGCGCCGCCGTCGTCCACACCGGCTCCCCCCTGCTCATCGTCGCGGGCGCCGGCTCCGGCAAGACGCGGGTGCTCACCCACCGCATCGCCCATCTCCTGGCCACCTGGCACGTCCACCCCGGCCAGATACTGGCGATCACCTTCACCAACAAGGCCGCCGGCGAGATGAAGGAGCGCGTCGAGCAGCTCGTCGGCCCCCGGGCCAACGCGATGTGGGTCATGACCTTCCACAGCGCCTGCGTCCGCATCCTGCGCCGCGAGTCGAAGAAGCTCGGCTTCACCTCCTCCTTCTCGATCTACGACGCGGCCGACTCCAAGCGGCTGATGTCCCTGGTCTGCCGCGACCTGGACCTCGATCCGAAGAAGTTCCCGCCGAAGTCCTTCAGCGCCAAGATCTCGAACCTCAAGAACGAGCTGATCGACGAGGAGGCCTTCGCCGACCAGGCCGCCGACGGCTTCGAGAAGACGCTCGCCGAGGCCTACCGGATGTACCAGTCCCGGCTGCGCGAGGCCAACGCCCTCGACTTCGACGACATCATCATGACGACGGTCCACCTGCTCCAGGCGTTCCCGGACGTCGCCGAGCACTACCGCCGCCGTTTCCGGCACGTCCTCGTCGACGAGTACCAGGACACCAACCACGCCCAGTACACGCTGGTGCGCGAGCTGGTCGGCACGGGCTACGAGGACCTCGGCCCGGCCGAGCTCTGTGTCGTCGGTGACGCCGACCAGTCGATCTACGCCTTCCGCGGCGCCACCATCCGCAACATCCTCCAGTTCGAGGAGGACTACCCGGACGCGACGACGATCCTCCTGGAGCAGAACTACCGCTCCACGCAGACGATCCTCTCCGCCGCCAACGCCGTCATCGAGCGCAACGAGTCCCGCCGCCCCAAGAACCTCTGGACGAACGCGGGGGCGGGCGCGCGGATCACCGGGTACGTCGCGGACACCGAGCACGACGAGGCACAGTTCGTCGCCGACGAGATCGACCGGCTCACCGACGCCGGTGAGGCCAAGGCCGGTGACGTCGCCGTCTTCTACCGGACCAACGCCCAGTCCCGCGTCTTCGAAGAGATCTTCATCCGCGTCGGTCTGCCCTACAAGGTCGTCGGCGGTGTGCGCTTCTACGAGCGCAAGGAGGTCCGGGACGTCCTCGCGTACCTGCGCGTCCTCGCCAACCCCGAGGACACCGTCCCGCTCCGCCGCATCCTCAACGTGCCGAAGCGGGGGATCGGTGAGCGCGCCGAAGCCATGATCGACGCCCTCTCCCTCCGCGAGAAGACCACCTTCCCGCAGGCGCTCAAGCGGGTCGACGAGGCGTACGGCATGGCCGCGCGCTCCGCGAACGCCGTCAAGCGCTTCAACGCGCTGATGGACGAGCTGCGCACCATCGCCGAGTCCGGCGCGGGCCCCGCCGTCGTCCTGGAGGCCGTCCTGGAGCGGACCGGCTACCTGGCCGAGCTCCAGGCCTCCACCGACCCGCAGGACGAGACCCGCATCGAGAACCTTCAGGAGCTGGCCTCCGTGGCCCTGGAGTTCGAGCAGGAGCGCGGCGAGGGCGAGGGCACGGGCACGCTGGCCGAGTTCCTGGAGCAGGTCGCGCTCGTCGCGGACTCCGACCAGATCCCCGACGAGGACGGGGAGGGCTCGGGCGTCATCACCCTGATGACCCTGCACACCGCCAAGGGCCTGGAGTTCCCGGTGGTCTTCCTCACCGGCATGGAGGACGGCGTCTTCCCGCACATGCGCGCCCTGGGCCAGACGAAGGAGCTGGAGGAGGAGCGGCGCCTCGCCTACGTGGGCATCACGCGCGCGCGGGAGCGGCTCTACCTCACCCGTTCCTCGATGCGCAGCGCCTGGGGCCAGCCGTCGTACAACCCGGCCTCGCGCTTCCTGGAGGAGATCCCGCCCGCGTACCTGGAGTGGAAGCGGACCGGGCCGATGGTGAAGCCCGCCGGTCCGACCTCGGGCATCACCTCGTCCCTCTCCTCCTCGCGCTCCCGCTCGGGCCCGTCGGGCTTCGCGACGAGCCGGGCCGGTGACAAGCCGGTGGTCGCGCTCAAGGTCGGTGACCGGGTCACGCACGACCAGTTCGGTCTGGGCACGGTGATGGCGGTGGGCGGCGCCGGTCCGAACGCCGAGGCCACGATCGACTTCGGCGGCGAGAAGCCGAAGCGACTGCTGCTGCGGTACGCCCCGGTCGAGAAGTTGTAGCGCGGGCGCCGGTCGCGCGGCCGGGGCGGGACGCGGCTCCGCACGGCGAAGGCCCCGGCGAAAGCCGGGGCCTGGTCGCACGCCGTACGGCGCTGCCGTACGGAGGCGGGTCGGATCAGCTCGTCGGGTCGAGGCCGTGGCTGCGGAGCCAGGCCAGCGGGTCGATCGCCGAGCCGCCGCCGGGCCGGACCTCGAAGTGGAGGTGGGGGCCGGTGGAGTTGCCCGAGTTGCCGGAGTACGCGATGACGTCACCGGCCTTGACCTCGCCGGAGCGGATCTTGGTGCTGCTGAGGTGGCAGTACCAGGTCTCCGTGCCGTCCTTCGCCGTCACGATCGCCATGTTGCCGTAGGCGCTGTTCCACTGGGTGCGGACGGTGCCGTCGGTCGCGGCCATCACCTTCGTGCCGTACTGGACGGGGAAGTCGATGCCGGTGTGGACGGACATCCAGTTGACGCCGGACTGGCCGTAGCGCGCGCTGAGCTGGTGCAGCTTCACCGGCAGCATGAACTTGGGGCGCATCGCCTCGCGGAGGGCCGCCTCCTCCGCGCGCTTCTTCCGCTCCGCCTCCTGGCGGACGCGGAGGTCGATCCGCTCCTGGGTGCGGCTGGCGCGGTCGCCGAAGTCACGGGCGCCGTTGTCGAGCGCGACGAGCTGGGTGTCGAAGCGGTTGTTGGCGGCGTTCTGCTGCACGGCCGCCGGGTCGGCCGCGGCGAGGGTGGTCGTGTCGTCCTTCTTGGCCGCCGTGTTCTGCGGCGTGGTGAGCCCGCTGACGGAGGCGGCGGCGATGCCGGCGACGCCCATGACACAGGCGGAGGGAACGGCGACGGTCAGCAGGGCGGAGCGCTTGGCGGGGGTACGGCGCCGGCCGCGGCCGCCGGAGGTGCGGCGCGCGGAGCGGCCGGCCGCAGCGGGCTCGTCGGTGCGGACCTCGACGGCCGGCCGGTGGACGGTGTCCGGGTCGTGGTCCGTGTCGCCCTCGTACGCGTACTCCGGAAGGTCCCCGTCGCCTGCGGTGTCACCGTCGTCCGCGGCAGCCGCCGGCTCGGGCACGAAGGCGAACTCGGCGGTGTGGTCGGCGGCCGGCGCGTCGGCCGTGGAGTGGGTCGCGGTGCCGGCGTCGGTGTCGCCGTGTTCCGGGTCGGCGTCGTACAGCGCCTCGGGGGTGTACTGCTGGGGGACGAGCGGCTCGGCGTCGGCCGGGGCCTGGTTCCAGGCGGTCGCGTCGTAGGCGCCGGTGTCGGTCGCGAAGACGGGCGCGGCCCACTGGCCGGTCGCGTCGTACGCCTCGTAGCCGTAGGTGCCCTGGGGGGCGTACGCGCCGGAGTGGACGGTCTCGTACGCGCCGGTCGCCTGCGCGTCGGTCCAGGCGGAGGCGTCCCACTGGCCGGTGGTGTCGTACGTGGTGGCGGCGTCGTACGGGGCGGTGCCGGGGTAGGCGGTGCTCCACCGGCCGGTGGTGTCCCACTGCCCGGTCGTGTCGCCGTACGTCTCGTACGCACCCGTGGCGTCGGACGTGGCGTGGGCGGGGGTGCCGGTGTCGTACTGCCCCAGATCCCATGAGCCGCTGTGGTCGGCCTGACCACCGGGATAAGCGCCGAACAGCGGGTCGATGGCGAAACTGCCGGTGGAGTGGGCGTCACCTTCGACGTACCCGGCGTAGGGGTGCTGGTCGTTCACCAACTTCTCTCTCGCCTCGGCAGCAGAACCAGTCCGGGGCGGGCCCGACGAGGGGTGTCCCGGGGGGAAGCAGTGGGCGCGACTGTACCCGGCGGTATGCGGGGCGGACAATCTTCGGCGGGGTTTGAGGCCGCAGGAAACGGGCAATCGGCCGTGTTTCGCCAGCTCATGGAGAGAGCTTTGGCCTTGTGTTCGAGAAACGTTCGAGGCGCCGTGTCGCCGCAGGGTCATCCTCCGCCCACCGGGCACTCGCCGAGCCTCCTCGAAGGAAGCGCCGACCGGTCCACGGGCAGTCACGAGCCGGTCGGCGGACAGTCACCGACGGAGCACGCGTACGGCTCCCCGGGCGGTCTCCGCAGGGCGGTCGTCGCAGGTCCGGAGCGTTCGTGGGCGGGGCCCCGCCCGTGCCTCGGGCCGTTGC
The DNA here is from genome assembly GCF_042900905.1 of Streptomyces sp. NPDC012827. Classification (NCBI taxonomy): domain Bacteria; kingdom Bacillati; phylum Actinomycetota; class Actinomycetes; order Kitasatosporales; family Streptomycetaceae; genus Streptomyces; species Streptomyces sp. NPDC012827. The sequence continues at coordinate 113,314 of NZ_JBIBBY010000004.1, read as the reverse complement.
ACGTGGCCGGCGCGGCGGTCAGGCAACGGACGCGGTCCCCGTGCCGTCGTCCCGCGCGCCCGGCGCGGCGGGTCCGTCGGCGTCCAGGGCCTCCAGGACCCCGGCGGCCACCGTGGGGTGGACCGGCAGCGCGAGATGGCCGATTCCGCTCACGCGCACGTCGTGCACCACGAGGTCGGCGTGCCGCAGCCGGGCCGTCTCCACCGGCACCATCACCCGGTCCAGGTCGCTCCAGAAGCTCACGAACCGCGTCCGGCAGCCGGGCGCCGGCTCCGCGAGCTCCCGCAACACCTCGGAACCGGGCCGCATCTGCCGTACCAGCGGATGCGCGTCGGCGAGCGGTGCCACGGTGGTGCCCGCGTGGGGCGTGCCGAGCGTGACCAGGGTCCTGACCCGTGCGTCACCGCCCAGGCGCTGGACGTAGTAGCGGGCGATCAGCCCGCCGAGGCTGTGCCCGACCACATCCACCTCGTCGTGGCCGGTCCGCTCCCGGATCGCCTCCACCCGGCGGCCCAGGACTTCCGCCGCGGTGCGCAGATCGCAGGTGAGCGGCGAGTAGTTGAGCGACTCGACGCAGTCACGACCACCCCGCAGCAGGGCGCGCCGGAGCAGGACGAAGACCGAGCGGTTGTCGACGAAGCCGTGGAGCAGCACCACCGGCCGCCGGCCCGAGGCGCGCACCCGGCGCACCTCGCCGTCCGGGCGGGGATCCCCGGCGGCGTCGGTGTCCGGGGCCCGGTCGGCGGAGAGCCGCTCGGCCACGATGCCCGAGGGGTACAGGACGAGATGCCCGGTGAGGATGGCGAGCTCGAGAGCGGTGGCTTTCATCAGGGCGGTGACCTTGGTGAACTCCATCGCCGGCCTCCCTCCCGAACGGCGCGAGGGGCCGGGCCGTACGGCGGTGCGCCGTACCTCCGCGCCGCGTGGACGGCGACGCGGAGGCACGGCGACACGCTGCGGCTCCCTTGCGGCCGGCCCCCGCTTGTGGCTGTGGGGCCCAGGAGGAGGGCCCGGAAGCGGGGAACGGCGCAGAGCGAACATGTCCCACGTGTGATTTCCCCCTCGCTGCCCACCGTGAAACGGCCGCTTGCGGGATGCTGTCGATAACGTTCGTTCACCTCCCCGGCAATCAGGCGCGGGGGTCGCATGTGGAGGCAGTGATGGGTGTGACCGGTCCGATCCGCGTGGTGGTAGCCAAGCCGGGTCTCGACGGCCACGATCGCGGGGCCAAGGTGATCGCGCGGGCGCTGCGCGACGCCGGTATGGAGGTCATCTACACGGGCCTCCACCAGACGCCCGAGCAGATCGTCGACACCGCGATCCAGGAGGACGCCGACGCGATCGGCCTCTCGATCCTCTCGGGCGCGCACAACACGCTGTTCGTGAAGGTCCTCGAACTTCTCAAGGAGCGCGACGCGGAGGACATCAAGGTCTTCGGCGGCGGCATCATCCCCGACGCCGACATCGCGCCGCTCAAGGAGAAGGGCGTGGCGGAGATCTTCACGCCGGGCGCCACCACGGCGTCCATCGTCGACTGGGTCAACGCCAACGTGCGCGTGGCGGTCTGACGCGCCGACGGACCCGAAGGGCTCTCCCGTGCCGGGAGGGCCCTTCACGCATACGGCCCGGCGTTCTCCGGGTAGTGCGGCGGACGGGGACGGCCCGAACCGGGCGGGATCCCGGCCCGTGACCTGGCATTTCCGCCCCACGGGCCGGTGGTGATCGCCTTCGGGCCGCCCCGGTCCCGTCCAGGTGCGCTCCGTCACGACGACATCGACTTCGGACGACTTCGGCTTCGGCACCGACGGCACCCCCGCGGCCCTCCGACCCGAGAGCCGGGTCATGCCGCGCCCGGGTCACCCTGCGTCCGGGTGTCCGTGCGCTCCTGGCCCAGGAGTTCGGCCCGCATCGCCGCCCGCAGCCGGAGGGTGGCCACCAGACGCTGGAACGCCTCCGACCAGTAACCGCCCGCCCCGGGCGAGAGGTCGTCGGACTCGGCGGGCAGCGCGGTCAGTGCCTCCAGCCGGCGCGCCGCGTCCGGCGCGAGACACCGCTCCGCCAGCCCCATCACTCCGCTGAAGCTCCACGGGTAACTCCCCGCCTCCCGGGCGCTGTCGAGCGCGTCGACCACCGCTCGGCCCAGCGGCTCCGCCCACGGCACGGCACAGACACCCAGCAGCTGGAACGCCTCCGACAGGCCGTGGGCCGCGACGAACGCGGCCACCCACTCCGCCCGCTCGGCCGCCGGCAGCGTCGCCAGGAGCTGTGCCCGCTCGGCCAGCGACGCGATGCCGGGACCCGTCGCCGGCGGGGCCGCCGGAGGGCCGAGGAGCGCGCGCGACCAGGCGGCGTCCCGCTGGCGCACGGCCGCCCTGCACCAGGCGGCGTGCAGTTCGGGCTGCCAGTCGTCGGCGACGGGCAGCGCCACGATCTCCTCGGGGGACCGCCCGCCGAACCGGGCCCGCCAGGTGTCCAGCGGGGCGGCTTCGACGAGCTGCCCCAGCCACCAGGACCGCTCGCCCCGCCCGGACGGCGGATGCGGTACGACCCCGTCCCTGCGCATGCCCTCGTCGCACTCGTGCGGGGCCTCCACCACGACCGTCGGCGCGTCGGCCGTCCGGTCGAGGACGACACAGCTCGCCGCCCGGCCGGCCATCCGGCCCGCGAGTGCCGAACGGGGCAGGGCCGACAGCAGCTCGGCGGCGGTGGCCCGCACGTTACGGCTCCGGTCGGCGAGGGCGGCCTCCAGGAACTCCTCGTCCGCGTCGGACAGTCCCGCCCGCAGCGAGTCCAGGAACATCAGGCGGTCCTCCGCCCGCTCGGTGGCCCAGGTGGAGGCGAGGAGCGCGCGCCCGGCCGCCGCGTCGGCCGCCCGTACGGCTCCGAGGAGGGCGACCCGCTCCGCGAACAGGCCCTCCTCCCACAGGGCCAGGACGGCCTCCCGGTCCGCCGGGTCCGGCAGGCTCCCGCCCGCCCCCGCGCCCCGGAGGGCGAACCGCCAGTCCGGGTTGAGGCGCGCCAGCCACAGTCCGCGGGGCCCGGCGAGGGCGAGCGCCTGCGGCCGCAGGTCGGTCCGCGCCCGCGCCGCGTCCAGCAGCGCCGGCAGGGCGGCCGGCGGTGCCTTGTAGCCGCGTTCCACGGCCAGAGCCAGCCACTGCGGGAGCAGTTCGGCGAGGTCGGGGGCAGTGCCGCGGCGCCCCCCGGCGGGCGAGGGCGCCACCCGGCCCGCGAGCAACTGCTCCAGCCGGCGGCGGGCCGCCCCGGGCAGGGCCGGGCGCCCGTCCTCCGGAGCGGCTTGCGGACGCGGAGCGGCCGGCCCGGGCAACAGCCCCGCCCTGCGCCGCACGGTGTGCAGCGCGGCGGTGTCGAGCAGCGCGGCGGCGTCGGACCCGGCCCCCGACGGTGCCCCCGCCGCCGCACCGCCCGCACGTCCCGGGGACCGCCGGTCCGTCCCCAGCAGCGCGGAGGCGACCAGCGCCTCCCACACCTCCGCCTCGGAGGGACGGGGCGAGCCACCGGGCTGGGACCGGGACCCGTAAGGGGCCGTCCCCGCCGGCTCCGCCGTCACGGTCGTCGGTGCGGTCGTGTCCATCGGGCTCCTCCGGGCGGTCGGGGATCGGTGCGGGGGGTCATACGAGCGGGACCGTTTCGTGAGGGGACTCCGGGGACCAGGCGGCCAGGGGGGAGAAGCCCCGGTGGCCGCATTCGCCGAAGACGGTCACGGGGGCTCCGCCGGACAGGGCGACGAGGCGCCACAGGCCGGCGCGGAAACGGGCGGCGGCGGTCAGGGGGAGGGCCTCGCGGCCGTCGGCGTCGGCCAGCTGCCAGCCGTACTCCGCCTGCGCCGGCACCACCTGGCCGAGGGTCACAGGCCAGGACTCGAGCCACGGGTCCTCGGCCAGCATCCGGCCGTACGTGTCGAGGGCCCGGCCCACCGGCACGCCGGGCGGCGCCGCGGCCGGCACGTCCACCGGTTCGAACCGCTCGCCCGGCTCGGCCCGCAGTCCGCCCGAACCCGCGTACGGGGTGAGCTCCCCGGCCAGCACCCCGCCCACCGGGAACGCCAGGCGCGGCGCCCGCCCGGCCGCGCCGTACGACAGCAGCAGCGCCGTCCGGCCGGTCCCCGTGCCGTACAGCCAGATGCGACGGGTGGTCAGCCGGCCGTCGGCCGTGTCGTACTGGGCGAGGACGAGCCACCGGTCCCGCACCGGAACTCCGTCGGCGGGCGCGGTGAGGCCCACCCGGGTCCGTACCGTCGCCGCGAGCGGGGCGGGCAGCCGGTCCGACGACAGCCAGGCCCGGTCGAGAAGATGGGTCAGGGCGCACTCCTCCAGGAGCCGCACCGGCCAGCCGGGTCCGGAGCCCGGTATCGCGGCCAGCTCGCGGACCCGGCCCGCCAGGCCCGGCGCCTGGGCGTCGACCATCCGTGCCGCGGTCTCCTCCCACAGGCCGTACCCCGCCTGCCCGGCCGCCGCGAGACCACCCCGCAGCAGGTCCGCGAGGCGCCGCTCCAACTCCTCGGCGCCCGCGGTGATCCGGGCCGCCCTGCGCTCCGCGCGCCGGCGTGCCGCGCCGGGGTCGGCCGGGCCGTCCGGCGCGTCCCCCGCGGCCCGCCGGGCGGCCGGCTCGGCACGGTCGCGCCGCCCCGCGAGCCACTCCCCGGCCCAGTCGGGCGCCGCCCCCTCCGGCACCGCGGCCCCGTCCGAAGCCGCGAGCAGCAGCAGGCCCAGCGCGTGCTTGCACGGGAACTTGCGGCTCGGACAACTGCACCGGTAGGCGGGCCCCGTGCCGTCCACGACCGTCCGGTAGGGCGTCCTGCCGCTGCCCGCGCACAGACCCCACACCGCCCCCTCGCCGCGGCCCGTCCCGGACCACGACGCGGCCGTGGCCAGCTTGCTCCCCGCCCGGCGTGAGGCCTCGTCAGGAGCCAGCGCCAGCACCTGCCCGGCCGTCCCGAGCACCCCCATGGCATTCATGTCACCGACCGTAGAGGCCGCCACTGACAACGCCCCCGCGCCGCACCCCCGCACATCTGGAAAACCGGCTCTGACCTGCGGAGACGGTGGATTGTCAGTGGCATGGTGCACCGTGGATCGCACAGCAGGTCGAACGATCTGGAGGGGGACCCATGACCGTGCCCGAAACCATCCCGCAGCCCCTGAGCGGCGCCGCGCAGGACACCGCTCCGGCCGCCCCGGGGCCCGTCACGGAAGCCCTGCGGCCCCACGCGGAACACGCCTTCGCCCACGAACTCACCGCGCTCGCCGCCGCCGACGACCGGCCCCGGCCCGCCCGCTGGCGCCTCTCGCCCTGGGCCGTCGCCACCTACCTCCTCGGCGGCACGCTCCCCGACGGCACCGTGATCACCCCCAAGTACGTGGGACCGCGCCGCATCGTCGAGGTCGCCGTCACCACCCTCGCCACCGACCGGGCGCTCCTCCTGCTCGGCGTCCCCGGCACCGCCAAGACGTGGGTCTCCGAGCACCTCGCCGCCGCCGTCAGCGGCGACTCCACCCTCCTCGTCCAAGGCACCGCCGGCACCCCCGAGGAGGCCATCCGTTACGGCTGGAACTACGCCCGGCTCCTCGCCGAGGGCCCCAGCCGCGCCGCCCTCGTGGCCGGCCCGGTCATGCGCGCCATGGCCCAGGGCATGACGGCCCGCGTGGAGGAGCTCACCCGCATCCCCGCGGACGTCCAGGACACCCTCATCACGATCCTGTCCGAGAAGACGCTGCCCGTTCCCGAACTCGGCGAGGAGGTCCAGGCCGTCCCCGGGTTCAACCTGATCGCCACCGCCAACGACCGCGACCGGGGAGTCAACGAACTCTCCAGCGCGCTGCGCCGCCGCTTCAACACGGTGGTGCTGCCGCTGCCCGCCACCGCCGACGCCGAGGTCGACATCGTCACGCGGCGCGTCGCACAGCTCGGCCGCTCCCTGAAGCTCCCCGCCGTCCCGGAGGGCGTGGAGGAGATCCGCCGGGTCGTCACGGTCTTCCGCGAACTGCGCGACGGCGTCACCACCGACGGGCGCACCAGGCTCAAGTCCCCCTCGGGCACCCTCTCCACCGCCGAGGCCATCTCCGTCGTCACCGGCGGCCTCGCCCTCGCCGCCCACTTCGGCGACGGCGTGCTGCGCCCCGGTGACGTCGCCGCCGGCATCCTCGGCGCGGTGGTCCGTGACCCCGCCGCCGACCAGGTCATCTGGCAGGAGTACCTGGAGACGGTGGTCAGGGAACGGGACGGCTGGAAGGACTTCTACCGCGCCTGCCGTGAGGTGAGCGCATGACGCCCTCCACCCTCGCCGCACCCGCCGGCCCCCCGCCCACCGCCACGGCCACGGGCGAACGGGACGGCCGACCGCTGCTGCTCGGCGTGCGGCACCACGGACCCGGCTCCGCCCGGGGCGTACGGGCCGCGCTCGACGCCGCCCGGCCCGAGGCCGTCCTCATCGAGGGGCCCGCCGAGGCGGACGCGCTCGTCGCCCTCGCCGCCGACCCCGCGATGCGGCCCCCTGTCGCCCTGCTCGCCCACGCCGTCGACGACCCGGGGCGCGCCGCCTTCTGGCCGCTGGCCGCGTTCTCGCCCGAGTGGGTCGCGATCCGCTGGGCGCTCGACCGGGGGGCCGAGGTCCGGTTCATCGACCTGCCCGCCGCCCACACCCTCGCCGCCTCCGACCCCACCTGGCGCGACGACGAGGAGTCCGCCGACGGCGGCGTCCGCGTCGACCCGCTCGCCGAACTCGCCCGCGCCGCCGGACACGAGGACGCCGAGCGCTGGTGGGAGGACACCGTGGAACTCCGGGGCGGCGGCGACCCGCTCGCCCCCTTCGCGGCGCTCGCCGAGGCCATGGGCGCGGTCCGCGAGGCGCACGGCGACGGCGGCCACCCCCGCGACCCGGTCCGCGAGGCCCACATGCGGCTGCGGCTGCGCGAGGCCCGCAAGGAGTTCGGGGAGGCCGTCGCCGTCGTCTGCGGCGCCTGGCACGTCCCCGCCCTCGCCCGGCGGACCACCGCCACCGCCGACCGGGCCCTGCTCAAGGGCCTGCCCAAGGTGAAGACCGAGCTGACCTGGGTCCCCTGGACCCACCGCAGGCTCGCCCGCCGCTCCGGTTACGGCGCCGGCATCGAGGCGCCCGGCTGGTACGGGCACCTCTTCGCCGCCCCCGACCGCCCGGTCGAACGGTGGATGACCAAGGTCGCCGGCCTCCTCAGGGCCGAGGACCACCCCGTCTCCACCGCCCACGTCATCGAGGCCGTCCGCCTCGCCGAGACCCTCGCGGCCCTGCGCGGCCGGCCGCTCCCCGGGCTCGAGGAGACCACCGACGCCGTCCGCGCCGTCCTCTGCGAGGGCTCCGACGTGCCCCTCGCCCTCGTCCGTGACCGGCTCGTCGTCGGCGACGACCTCGGCGAGGTCCCGGCCGCCGCCCCCGCCGTCCCCCTCCAGCGCGACCTCACCCGCCACCAGCGCGGCCTGCGCCTCAAACCGGAGGCGCAGGAACGCATCCTCGAACTCGACCTGCGCAAGGACACCGACGCCGCCCGCAGCCGCCTGCTGCACCGGCTGCGGCTCCTCGGCGTCGACTGGGGCGAACCGGCCGCCGGCCGGGCCGGCACCGGCACCTTCCGGGAGACCTGGCACCTGCGCTGGGAACCGGAACTCCACGTCAAGGTCGCGGAGGCGGGTGTCTGGGGCACCACCGTCGAAGCCGCCGCCTCCGCCAAGGCCCGCTCCCGGGCCCTCGCCGCCACCGCCCTCGCCGACGTCACCGCCCTCGCCGAGCACTGCCTCCTCGCCGGACTGACCCGGGCGCTGCCCGTCGTGATCCGGGCGCTCGCCGACCGGGCGGCGCTCGACACCGACGTCGCCCACCTCGCCGACGCCCTCCCCGCCCTCGCCCGCTCCCTGCGCTACGGAGACGTCCGCGCCACCGACACCGGCGCCCTCGCCGGGGTGGCCACCGGCCTCGCCGAGCGGATCTGCGTCGGCCTGCCACCGGCCTGCGCCGGGCTCGACGGAGACGCCGCCACCGCCATGCGCGAGCGGATCGACGCCGTCCACCGGGCGGTCGGCCTGCTGCCCGACGCCGCCGGCACGGCCGCCCGCTGGACCGCCGCACTCCACCGCCTCACCGGACGCGACCGGGTGCCCGGCCTCCTGCGCGGACGCGCCGCCCGCCTCCTCCTCGACGAGGGCGGCATCGCCGAGGAGGAGGCGGCCCTCCTCATGAGCCGCGCCCTCTCACCCGGTGTCCCGCCCGCCGACGCCGCCGCCTGGATCGAGGGCTTCGCCGGCGGCGCCTCCGGAGGCGGACTGCTCCTCGTCCACGACGAACGGCTCCTGGGCCTTGTGGACGCCTGGCTCACCGGCGTACCGGCGGAGGCGTTCACCGCCGTCCTGCCACTGCTGCGCCGCACCTTCTCGGCGTACGAGCCGGGCGTCCGCCGCAGCCTGGGGGAACTGGCCGCCCGCGGCCCCCGGGCCGGCGGGAGCGGCCGGTCCTCGCCGGTCACCCCCGGCTACGCCGACACCACCGACCCGGGACGGGCGGACGGCGTGCTGCCCCTCCTCCACCTCATCCTCGGCAGGGAGGCCCGCCCATGACCCCGACCACCGCCGACGAGCGGCTCCGGCGCTGGCGCCTCGTCCTCGGTGGCGGCGACGCCGACGGCACCGGCCACGGCCTCACCGGCACGGACGCCGCCATGGACGGTGCCCTCACCGCCCTCTACGGCCGCCCGGCCGCGGGTGACCGGGCCACCGGCCGCGACCGTTCCGGAGGACTCGGCGCCTCCGCGCCCTCCGTCGCCCGCTGGCTCGGCGACATCCGCGCGTACTTCCCCGCCCCCGTCGTCCAGGTCATGCAGCGCGACGCCATCGACCGGCTCGGCCTGGCCGCCCTCCTCCTGGAACCCGAGATGCTGGCCGTCGTCGAGCCCGACGTCCACCTCGTCGGCACCCTCCTCTCGCTCAGCAAGGCCCTGCCCGAGACGACCCGGGAGACCGCCCGGGCCGTCGTCCGCACGGTCGTGGAGGACCTGGAGAAACGGCTCGCGGCCCGCACCCGCGCCACCCTCACCGGCGCCCTCGACCGCTCCACCCGGGTCAGCCGCCCCCGCCACCGGGACATCGACTGGGACCGCACCCTCCGCGCCAACCTCAAGCACTACCTGCCCGAGTACGGCACGGTCGTCCCCGAGCGGCTCGTCGGCCACGGGCGCGCCTCCCGGGCGGTGAAGAAGGAGGTGGTGCTCTGCATCGACCAGTCCGGTTCCATGGCCGCCTCCGTCGTGTACGCCTCCGTGTTCGGCGCGGTCCTCGCCTCCCTCCGCTCGCTCGCCACCCGGCTCGTCGTCTTCGACACCGCCGTCGCCGACCTCACGGAGCAGCTCGACGACCCGGTCGACGTCCTCTTCGGCACCCGCCTCGGCGGCGGCACCGACATCAACCGGGCACTCGCCTACTGCCAGTCCCGCATCACCCGTCCGGCCGAGACCGTCCTCGTCCTCATCAGTGATCTGTACGAGGGAGGCATCCGCGACGAGATGCTCAAGCGGGTCGCCGCGATGAAGGCCTCCGGGGTGGAGCTCGTGGCCCTGCTCGCGCTCTCCGACGAGGGCGCACCGGCGTACGACCGGGAGCACGCGGCGGCGCTCGCGGCCCTGGGCGTTCCCGCCTTCGCCTGCACCCCCGACCTGTTCCCCGACGTCATGGCCGCCGCCCTGGAGAAGCGCCCCCTGCCGATACCCGCGCCCTGACGGCGCCGCCCGGGCCCGCCGGAGCCGCGCCCCGCCGTCGGGGGCACCGGAGCCGGGCCACCGGAACCCGGCCCCGTCGGGCCGGGCCCACGGGCCCCCGGACTTCCGGAACCCCGGGGGTCGACCCGCTCCGCTCCGGTGCGGAATCCGTCGCCGCCGCGCCACCCGCACGGACGCCCGCCACCCCACTGAGGCCCATATCACAGCCGTACCCCACAGGGCCTCACCCCGCCGCCGGGCGGGTCGTGAGCCCCGTACAGCCCAGGCCCCGCCTGCCACCGGCACCTCCCGGCCCACCCCGGCCACCCCTACGGACAGCCCCTCCGCCCCTACGATCTGTGACCCGTATCACCGCTCCGTTGTGATCTGCGATTTAGGGACCCACGTCCCACGGGGATAACCTGCGAGACGGACATGCCGCGTCCACGGACTCCGTGCACGCCTCCCTTGTGACAGCGCAGTCACGTTGCCCTTCGCGGCACGCCCACGCAGACAACGAACCGCGATCATCAGAAAAGGGACGGACGCGCGTGGACCTGTTCGAGTACCAGGCGAGGGACCTCTTCGCCAAGCACGGTGTACCGGTGCTGGCCGGTGAAGTCATCGACACGCCTGAGGCGGCGCGCGAGGCCACCGAGCGTCTTGGCGGCAAGTCGGTCGTCAAGGCGCAGGTGAAGGTCGGCGGCCGCGGCAAGGCCGGTGGCGTCAAGCTGGCCGCCACCCCGGACGAGGCCGTCGCCCGCGCGACGGACATCCTCGGGATGGACATCAAGGGCCACACGGTCCACAAGGTGATGATCGCGGAGACCGCTCCGGAAATCCTCGAGGAGTACTACGTCTCGTACCTCCTCGACCGCACCAACCGCACCTTCCTGGCCATGGCCTCGGTCGCCGGTGGCATGGACATCGAGGAGGTCGCCGCGACGACCCCCGAGAAGCTCGCCAAGGTCCCGGTGGACGCCAACAACGGCGTCGACATCGAGAAGGCCCGCGAGATCGTCGCCCAGGCCAAGTTCCCGGCCGACGTCGCCGAGAAGGTCGCCGAGGTCCTCGTGACCCTCTGGAAGACCTTCGTCGCCGAGGACGCGCTCCTCGTCGAGGTCAACCCGCTGGCCAAGGTCGCCTCCGGCGACATCATCGCCCTCGACGGCAAGGTGTCCCTGGACGCCAACGCCGACTTCCGCCAGCCGGAGCACGAGGCGCTCGAGGACAAGGCCGCAGCCAACCCGCTCGAGGCTGCCGCCAAGGCCAAGGGCCTCAACTACGTCAAGCTCGACGGCGAGGTCGGCATCATCGGCAACGGCGCCGGCCTGGTCATGTCGACCCTGGACGTCGTCGCGTACGCCGGTGAGAACCACGGCGGCGTGAAGCCGGCCAACTTCCTCGACATCGGTGGCGGCGCCTCCGCCGAGGTCATGGCGAACGGCCTGGAGATCATCCTGGGCGACCCGGACGTCAAGTCCGTCTTCGTCAACGTCTTCGGTGGCATCACCGCCTGTGACGAGGTCGCCAACGGCATCGTCCAGGCCCTGGAGCTCCTCGCCTCCAAGGGCGAGGAGGTCACCAAGCCGCTGGTCGTGCGCCTCGACGGCAACAACGCGGAGCTGGGTCGCAAGATCCTGTCCGACGCCAACCACCCGCTCGTGCAGCGCGTGGACACCATGGACGGCGCGGCCGACAAGGCCGCCGAGCTCGCGGCTGCGAAGTAAGGGACAGGGGAAACCACAGCCATGGCTATCTTCCTCAACAAGGACAGCAAGGTCATCGTCCAGGGCATGACCGGTGCCACGGGCATGAAGCACACCAAGCTCATGCTCGGTGACGGGACCAACATCGTCGGCGGCGTGAACCCGCGCAAGGCCGGCACCAAGGTCGACTTCGACGGCACGGAGGTCCCGGTCTTCGGGTCCGTCGCCGAGGCCATGAAGGAGACCGGCGCCAACGTGTCCGTCCTCTTCGTGCCGCCGGCCTTCGCCAAGGCCGCCGTCGTCGAGGCGATCGACGCCGAGATCCCGCTCGCCGTCGTCATCACCGAGGGCATCGCGGTCCACGACTCCGCCGCGTTCTACGCGTACGCCGTGGAGAAGGGCAACAAGACCCGGATCATCGGCCCGAACTGCCCCGGTCTCATCACCCCGGGCCAGTCCAACGCCGGCATCATCCCGGGCGACATCACGAAGCCGGGCCGCATCGGCCTGGTCTCGAAGTCCGGCACGCTGACGTACCAGATGATGTACGAGCTCCGTGACATCGGCTTCTCGTCCGCCGTCGGCATCGGTGGCGACCCGGTCATCGGCACCACGCACATCGACGCCCTGGCGGCCTTCGAGGCCGACCCGGACACCGACCTGATCGTCATGATCGGTGAGATCGGCGGCGACGCCGAGGAGCGTGCGGCCGACTTCATCAAGGCCAACGTCACCAAGCCGGTCGTCGGCTACGTCGCGGGCTTCACCGCGCCCGAGGGCAAGACCATGGGCCACGCCGGCGCCATCGTCTCCGGCTCCTCCGGCACCGCCCAGGCGAAGAAGGAGGCCCTGGAGGCCGCGGGCGTCAAGGTCGGCAAGACCCCGACCGAGACGGCCAAGCTGGCGCGCGCGATTCTCGCCGGCTGAGCTTCCACCGCCGCACAGTGAGAGGGCCCCGCGCCCACCCGGAGACGGGTGGGGGCGGGGCCCTCTCGCACGTGGGGCGCGAGGCCACTCGGCCCACGGGACGAACCGTGGTCTACCCGGCGTACGGGACGAGCCGCTCGGGACCCGGATGCGGCTGGGACCTGAGCATGTCGCGCAGCACGACGTCCTCCGCGTCCAGCTGCTGCGGGCCGCCCCGCAGCGGCACCCCTCCGACGGACTGGCCGGGCGCGTTGACGGGGATGTACCGGGTCGGCGCGGTCGCCGCGGTGACGGCCGTGACGCCGATGAGCACCGCCGTCATCCCGATCACCGCCCGCGTCCAGCGCCGGATCCGCCGTTCGCCGCCCGTGCGGACCGCGCGGGCCGCCGGGAGGGTCGCCGTCGGCGCCTCCGCGACCAGGGTGCCCAGGCGTTCCTGCAGCGCCTCCGGTTCGGCCAGCTCCGGCACCCGGTCGGCGATGACGGCGCGGGCGTGCAGCAGCCGGTTGGCGGCGGCCGGGGTGCTCGCCTCGGTCTCGGCCGCCGTGTCCGGCAGGTCGAGGCCGAGCCCGTCGTAGAGCAGGACGGTCCGGCGGTACGGCGGCGGCAGCTCCAGCAGCGCCGCGAGCAGGGCCCGCCGCCTCGCCTCGGTCGGCGGGGCGTCGGGGTGCTTGTGGGCGCGGCGCAGCCGGTGCCAGGGGGAGAGCGCGTACTCGTGGGCCGCCGCCCGCACCCAGCCGACCGGGTCGGCGTCGACGGCCACCTCGGGCCACCGCTCCCAGGCCTGGCGGAAGGCGTGCTCGACGGCCTCGCGGGACAGTTCCCGCCGCCCGGTGAGCAGATAGGCCTGGTGGACGAGGCCGGGCGCGGCGTAGGCGTACAGCGCGTCGAAGGCCTCCTCGGGTGTGAGGGCGGGGGCCGTCGCCGGTGCGGACCGCGGTGCTCCGTCCGGTCCGGGGACCTCGGGTACGGGCTCGGTGGCGCGCTCGCCGGGTTCCGCCGGGGCGGCGGTGCGTTTCAGGCGCTCCTGCTCCTGGGGCCGCCAGGCGCCGGGCCGGCGGGCCGGTCCCTGGGCGATGGCGGGGGAGGGCGAGGGGGCCTTCGGCGGCTTGGCGGCCCGCTTGGCGGTGGCCCGGGGCCGGACGCCGGCGGCGGGCGTGGGTGTGCTCGGGGGCGGGGCGCCGTCGGCGGACGTCTCCGCGACGGACGCGCCGTCGGCCGGGAGGTCGGCCGGGAGGTCCGCGTGCTCCGCCGTGGCGAGCAGTTTCGCGTACGCCTCGCGCTTGCGGCCCCGCGGTGCGGAACGCCCGGTCTCCCACGCCTTCACCGTGGCCTTGGTGACGCCCACGGCTTCGGCGACCTGCTCCTCGCTCAGTGCGAGGGCCTCACGGAGCCGGCGCCGCTCCTTGGGGGTCGGAAGACTGACGGCGGATGCGGACTCGGTGGTGCTCCGGCTCATCGGCGTCGACCTCCCGCAGAGCTCCTCTGGGCGGAAAAGTACATAAACGTATATTGAGCGACACAACCGATGTTTGCCTGTTACGCCGCAAAAGCGCGTGTCGTTGGCAGCATGGCCCCCGTGACCCACGTGACCGAGCACCCCCTGGTCCAGGGCGGCCGTTCCACCGCGTTCGCCACCGCCTGCGTCCGTGGCGCCGTCGCCGCGGGCCTCGGCCTCGGCGCCCTCGCCGTCCTCGTGATCGCGGCCTGGATCAGCTCCCCCTTCCCCGACAGCGGAGCCGGCGGCGCGTTCCACGTCGCCGCCGGTCTGTGGCTGCTCGCCCACGGCGTCGAGCTGATCCGTACGGACACGCTGTCCGGCCTGCCCGCCCCTCTCGGCACCGTTCCGCTGCTCCTCGTCGCCCTTCCCGCCTGGCTGGTCCACCGGACCGCTCGCGACACCCTGGACCCGGCCGACCCGACCCGGCCCCGCCCCACCCCCGGCGGCGCGGTGGGCGCCGTCAGCGGCGGCTACCTCCTCGTCGGCGCCGCCGTCGTGGTCTACAGCGCCAGCGGGCCGCTGCCGGCCGACCTGGTCGCGGCCGGACTGTGGCTGCCGGCCGTCGTCGTGGCCGCGGCGGGCGCGGGTGCCTGGACGGCGCTCGGCCGCCCCCTGCCCGGGCGGCGTGAGGCGGCGGACGCCCTGCGGGCCGCCGGGCTCGGGCTCACCACCCTCCTCGGCGGCGGGGCGGTGCTCGTGGGCGTGTCCCTGGTCTGGCACGCGGGCGCGGCCCGCGCCGCGTACCTCGCCCTCGCGGGCGAGTGGTCGGGCCGGGCGGCGGTGCTGCTGCTCGTCCTGGCGCTGCTGCCGAACGCGGCGGTGTGGGGTGCGGCGTACGGGCTCGGGCCCGGCTTCGCGCTCGGCACGGGCGCCCTCGCCACGCCCCTCGGGCTCGCCGGGGACCCCGCCCTGCCGCCCTTCCCGCTCCTCGCGGCCCTGCCGGCGGACGCGCGCGGGACGTGGCCGCACTGGTCCGCCGCCGCGGTGCCGTTCGCCGCGGCGGCGGTCCAGGGCTGGTACGCCGGCCGGGCCGGGCGGGAGCGGGCGGCCCGCGAGACCGTCCTGACGGCCCTCGGCGCGGCCTGGGTCACGGGCACGGCGCTGACCGTCCTCGCCGCCGCCTCCGGGGGCCCGATCGGCTCCGGCCGCCTCGCCGACTTCGGCCCCGTGGGGTGGCAGACGGGAGCGGCGGCGGTGCTGTGGGGCGCGGTCGTCGGGGTGCCGGTGGCGTGCGGGGTACGGGCCTGGGGGCGGCGGGGCCTGCGGGATGCGGGGCCGGGGCCGGTCGTGCCCGCCCCGCCGGCCGTACCGGCCGTACCCGTGGTGGCACCGGTCGCCGGGGTGTCCACGGGCTTCGAGGACCTCGACGAGCTGGACGGCGCACTGGGTGGGCCGGACGACGCGGGCTACGAGCCGTACGACTTCCTGCCGGCGGCCTGGGAATCCCCGGCACCCGACCCCGCCCCTGCCCCCGGCCTGGGCGAAGGACCCGGACCTGGCGCGGGTCCGGCGCCGGGGGACGGGACGCCGGCGTAGCGGACGGGGCGCGGTCCCGGTGGGACGGGGGCTCCGGGGGGACGGGCGCCGTCCCGGGGGTGTGGTGCCCACCCGTTCCGCCCTTGGCGGACGTATGCCCACCGACGGCGCCGGGCGTGGCGGCGTCCCGGCGGGCGTCTCCGCCCCCGGGCGTCGTGTCGCGGGGCGGCCCGGGCCCGCCCCGCGGGGTTACTCGCGGACGCCGAAGCCGTCGCGGAGGGGCTTCGGGAGGTGGTTGTTGCAGGAGAGCCGGCCCGCGTGGGTCAGGGCGTCGTCGCGGCACTCGTAGAAGTCGCGGTAGACGAGCTGCATGGTGAAGCCGACCGCGACGATCATCAGGGCGACGCTCGCGGCCACCAGGCCGCTGATCGCCGCCGTGCGCAGGGAGCGGAGCGGCGTCGCGGGGGCGGCCGGTCCCGAGGGCGGGGACGGGGGCTGTGACGTCGGCGACACCTCCGCCTCCGGCGCCGCGGGCGCCGCGGGCTTCGCCGGCTTCGCGCGCAGCGCGCTGACCGCCCAGTAGACCCCGAGCGCGCCGAGCAGCAGCGCCAGTTCCCGGATGTCGAAGATCGCGAAGAAGAAGGCCCACATGCCCGCGAGAACCGCGTACCGCGCACGCCGCTGGGCCGGGTCCGTGGGGTCCCAGCGCAGGGCCGGCCGCCCCGGCTCCTGGCCCTGCCCACCGCCGCCCTGGCGGTCCGGCCTCCGGCCGAAGCCGTCCGTCGAACGGCCCGGCTGACGCGGGCTCCAGCGCCCGTCGGCCGAGCCCTGGGGGCCCTGCGGGCCCTGCGCGTCCGACGACCCCGAGGCCCCGGACGCGTCGTCGCCCGAGCCCTCCGGTCGCCGCGGCTGCCACGGCTGATCCGGCCGGCCCTCGGGCGGCGGCGCGAACGGGTTGTTGTCGTTCGTGGACTGGCGATCCGGCATGTGCTGGACGTCTTCCCTCTGTCGTCGTGACCGTCGTCGTGACCGCGGCCGCACCCGCGGTCGGCCCGCCTGACTGCTGGCGTGGACCCTGACGCTACCGCCCTGCTCCGCCCCCGTCCCGTGGGGGCCGTCCGGTGTGCCGGTATCGTTGCTGACGGTCGAGCCATTCGTAGGGTTCCCCGTATCGAGGGGCACGATTCGTTCGTACGACCGCACAAACACCACGGAAAGAGTGTCTCCTGTGGCTGCCGCCCGTCTCGTCGTCCTGGTCTCCGGCTCCGGCACGAACCTCCAGGCCCTGCTCGACGCCATCGCCGCCGACCCCGAGGGGTACGGCGCGGAGGTCGTCGCCGTGGGCGCCGACCGCGACTCCATCGCCGGTCTGGAGCGGGCCGAGCGCGCCGGGCTGCCCACCTTCGTCTGCCGGGTGAGGGACCACGCGACCCGCGAGGAGTGGGACCACGCCCTGGCCGAGGCCACCGCCGCGTACGAGCCGGACCTCGTCGTCTCGGCCGGCTTCATGAAGATCGTCGGCAAGGAGTTCCTCGCCCGCTTCGGCGGCCGGTTCGTCAACACGCACCCGGCCCTGCTCCCCAGTTTTCCCGGTGCCCACGGGGTGCGTGACGCCCTCGCCTACGGGGCGAAGGTCACCGGATGCACCGTCCACTTCGTCGACGACGGTGTCGACACCGGCCCGATCATCGCCCAGGGCGTGGTCGAGGTGCGGGACGAGGACGATGAAGCCGCTCTCCACGAGCGCATCAAGGAAGTCGAGCGCTCGCTGCTCGTCGACGTCGTGGGGCGTCTCGCCCGGCACGGCTACCGCATTGAGGGACGAAAGGTTCATGTCGGTGAACACGGACACCGTTAAGCCCATCCGCCGCGCGCTGGTCAGCGTCTACGACAAGACGGGGCTGGAGGAGCTGGCCCGGGGCCTGCACGAGGCCGGTGTCGAGCTCGTCTCCACGGGTTCCACCGCCGGGAGGATCGCCGCCGCCGGCGTCCCGGTCACCAAGGTCGAGGAGCTCACCGGTTTCCCCGAGTGCCTCGACGGCCGCGTCAAGACCCTCCACCCGCGCGTGCACGCCGGCATCCTCGCCGACCTGCGCCTGGAGTCGCACCGCGAGCAGCTCGCCGAGCTCGGCGTCGAGCCCTTCGACCTGGTCGTCGTGAACCTCTACCCGTTCCGTGAGACGGTCGCCTCCGGCGCCACCCCGGACGAGTGCGTGGAGCAGATCGACATCGGCGGCCCGTCGATGGTCCGCGCCGCCGCCAAGAACCACCCGTCGGTGGCCATCGTCACCAGCCCCGAGCGGTACGGCGACGTCCTCGCCGCCGTCCGGACGGGCGGCTTCGACCTGACCGCCCGCAAGCGGCTCGCCGCCGAGGCCTTCCAGCACACGGCCGCCTACGACGTCGCCGTCGCCTCCTGGTTCGCCGACACGGAGTCCAACGGCGGTTACACCGAGGGCGCCGCCGACGACTCGGGCTTCCCCGACTTCCTGGGCGCCACCTTCGTCCGGAAGAACGTCCTGCGCTACGGCGAGAACCCGCACCAGGGCGCCGCGCTCTACGTCGACGGCACGGGCGGCCTCGCCGAGGCCGAGCAGCTGCACGGCAAGGAGATGTCGTACAACAACTTCACGGACACCGACGCCGCGCGCCGGGCCGCGTACGACCACGCCGAGCCCTGTGTCGCGATCATCAAGCACGCGAACCCGTGCGGCATCGCGATCGGCGCCGACGTCGCCGAGGCCCACCGCAAGGCCCACGCCTGCGACCCGCTGTCCGCCTTCGGCGGCGTCATCGCCGTCAACCGTCCCGTCTCGGTCGAGATGGCCGAGCAGGTGGCCGAGATCTTCACCGAGGTCATCGTCGCCCCCGGCTACGAGGACGGCGCCGTCGAGATCCTCGCCAAGAAGAAGAACATCCGCGTGCTGCGGGCCGAGGGCGCCCCGGCCAACCCGGTCGAGGTCAAGCCGATCGACGGCGGCGCGCTCCTCCAGGTGACCGACCGCCTCCAGGCCGAGGGCGACGACCCGGCCCACTGGACCCTCGCCACCGGAGACGCGCTCTCCGCCGACGAGCTGGCCGAGCTCGCCTTCGCCTGGAAGGCCTGCCGCGCGGTGAAGTCCAACGCGATCCTGCTCGCCAAGGACGGCGCCTCGGTCGGCGTCGGCATGGGGCAGGTCAACCGCGTCGACTCGGCGAAGCTCGCGGTCGAGCGGGCGGGTGAGGAGCGGGCGCGCGGCTCGTACGCCGCCTCCGACGCCTTCTTCCCCTTCCCCGACGGCCTGGAGATCCTCACCGCCGCCGGTGTGAAGGCGGTCGTGCAGCCCGGCGGCTCGGTCCGTGACGAGCTGGTCGTCGAGGCCGCGAAGAAGGCCGGGGTGACCATGTACTTCACCGGCGCCCGCCACTTCTTCCACTGAGCGCCCACCGGCCGCGGGCCGGACGACCGCGCGCCGGCCGTGGGGCCCTCCCGACCCGGGAGGGCCCCACCGGGCCGGAACGGCCCGGCAGGCGGATTCTGGTCTAATGGGATGCTCTTTCGTCGGCCGCCGGTACTGGGGGACGTGGTGTTGGACGTACTGAACAGGCCCGCTGCGGACACCGCCGACGCGCGCCCCCCGGACGCGGAGCCGTCCCCGGCGCCGCTCCGCCCGTACCTGATCGTCGCCGCCGTGCTCTGCGGCCTGTACTTCCTCTACTCCTGGGTGCAGTACAGCCACTTCCGCACCCCCTCCTGGGACCTCGGCATCTTCGGGCAGTCCGTCCGCGCCTACGCCGAGTTCCGCGCCCCGGTCGTCGACATCAAGGGCCCCGGCTTCCACATACTCGGCGACCACTTCAGTCCGGTGACGGCGCTCCTCGCGCCGCTGTACTGGGTCTGGCCCTCGCCGGTCTCGCTCCTCTTCGCGCAGGCCGCGCTGTTCGCCGCCTCCGCCGTCGTCGTGGGCCGCACCGCGCAGCAGGTCCTCGGCAGCCGGACCGCCGGCCTCGCCCTCACCGTCGCCTACGGGCTCTCCTGGGGCCTGCAGGAGGCGGTCAAGTCCGACTTCCACGAGATCGCCTTCGCGGTCCCGATGCTGGCCCTCACCTGCCGCGCCCTCATCCTGGGGCGGTGGACCGCGGCCGTCGCCTGGTCGCTGCCCCTCGTCCTCGTCAAGGAGGACATGGGCCTGACCGTCTCCATGGTCGGCGTCGTCCTCTTCGTGAAGGGCCACAAGCGGCTCGGGGCGGCCGTGGCGGCCTTCGGCGCGGCGGCCTTCGCGCTGACCGTCCTCGTCCTGATCCCGGCGGCGAGCCGGGCCGGACAGTACGACTACTGGGCGAAGATCGAGAAGACCGGGCAGGGCACGGAGACCTCCTTCGGGCAGGTCGTCGTGGACGCGCTGACCTCCGGCGAGCGCTGGGAGATGCTCGTCTTCCTGCTCGGGATCACCGGTTTCCTCGCCCTGCGCTCCCCGCTGATCCTGCTCGTCCTGCCCACCCTCGGCTGGCGCTTCCTCTCCCAGGACGCCAACCACTGGGGCATGCACTGGCACTACAGCGCCATCCTCATGCCGATCGTCTTCCTGGCCCTCGTGGACGCCGCCCGCGCGGTCCGCACCTCGCCGCGCGCCTGGCTCGTCTCGTACGGGAAGGTCGTCGTCCCGGTGGCCACGGCGGCCGCGCTCGTGCTGGCCGCGGACCTGCCGCTGCGGGAGCTGCTGCGCTCCGAGACGTACCGTACGGACGCCCGGGTCGCCCAGGCGCGGGCCGCGGTGGCGGCGGTGCCGGAAGGGGCGAGCGTGGAGGCCGACGTCCCCCTCCTCGCCCACCTCACGGCGGACCACCGCGTCTACTGGGTGGGTACGTCCAAGGGCGCCACGCCCGACTACCTCGCCCTGGACCTGCGGGGCTGGTCACAGCCGGTCTCCGACCCGGTGGCACTGGCTTCGCAACTGCATCCGGAGGCGCGGTACGCGGTCGTGCACCGCTCGGAGGGCTTCGTGGTGCTCAGGCGGGGCTGACCGGCCGCCCCGCGACGGAAACGACAGGGGGCCGGGTCCCCCGCGTACCCGAGGTACGCGGGGGACCCGGCCCCGCCGCTGTCCGGATCGGTACGGATCAGTACTGGTGCCGGTTGCGGTTGAAGTAGGCCGAGGCGTCGGACTTCGCGAAGAAGACGATGACCAGGATGCCCAGGACCAGGCCGACCAGCGCGAAGACGTTGCCGCCGAACAGGTTGACGACACAGCCGAGGGTCACGAGGGAGCCGTAGACGATCGCGGCGATGCGCAGACCGTTGCCGCCCTTGGCCGTCTTCGCCGCCATGACGATCGCCCAGATGCCGAAGGCCAGGCCGATGATGCCGAAGACGACGAACACGCCCGTGACGGCGGCGGCCGCGCCGTCCGTGTTGTTGAACTCGGACGAGGTGTCCGCGAGCCGGTCGGCGAACCAGCCGCCGAACGCCATGATGGCGATGCTGCCGAGTATCTGGATGACGCCGAGGATCCACAGCATCACGCGCGCGGCCTTGACGGTGCCCGGCATCTCCATCACCGCGCCCGGGTAACCGCCGCCGTACGGCGCGGCCGGCGGGGCGGCCGGGTAGCCGTAACCCTGCTGGGGCGGGACGCCCTGGGGGGTCTGCTGGGGGTAGCCGTAGCCGGGCTGCTGTCCCTGCGGCGGCTGGCCGTAGGGGTTGTTCGGTTCGCCGAAGCTCATCGCGGGGTTCCTCCGTGAGGTTTTCTTGCGGGGACGTACGCGGCCCGCGCGGAGGACATTCACGGCAATATGAGCGGTTTCCCCCCGGCACTTTCCGCGGCACTGCGCGGATCATCGTCGTCGTAACGTCGCTTTTTTGTCCAGTCGACAGGCGGCGGAGTTGTGCAAGTGCAACGGAAGCGCAACCTGCCGCGGCGGGGCCAGGGCGCCGGGCGGTGGGCGAATTGGAAGTGGGCGGGGTTCATCCGGGAGGATGGGCCCCATGAGCGCCCAGATTCTCGATGGCAAGGCCACCGCAGCCGCGATCAAGTCCGATCTGACCGTCCGTGTGGCGGCCCTGAAGGAGAAGGGCATCACGCCCGGTCTCGGCACGGTCCTGGTCGGCGACGACCCGGCCAGCCAGAAGTACGTGGCCGGAAAGCACCGTGACTGCGCGCAGGTCGGCCTGGCCTCGATCCAGCGGCAGCTGCCCGCCACCGCCACCCAGGAGGAGATCGAGGCGGTCGTACGGGAGCTCAACGAGGACCCCGCCTGCACCGGTTACATCGTCCAGCTCCCCCTCCCCAAGGGCATCGACGAGAACCGCATCCTGGAGCTGATGGACCCGGCCAAGGACGCGGACGGTCTGCACCCGACCAACCTCGGCCGGCTCGTCCTCAACGAGCCCGCGCCGCTGCCCTGCACGCCGAACGGTGTCATCACCCTGCTGCGGGCCCACGGCGTCGAGATCAACGGCGCGGAGGTCGTGGTCGTCGGCCGCGGCGTCACCATCGGGCGCCCGATGCCGCTGCTCCTCACCCGCCGCTCCGAGAACGCCACGGTGACCCAGTGCCACACCGGCACCCGGGACCTCGCGGCGCACCTGCGCAACGCGGACATCATCGTCGCGGCGGCGGGCGTGCCGCACCTGATCAAGCCCGAGGACGTGAAGCCGGGCGCGGCCGTCCTCGACGTCGGCGTCTCCCGCAACGCCGAGGGCAGGATCATGGGCGACGTGCACCCCGGTGTCGCCGAGGTGGCCGGCTGGATCTCCCCGAACCCGGGCGGCGTGGGCCCGATGACCCGCGCGCAGCTCCTCGTCAACGTCGTCGAGGCCGCCGAGCGCGCGGCCGCGGCGCTCTGACGTGACCTCCGGGACCCCGGGATCCCCCGGGACCCCGGACGGGCCGCCGGAGGGAACGGCGGACCCGGTGAAGGGCTCCCCGGCGCCCGCCGCCCCCGCGGGATCCTCCGGTCCTGCCGCCACCGGCGGCTCCCGGGGCGGCTTCACGCGGCCGAAGCCGACCGTCGTCACCGAGGGCACCTCGCGGCCGGAGGGCGGCGGACGGGCGGCCTCGGGCGACGCGCCGGCGCCGGCCCGGCAGTGGCCGCTGCTCACCGTCCTCGGCCTGACGGCGCTCGGGCTTCTCGTGGTGGGGACCGACCCCTTCCCGCACTCCTTCCGGGTGGGAGCGATCCTCGTGGGAGGCGCGCTCCTCACCGGCGCCGGGCTGCGCAGGGCGCTGCCCTCGGTCGGGATGCTGGCCGTCCGGTCGCGCTTCACCGACATGTTCACGTACGGGGTGCTCGGCACCCTGATCGTGCTGCTCGCGCTGATGGTGCAGCCGGAGCCCTGGCTGCGGATCCCGTTCCTGGAGGACGTCCTCCATCTGACGGTGACGTAGAGCGCCGTACGCGGACCGTGCCCGCCCTCTCCCCCGTGGGAGGGCGGGCACGGCTGTGATCAAGGGTCATGTACTCGCCAAGCGGCTTCAAGCTCCGTCGGCGCGCTGTGGCACGGAAGTGACCATTCCGCTATTTTCCGAGCCGCCGGGACCGCCGGGCGGCTCCTCCGTACCGGCCGCGCCGCGCCCCCGGACCTGCCATCCTGCGGGGAGGCAGGCGACGAGGGGAGCACCCATGCCCGGCTGGAAGCCGCTTCCGGAGGAACTGGCCCCGGAGATCCGCGCGTTCACGGAGCGGATGCGGCGGCTGATCGACCGCAGCGGCCTCGGGGTCCTCGCCGTCGCCGAACGGACCGGCCACGACCGGGCCACCTGGGAGGCGTACCTCCGCGCCGACCGCCCGGTGCCCCGGAGCGCCGTCCTGGCCCTCGCCGACGTGACCGGCGCGGACGCGGGCTCCCTCGCGGCGGACGCCGAACACGCCGAGCGCGCCTGGCGGCGCGCGGGAACCGGCACCGCCCCGGGCCCCGGCCCGCACGCGGAGAACGACGGGGGTACGCGCCAGGCGGCGGGAGACCACGGGGGTACGCGCCCGGCGGCGGCCCCCGTTGCGTACCCGCCGGGACCCCCGGCCCCGGCGGCACCTGACGGAGCCCCGGCCTTCCGTGACGGCGACGGCGGCGCCGACCTCGGCGGGGACGGCCAGGACCGCACCCTGCGGATCCGCCGCGTCGACGGTGACCTCCCGCTCGCCCCGGCCCCCGGCAGCGGCGGCGGCACCGCCCGCCCGGCCGGCGGCCCGCCCCGTACCCCCGTCACCGGCGCCGTGCCCCCGCCCCGGGACCGGCCCCCCGCCCGTACCCCCCTCACCCGCTCCCGCGCAGTGCTCCTCCACGCCGCCGCGATCGTCGGCGCGGGACTCGTCGTCACCGCCGCGCTGCTCCTCGTCGACCTCGGCGGCGGGGGCACCGACGACGGACGGGCGGCCCCCGCGCCGCCCACCCGCGCCACCACCCCGCCCCCCACCGCCGTCACCCCGCTCCCCGCCGGAGCCACCTGCGCGGGACCGAGCTGCTCCGGGCAGGACCCGGAGGCCCTGGGCTGCGGCGGCCCCCTCGCCACCACCGTCGCGCGCACCACGGTCGGCGGCGCTCAGGTCGAGGTCCGGCACAGCCCCGCCTGCCGGGCCGCCTGGGCCCGCATCAGCGGCGCCGCGCCGGGGGACACCGTCACCGTCGAGGCCGCCGGCGTCACCCGGCGCGCCACGCTCCCGGCGGGCACCGACACCGACGCCTACACCCCGATGGTTCCGGTCGCCGCGGGCGGGGAGGCCCGCGCCTGCGCCGCGCTCGCCGACGGGCGTGCCGGCTGCACCCCCGGCTGACGGCCCGGCCCGGCCCGGGGCCTGACGCGCCGACACCACGCGGAAGGGTGGCAGTGAGCCGCACCACAAGGGGGTGGGGGTTCGGGAGGGCCCGGGTCGGATAGCCTGACCGCTGGATATCTCTTCACATCGAGACACCGATCGATCAGAGAGCCGTCCGACACCAGGGGCAGGGACCCCCACCGCCAGCTGTCTTACGGAGATCGCCATGACCCGCACTCCCGTGAATGTCACCGTGACCGGCGCGGCCGGCCAGATCGGCTACGCGCTGCTGTTCCGCATCGCCTCCGGCCACCTGCTCGGCGCGGACGTGCCGGTCAAGCTGCGCCTCCTCGAGATCCCGCAGGGCGTGAAGGCCGCCGAGGGCACCGCCATGGAGCTCGACGACTGCGCGTTCCCGCTGCTCAAGGGCATCGACATCTTCGACGACCCGAACCAGGGCTTCGAGGGCGCCAACATCGCGCTGCTCGTCGGCGCCCGCCCCCGTACCAAGGGCATGGAGCGCGGCGACCTGCTCTCCGCCAACGGCGGCATCTTCAAGCCGCAGGGCAAGGCCATCAACGACCACGCCGCGGACGACATCAAGGTCCTCGTCGTCGGCAACCCGGCCAACACCAACGCCCTGATCGCCCAGGCCGCCGCCCCGGACGTCCCGGCCGAGCGCTTCACCGCCATGACGCGCCTGGACCACAACCGCGCGATCTCGCAGCTGGCCGCCAAGACCGGCGCCTCCGTCGAGGACATCAAGCGCCTCACCATCTGGGGCAACCACTCCGCCACCCAGTACCCGGACATCTTCCACGCGGAGATCGCCGGCAAGAACGCCGCCGAGGTCGTGGGCGACCAGGCGTGGGTGGCCGACACCTTCATCCCGACCGTCGCCAAGCGCGGCGCCGCGATCATCGAGGCCCGGGGCGCGTCCTCCGCCGCCTCCGCCGCCAACGCCGCCATCGACCACGTCCACACGTGGGTCAACGGCACCGCCGAGGGCGACTGGACCTCCATGGGCATCCCGTCGGACGGCTCCTACGGTGTCCCCGAGGGCCTCATCTCCTCCTTCCCCGTCACCTGCAAGGACGGCAGGTACGAGATCGTCCAGGGCCTGGAGATCAACGACTTCTCCCGCGAGCGCATCGACGCCTCCGTCGCCGAGCTGGCCGAGGAGCGCGACGCCGTGCGCGAGCTGGGTCTCCTCTGACCCTCACGCTCTTCCCGGCACCCCCGGCCATCCGGCCGGGGGTGCTTTTTTTCGGGCCGACACCGGGCACCGGCCTCCCCTATGCTGTCCCCTCCGGTCCGGCCAACACCGGCCGGGAACCAGACCGTTCACGACATCGGGGGAGTCTTGACGCAGGCCTCCGTTCCCCATCAGCCGCCCGGTCCGCCCGGGCCCTCCGCACCACCGCCCGCACCGCCCCCCGGGCCCGGCACCGCCCCGCCCGCCGCCGACGCGCGGCGGTCGCCCTCCACCAGCGAGGCGACCCGGCTGCTCTGCGCCGGCACCTACCTCGACGACGGCTTCCGGGACGCCGTCATCGACCAGCTGTACGTCCACGAGGAGCGCTTCGCCGCGCCCTCCCTCGGCTACGACGCGAGCCGCGTCCTCGCCCACGCCCTGCGCGCCCGGCGCGTCGAACTCGCGTGGGCCGCCGGCATCCTCGCCCTCTGGATCGTCGCCTTCCCGCTCACCAAGGGCCTGGTGCTGCTCCTCGTCCTGCCCCTCCTGCTCCTCGGCCTCGCCCGCTGGATCCGCGGCCGGGCCGCCCAGGCGCCCGTCGTCCGCGCCCTCCCCGCCCTCGTCCTGCGCTGGTACGCGCGGCTGGCGCTCGCCCAGTCCGCCGTCCTCCTCCTCGTCCTCGCCCTCACCGGCGACGAGGGCCGCTACGAGTTCTTCGACGCGACCGAGGAACTCTGGGAATTCCTCGGCTCCCTCGGCCTCGGACTCGGCGCCGCCTTCGGCGCGGCCCCCGCGGAGCTGTGGAGCATCGGCAGGCTGGAGGTGTGGATCACCCTCGCCCTGCCGTTCCTCGTCGCCTGGGCGGTGGCCACCCAGCGCGGCCAGTTCGCCCGCGCGCTCACCGAGGAGCTCTCCCGGGACCGGTTCGCCGACCTGCGCTCCGACCCGGCCGAGCAGGCCGAGGGAGCCCGCTTCCGCCGCCTGCGGGACCGGATCCGCGTCGAACAGCACGCCCCCCTCGTCCTGTACGACACCGAGTGGCCGTTCCGCGGCGCCGGCCAGGCGTACGAGCCGTGGTCGCTCTCCATCGAACTGCGCCCCCGCGAGGACCTCGGCGACACGCCGCCCGAACCACTCGACAACAGCGCGGTGCTGCGCCACGTCGTCCCGTACGTCGCCGCCCTGCGCGAACCGTCCCCGCACGGCTCGCCGGTGGCCCGGGCGGCCTCCCGGGACCGGCTGCGCGACCTGGAGATCGACGAGGTCGTCTTCCTGCCCGCCGACGGGCTGCCGGACCGGGCCACCGCCCCGTACACCGCCGCCGCCTTCGAGGCGCACCGCGCGGGCGCCGTCGAGGAGGGCGGCGAGGCGCGCCGCCACTTCCTGCGCGTCCGCGTCGGCGGCTGGGGCGAAGAGGTCGTCACGACCGTCTTCGTCCGCGTCCACACCCAGGGCGGCATGCTGATGCTGGAGGTCGCCCCGCACGTCCTGCGGCCGGTGAAGTCCCTCTACCGGGACGCCGACCGGATCGCCCACCGTTACCGGCACAACCACCGATTCGGCAGGGCCGTCTGGGCGCTCGGGCAGACCCCGCGCTCGGCCGGGCAGGCGCTCGTCACCCTCGGCCGCGCGCTCGGACACCTGTGGCGGGTCGCCACGGCCGGGCACGCGCAGGCGCTGCCCGAGGGCCCGTACGCCTCGGTGCGCGAGCTCGGCTCGGACGACCGGGCCTCCCTCTTCCAGGAGATGGACGTCAGCCGCTACCTGAAGAGCATCCAGGACCGGGTGGCGAACGGCGTGACCGCCGCACTGCGCGAGGCGGGGTACGAGACGGCCGAGTTCGAGCAGAAGATCATCCAGGTCGCGGAGGGCGGCACCTTCATCGAGAACACGAGGGGGAACGTGACCATCGGCGACCGCAACACCGTCACCAACAAGACCTTCACCACCACGACCACCCACACGACGAGGACCGGAGGCGACCGTGGCTGACCAGGACAGGCCCGCGGCCGGCGGCATCAACATCAGCAACGCCCACGGCAACGTCAGCGTCGGCGACAACAACCAGGTCTCCTACACCGTGCACGGAGCGGAGGCCGCCGCCCCCCGCGACCCGCTCCAGGAGGAGCTGCTCACGGCGATCCGCGCGCTCCGCGCCGACCTCGGCCGTCTCGTCGCCACCGACGGGACCACCGCCCTCGACGCCGAACTGGCGGACGCCGAGGACGAGATCGAGGGCACCGGCGCCGCCGGCCGGCCACGGCTCGCCCGGCTCCGCCTCGCCCTGACCGACGCCGGGGCCGTGACCGGCATCCTCGCCTCCGGCGTGGCCGTCGGCCAGGCGGTCGGCGCCCTGCTCGGCGGGTGAGCCCGCCATGACGGCCCGCTGGAACGACGAGACACAGCGCTGGGAGAACCCCGGCGACGCGCCGGGGCGGTCCACGGAACCGGCGTGGAACCCCGCGCCCCTTCCCGTGCTTCCGCCGCCGCCCCCGCCCGGCCCGGGACCGGTGGCCGGCCCCGTACCCCCGCCCGACACCCCGGAGGGGCCCCCGGGCTCGCCCGTGTTCGATCCGGTGAGCGGGCGGTGGGAGCACGCCGCGGCGCCCGCGTGGACGGCCTCGCGGCTGCTCGGGCGGGTGCCCCGGCGCGCGGTGGCCGTGGCCGGAGCCGTCGCCGCGGTCCTGGTGGCGGGCGTCGTCGGGAGCCGGCTGTTCCTCGGCGGTGACGGCGCGGAACCCGTGGCCGGCGAGCCGCCGGCCTCCGTCTCCGCACCGGTGACGGCCGAGCCGGAACCGTCCACGGACCCGCCCCTGGAGCCGTCCTCGGCCCCCGCGCCGACGACGGCCCCGACCGGGACCGCGCCCCCGGCCGGCTACCGGACCGTCGACGACACCGTCGGCTTCACGATCGCGGTCCCCGAGGGCTGGGACCGCACCGAGTCCGATCAGGGCGTCTTCTACAACGCCCCCGACGGACGCAGCCTCCTGCAGGTCTTCGTGATCCGGGAGCCCGGCCTGACGCCGTACGAGGCCCTGAGCGGGGTGTCCGCCGACGGCCGCGCCAACAAGCCGGGCTACGAGGAGATCGGGCTCCGCGGGGTCGGCGGCGAACCGGACGCCCCGGCGGACGCCGCCGAGCTGGTGTACGCCTACGACCGCGAGGACGGCACCCGCCGCAAGGTCGTCGACCGGGCCTTCACGGCCCCGGACGGCACCCACTACGCGGTCCTGGCCGCGGGACCCGACACCGACTGGCCCCGGCAGCGCGAGCACCTGCGCGTCGCCCTGGAGTTCTTCCGGCCCGGCACGTCCTGACCCGGCGCCGGGGCTTCCTCAGCCCGTGAGGTGCCCCGCCCGGAGTTCCGCCGCCAGGTCCGCGAGACCGCCGACCGCGCGGCGCAGCAGGGCGCCGCCGAAGGTGACGCGGTCGGCGCCGAGGCGGCCGAGTTCGGCGAAGGGCGGGCCGCCCGGGACGGCCAGGGCGTTGAGGGACAGGTTCCCGACGGTGCCGCGCAGGGCCGGCAGGTCGGCGGGCGGGGCCCCGATGGGGTACACGCCGTCGGCGCCCGCCGCCGCGTAGAGGTGGGCACGGACGAGGGCTTCCCCGGCCGGGTCCGGGCCTCCCCGGAGGTAGGCGTCGACCCGCGCGTTGAGGAACAGGTCCGGGCCCGCCGCGTCCCGCACCCGTGCCAGCCACTCCGCGTGCGCCCCCGCGTCCTTGAGGCCGCCGGTCGCCCGGTCGGTGTCCTCCAGGTTGACGCCGACGGCACCGGACTCCCGTACCCGCTCGACCAGTTCGGCCGCCGGGAGGCCGTACCCGCCCTCCAGGTCCGCCGTGACGGGTACGGAGACGGAGCGGACGATCCGGGCCACGGCCGCGAACATCTCACCGGGTGGCGTCGCCCCGTCCTCGTACCCGAGGGAGGCGGCGATCCCGGCGCTCGGCGTGGCCAGGGCCGGGAAGCCCGCCGCCTCGAAGGCGCGGGCGCTCGCCGCGTCCCACGGGCCCGGCAGGACGAGGGGGTCGTGCGCGCGCCGGCCCCGGTGCAGGTCCCGCAGGCGCCGCGCCCGCTCCGCCGCTCCGGCCCCGGCTCCGGTTCCCGCCCCGGCGGCGGTCGCCGGCGTCATGAGGCGGCGCGCGGGGTGTAGTGGCCGGCGACCATGCGGGTGGTGACGCCGATCCGGTTCCAGGCGTTGATGGCGATGATGCCGGCGAGGAGCCGCGCCAGCTCCGTCTCCTCGAAGTGCCGCGCCGCCTCCTCGTACACCGCGTCCGGCACGAACCCCTCGGTGAGGACGGTGACGGCCTCGGTCAGGGCGAGGGCGGCGAGTTCCCGCTCGGTGTAGAAGTGCCGGGACTCCTCCCAGGCGGAGAGCTGGACGATCCGCTCGACGGTCTCGCCCTGCGCGAGCGCGTCCTTGCTGTGCATGTCGACGCAGAAGGCGCAGCGGTTGATCTGCGAGGCCCGGATCTTGACCAGGTGGTGGAGGGTGGGGTCGAGGTCCTTCGCGGCCGCCGCCTCCAGGCGGAGCATCGCCCGGTAGAAGTCCGGGACGAGCTCGGCGAAGGCCATCCGGGGCGTGTGTTCGTGGACGTGCCCGGTCGCCGTGGTCGGGCCGCCGGGCCGCTGCCGTGTGTCCGTCGTGGTCGTCATGCCCTTCACCGTACGGGCGGGATGGCGCAGGGGTATGGTCCATTTCCATGGCGAACGACCGGGCCACTTTCGGGGCCGACCTCCACCTCGAACTGCGCGGCACCCGGCTGCGGGCCGGCCTCATGGACGCGCTGCGGGAGGCGGTCCGCAGCGGTCGCCTGGAGGCGGGCACCCGGCTGCCGTCCTCCCGGTCCCTCGCCGCCGATCTCGGCATCGCCCGGAACACCGTCGCCGACGCGTACGCCGAACTGGTCGCCGAGGGCTGGCTCACCGCCCGGCAGGGCTCCGGCACCCGCGTCGCCCCCCGCACCGCGCCCCGCCCCCCGGCCCCGCCCTCCACCGCCCCGGCCGCCCGGCCGGCGCGGCACCCCGCCCGCCCCGACCGGCCCCTGCACAACCTCAAGGCCGGCACCCCCGACCTCGCCTCCTTCCCCCGCTCCGAGTGGCTCAAGGCCTACCGGCGCGCCCTGACCGCCGCCCCCAACGAGGCCTTCGGGTACGGGGATCCGCGCGGGCGCGCCGAGCTGCGCACCGTCCTCGCCGAGTACCTCGCCCGCGCCCGGGGCGTGCACGCCCGCCCCGAACGGATCGTGATCTGCGCCGGGTTCGTCCACGGGCTGACCCTCATCGGCCAGGTGCTGCGGGCCGGGGGCGTACGGGCGGCGGCGGTGGAGTCGTACGGGCTCGGGCTCCACGCCGACCTCCTCGCGCGCGCCGGCCTCGCGACCCCAGCGCTGCCCCACGACGCGCGCGGCACGCGCGTGGAGTCGCTGACGGACGACCCGGCCTTCCGCGCGGCCGGCGCCGTCCTGATGACGGCCGCCCACCAGTTCCCGCTGGGCGGGGCGCTGCCGCCCGACCGGCGGGCCGCCGTCGTCGACTGGGCGCGCGCCACGGGCGGCGTCGTCCTGGAGGACGACTACGACGGCGAGTTCCGCTACGACCGCCAGCCCGTGGGCGCCCTCCAGCAGCTCGACCCCGAACGGGTCGTCTACCTGGGCACCGCCAGCAAGTCCCTGGCGCCGGGGCTGCGGCTGGCGTGGATGGTGCTGCCCGAGCGGCTCCTCGACGCCGTGGTGGCCGAGAAGGGAGCGGTGGACTGGGTGTCCAGCGCGACCGACCAGCTCGCCTTCGCGGAGTTCCTGCGCTCGGGGGCGTACGACCGGCACGTGCGGGCCATGCGGCTGCGCTACCGGCGGCGCCGGGACCAGCTCGTGGAGGCGGTCGCGGCCCACGCGCCGCACACCCGGGTCGGGGGCATCGCGGCCGGCCTGCACGCCGTCCTCGCCCTGCCGCCGGGCACCGAACAGGAGGTGCTGCGCGCCGCCGCCTGGCAGGGGCTGGCCGTCCAGGGGCTCAGCCACTTCCGCCACCCGGACGCCCGGGGCCCCCGCCGGGACGCTCTGGTGATCGGTTACGGCACTCCGCCGGACAGCGCGTGGTCGGGGGCGCTCGATGCGCTGATGCGGGCGCTGCCGGAGGCACGACACGAACGAGCCCCGCTCGGCGAGTGACCGAACGGGGCTTCCGGGGGTGACGGTGAGGCGGCCGGAGAGGCGGGGTCCGGCGCATCACGGGCGGCTCGTCCCCTGCGCCACGGGCCAGCGCACGGGCGGGGCGGTCCTACCGATCAGTACCGCGTGGGAACGGGCTGCTCAGGGTGGTCCAGCCACGGGACCTCACCCGTGACGGTGACGGTCAGGCCGAACCGCTCGGGGCCCGGACGGTCGTGCGGCAGCCACCATGCGTGCGCCGCTTCCACCTGGTCCCACAGTCGGCGTGGTCCGTGCTGCCACACCGTGAACCGGTCGTCCGACTTCCCGTCCCAGTCCACGGCGGCCCACGACGTGGCGTCCGTGGTCGCGACCCACAGCCGGGACGCGACCCCTTCCACGCCGGGGTTGTCGTGCCACGTCCACCACACGTCACGGAGCTGTAGCCCCATGGCGAACTGCGCGGCCAGGTCGTCACCGGCCACCCGCCACGGCGGAAGGGCGGTGCTCGACTCGTCCGGCTGGTGGTCGTCGCGCACCACGTCCCGGAAGATCCGCAGGTCTGTGCGCTGGTTCCGCATGAGCATGAACGCGGAATGCGGCGAGAACGGGCCCGACGCGGTTCCGTTGTCGTCCACGGTCATGCGCAGCAGTCCGTAGCAGACCCACGGGCTCTCCCACGGTGTGAGGATGACACCCCCGGGCTTCACCTGGTCGACCCACGGGCGCGGGACGGACCGAACGGAGCACGTCGCCACGAGCCGGTCGTACGGCCCGTGCTCCGCGTACCCCTCGGCACCGTCCCCGGTGATCACGTCCGTGGGCATGTCCTTCTTACGGAACCGTTCCCGCGCTTCGGACGCCAGCGCGGGGTCGACTTCCACGGTCGTCACGTTCCCCGGGCCGGCGACCTGGGCCAGCAGACCCGCGTTCCACCCGGTTCCGGTGCCGATCTCCAGGACCCTGTGTCCGTCGCGCACGTCGAGCATGTGCAGCATCCGGAACACGATGCCCGGGGCGCTCGCGGACGAAGACGCCCACCGTTCCCCGCCCCCGGGGTCCTCGCCGTCGTTGATCTGCGTCACCACGGAGTCGTTCGCGTAGACCGCCCGCAGCCACGTTTCCGGGGCGCCGGCGCGGTCGCACGGCTCCAGCCCGTCACCCAGGTAGATGCGCTCGGGGACGAACGCGGAGCGGGGCACGGCCCATGCCGCGCGCTCCCATTCGGACGCCATGGGCGAGCCCATCTCGTCGTTCACCGCGCCGAGCAGATCGCGGAGGGCGATGCGCTCGGACGCGGCGAGGTCCGTTGTCGTCACGGCACTAGTCCTTCTTGTGCTTCGGCGGGTCCTTCGGCTTGGCAGTGTCGGACGACGGCTTGGACGTGCCCGGGTCCTTGCCCCCGGAGTGCTGCCCGCTGCCGCCCGTGCCCGTTCCCCATCCCATGCTGTTCTCCTCTTGTCGGTCGTGGACTTCCGCGGAACCCGCCCGGCGGTCTTCCGTCCCCACGGAGGGACCACCGGGCGGGCGTGCTGCCCCCGGACGCCTCGGCGTAGGTCGGACACGGTGCGCCCGGGGTGTTCAGTTCGGAGACCCGGCGGGACGCCGGTCTCTCTTAGTCGCGTCCCGCCACCAGGACGGGCAGCGGAGCCGAGCCGGTCACCGTTTCGCCGCCGATACCCGCGTGGTCAGGACGCGGATACGGGCGTGCTCCTCCTCGGTCGGTCGGCGCAGCTCGTCCGGCGCAGCCGTCCACGTGGTACCACCACCGGGGGGCGCGAGGTGGACCAGCTCGCCGTCCCATGCGGCCACCCTGCCGAGCCGGGGCCCCGCACGGGTGTCATGCGCCATGAACGTTCCGAGTTCGGGGACCGTCGCCGGCCCCGGGCTCGGGCGAGCGTGGTGTTCGGGCACGACCGCTCCTCTCCGTATCGCGCTCATTACCAACAGTCACATCGTCCTGGGAGGGATGCCGGACAGGTAGGGGCATGGCTAGGGGCAAGTGCGCGCCAACCGACCAGCTTTGACGCCCTGGTGGCAGAACTGTGGGCAAGATGGGGCCATGAGCGTTGGGGCCTTGATCAGAGATCTGCGGAAGGCCCGAGGGTGGTCGCAAGGACGACTCGCGGATGAGCTGAACGAGACGTTCGGAACGAACATCGATCGGGAGTACGTGAGCCGCTGGGAGCGTTCGAAGGTGGAGCCGGGCAAGTTCTACCTTCGGTGTCTGTCCGCCGTCCTTGACGTGCCCCTAGCTGTCCTTGAGAGCGAAATGAAGCGTCGTACGTTTCTGTCCGATGTCGCCGCCACGGCCATAGCCCCCATCGTCGCGTCAGACTTGTTGGCCGCCGGCTTCGGTGCCCGATTGCGCGGTGGGCCGACAGTCGAGGACTGGGAGGGCAAGCTGGCGACCTACGGCACCGAGTACATGAGTACGGGTGCGGCTGACATCCAGCGCCGAGTGTCGGGCGAACTGGTCGTCGTGCAACAGCAGCTCGAACGACCGCAGCTCTGGTCCGTGGGCTCTCGGTTGATGACGCTCTATGCGAAGACGTTTCCGGGCGCGGACGGAAGCCGGGCGGTGAACTGGTACAGGCTTGCGGCCGAAGCGGCTGACCGATCCGGTGACGATCGGACGCGCGTGTGGGTACGCGGCCGCGCCGCCATTGCACTGGGGTACGAGGGGGCGTCCCTTGGCGTGGCGGACCTCTTCGCCGATCAGGCCATGGCGATCAGTGACAAGCCGTCGCTCGGGCTCTTGAACGCTGTGATGGGCAAGGCACATGCGGCGGTGTTGCGCGGAGACCACGCGACCGCCCGGCGTCTCATGGATGAGGGACGGCGCATCTTCGACGCCGCGGGTTCGCATGAGCAGACTTCGGACTACGCCGTTCCGTGGTGGCGCATGAACGTTTTCGTCTCCCTTCTCGCGGCTCGTCTGGGAGACGAAGGTACAGCCGTGGAAGCGCAAGAAGCGGCCCGCCGAGAGCTTCCCGAGTCGCTGCCCCGGTTCGCCACGCACCTGGAGATGCACCGGAGGCTGATGCTCGCTCGGTCGGGCGATCGGACCGGCGGTGTCGCGTATGCCCGCGCGGCACTCGATGCCCTACCGCCCGACAAGCACTCGCTCACTCTGCGGCTTCTGATGGCAGAAGTGGAAGCCGCGTAGAACGCCAAACGCCCGACCCCACCCGCCCGGACCGAACCATGCCGTTCGGGACGGAGCGACTCCGTGGCGTGCGGCCGGAAAGCACCGGCCTACACTGTGCGGTCGCGACGGTCGCGACCGCGAAGGGGAGGGCGACGGACATGCGGAGGCTGAGGTCGAGCACGGTGGTGCTCGGCGGGATGGGTGTGCTCGCGGCGACGATCACCGCGTGCGGTTCCGAACCGGACCGGCGGTGCGTGGACCCGCTGACGCGCGAGGAACTGCCCTCGTACGAGTGCCGGAGCGGCAAGGACGGCGACGGCAGCACCGCCCGCGGCCAGTACTACTACGGCGGCTCCGTCCGCGACCGCACCGTGAGCGGGGGCAGCTTCGACAAGAAGGCCGTCGACACCGGCGGTTTCGGCTGCTCGGGCTCCGGCGGCGGCTGAGGAGGGCCCGGCCCATGGAACGGCACACCATCGACCCCCGGCCCGACTGGCAGCGGATCGTGGAGGAGCAGGGGGTCGTCTACCCCCTGACCCGCTACCCGGACGGTTCGCTGCGCCCCTACTGGGACGAGAGCGCCTACTACAGCTTCTCCCTGCCCGAGGTGGAGGCGCTGGAGGAGGTCGTCGAGGAACTGCACGCGCTCTGCCTGGAGGCGGCGGCGCACATCGTCGAGAAGGACCGTTTCGCCGAGCTCGGCATCACCGATCCCCGGGTCGCGTCCCGCGTCGCCGAGTCCTGGCGCCGCCGGTCCGAACTGCCGTCCCTGTACGGCCGGTTCGACCTGCGCTACGACGGCAGGGGCGGCCCGGCGAAAATGCTGGAGTACAACGCCGACACCCCCACCTCCCTGGTGGAGGCGGCCAGCCCGCAGTGGTTCTGGATGGAGGAGCGGTTCCCCGGCGCCGACCAGTGGAACTCGCTCCACGAGCGGCTCGTCGACGCCTGGAAGCGGCAGGCGCACCTGCTGCCGCCCGGCCCCGTGCACTTCGCCCACTCCGACGGCGACGAGCTCGGCGAGGACCTGATGACGGTCGCGTACCTGCGCGAGACCGCCCAGCAGGCCGGGCTCGCCACCGAGGCGCTCTCCGTCGAGCGGATCGGCTGGGACCGGCTCTCCCGCCGCTTCGTGGACGACCGGCTGCGGTTCATCCGCAGCTGCTTCAAGCTCTACCCGTGGGAGTGGCTGACCACCGACCGCTTCGGCCCGTACGTCCTCGACACCCTCGACAACGGCGGCGGCACCGGCACCACCTGCTGGATCGAGCCCGCGTGGAAGATGCTCCTCTCCAACAAGGCGCTCCTCGCGATCCTGTGGGAGCTCAACCCGGGCCACCCGAACCTGCTGGCCGCCTACCTCGACGGTCCGCGCGAGCTCGCCGCGACCACCGGCTGGGCCGCCAAGCCGCTCCTCGGCCGTGAGGGCGCGGGCGTCACCCTGCACGAGGCCGGCGCCGAGCCCGTCGTACGCGACGAGCCGTGCTGCTACCAGGAGCTGGCCCCGCTGCCCGACTTCGACGGCAACCGGGTGGTGCTCGGCGCGTGGGTGGTCGAGAACGAGGCGGCGGGACTCGGCATCCGCGAGTCGGCGGGGCTCGTCACCGACGAGTACGCCCGCTTCCTGCCGCACGTCATCCTCTGACGGGGGGCGGACGGAAACCGGCCGCTCCCCGCCCAGGCCGTTCGCGAACGGTCAGAAGCGGTCAGGAGCGGCCGGGTACGGTCACGAACCGCCGGCCAGCACCGCGCGCAGCTGCTCCAGGCCCCAGTCCAGGTCCTCCTTCGAGATCACCAGCGGGGGCGCGAGACGGATCGTCGAACCGTGCGTGTCCTTCACGAGCACGCCCCGCTCCCTCAGCCGCTCGGAGATCTCCCGGCCCGTGCCCCGGGACGGCACGACGTCCACCCCGGCCCACAGACCCCGCCCGCGCACCGCCTGGACGGCGCCACCGCCCACGAGCAGCCCCAGCTCCGCGTGGAGGTGCTCGCCCAGCTCGGCCGCCCGCTCCTGGTACTCGCCCGTCCGCAGCAGGGCGATCACCTCCAGGGCCACCGCGCAGGCCAGCGGGTTCCCGCCGAAGGTCGACCCGTGCTCACCCGGCCGGAACACGCCCAGCACCGAACGGTCCGCGACCACCGCCGACACCGGCACCACACCGCCGCCCAGCGCCTTCCCCAGGATGTACACGTCCGGCACCACGCCCTCGTGCTCGCAGGCGAACGTCCTCCCGGTGCGGCCCAGACCCGACTGGATCTCGTCCGCCATGAACAGCACGTTCCGCCGCGCGGTCAGCTCGCGCACCCCGCGCAGATAGCCCGCCGGCGGCACCAGCACCCCGGCCTCGCCCTGGATCGGCTCCAGGAGCACCGCCACCGTGTTCTCGGTGACCGCCGCCTCCAGCGCCGTCAGGTCCCCGTACGGCACGATCTCGAAGCCCGGCGTGTACGGGCCGAAGTGGTCCCGTGCCTCGTGGTCCGTCGAGAAGCTGACGATCGTCGTCGTCCGGCCGTGGAAGTTGTTCGCCGCCACGACGATCTTCGCGTGCCCGTCCGGCACGCCCTTCACCTCGTACCCCCACTTGCGCGCGGTCTTCACGGCCGTCTCGACCGCCTCCGCGCCCGTGTTCATCGGCAGCACCGCCTCCTTGCCGCACAGCTCGGCCAGGCTCGCGCAGAACTCCGCGAACCGGTCGTGGTGGAAGGCCCGCGAGGTGAGCGTCACCCGGTCCAGCTGCGCCTTCGCCGCCCCGATCAGCCGGGGGTTGCCGTGCCCGAAGTTCAGCGCCGAGTAACCGGCGAGCATGTCGAGGTAGCGGCGGCCCTCGACATCGGTCATCCAGGCGCCGTCCGCCGAGGCGACGACGACCGGAAGGGGGTGGTAGTTGTGAGCGCTGTGCGCCTCCGCGGAAGCGATCGCGTTCTGCGTCCTCGACACGGGATCTCCGTTCGTCCTGCGGCACGGGGAATGGTGTGGCCCCCTTCATATCGTCGGTCGCGCGCCGGACGAAGAAACCTCCGGTGACGGCGCGCCCGCTCCCCGGCGAACACGCGTCGCCGCCGGCGCACGGGCGTACGGCGCCGAGGGAGCCGTACGCGCCCGTTCCCGGACTGTGTTCCTCGTCTCATCCCGCGCCGTCGCCGCCGGGATGACAGGCCGCACCGCACCGGCCGAACGGGACCGGGTCCCACACCTGAGAGAATGATGTGCATGGCCTCTGACAGTCCCCGTGTGCTCTCCGGAATCCAGCCCACCGCAGGCTCGTTCCACCTCGGCAACTACCTCGGCGCCGTCCGCCAGTGGGTCGCCCTCCAGGAGACCCACGACGCCTTCTACATGGTCGTCGACCTCCACGCGATCACGGTTCCGCAGGACCCCGCCGAGCTCCGCGCCAACACCCGGCTCGCCGTCGCCCAGCTCCTCGCCGCCGGCCTCGACCCGGAGCGCTGCACCCTCTTCGTCCAGAGCCACGTCCCCGAGCACGCCCAGCTCGGCTGGGTCATGAACTGCCTCACCGGCTTCGGCGAGGCCTCCCGCATGACCCAGTTCAAGGACAAGTCCGCCAAGCAGGGCGCCGACCGCGCCACCGTCGGCCTCTTCACCTACCCGATCCTCCAGGTCGCGGACATCCTCCTCTACCAGGCCCACCAGGTCCCGGTCGGCGAGGACCAGCGCCAGCACATCGAGCTCACCCGCGACCTCGCCGAGCGCTTCAACGGCCGCTTCGGCGAGACCTTCACGATCCCGCGGCCGTACATCCTCAAGGAGACGGCGAAGATCTACGACCTCCAGGACCCGGCGGTCAAGATGAGCAAGTCGGCCTCCACGCCCAAGGGCCTCATCAACCTCCTGGACGACCCGAAGGTCACCGCGAAGAAGGTCAAGAGCGCCGTCACCGACACCGACACGGTCATCCGCTTCGACCCGGAGAACAAGGCCGGCGTCTCCAACCTCCTCGGCATCATGTCCACCCTCACCGGGACGTCGATCGCCGACCTGGAGAAGAGCTACGAGGGCAAGATGTACGGCGCGCTGAAGACCGACCTCGCCGAGGTGATGGTGGACTTCGTCACGCCCTTCCGGTCCCGCACCCAGGAATACCTGGACGACCCCGAGACGCTGGACTCGGTCCTGGCCAAGGGCGCGGAGAAGGCGCGCGCCGTCGCCGCGGAGACGCTGGCCCAGGCCTACGACCGGCTGGGCTTCCTGCCCGCCAAGCACTGAGTCCGGGGACCCTGGCCACAAGGGTGGTGGAGGCCGCACACTGGCGGCGGCACCACCACCGCACACGACGCGACGGATGACGGAGGAGAACGACGTGGGGACCGTAACGCTCGGCGTTTCGATCGCGGTCCCGGAGCCCTACGGCAGCCTGCTCCAGGAGCGGCGCGCGGGCTTCGGGGATCCCGCCGCGCACGCCATCCCCACCCACGTCACGCTCGTCCCGCCCACGGAGGTCACGCAGGACCGGCTGCCGGAGATCGGGGCGCACCTCGCGGGCGTCGCCGCCGGCTGCCGGCCGTTCACCGTGCGCCTCGGGGGCACCGGCACCTTCCGCCCGCTCTCCCCGGTCGTCTTCGTCCGGCTCGTCGAGGGCGCCGGCGCCTGCGACCAGCTCCAGCAGCTGATCCGGGACGAGACCGGGCCGCTCGTCCGCGAGCTCCAGTTCCCGTACCACCCGCACGTCACCGTCGCCCACGGCATCTCCGAGGCGGGGATGGACCGGGCGTACGAGGAGCTCGCCGGGTACGAGGCCGCCTGGACCTGCCGTTCCTTCGCCCTGTACGAGCAGGGCACGGACGGCGTGTGGCGCAAGCTGCACGACTACGAGTTCGGCAACGGCCGCCCCGCCCCCGCCGTCCCGGCCCAGGGCGGCAGCCCGCTCGACTCCCCGGCGCCCACCCACACCTAGGCCGCGCCCCTCACACCGGCAGGCGCCGGAACAGCGGCCGCGGCACGTGCCGCAGCGCCGAGCCCACCATCCGCAGCGCCCCCGGCACCCACACCGTCTCCGAGCGCCGCCGCAGACCCAGCTCGATCGCCCCCGCGACCGCCTCCGGCGTGGTCGCGAACGGCTCCGCCGGCCGCCCGCCCCGCCGCACGGGCCCCGGCCGCACCACCATCACGTGCACCCCCGTCCCGTACAGCGCGTCCCCCAGCCCCTGCGCGAACACGTCGAGCCCCGCCTTCGACGAGCCGTAGATGAAATCGGCCCGGCGCGCCCGTTCCGCCGCCACCGAGGACAGCACCACCAGCGAACCGTGCCCCTGCGCCTGCAGCGCGCCCGCGCACACCAGGCCGGCCGACACGGCGCCCGTGTAGTTCGTCTGCGCCACCCGCACCGCGGCCCCCGGATCGGACTCGTCCCGCGCCTGGTCACCGAGGACCCCGAAGGCCAGCAGCACCAGGTCCACGTCCCCCGCCGCGAAGACCGCCCCCAGCCGCTCCTCGTGCGAGGCGGTGTCGAGCGCGTCGAACGGCACGGTCCGCACCTCCGCGCCCAGCGGCCGCAGCGAAGCGGCCGCCGCCGACAGCGCGGGCGAGGGGCGGCCCGCGAGCAGGACCGTACGGGTCCTGCGGGCGATCAGCCGCCGGGCCGTCGCGAGCCCGATCGCGGACGTGCCGCCGAGCACGAGCAGGGACTGCGGAGCGCCGAAGGCGTCCTTCACGGTGAACTCCTAGAGGGCGAGACGGCGGGACAGGTCGGAGCGGAGGACGGACCCGGGATCGAGCGTGGCGCGCAGGGCGCGGAAGTCGGCGAGCCGCGGGTACATGGCCGCCACCGCCTCCGGCCGTACCCGCGAGTCGGCGGCGAGCTGCACCCGGCCGCCCGCGCCGAGGACCTCCTCGTCGAGCGCGTCGAGGAAGGCCGCGAGCCCCGGGAGGCCGGTCGGCAGGTCCAGCCCCAGCGACCAGCCCGGCAGCGGGTAGGAGAGCCAGCCGGGCCCGGCCTCCCCGAACCGGGTCAGGACGGCCGGGAGCGCGGGGAACCGGCGGGCCGCGATCCGCCGCACGATCCGGCACAGGGTCTCCTCCTGCCCGTACGGGACGGCGCAGCGGTACGGGACGAAGCCCTCGGGCCCGTGCAGCCGGTTCCCGTGCGGCAGCGCGTCGAACGGGTGCAGGACGGCGGACAGCGGCCGGAGGCGGCCGGTGGAGCGGCGGGGCCCGGCGCGGTGCCGGAATTCGCCCACGAGCCCCAGGGCCGTCCGGCCGAGCAGGCCGCCGGGGACGTACGGCGGCGGCGCGGGCAGCCGTACGGGCCGGAAGGCGAGGGGGGCGCGGCGGGCCCGGTGCCGGCGGGGCAGCGCCTCGTACGGGGCGTGCCGGGCGCGGACCAGGACGGACCGGCCCGTGGCGGCGCCCCGGGCGAGCGGGTCGATGCGGGCGATCTCGTACGGGGGCGGGGCGCCGTCGGCGTCCCGGCGTGCCGGCGGTCCGGCGAGCCGGGCCATCAGTTCGTCCAGGTCGCGGACGCGCTCGGTGTCCACGCTCAGCAGCGAGGTCTCGACGCGGAGGAGGCGCAGGGTGACCGTGAGGACGATCCCGGTCAGCCCGAGGCCCCCGGTGGTCGCGTCGAAGAGGGGCGTGCCGGGCACCGCCGTCCGGACCTCCCCGTCGGGCGTGAGCAGGTCGAGCGCGACGACGTGCCGGGCGAAGGACCCCGCCCCCGGATGGTTGGCGCCGTGGACGTCGGTGGCGACGGCCCCGCCGGCGGTGACGTACCGGGTGGCCGGGGTGACGGGCAGGAAGAAACCGCGTGGCAGGAGGGCCGTCATCAGCCGGTGCAGGCTGACCCCGGCCTCGCACACGACGAGCCCGGCGGCGGGGTCGAAGGCGAGGATCCGGGTGAGGCCGGTCATGTCCAGGACGGTGCCGCCCGCGTTCTGGGCGGCGTCGCCGTACGCCCGGCCGAGCCCCCGGGCGAGCGCGCCGCACGGATCCCCGGCGCGCAGGGCGTCCGCCACCTCGGCCGAGCCGCGGGGCCGCCGCACGCGCGCGAGGGTGGGGGAGGTGCGGGCCCACCCGCTGATCGGTACGCAGTCGTCGTCCAGGACGCGGGTCTCCACAGCCATGGAGGTGACCGTATAGCCGGATCTCTCACTTATGCCGGTATTGCACCCCGGGTGGGCGGGATGTCGGCCGGGCCGCCGTGACCCACCCCACGGCCCCCGCCGCAGCCACGCCGGTCCGGGTCCGTGAGCGGTGGCGGGGAAGTCTCGTACCGTCGTCCCACCGACGGAACGAGGAGCGCGCGTACGACATGGACTGGCTGACCGGACTCCCCGTCATCGGCCCCTGGATCACCCGCCTCATGCGGACCCACGCCTGGCGCTCGTACGAGACCCTCGACCGGGCCCACTGGACGCGGCTGGCCGCCGCGATCACCTTCCTCTCCTTCCTCGCCCTCTTCCCGCTGATCACCGTCGGCGCCGCGATCGGCGCCTCGCTCCTCACCGACGACCAGCTCGACCGCATCCAGCGGAAGATCGCCGAGCAGGTCCCCGGCATCTCCGACCAGCTCGACATCGAGGCGCTCGTCGCCAACGCCGGCACCGTCGGCATCGTCGCCGGTGCCCTCCTCCTCTTCACCGGCATCGGCTGGATCGGCTCCATGCGGGACTGCCTGCGCGCCGTCTGGGGCCTCGACGACGTCGACGAGGGCAACCCGATCGTCCGCAAGGGCAAGGACACGGTCACCCTCCTCGGCCTCGGCGGCGTCGTCCTCGGCTCGCTCGCCGCCTCCTGGCTCGGCTCCGCCGCCGTCGGCTGGACCGCGGACCGGCTCGGCGTCCCCGAGGGCGGCGCCGGTGGCGTCCTCCTGCACACCGCCGCCGTGCTCGTCGCCGTGGTCGCGAACTTCCTGATCCTGCTCTACGTCCTGACCCTGCTGCCCGGCGTGGAGCCCGACCGCCGTGACCTCGTCGTCGCCGCGCTCATCGGCGCCGTCGGCTTCGAACTCCTGAAGCTGCTGCTCGGCGGCTACATGAGGGGGGTCGCGGCGAAGTCCATGTACGGGGCCTTCGGTGTCCCGGTCGCCCTGATGCTCTGGATGAACTTCACCGCGAAACTCCTGCTGTTCTGCGCGGCCTGGACGGCCGCGGACACGCGCGCCACCGCTACGGATTCACATCCGGACCGGGAGGAGCCGTCCGGGGACGGCGCCGCGCCCCCGAAGCCGCCGTCGGCCAGCGGCGATTGACCAGGAAGACGGCCCCGGCGATCAGCATGAGCACCCCGCCCGCCACCGCGAGCGCGATTCCCGCCCCGCCCGTCCTGCCCTCCGTCGCGGCGGCGACGGCGGGCTTCGCCGCCGGGACGTCCTCGCCGGGCGCCGCCGTCACCTCCCTCGTGTCGCCGGTACGCGCCGACAGCGGCGGCACCAGCTCACCCACCGGCCGCACCTTGCCCGCCGCCGCGAAGCCCCAGTCGAGCAGTCGCGCGGCCTCCTTGTAGACCGCGTGCTGCTCCTTGGACGAGGGGTTCATGACGGTGACGAGCAGCACCCGGCCGTTGCGCTCGGCGACCCCGGTGAACGTGGCGCCCGCGTGCGTGGTGCTGCCGTTCTTGACCCCCGCGATGCCCTGGTACGGCGCGACGCCGAAGTCACCGGTCAGCAGCCGGTTGGTGTTCTGGATCTCGAAGGACTCGCGCTTCTTGCCCGGCTTCTGCTCACCGGGGAACGCCGCCCGGGGCGTCGCCGCGTACGCGCGGAAGTCCGCGTTCTGCATGCCGCTGCGCGCGATGAGGGTCAGGTCGTACGCGGACGACACCTGCCCGTGGGCGTCGTAGCCGTCCGGGGTGACGACCTGCGTGTCGAGGGCCTGGAGCTCGACCGCGCGGGCGTTCATCTCCGCCACGGTCTTGCGCACCCCGCCGTTCATCTCGGCGAGGACGTGCACGGCGTCGTTCCCCGAGCGCAGGAACACGCCCAGCCACAGGTCGTGCACCGAGTAGTTCTGCTTCTCCTTCAGCCCGACCAGGCTGGAACCGGCGCCGACACCGGACAGCTCCGTGCTGGTCACCAGATGGGTCCGGCTCTTCGGGATCTTCGGCAGCAGCGTGTCCGCGAACAGCATCTTCAGGGTGGACGCCGGCGCCAGCCGCCAGTGGGCGTTGTGCGCGGCGAGCACCTGCCCGTTCTCCGCGTCCGCCACGATCCACGACCGCCCCGACAACTCCTTCGGCAGCACCGGCGCCCCGGCCCCCAGCCGCACCTGCGTCCCCGGCTTCCCGAGCAGCTCACCGCCGACCGTGGACATCGCGGCGGGCGGCTTGGGCTGCTTGTCCTTCTCGTCCTTGCCGGGCTTCCCGTCCGCGTGGGCGGCCGGGGCGGTGACGAGGGGCAGCAGCAGGGCGGCGCCGGCCACCCAGACGAACTTTTTCGATGCAGACACGATCGAGAACGTACCGCCCCGGACCACCGATCCGAACCGCGCGGGCCGCTTCCCCCACCCTCCTCCACCCGGACGCGGGGCGGGCGGGGCGGGCGGTGATACCGAGAACATGAAGCTCAGCTTCCACGTCTCCTGGTTCCTGCTCGCGTTCGGGGTGTGGAGCTGGTTCATCTGGATCACTTTCTCGATGTAACTAACCATGAGAGCTGCAATGACGGAGAAGAGCAGGTGAGAGGCCTTGACCCCCTTCGTTTCGCCCGTGGGAGCCGAGCGGCTGGACACGGTGCGGGTGGCCGTCTATGCCCGGCAGTCCAAGGCGCGCCCCGATTCCTCCGAGGCGTCGCCGGAAGCCCAGGTGGCAGCCGGCGAGGCGCTGGCGGCGAGCCGGGGGTGGGAGGTCGTTCACACGTTCAAAGACGTCGGTAGGTCGGGTTGGGATCCCCACACCATGCGCCCGGCTTTCGCAGACCTGATGTCCGCGGTGCGGGCGGGTGAGGTGGACGTGGTGGTGGTCAATGAGCTGTCCCGGCTGACCCGTAAGGGCGCACACGACGCCCTGGAGATCGACAGTGA
Organism: Streptomyces sp. NPDC012827; assembly: GCF_042900905.1. Taxonomy (NCBI): domain Bacteria; kingdom Bacillati; phylum Actinomycetota; class Actinomycetes; order Kitasatosporales; family Streptomycetaceae; genus Streptomyces; species Streptomyces sp. NPDC012827. The sequence goes on along the minus strand of NZ_JBIBBY010000004.1, from coordinate 68,766 downwards.
GTTGAAGAAGTACGGAGTCCGCTTCGTCTCGGTCCTCGAACCGTTCCTCGACACGTCGAACGCGATCGGGGTCGCGATCTTCGCGCTCATCGCAGCCCTCGCGAAGCAGGACAGCGACATCAAGGCGGAGCGGCTGCGCGGGGCCAAGGACGAGATCAGGGCGGTCGGCGGCCGGCACTCCAGCTCCGCCCCGTACGGCATGCGGGCCGTGCGCGAGAAGATCGGCAATCTCGCCGTCTCCGTCCTGGAGCCGGACGAGAACAACCCGGATCACGTCGCGATCGTCGAGCGCATGGTGGAGATGTCGTTCGCCGGAATCTCCGACAACAAGATCGCGACGACGCTGGAGTCGGAGGAGGTGCCGGCGCCCGGCGAGGCCGAGCGGCGTGCCACCGGGAAGCGGATGGAGTCCATCAAGAAGCGCCGCGTGTCGAAGGAGGACCGCCCGATCCGGTGGCGTGCGCAGACAGTGCGCTGGATCCTCTCCCATCCCGCCATCGGCGGCTTCGCCAGCGAGCGCGTGAAGCGCGGCAAGGCGTACGTGAACGTGATCGCCCGGGATGAGGGTGGGGCGCCCCTGACGCCCCACCGGGGCGTCGTCCCGGGAGCCAAGTGGTTGGAACTCCAGGAGCAGCGCAGCAAGCGCAACAAGACCGACCGGCAGCCCGGCGGAGAGGCCACACCCACACTTCTGAGCGGGTGGCGCTTCACCACCTGTGGAATCTGCACGGGGTCAGTGGGGCAGAGCAGGAACAACGGCGGGCAGGACTACTACATGTGCGCCAATCCCAAGGGCCACGGCGGGTTGAGCATCAAGCGCAAGGATGCCGACGACTACGTGGCCCGGCGCGTCTGGGCACGTCTTGCCGCTGCCGACGTCGACGACCGCGAGGACAGGGAATGGCTGGCGGAGGCGGCACTCCGATTCGCGCTTCAGCGCGATCTGTCCGGAGTCCGGGAGGAGCGAAACGAGACGGCGGCGCACCTTGAACACGTCCGGAACTCCATCGCCGAACTTCAGGCCGACCGCAAGGCGGGGCTCTACCGGGGGCGGGACGAGCTGGCCGTGTGGCGCGCGACGATGACGCAGTACCGGACTTTCGAGGACCAGTGCACGGCCAGGCTGGAAGAACTGGACGAGAAGACCACGGCAGCGATCCAGGTGCCCTCGGACTGGTTCGAGCCGGGCGAGGATCCCTTGGGTGCCGGCTCCCTTTGGGCGGCGTGGGACGTGTTCGAGCGACGCGCGTTCCTGGACCTCTTCCTCTCCGGCGTCTCCATCGGCCCGGGCCGGGACCCGGAGACCCGCAAGTACATCGCGATCGAGGAACGAGTGACGCTCCACTGGCGGCACCCTGAGACGGATGAGGACCACGAAGACGACGAAGAGAAACCGGCCGCTCTCGGCTCGTCCGAGAGTCGCCGCAAGGGGTTGGGCACTCGAACGCTTGACGAAAGACAGGCAGCTCACCGCTGACGTACGGAGACCCGACCGCAAGATCGCGGCAGGTCCGTTCGATACTGGCAGGGCACGGTCACCCCATTCCGAAGGGCACCCCATGAAGCTCAGTCGCCGCGTCTCCTGGTTCCTGCTCGCGTTCGGGGTCTGGTCTTGGGTGATCTGGGTGACCTTCGCGAAGAACCTCTGGAAGGACGGGAGCGGTCTCGCCTTCGACGACGCGGGCGAGCCGACGGCCTACTTCTGGGTTCACCTGCTGCTCGCCGTGACGTCCTTTGTCTTGGGGACGGTGATCGGAGTGATCGGGTTGCGTGGGGTGCGCGCCGCGCGGCGTGAGGGCGGGGCGCCGTCCGCGAGCGGCCGGTAGCGGGCCGGGGGAGAGGGGGGTTCGGGCATGGGTCTCTTCGTGCTGGTCCTGATCGTGGTCCTGGCGCTGCTCGGGGCGGTGCACGGGTACGTGTGGCGGCGTCTCGTCCGGGACATCACGGCGCCCGGCGGGGTGGTACGGCGGATCGGGACGGTCCTCGTCGTCGTACTGCCGCTGCTGTCGCTCGGGGCGCTGGTGTCGGCGCGGGCGGGTGCGCCCTTCTGGGTGCAGCGGGCCGTCGCCTGGCCGGGCTTCCTGTGGCTCGCCCTGCTGCTGTACGTGGTCCTCGCCCTGGCCGTCGGCGAGGCCGTGCGGCCGGTGCTGCGCGCCTGGCTCGCGCGCCGGGCCGCCGCCGCGCCCCGAGCCGTACCGGAGCCGGAGCCCGCCCTCGTACCGGCACACGCGCCCGGGCCGGAGCCGGCGGAGCCCGAGGCGCCGGCCGGGCCGGCCGGGCCGGGGCAGGACGCGGCCGAGGTGTCCCGGCGGCTGTTCGTGTCGCGGGTGGTCGGCGGGGCCGCCGCCGCCGTGGCCGCGGGGACGGTCGGGTACGGCACCTACGGCGTACTGCGCGGGCCCCGGGTCAAGCGCGTCACCGTGCCGCTCGCCAAGGTGCCGCGCGCCGCGCACGGGTACCGGATCGCCGTCGTCTCCGACGTCCACCTCGGCCCGATCCTCGGCCGCGCCCACACCCAGCGCATCGTGGACGCCGTCAACGCCACCCAGCCCGACCTGATCGCCGTCGTCGGTGACCTCGTGGACGGCACCGTGGAGAACCTCGGCTCCGCCGCCGAACCGCTCGCCCGGCTCCGCGCCCGGCACGGCTCCTTCTTCGTGACCGGCAACCACGAGTACTTCTCCGGCGCCGACGCCTGGGTCGACCACGTCCGCGACCTCGGCCTGCGCCCGCTGCGCAACGAGCGCGTGGAGATCGCCGCCGGCTTCGACCTGGCCGGCGTCGACGACGTGGCCGGCGAGAGCGAGGGCCGCGGCCCCGACTTCGTACGGGCCCTCGGCGACCGCGACCGGGCACGGGCCGCCGTGCTCCTCGCCCATCAGCCGATCGTCGTGCACGACGCCGTACGCCACGGCGTGGACCTCCAGCTCTCGGGCCACACGCACGGCGGACAGCTGTGGCCCGGCAACTATCTGGCCGAGCTCGCCAACCCGACCGTCGCCGGCCTGGAGCGCTACGGCGACACCCAGCTGTACGTCTCGCGGGGCGCCGGTGCCTGGGGGCCGCCGGTCCGGGTCGGCGCGCCGTCCGACATCACGATCGTCGAAATCGCCTCGAAACAGGCCTGAAGCGGACGAGGGGGAGGCCGAAGCGGTACCGGTCACTCCTCGTTCAGGACCCTTGACGTGCTGCTCATCGGCCCGAATCCGCCCATCCCGGACGTATCCACGGACTGTGAAGCTTTCCTCTTCCACTTGTGAAAAGCGTGTGATTGGGTGACGCCATTGCGGCGTGCCGGGGGGCCGCCGCGTTTGGGGTGGGTCGAAGAAAAAGGAAGCACGGCAATGCGGTCGACGGTCCGTCTGCGGATCCTCATCACGTGTGGAGTTCTGGTGGCCGCCGGGGTGGGTGGCTGGCAACTCCTCCCGTCCGACGAAGCGCGGACGGACGCCATCTCCGTCGGTACGACGGACGAAGTGACCTCGCTCGACCCGGCCGGCGCCTACGACGCCGGTTCCTGGGCGATGTACAGCAACGTCTTCCAGTCCCTGCTGACCTTCAAGCCGGGCATCCCGACGCCCGTCCCGGACGCCGCAGAGAGCTGCGCCTTCGTGGGCTCGCGGCTCACCACGTACCGCTGCACGCTCCGCGACGACCTGACCTTCTCCAGCGGGCGCAAGGTGACCGCCGAGGACGTCAAGTACTCCTTCGAGCGGATGCTCCGGATCAAGGCCGACGTCGGCCCGAAGCCGCTGTTCCCGACACTGCGGACCATCGTGGCCGAGGGCCGCACCGTCACCTTCCACCTGAGCGGCCGGGACGCCACCTTCCCGCTGAAGGTGGCCACCGGCGCCGGCGCCATCGTCGACCGCGAGCGCTACCCGGCCGACCGGCTGCGGGCGGACCACGCGGTCGACGGCTCCGGCCCGTACGTCCTCAAGGAGTACAAGCCCGGCGAGTCCGCCCGACTGGAGCCCAACAAGGCCTACCGGGGCGCCCTCACCAAGACCGGCAGCACGGTCCTCGTCCGCTACTTCCGCACCTCGGAGCAGCTCGCCGAGGCCTGGACGGCCAAGCAGGTCCAGGTGACGCACCGACAGCTGCCGCCGGACTTCATCTCCGACCTCGACACCAAGGACGGCACGCGGGTCACCGAGGCGGAGAGCCCCGAGACCCGCAACCTCAACTTCAACGTCCGGCCCGGCCGCCCGATGGCGGACAAGGCGGTGCGGCAGGCGATCGCCGCCGTCATCGACCGCCCGGAGCTCGCCACCGGCACGTACAAGGACACGGTCGAGCCGCTGTACTCCCTCATTCCGCAGGGCTTCCTCGGCCACAACACCGCCTTCTACGACGCCAACCCCGAGCCCAGCGCGGACAAGGCGAGGAAGATCCTGCGGGACGCCGGGGTCGAGACGCCGGTGACGTTCACCTTCGGCTACCGCGAGGGCACTCCGTACGACAAGGAGACCGCCGCGATAAAGGAGCAGCTGGAGGAGACCGGCCTCTTCAGGGTCAAGCTGGTCGAGGCGGACTGGCAGAGCTTCCAGAAGGCGTACGCGCGGGGCGCCTACGACGTCTACACGGTCGGCTGGCTGCCCGACTTCCCCGACTCCGACAGCTTCACCGCGCCGCTCGTCGGCACGGCGAACACCCTGCACAACGGCTTCTCCAGCAAGCGGATCGACGCGCTGATCGCCTCGACGCAGCAGTACGGCGACCGGGCCCGGGCGACCGGTGACTTCAAGGCCATCCAGACGGAGGTCGCCGCCGAGGTCCCGCTCGTCCCGCTGTGGCAGAAGAGGGACTACGTGCTCTCCACGGAAGAGGTCGCCGGTTCCCAGCTCCTGTCGGACGGCACGGGCATCTGGCGCCTGTGGGAGCTGAAGTGGATCTGACGGGCTGACCCGCCCCGGGCCTCCGGGCCCCGCCTCAGCGTGCCTGTTCCCGCTGTTTCGCCGTGGTGCGCTTCGGCTTGCCGGAGGCCGCCATGCCGGCCGCCGTCGGCAGGAAGTCGGAGAGCAGTTCGTGGGTCTCCTTGACCAGCGGCCGCAGTACGCGGAAGCGGGAGAGCGAGATGGCGCGGGCGGTGACGGGCGCGAGCCGTTCGACCAGGCGCCGGCTGTTGGCCGCGCCCTCCGAGCGGTCGTACACCCAGAACAGCACCAGGCCCATCTGCTGGAGCCACAGCAACCGGGGGAGCGCCTCGGCCAGTTCGGGATCCGGCTTGACGGAGGCGCCGGAGATCACCCGCCGGTGCACGTCGATCGCCGCCTCGCGCGGGCCCTCCGACTCGGGCGAGAACGGGCTCAGCGGGCTCTGCGGGTCGGCGGCGTTCTTGAAGAACTGGGCCGCGAACTCGTGGTACGGCTCCGCGATGTCGAGCCAGCCGAGCAGAACCCCCCGGATGCGTGCGGTGAGGTCCTTCTCGGGGCCGCTCAGGAGGGGTTCCACGGCCGCCTGGTGCTCCTCGGCGATCCGGTCGTAGAACCCCTGGACGAGGTGTTCCTTGGAGGAGAAGTAGTAGTAGGCGTTGCCCACGGAGACCCCGGCCTCCTGGGCGACGGCCCGCATCGTCGTCTTGTCGTAGCCGCGCTCCTGGAACAGCCGGAGCGCGGTTTCGAGGATGAGCGTGCGGGTCTGCTCGCTCTTGGGGGCCTTCTTCTCTTCCTTCGCGTCCTTCACGGTGCCGAGCCTAGCCGGGCGGCGCGGGCGCCTCGCAGCGCCCGGTTCCGCAGCCGTCCCCGGCGGGGGCGTTCCGGGTGGGGTCCGCTTCCCGTGGCGCCGGCCCTCCGGCGCTCCCGGCCGGTCCCTTGAGGGCCTCCCGCCACCGGGCGGCGGTGAGGACGGCGGCCCGGGCGAAGGGCTGCCCGGCCGGGGTGGCGAGCCAGTGGGCCTTCGGGCGGTGCTCGGCCAGGGCCCAGAGGCAGACGATCCAGGCGGCCGACTCGCGGTAGACCTGCCCCCGGTCCCCGACCACCGTGATCTCCCGGAGGGTCGCGGTGTGGTCGAGGGCCGGGAACATGCGCCGCGCCTGCTCGGAGCCGGCCGGGACCAGGTCGAGCGGGACGAGCTGCCGCTGGCGCAGCAGCCAGTGCCGGAGGTGCACGCAGAGCGGGCAGTCGGCGTCGTACAGGACGGTGAGCCGGCCGACCGGGGTGACCGGGCGGGTGACGGGGATCGTCATGGCGCGGCTCCGGTCAGGCGCGGGGCGCGTGCGGGGCGGGCGGGTTCCAGGGGCCGCCCCTGCCGGGGGCCGTCCAGCCCTGGGGGGCGACGGGCGGCACCTGCTCGCGTTCCATGACGCCCCGGCGGCGGATCTTGTTGAGGACGTAGACGTTGCCGAGGTGCATCACACCGAGGACGAGGAGGACGACTCCGAGCTTCACGGAGAGGGCCTCGAAGAGGGCCCGGGCGTCGAGGACGGCGGCCTCCTGGCTGAGGTGGAGCGCGACGAAGCCGAAGTTGACGAGGTAGAAGCCGACGACGAGGAGGTGGTTGACCGCCTCCGCGAGCTTCTCGTTCCCGTGCAGCACGTCGGCGAGGAAGACCCTTCCGTTGCGGCTGAGGGTGCGGGCGACCCAGATGGTCAGGGCCACGCTGATCAGCAGGTAGACGATGTACGCGACGACAGTGAGGTCCATGCCCCACGCTCCCTTGAACGCGTTCAAATGCTGGCAGGCATGACTGTAGACCTCCTCTTGAACGTGTTCAAGTCCGGGGTCGCCGGGGCGGGACCGCGGTGGAGAAAGGGGTGGTCAAGCGCTCCGCCCGCCCCTAGGGTCACGGGGTGACGCTCATTCATGACCTGGCCGGCGAAGGCCCCTCCACCGTCCTCCTGCTGCACTCCGGGGTCTGCGACCGCCGGATGTGGGACGGACAGTTCCACGCGCTGGCCGAAGCCGGACACCGCGTCGTCCGCTGCGACCTGCGCGGCTACGGCGACACCCCCATCGACGCCCCGCACACCCACGCCGAGGACGTCCGCGCCCTCCTCGACGAGATCGGCGCCGACCGCGCCGCCGTCGTCGGCTCCTCCTTCGGCGGCGAGGTCGCCCTGGAGCTCGCCGCCCTCCACCCGGAGCGGGTCTCCGCCCTCGCCCTGCTCTGCTCCGGTGCCCCCGGCCACGAGCCGAGCGAGGAGCTGCGCGCCTGGGGCGCCCGCGAGAGGGACCTGCTCATCGCCGGCGACATCGACGCCGCCGTCGAACTCAACGTCGACACCTGGCTCGGCCCCTGCGCCGGCCCCGAGGTGCGCGCGCTCGTCCGCGCCATGCAGCGGCACATCTTCGACGTCCAGCTGCCGGTGCCGGAGGAGCACGCCCCCGTCGACGCGGGCGTCACGGCCGAGGACCTCGCCCGTGTCGGGGCACCCGCGCTCGTCGTCTCCGGCGCCCATGACGTGCCCGACTTCCGGGCCCTGGCCGAGGACCTCGCCCGCCTCCTGCCGGCCGCCCGCCACGAGCGCCTCGACTGGGCCGGTCACCTCCCCGCCCTGGAGCGTCCGGAGGAGACGGCCGCCCTGCTCACCGCCTTTCTGACCGAGGTCGGCGCCCCCGCCGCGGCGGTGCGCTGACCGCCACGCCGGACCACTCCGTTCCTCACGGCCGGCCCAGGGCCCCGGCGAGCAGCGGGAGCAGACGGTCCCAGTGGCGCCGCAGCCCGGCCGGGTCGAAGGCGTCGGTGTCGGCCATGGTGAAGCCGTGGGCGGTCCCGGGATAGATCTCGGAGGTGTGGTCCACCCCGGCGGCGTCCAGCGCCGCGTTGAGGTCGCCCAGGGCCTCGGGCGTCAGATCGCCCGCGGCGTGGCCGAGATGGACCCGGGCGGTGACGCGGGAGAGGAAGCCGGGCAGCCCGCCCGGCTCGTCCGCGACCACCGGGCCGTGGAAACCGGCGACGGCGGCCACCCGGTCCGGATGCGCCGCGGCGGTCCGCAGCGCCAGGAGGCCGCCGATGCAGTAGCCCGTCACCGCGACCGGTCCTCCGGCGACCTCCGGCCGGGCCGCGAGGAAGCGGAGGTAGGCGTCCGCGTCCCGCAGCACCCGGGCGGAGGTGTGCGCCTCGATCAGGGGCATCAGCCGTGCGAACAGCGCGGGCCGGGCCTCCTCGCCGATGTACGCGGGGAGTTCGATCACCGGCGCGGGGCCGTGCCGGTAGAAGGGGTTCGGTACGAGGACGTAGTAGCCGTGGCCGGCCAGCTCGCGGGCCATCTCCCGCAGGACGGGCCGGAGGCCGAAACCGTCCGGGTACATCAGCACCCCCGGGTGCCGCCCCCCACCGCCGGGGAAGGCGGCGAAGGCGTCGGCGCGGCCGTCGGGGGTGGGGATCTCCAGGGTCTTCGTGTGCAAGGGGTCGTCTCCTGTCGTGGCCGATACGTGAAGCGCGTGATCGACACGACGGAGGCGGGGCCCGCGCGGAGGCACGGCGGCCCCGGCCGGCCCGCGCGGAGCTCAGGAGAGCACCGGGTCACCGATCCGTGTGTGGCGCGAGGCCGTCCCGGTCGTCATCCCCCCACCGTAGTGGCCGCACGGCGCGGGCCGCGCGCCCGATCCGGCCAAGAGCCGGGCGGTGACCGGACATCGACACCCCGCCCCCCTGCCGCCAGGGCCGGCCGGTTCAGCGGAAGCGGCGGACGCCGGGCACGAGCGCCGTCGCCAGGCAGCAGCCGCCGACGGCCACGGCGGCCGCCACCAGCGGCACGCCGGCGCCCCAGGCGGAGGCGGCGAGCGGCGCGAGCGCGTAACCGAGCGGCATGGCGGCGAGGGAGAGCAGCCAGTCGTACGAGGTGACGCGGGCCAGGGCGTGGGTGGGCACCGCGCGCTGGACGGCGGTCTCCCAGACGGGGGAGAGGAAGCCGAGGCCCGCCTGCGCGAGGCCGTACGCGGCGATCGTCAGCGGCGCGGGGGCGGCCACGGCGAGCAGGACCAGCGGCAGGGCGTACGTCGCGAGGCCGAGGTTGGCGGCGAGGACCGGGCGGCGGGGGCGGACGCGGTCGGCGAGCAGCGCCCCGAGGAGGAAGCCGACGGCGCCGGTCTGGAGCAGGACGACCCAGGTCGCCGCGCCGCCGAGCCGCTGGACGGCGATCGCGGGGCCGAGGGTCATCAGGACGGCGGCGGCGCCGTTCCAGGCGCTGTGGGCGACCAGGCTCGTCCAGTACCAGTCCCGGGAGCGGACCTCGTGCCAGCCCTCCGCCAGGTCGGCGCGGAACGAGCGGCGCGGTATCGGCACGCGCTCGACGCGGACGGCCGTCAGGAGGAGGGCGCTGACGGCGAAGGTCGCCGCGTCCAGCACGAACGCCCAACCGGGACCGACGGTGAGGACGAGGGCGCCGGCGAGCGCGGGGCCGCCGAGGCGGGTGGCGCTGACGGCGACGCCCATGGCGGCGTTCGCCCGGTGCAGGGACTCCGCCGGGACCGTGCCCTTGACCAGGGGGGAGACGGTCGGCATGGCGAAGGCGCCGGCCGCGCCGCCGACGGCCTCCGCGGCCGCGATGACGGCGAGCGTCGGGGCGCCGCCGAGGAGCTGCACGCCGACGACGAGCTGGGTGGCGCAGCGGACCAGATCGGTGCCGAGGGCGACCGTACGGGCGTCGAAGCGGTCGCCCACGACGCCGCCGAGCGGCAGCAGGAGCAGCTTGGGCACCATGGCGCAGCCGAGGACGAGGGCCAGGGCGGCGGTGGAACCGGTGGCGGCGAGAACGGCGAGGGTGAGGGCGGCGGGGATGGCGGCGTCACCGAGGAGGGAGAGGGCGCGGCCGGTGAAGAGGAGACGGAAGGGGCGGGTGCGGAGGGGGTGGGGGAGGGGTGGGGACGTGGTGAGGGGCGGTGTGGCGGGCATGCCGCCGAATGTATTTCGGTACCGAATAATTCGTCAACGAAATATCTGACTCCGAAGGGTTCGGGTGCGGGGTGTGTCCGGGGAACGCGCCGGCCCGCGACGTACGATCGGCGCATGGAGCCGACGGAAGCGACCGACCCCGCGGGCGCGACGCCCGCCCCGCGCGACTGGACCGACGGGCACGTCGAGCGCTGGCAGCCCGTCCTGCCCGGTCTCGACCCCGTGGTCGAGGGCGCCGTCACCCGCATGAAGAAGCTCTCCGTGCACCTGCGCCGGGTCCGCGAACAGTCCCTCGCCGACTTCGACCTCGAACGCCACGAGTTCGACACCCTCCACAAGCTCGCGGGCCGCGGCGGCAGCGCCGCCCCCTCCGACCTCGCCCAGGACCTCGACCTCGCCCCCGCCTCGGTCACCGGCCGCCTCGACGCCCTGGAGAAACGCGGCCTCGTCCGCCGCACCCCCTCCACCACCGACCGCCGCCGCGTCGTCGTGGAACTCACCCCCACCGGCCGCGAGATCTGGCACGGCGCCATGGACGTCCTCGGCCACGAGGAGTACCGCCTCCTCGGCGTCCTCTCCCCCGAGGAACGCGCCCAGCTCAACGACCTCCTCCGCCGCATCATGCTGGTCGCCGAGAAGAACCCCACCACCCGCCCCTGGCACGGCTGACCCGAGCAGGCCCGGTACCCGGGCCGGGCCCCGGCGCCCTCAGAAGCTCAGCTGGCGCGCGTACGCGATCTGGCTCATCACCCAGTGGATCGTGTCCGGGCGGGTCGCCGGGATCATCGTGGCGTGGTGGCGGCCGCCGCTGGTGACCGTGACCTGGACGAAGCCCGAGGTCGTCTTCTCCTTCATCAGGAGGAACAGCAGGCCCAGACCGCAGGCGGCGACGAAGAGGCAGGCCAGCACGATGCCGACCGTGGAGATCTTCTCCTCGGTGCGCGACAGGTCCGTCGCGTTCCACACCGCCCCCTTGAGCGGCATCGACCCGGCCGGGGTGAGGATCTGGTCGCCCACCACCGTGATGTCACCGAGGGAGAACGACGGCGCCCCGCCCGTCGCGTACTGCGGCGGCACCGGCACGCCGCCCGGCAGCGTCGGCTGGTACGCCGGCGACACCGGATGGGCCCCGCCCGCCGGCGCCGCGTCGTGCGGGTACCCGTACGCCGGCGTGCCGGCCCCGTGGCCCGGCCCCCACGTGTAGTCCCCGTCCGCGTAAGGGTTCGGCTCGCTCATCGGTGTCCCCGTCCTCCAGGCCCCGCGGCTGCCCGCCGCGGGGAAGAAAAAGCCCGCTCCTGCACGCCGCAGCGTACAGAAGCGGGCTCGGGGAGCCGAGAAGGTGTCAGAAGCGACGCGTGATCAGCGCGCGCTTCACTTCCTGGATCGCCTTGGTGACCTCGATGCCACGCGGGCACGCGTCGGTGCAGTTGAACGTGGTGCGGCAGCGCCACACACCGTCCTTGTCGTTCAGGATCTCCAGGCGCTGCTCGCCCGCCTCGTCACGCGAGTCGAAGATGAAGCGGTGCGCGTTGACGATCGCGGCCGGACCGAAGTACTGGCCGTCGTTCCAGAAGACCGGGCAGGACGAGGTGCACGCGGCGCACAGGATGCACTTGGTGGTGTCGTCGAAGCGCTCGCGGTCCTCGGCCGACTGCAGACGCTCGCGCGTCGGCTCGTTGCCCTTGGTGACCAGGAACGGCATGACGTCCCGGTACGCCTGGAAGAAGGGCTCCATGTCGACCACGAGGTCCTTCATCACCGTCAGGCCCTTTATGGCCTCGACGGTGATCGGCTTCTCGGGGTTGATGTCCTTGATCAGCGTCTTGCAGGCGAGCCTGTTCTTGCCGTTGATCCGCATCGCGTCCGAGCCGCAGATGCCGTGCGCGCACGAGCGACGGAAGGTCAGCGTGCCGTCCAGGTCCCACTTGATCTTGTGGAGACCGTCGAGCACGCGCTCCTTCGGGTCGATCTCGATCTGGAAGTCCTCCCAGACCGCCGCGTCCGACAGCTCGGGGTTGAACCGGCGGATGCGGAAGGTGACCGTGATGTAGGGGGACGCGGCGGAGTCCTTCTCCACCTTGTCCAGAACGGGGGTAGCCATCAGTACTTACGCTCCATCGGCTGGTAGCGGGTCTGGACGACCGGCTTGTAGTCGAGACGGACGGTCTCGGAGCCGTCCTCGCCGACCTCGCGGTACGCCATGGTGTGGCGCATGAAGTTGACGTCGTCGCGGTTCGGGTAGTCCTCGCGGTAGTGACCGCCGCGGGACTCCTTGCGCGCCAGGGCCGAGACGGCCATGACCTCGGCCAGGTCGAGCAGGTTGCCCAGCTCGATGGCCTCCAGGAGGTCGGTGTTGAAGCGCTTGCCCTTGTCCTGGATGGACACGTTCCGGTAGCGCTCGCGCAGCTCGGCGATCTTCTCGACGGCCGTCTTGATGGTCTGCTCCGTACGGAACACCATCACGTTCGCGTCCATCGTCTCCTGGAGCTCACGGCGCAGGTCGGCGACCCGCTCGTTGCCGGTGGACTCGCGGAGCCGCTCGATCTGCTCCTGGACGAAGGAGGCGGGGTTCTCCGGCAGCTCGACGTAGTCGGCCTTCGCCGAGTACTCCGCCGCCGCGATGCCCGACCGCTTGCCGAACACGTTGATGTCCAGCAGCGAGTTGGTGCCGAGGCGGTTGGCGCCGTGCACCGACACGCAGGCGACCTCGCCGGCCGCGTACAGGCCCGGGACGACCGTGGTGTTGTCCGCGAGCACCTCGCCCTGGACGTTGGTCGGGATGCCGCCCATGGCGTAGTGCGCGGTGGGCTGGATCGGGATCGGGTCCGTGTACGGCTCGATGCCGAGGTACGTACGGGCGAACTCGGTGATGTCCGGCAGCTTGGCGTCCAGCTGCTCCGGCGGGAGGTGCGTCAGGTCCAGGTAGACGTGGTCGCCCTCGGGACCGCAGCCGCGGCCCTCGCGGATCTCCGTGTAGATGGAGCGGGAGACGACGTCACGGGACGCGAGGTCCTTCATGACCGGCGCGTACTTCTCCATGAAGCGCTCGCCGTCCTTGTTGCGGAGGATGCCGCCCTCACCGCGGGCGCCCTCCGTCAGCAGGATGCCCATGCGCCAGATGCCCGTCGGGTGGAACTGGAAGAACTCCATGTCCTCCAGCGGGATGCCACGGCGGTAGCAGGCGGCCTGGCCGTCACCGGTCAGGGTGTGGGCGTTCGAGGTCACCTTGAAGAACTTGCCGGTGCCGCCGGACGCGTAGATCACGGCCTTCGCCTGGAAGACGTGGATCTCGCCGGTGGCCAGCTCGTACGCGACCACACCGGCCGACTTCTTGACGCCGTCGACCTCGGTGATCAGCTGGTCCAGGACGTAGAACTCGTTGAAGAACTCCACGCCCTCCTTGACGCAGTTCTGGTACAGCGTCTGGAGGATCATGTGACCCGTGCGGTCCGCGGCGTAGCAGGACCGGCGGACCGGGGCCTCGCCGTGGTTGCGGGAGTGACCGCCGAAGCGGCGCTGGTCGATGGTGCCGCCCGGGGTCCGGTTGAACGGCAGGCCCATCTTCTCCAGGTCGAGGACGGCGTCGATGGCCTCCTTCGCCAGGATCTCGGCGGCGTCCTGGTCGACCAGGTAGTCACCGCCCTTGACCGTGTCGAAGGTGTGCCACTCCCAGTTGTCCTCCTCCACGTTTGCCAGCGCGGCGGCCATGCCGCCCTGCGCGGCGCCCGTGTGGGAGCGGGTCGGGTACAGCTTGGTCAGCACGGCGGTGCGGCTGCGCTTCGTCGCCTCGATGGCGGCGCGCATGCCGGCGCCACCGGCGCCGACGATGACGGTGTCGTACTTGTGGAACTTCATGACGTGGATTACCTCAGCCCCGTGCCTAGCGGATGTTCGGGTCGAAGGTGAAGATCACCAGCGTGCCCAGAAGGATGGTGAACACCGTGGCGGTGTACAGCAGGCCCTTGAGCCACAGGCGCGTGTTGGCCCGCTCCGCGTAGTCGTTGATGACGGTACGGAGGCCGTTGGCGCCGTGCAGCATGGCGAGCCACAGCATCAGGAGGTCCCAGACCTGCCAGAACGGGGACGCCCAGCGGCCCGCCACGAAGGCGAAGCCGATCTTGGAGACGCCGCCGTCCAGGAACAGCTGGATCAGCAGGTGGCCGAGGACCAGCACGACGAGGACCACGCCGGAGAGGCGCATGAACAGCCACGCGGCCATCTCGAAGTTGCCGCGGGTCGCGCGCGGGGTCTTGCCGGTGCGCTTGCGGGGGGCCTCGATGTACGGGGCCGGGTTGTCCACGTCGTAGCGGGCGCCGCCCTCGACGGGACCGATCGCGGTGGAGGTCTCAGTGGACATGTCTGGCGTCAGCTCCCGAACAGTTCACGTGCGGCGTGGCCGAGGACGGGGTAGATCGAGCCCGCCATCAGCACGAGCCAGATGCCCACGACGGTCCAGAGCATCTGCTTCTGGTAGCGCGGGCCCTTGGACCAGAAGTCCACGGCGATGACACGGAGACCGTTCAGCGCGTGGAAGAGGATGGCGGCGACGAGGCCGTACTCGAGCAGCGCGACGATCGGCGTCTTGTAGGTCGCGACGACCTCGTCGTACGCCTCGGGGGAGACACGGACGAGAGCGGTGTCCAGTACGTGTACGAACAGGAAGAAGAAGATGAGGACGCCGGTGACTCGATGAGCCACCCAGGACCACATTCCTTCCCGGCCGCGGTACAGCGTTCCAGCCGGCACGGAAAAACCCTCCGGGAGCGGGGATCAGGGCCGGCCGGCTTCTCTGTCGGTCAGGCCCGGCCGGGTACGGTCCACCGGCCCCGGTCATCGTAGCGACGAGTTGTCGGTTCGCTCGCGCGGGGTCCATAGGTGTGATCAAACAGGCACGGACGGACTATCCCCGGGGCCGGTATCGGCGCGTTCCGGACGGAATCACGCGCCGGCGGGGTGAGGCGTGAGGTCCCGGGCGAGTCGGAAGGCGAGCCGGGCCCGGGCCAGCCGGCGCAGTTCGTCCGCCGCGACGGCCCGTTCCTCCTCCGGTTCGTTGCCGAGACGTGACCGGATCCCGGCCAGGACCTGGTCCAGCCGCTCCCCGGGCCGCACACCGTCGAGGCTGATCACGAAGGCGTGCCCGAAGCTGCTCTCGTACGCGGCGTGGGCGGCCCGCAGCGCGGTGCGCGCGGCGGGCGGGGCGTCCGGGTGCGGCAGGACCGGGCATTCGGCGGCGAGCGCCTCGTCCAGATCGCGTCCTGCCAGGTCGTAGCCCGCTTCGTCGGCCGCGGCGAGCAGTGCGTCCACGGTCGGGTACGGACGGTGAGAGGCCACCCGTTCGGCCCAGTGGCGGCTGTGGCAGCAGGAGAGGAGCAGCTCCTCGGCCTCGGCCGCGGAGGCCGCGTTGAAGCGGTCCAGGGCGGCGTCCCGTGAGGTGGCCGGCCCCGGCAGGCCGGTCCGGCGAACGGCCGCCGCGGGCACGTCCGGGGGGCCCGGTGTCCGGCAGGGGGCGTGGGTGTCGCTGGTCAGCGTGGTCTCCGGGACGGGAGGGCGGGGCGGGGAGGGTGTGACGCAACGTTATCGACGGGACGGGGGAAGTGTCCGACGGATGCGCGAATGTCACCCGGAAGGGAGAGTTTCGGTACAGGAGATGGACTTCGGGGTTCCCGAGGTTGCCTCCGGAGTTCGGGAAGTCGGGGCCGGGTGGGTCCGGGGCGCGGGGCGGGGTCGCCGTCGGGCGCGGGCCGGGCGGGTCAGTGGCGCGGAGCGCGCGCCGCCGGGTTCGCGGGCACGGGCCGGCGGGACCCTCGTGGATCCGGCGGGTGGACGGGTAGGGGTCCGGAGGTTCGGGAAGTCGCCGGACGGCCGTCCCCCGATTGGCCGCACCGTCCTCCGTACGGAAGGATTCCGATCGATGCGGTACTCCATACGAGGACCCCGCCGGGGTCCCGCTCTGCTCGCGACCACGGTGGCCCTGGCCACCCTGGCGGCCTGTTCCGGCGGCTCCCCGTCCGGCGCGGGAGCCCCCACCTCCGGAACGTCCGGTACGGCGGCGGGCACCGCGCCCACGGGGACGAGCCCGGCCGCGCAGCCCAGCCCCAGCCCCACCCGGACGACGCCGAGCCCCGCGCCGACCCCGTCCCGCGCGTACCCGCTCTCGTCGGCGCCGCGCGTGATCCCGGCCGTCCGCGACCACGCGCCGGCCCGCGGGCCGGGCTGGAAGCCGGCCGCACCGGCCGGTGTCGTCGTCGCCGCGAACAGCGCGCGCCTCGCCGACGAGGGCAAGCTCCTCGCGGGCGAGCTGGGCATCCCCTACCGGGGCGCCGTCGCCGCGGGCCCCGGGGACGTCGAGCTGGCCCTCGGCGGCTCGGGCGGCGCGCCCGAGTCGTACACGCTCGTCGTGCGCGACAACCGGGTGCGGATCAGCGGGCCGGACGAGGCCGGGGTCTTCTACGGGACGCGGACGCTCAAGCAGTCGGTGAAGGCGACCGGTGCCGTGCCGGAGGGGACGGTCACCGACCGGCCCGCGAAGCCGCAGCGCGGGCTCATGGTCGACATCGCCCGCAAGCACTTCACGGCCGCCTGGCTGGAGGACCGCATCCGCGAGATGGGCGACCTCAAGCTCAACCAGCTCGGCCTGCACTTCTCCGACGACCAGGGCTTCCGGATCGAGTCCGACTCCCACCCGGAGGTCGTCTCGGCCCAGCACCTCACCAAGGCGGAGGTCCGGCGCATCCTGGCGCTCGCGGCGAGCCGCCACATCACCGTGATCCCCGAGATCGACTCGCCCGGGCACCTGGGCGCGGTGATCGCCGCCCACCCCGACCTCCAGCTGCGCAGCGCGGCCGGCCGGGCCCCGCGCGGCGCCGTCGACATCGCGAACCCGCGCGCGGCCCGGATCGTCGACGACCTGCTGCGCGAGTACACGGCCCTCTTCCCCGGCCGCTACTGGCACCTCGGCGCCGACGAGTACGTCGCCCTCCTGGTCCGGGACCCGGAGGCCACCTATCCGAAGCTCGCGCAGGCCGCGCGGGCGAAGTACGGGCCGTCCGCCCGGGTCCAGGACCTGGCCACCGGCTGGCTCAACGACCGGGCCGCCGTCGTCCGGCCCACCGGCAAGACCCTGAAGGCGTGGAACGACGGCTTCTTCACGGGCGGGGTGGTGAAGGCCGCCCGGGACATCGAGGTCGAGTACTGGACCGGCAAGGAGATCGGGGCGAGGCCGCCCGTCCCGTACCTCGGCGAGGGCCGCAAGCTGGTCAACCTCAACGACGAGTACCTCTACTACGTGCTCGGTGAGCCCAACGACTTCACCTATCCGACGGGGCGCCGCATCTACGAGCAGTGGACCCCGCTGGTCGTGCGCGGCACGACGCCCGTGCCGTCGCGGTACGACCCCCAGATCCTCGGCGCCCGCTTCGCCGTCTGGTGCGACCTGTCCCGGGCGCAGACGCAGGCTCAGGTGGCGGAGGGGATCCGGATGCCGCTGACGGCCCTCGCGCAGAAGGTGTGGGACGCGCGGAAACCGGCGGTGAGCTGGGCGGAGTTCCGCACCCTGGCGAACCGGGTCCGCTGAGGCACCCATCGCGTACGTTCCCCCGGCGGTGGCCGCGGGCCGGCGCCCGGGCTCCGGGGAGGGCCGCCGCCCTGCTCGCGATCCTCTGCGTGCGGCGTCCGGCCTCTAGGCAGCACGCCGAGGCAACCGGCATGATTTCGGCCGCGCAGTGACGAAAACGCGCCAGTCGGCGCAGTAGGGGAAGTACTGCGTCCGTATCGGGTGGCGAGGAGGCGTCCATGACGTCGGCGATGTCGGTGACGGGCCGGAGCCTGCGGGAACTGATCGACGGCGCCGGGGAGCGGAGCCTGGCCGCGGCCGGTCTCGCCTGCCTCGACCGCTGCCTGCCGCTGCTCGGCCCGGACCTGGGTGATCTCCTGCGGCCCGTCTGGGCGGCGGTCGCCCGTGGCGACGGCCCCGCCTGGGGCGAGTCGCTGGCCGGCGCACGCGCGGAACTGGACGGCCTGGAGGCGGCGGGTGCCGGGGACGGCGACCCGGCACAGGCCGTACGCGGGATGCTGGCCGCGGCCCCGGCCGCCTGGGCCGCCGACGGGCTGCGCGCCTGGGCGCACGCCTGCTCGGCCACCGCCCTCGCCCTGCACGGCCGCCACGACCCGGCCGGCGTGCCGGACGGTCTGATCGAGCGTTGCGGGGCCGGGGACGCGGAGGGGGCCGGTCCGCTGCTGGCGGGGGAGCTCCGCCGCCAGCACGCCGTCCTCGAAGCCGTCGCCCACGGCCCGACCGGACTGCGCCGGGCCCGCGAGCTCTCCGTCGAGGGCGGCCGGGTGCTGCGGGCCGTCGTCTCCCGCCGGGCCCGCACGGCCTGAGGGACGGTACGGGCCCGGGGGCGTACGGCGCGCGGGGTGGTGCGGGCGCGGGCCGGCCCGTCAGGCCTCCTCGCCCTCCCCGGCCAGGAACGTCACCGAGGCGATCATCTCCGTGATGTCCCGCTCCGCCGTCGCCTTGGACAGGCCGAGACCGCTCAGCACGCCCTTGCCGTCCTCGTGCTCCAGGAGCGCGAGCAGGATGTGCTCGGTGCCGACGTAGTTGTGGCCCAGGCGCAGGGCCTCGCGGAACGTGAGTTCCAGGACCTTCTTCGCCGCCGCGTCGTACGGGATGAGCGGGGGCACCTCCTCGGAGGCCGGCGGCAGGGCCGGGGCGACGGCCTCGCGGAGCCGCTCGGGCGTGACGCCCTGCGCGGTGATCCAGCGCACCGCGATGCCCTCCGGCTCGGCCAGCAGGCCGAGGGCGAGGTGGGCGGGGGTGGTCTCGGTGTTGCCGGCGGACGTGGCCTCGTTCTGGGCGGCCACGACCACGTTCCGCGCCCGGGGCGTGAAGCGGCTGAACCCGGCGTTCGGGTCCATCTTCTCCGCGTCCGGCTCTTTGGGGACGAAGCGCTTCTGCGCCGCCTGGCGCGTGACGCCCATGCTGCGGCCGATGTCGGTCCAGGAGGCACCGGAGCGCCGGGCCTGGTCCACGAAGTGGCCGATGAGGTGGTCGGCGACGTCGCCGAGGTGATCGGCCGCGAGGACCGCTCCGGAGAGCTGGTCCAGCGGGCTGCCGGGGATCTTCTTGACGGCTTCGATGAGGTCGTCGAGACGGACGGGGACGTTCAGACCGACTGGATTCGTCATGAGGCAACCATAGGTTGACACCCCTGCACTGTCAACCAACGGTTGACAGTGCAGGGGTAGGTGTCGACCCGGGGCTGTGACCTGCCGGGACGCGGGCAGGGCAGGACGGAGGAGGAAGAGGAAGAGGGGCTGTATCGCCGGGGAAAAGGGAGACGACCGGGGCCGCCACCCCCCACAGGAGAGGCCCCGGTCGTCATCCACGGAGCCGCAGCACGGCTCCGTACTCCATACAGCGCCGGGCGTGCGGTTTGTGTCACACCCGCCTGCCGGCCGCCCGGGGTGGCGGAAAGGTTGCGATATGGGCGAAGAGCACGGACCGCGTGGACGCGACGCGGATCCACGACGTAGCGTGCAGGGTGCGCGAGCCAGCGTGGTGGTGATGACCAGCCGCGATGACGCGACCGACGCGACCGACGAACAGGGTTTGGGGAGTGCTGGGGGACGACGCGGAGCTGACGGCCGCGGTGCTCGCTGCGCAGGACGGGGACGAGAACGCCTTCCGTACTGTGTATCGCGCCGTGCACCCCAGGCTGCTCGGCTACATACGCACACTGGTCGGCGAGGCCGACGCCGAGGACGTCGCCTCGGAGTCCTGGCTCCAGATAGCCCGTGATCTCGACCGCTTCAGCGGGGACGCGGACCGCTTCCGCGGCTGGGCCGCCCGGATCGCCCGCAACCGCGCGCTCGACCACATCCGCATGCGCGGCCGCCGCCCCGCCGTGGGCGGCGACGAGACCGAGCTCGCCGAGAAGCCGGCCGACTCCGACACCGTGGGAGAGGCCCTGGAAGCCCTGTCCACCTCCGACACCATGCACCTGATCGCCCGTCTCCCCCAGGACCAGGCCGAGGCCGTCGTCCTCCGCGTCGTCGTCGGACTCGACGCCAAGAGCGCCGCCGAGACCCTCGGCAAGCGCCCCGGCGCGGTCCGAACCGCCGCCCACCGGGGCCTGAAGAAGCTCGCCGAACTCCTCGGGGTCGACGGCGAGGCGGCGGGCGACGGGGACGACGGGGACGGCCCGTCGCTGGAAGGAGTGCCTCCGCAGCGCGGCCGAGGCACCGGCACCGTGGCGCCCGGCGGTGTGACGCAATCACGTCCCCGTACGCAGAAGGACATGTGATGGCCGACGAGCGGTACCAGTGGCTCGACCAGGAGGCCGCGGAGCGGCTGCTCCGCGGCGAGCCGGTCGACGCCGTCGACGACCGGGCGCGGTCCCAGGCGCAGCGCCTCGCCGAGGCCCTCGGCACGGCCCGTACCCCTTCCGCCGCCGTCCCCGCGGACGCCGAACTGCCCGGCGAGGCCGCCGCACTGGCCGCCTTCCGCGAGGCCGTGGCCGAGCGCGCCGCCCTCACCGGGGCCGCCGCCGGCCGCGACACCCCGCCCGCCCCCGCCGGTCCCGTGGACCTCGGCCGGGTACGGATCGCGCCGCCCGCCGCCCCGGCCCGCCGCTGGGGCCGTTCCATGCGGTACGGACTGGCCGCCGCGGTCGCCGCCGTCACGGTCGGCGGGGTCGCCGTCGCCGCCGGCACCGGGGTGCTGCCCCTGGTCGGTCCCTCGCCCGCGAGCTCCGTCACCGCGGCGGAGAGCCCCGAGCCGGTCGTGACCGAGACGCCCGGCGTCCGCCAGGACCCCGGGACGCCCCCGACGCCGACCCCGGACCGCGACCCGCGCACCCCCGGCACGCCGGCCACCCACACCCCCGGCGCCTCGCCGTCGGCCGGCGGCGGGCACCCGGACGGCGGGAGCGGCGCGGCCTCCGGCGGCCCGGCGCCCGGCCGGACCACCGGCGCCCCGGACGGCACGGACGACACCACGGACCCCGGCACCGGCACCGGCACGGGGACCGCGCCGGGCTCCGGGTCCACCGGCTCCACCGGCGGCGCCGTGCTCCCCGACACGGCGGTCAAGGCCTGCCGTGACTTCCGCGCGGGCCGCCTCGACGAGGCCGGCCGCCGCCAGCTCGCCGGCAGGCTCCGCACCGGCGAGACCCTGCGCCGCTACTGCGACCGCGTCCTGCCCGCCGACACCGGCACGGGGGGCGGCGGCTCCGGCGACGCCGGAGGGTCCGCCGGCACGGGCGGTTCCGGGGACACGAAGGACGACGGGGCGGGCGACGGCAAGGACGACGGGGCCGGCGACGCCGACGAGCACCGCTCCGGCCACGGCGGCGGCAAGGGCACGGGCAGCGGCCCGCGCCCCGGCACCGACCGGGGCTCGGACGGGCACGACTCCACCGGAGGCGGGTCCGGGGGCCGGGCCGGAAGCGCCCCGAAGAACCGTTCCTGACACTCTTCCGGGCCGGGTGTAACACTTCGCGGCCCGTCGGCGCAGTAATGAGTGAGCCGACTGGTCATCGGCGGCGCGGCGAGCCGGGGTTCCCCCCGTACCTACGGCTCCGCGCACCCGGCGCGGGTGGGGCACGTTCCCCCGGTCCCACCCGCGCCCTCTCCTTTCCCGGGCTCCTCCGGTCCCCGCTCCGGGGACGTCACCAGTGGACGACGACCTTGTCGCCGACCTTCACCTGGTCGAAGAGGGCCGCCAGCTTCGCCCGGTCCCGGACGTTCACGCAGCCGTGCGAGGCCCCGCCGTAGCCGCGGGCGGCGAAGTCCGACGAGTAGTGCACCGCCTGGCCGCCGCTGAAGAACATCGCGTACGGCATGGGCGTGTGGTAGATCGTCGACGTCCATTCCCTGGCCTTCCAGCCCACGCTGAACGTGCCCTCGCGGGTCGGGGTGTTCTCCGAGCCGAAGCGGACGTCCATGGACGACACGACCCGGCCGTCGATCATCCAGGCCAGCGTCCGGCTCTCCTTGCTGATGCACAGCACCCGGCCCGTCATGCAGCGCGCGTCGGGAGTGTCCAGCTCGTTGGTCGTGGAGGGCTTCAGCTCGTCGGCCGTCGGCTCCTTCGACACGGCGAGCAGCCGGTCCCAGGTCGCCGTGTCCACCGTGCCCGTCGACGGCAGCCCGCGCTTCTTCTGGAAGGCCTTCACGGAGCCGGCGGTCATCGTCCCGTAGAAGCCCGTGGGCGCCCGGTCGAAGTGGTCGAGCTGCCGCAGCCGCGCCTGCAGCTCACGGACCTGCTCGCTCTCGTCCCCGTCGTCCATCAGGACCTTCGCGGCGGTGCCGGGCGTCGCGCCGGAGGACGAGGCGCCGGACGAAGGGGCCGCGGGCGCAGAGGTTCCCGCCGACGGGGCCGTCGACGGGCCCTCGGTGCCGCGCCCGGCGCCCCCCGCGCCGGGGCCCGCCGCCTGCGCCGTACAGCCGGCCGCCAGAACCACGGCCGAGGCCGCCAGGACCACTCTGCGTATGACGGAAGAACGCCTCATGAAAGCCCCCCGGGGAAAAACGAATGTCGTGTGTACGGAGGGATGTTCCCGGCAACCGCGCGGTTGCGCGCGTGACCGAAACGAGACGGGCATGCTGTGAGGAAGGTCCCAGCGTGCTGCTCTCCACCCGGCCGCACGCCCACGGCTACAGTCCGTCGCGAGGGTCGGTACCGCTCAGTAGTGGCTGAGGCGGCAGCATTCGCAGGTCTATCGGGAGGCACAGCACATGGCGCGCGAGTCGGAGTCGGGACTGCCCATCGAACCGGTCTACGGACCGGAAGCCCTGGAGGGCTGGGACCCCGCCGAGAAGCTGGGCGAGCCGGGCTCGTACCCCTTCACCCGCGGCGTCTACCCGAGCATGTACACGGGCCGCCCGTGGACCATGCGCCAGTACGCCGGTTTCGGCACCGCGGTGGAGTCCAACGCCCGCTACAAGCAGCTCATCGAGAACGGCACGATGGGCCTGTCCGTCGCCTTCGACCTGCCCACCCAGATGGGCCACGACTCCGACGCGCCCATCGCCCACGGCGAGGTCGGCAAGGTCGGCGTCGCCATCGACTCGATCGACGACATGCGCGTGCTGTTCGACGGGATCCCGCTGGACAAGGTCTCCACCTCGATGACCATCAACGCCCCCGCCGCCCTCCTGCTGGTCCTCTACCAACTCGTCGGCGAGGAGCAGGGCGTCCCGGCCGACCAGCTCACCGGCACCATCCAGAACGACGTGCTGAAGGAGTACATCGCCCGCGGCACGTACATCTTCCCGCCCAAGCCGTCCCTGCGGCTGATCGCCGACATCTTCAAGTACTGCAAGGCCGAGATCCCGAAGTGGAACACCATCTCGATCTCCGGCTACCACATGGCGGAGGCCGGCGCCTCGCCCGCGCAGGAGATCGCGTTCACCCTCGCCGACGGCATCGAGTACGTCAGGACCGCCGTCGCCGCCGGCATGGACGTGGACGACTTCGCGCCCCGCCTCTCCTTCTTCTTCGTCGCCCGTACGACGATCCTGGAGGAGGTCGCCAAGTTCCGCGCCGCCCGCCGGATCTGGGCCCGGGTCATGAAGGAGGAGTTCGGCGCCAAGAACCCCAAGTCGCTGATGCTCCGCTTCCACACCCAGACCGCCGGCGTGCAGCTCACCGCCCAGCAGCCCGAGGTCAACCTGGTGCGGGTCGCCGTGCAGGGTCTCGCGGCCGTCCTCGGCGGCACGCAGTCGCTGCACACCAACTCCTTCGACGAGGCCATCGCCCTCCCGACGGACAAGTCCGCCCGGCTCGCGCTGCGCACCCAGCAGGTCCTGGCCTACGAGACCGACGTCACCGCCACCGTCGACCCCTTCGCCGGCAGCTACGTGGTCGAGAAGATGACCGACGACGTCGAGGCCGCCGCCCTGGAGCTGATGCAGAAGGTCGAGGAGCTCGGCGGCGCGGTCAACGCCATCGAGCGCGGCTTCCAGAAGAGCGAGATCGAGCGCTCCGCCTACCGCATCGCCCAGGAGACCGACAGCGGCGAGCGGGTCGTCGTCGGCGTCAACCGCTACACCATCGACGTCGAGGAGCCCTACGAGCCGCTCCGCGTCGACCCGGCGATCGAGGCCCAGCAGGCCGAGCGGCTCGCGAAGCTGCGCGCGGAGCGCGACCAGGCGGCCGTGGACGCGGCCCTCGCCGAACTGAAGAAGGCCGCGGAGAGCGACGCGGGCACGGCCAACGTCCTCTACCCGATGAAGGACGCCCTCAGGGCCCGCGCCACGGTCGGCGAGGTCTGCAACGCCCTGCGCGAGGTCTGGGGCACCTACGTCCCGACCGACGCCTTCTAGACGCACGTCACAGCGGAGTGTCGTACCCCCGTGCGACACTCCGCCCCATGCTGGGTGTCACCGATCTGCCGACCTATCTCGCCGGGCTCGTCCTCATCATCCTCCTGCCGGGGCCGAACTCGCTGTACGTGCTCTCCGTCGCCGCCCGCAGGGGCACCCGGACCGGGTACAAGGCCGCGGCCGGAGTGTTCACCGGGGACACCGTCCTCATGACGCTGGCCGCGCTCGGCGCGGCCTCGCTGCTGCGGACCACGCCGCTCCTCTTCCTGATCGTGCAGTACGCGGGCGCCGGCTATCTGGCGTGGATGGCGTACGGGATGCTGCGGGCCGCGTGGGCGATGTGGCGGTCCCGCGGGGAGGCGGACCCGCAGGGCGCGGTGGGCGCGGAGGCGGCGGGGCCGGGGGAGCGGCCGTACCGCAGGGCGCTGATCATCAGCCTCTTCAACCCCAAGGCGATCCTCTTCCTCATCTCCTTCTTCGTCCAGTTCGTGGACCCCTCCTACGCCTACCCGGCGCTGTCCTTCCTGGTCCTCGGCACGCTCCTCCAGCTCGGCAGTTTCCTGTACCTGACGACGCTCATCTTCGGCGGGACGCGCCTGGCCGCGGCCTTCCGCAGCCGCAAACGGCTCTCGGCCGGGGCGACCTCCGCCGCCGGAGCCCTCTTCCTCGGCTTCGCCGTGAAGCTCTCGCTCAGCAGCGCCGCCTGACGCCGGGACGGCGGCGCTTGACCTTCACACCGTGTGAGGCCGTTCCGTAGGGGCGTCATGTTCACCATCGGAGACTTCGCCCGCCACGGGCGGGTGTCGGTCCGCATGCTGCGTCACTACGACGCCATCGGACTGCTGCGCCCGGCCCGCGTCGACCCGCACACCGGCTACCGCTTCTACACGGCGGACCAGCTGGCCCGGCTCAACCGCGTCATCGCGCTCAAGGACCTCGGCTTCACCCTGGGCCAGGTGGCGGCGATCCTCGGGGACGAGATCGGCGCCGAGGAGCTGCGCGGGATGCTGCGGCTGCGCCACGCCGAGCTGGAGGCGGCCGTCGAGGCGGCGCGGGCCCGGCTCGCCCAGGTCGGTGCGAGGCTCCGAGCCATCGAGAGCGAGGGAC
Organism: Streptomyces sp. NPDC012827; assembly: GCF_042900905.1. Classification (NCBI taxonomy): domain Bacteria; kingdom Bacillati; phylum Actinomycetota; class Actinomycetes; order Kitasatosporales; family Streptomycetaceae; genus Streptomyces; species Streptomyces sp. NPDC012827. Next base: position 43,494 of record NZ_JBIBBY010000004.1, on the reverse strand, counting down.
GCATGTCCACGCAGGACGTCGTCGTCAAGAAGATCCCCGCCGTCCGGACCGCCGAGCTGAGCGCCGTGGCCGCGAGCTTCGGCCCGCAGGACATCGGCCCGGTGATCGGACCGCTGTACGAGGAGCTGTGCGCCCGCCTGGAGGCCGCCGGAGTCACCGGCTTCGGGCCGGCGATCGCCTCGTACGAGGACTCGGGCCGCGGGGACGGCTCGGTCCTCGTCCACGCCGGGATGACCGTCCCCGAGGGGACGGCCGTCGAGGGCGTGGCGGTGCGGGTGCTGCCCGGCATCGAGGAGGCCGCCACCGTCATCCACCGGGGCGCCATGGACGACATCCTCCCGACCGCCCAGAACTTGGCCGCCTGGATCGGCACCAACGGCTACCGGTCGGCCGGCTACGCCCGGGAGCTGTACCTGGAGGTCCCCCGGGACAAGGGCGCCTGGGTCACCGAACTCCAGGAACCGGTCACCCGCGCCTGACCGCCGGCGCGGGTCGGGCCCTCCGCACGGCCCCGGGCGGAGGGGCTCCGGCGTCCCCCCCGCTACTTCCGCAAGGCCTTCCGCAGCCGCAGCGCGCGGCGCGCCAGGCGGCGGATCTTCGGGTGGCGGGGGACCGGGAGGCCGCCCGGCAGGTCCAGGACCGTCAGGCGGCGCAGGCCGAAGTGGTGGCGGGTGCGGTCCGCGAGGGGGCCCGAGAGGTGCCGTACCGCCGCCTCGCGCAGGTCCGGGCGGATCTTCGGCTGCATCGCGAAGCCGACCGCGCCCACCAGGTCGTTGAGAGCCGGCACGCTCTCCACCGGCTCCCGCACCCCTCCGGCGCCCTCCGCGTCCTCCAGCGGCGGGACGACCGCGTCCACGACGGTGAGCGGGATCCGGTTGCTGTTCTGGTACGGGGTGAGCCGTGCGAGCAGGGTCTCCGTGCCGACCCGGGCGACCGGCAGCCCGTAGAAGGTGCGCGCGGTGAGCAGCGCCGTGGAGAAACAGCCCACCACCAGCACCGGCCGCAGCTCGCGGAAGAGGACCTCGGCGAGAACCGGCCGGTGCTCCACGGTCAGTGTGGCGCCGAGCCGTTCCGCCTCCTGGGCCAGGGCCCGGGACCAGGCGTCCGGTGCCGTCGGGTGCGGCTTGAAGACGAGCCGCCGGTGGCCGCGGGCGACGGCACCGCGCACCATCCACAGGTGCAGTTCCTCCTCCTCGGCGGGCGTCATCAGGTTCAGCGCCGCCAGGTACTGGCCGAGCAGCAGCGCGGCGCCCCCTTCCGGGGCCGGGGCGGCCGGCCCGCCGTCGCCGGCCAGCTCCTCCACGACCGAGGTGAACGCCTCGGACGGCACCGTCTCCGGCACCGCCCCGAACTCCGCCAGCAGCAGCGGTGACAGGCCGGGCACCAGGTCGAGGTGGAGCAGCCGGCGCACCCGGCCGCCGATGAGCGGGTCGATCTTGTTGCGGGTGGGCCCGTAGCTCATCAGCCCGTCGGCGTAGACGGTGATCGAGGCGTCGGGGAGCAGCTGGGCGACGGCGAGCGCCGGGGTGACCTGGATCGACTCCACGGCGAGTTCGATCCGGTCGTCGCCCAGCCGCCACAACTTGCGCAGATGCCGCTGGAGCAGCGGCAGGTCGCTCGCCCGCGGCGTCCAGCCGGCCGGGTGGAGCGGGGAGATGGTCTCGTTCCACGAGAGCACGGCGTCGAAGCGGTCGCGCAGGCGGGCGAAGCCCTCGGCCTCGTCGAGCGCCGGGGTGGTCTCGGGCACGGCCGCGTTGTTGGTGACGAGCAGCAGGCGCCGGTCGGCGGGGCCGAAGCGGCCGCTGTCGATCGCGGCGGCCAGGGTCACCGCGCCGTAGAGGGTGGAGGCGCAGAAGATCTGCGTCGTCCGGGGAGCGGGGGCCGGGGTCGTGGGCCGGTCGGCGTGCGAGGCGGTGTCCGGGGTCGCGGGGCGGCCGGGGCGGTCGGTGCGGGAGGTGCTCACGCCGCCACCTCCGCCGAGCCCGCGCCGCGTCCGGCCGTCGTCGCCGTCCCGGGCGGCGCCGGCGGTCCGGCGGGCGGGGCCAGCGGGCGCCGCCGGCGCAGCTTGCGCAACAGCGCCGCCCGGTCCCCGCCCATCGCCTTCAGCGCCTCGTCGAGGACGTCCTGCGGCATGCGCCGCAGCGCGCCCGCGCTCATGCCGGTCAGCTGCCGGGCCACGTCCGGCTCGAATCGTCCGATCGAACCGATGTGATGGGAAATCACCGCGCAATAGGTGCGCACGGCTTTGGGGAGAAGCCGGTCGGCCTCCGGATCCCCCGCCGTTTCCTCGATCACCTGGTCGAATGCGCGAATGAAATCCAATTGCCGCACGTCACCGATCTGCGTGAGGGAGGTCGCCACCCCGCGCCGGTAGAAGACGCCGAGCTCATCGAGGGCGGCGAAGGATTCCGCCTCGCGGTGCAGCCGCCAGATCCACGGCCGGTCCTCGGCCGTGCGCAGCCCGTACGGAAAGTGCAGCAGGCCCCGGTCCAGGAGCCGCCGGTGGTAGATCCCGGCCCAGGCGTACGGGTAGTCGACCGAGGTCGTCCGGTGCGCCGGCAGGATCGCGTCGCGGGGCCGCAGCACCTCACGGCGGCGGGGGACCGGCACCCGGCGCACGCCCCGGTTCCGGCCGGTGACGGAGACGTGGTCGGTGCGCACGAAGTCGCAGCCCAGTTCCTCGGCGGCGGCGACCAGGCGGGCGTAGTAGCCGTGGGCGAGCCAGTCGTCCCCGTCGAGGAAGGTCACGTACTCGCCCCGGGCGGCGTCCAGGCCGGTGTTGCGGGCGGTGGCGAGGCCCTCGTTGCGCTCGTGCCGGATCAGGACCGCGCCCGGGAGCTCGCGCGCGGCCCGTTCGAGGAGCTCCGGCGTTCCGTCGGACGAGCAGTCGTCGACGAGCAGGAACTCGAAGTCCTCACGGGCGTTCGCGCGCAGGGAGGCGAGGGTGTCGGGGGCGTATGTCTGCACGTTGAAGAACGGCACGACGACGGAGAGCTTGACCACGCGGCCGACGCTAGGCGCCGCATCCGGCATTCCCGCCGACCGGTGGGCGGATATTCGGTGAACACCAAGAGGCGGGCGCCTTAACCGCCTTTCCGGGTAAGGAAATCCGTTGCCCGGGGCCCCTGGTCACGGGCCGCTTCAGAAGTCGGAGAGGCGCTGTTCACCCTTTGTTGTGGCCCAGTTGGGCCGAAAAGCGGAATGCCCTTCTAGCGTCCTCGGCGTGCCAGCAAGTACCAGAGAAGCGGTACGGGTCGCCGTGCTCGCCGACTCCGACACCCGGTGGAAATGGGGTGCGCTCACCGCGCGCCGCCTCGCCGGGACGACGGTGGAGCCCGCCGAACCCGCCGGATTCGTCCTGCGCGGCCGCGCCACCCCCACCGCCCGCCAGCTCGCCGAGACCGGGGCGGCCACGACCGCCCCGCGCGAGGTGACGGGAGCGGAGTTCCTGCGCGCCGTACGGGACGCCGAGACGCGCGGCGAGGGCTACGACGTCCTCGTCCTCGCCCTGGTCGGCGGCACCGTCCGGGCCGTCCTCCAGGGCCTGGCCGACCTGGCCCTCACGCGCCGCCCGGTGATCGTCACCGGCTACGTCGGCGTCGTCTACGAGAAGCTGACCGACGGCCTGCTGCTGCGCCACGGCGCCGATGTCGTCCTCGCCAACTCCCGCCACGACGCCGAGCGTTTCCGCGCCGTGTACGAGGGCGTCGGCGCCGCCGCCGACGCGGTCGTCGAGGCCGCCCTGCCCTTCCTCGGCGGCGCCCCCTACACGCCCCTGGCCGGCCGGGACACCCTGGTCTTCGCCGCGCAGCCCTCCGTGCCCGCCACCCGCGCCGAACGCGCCTACGTGCTGCGCCGGCTGATCGGGCACGCCCGGCTCCACCCGGGCCGCGAGGTGCTGCTCAAGCTGCGCTCCAAGCCCGGCGAGCACACCACGCACCTGGAGGAGTACCCGTACCAGAAGCTGGTGCGCGATCTCGCCCCGCCACGCAACTTCCGCCTGGTGTACGGACACATGGGCGAGATCCTGGACCGCACCGACCTGCTGGTCACCGTCTCCTCCACGGCCGCCCTCGAAGCCCTCCACCGGCGCGTCCCCACCGCGATCCTCACCGACCTCGGGGTCCGCGAGGCCCTCGGCAACCACCACTTCGTCGGCTCCGGCCTGCTCACCTCCTTCGACCGGCTCGACAAGGGCGCCGTCCCCGAGCCCGACGGGACGTGGCTCGCCCGTCAGGGCGTCGCCTCCGACAGCCCGTACGAGGCCGCCTTCGACGCCGCCCGCGAGCGGGTCGCGGAGCTCCTCGCCCGGCCCTCGCTGCCCCCGATCACCCCCTACTACACCGCGGAGACGGCCCCCGGCTACCTGCCGGGCATCCTCGCCCGCCACCGCCTCGACGTCACCGCGCCCGAGCCCCGCGACAGCGGGCTGCGCCGGATCGTCCGGGAGGCGGCGCGCGGCGCGTACCGCCACGGCGTGCAGCGCGTGGCCCCCGTCGTCCGCCGCCTGGGAGAGCTCTGATGACGACCACCCCCGCCGTTCTCGCCGTGATCCCGGCCCGGGGCGGCTCCAAGGGCGTCCCCGCCAAGAACCTGGCCGCCGTGGCCGGGGTCCCGCTGGTGGCCCGGGCCGTCCGCGCCTGCCTCGGTGCCCCGCCGGTCACGCACGTCGTGGTCTCCACCGACGACGCCGCCATCGCCGCCGCCGCCCGGACCGCCGGGGCCGAGGCCGTCCAGCGGCCCGCCGGGCTCTCGGGAGACACCGCCACCAGCGAGTCCGCCGTCCTGCACGCCCTGGACGCCTTCGAGGCCACCCACGGCCGCACCGCCGACGTGGTCCTCCTCGTCCAGTGCACGAGCCCCTTCCTCACCTCCGCCGAGATCGCCGAGGCCGCCGGCCGGATCCTCTCCGGCGCCGCCGACACCGCCTTCACGGCCGCCCCCTCGCACGGCTTCCTCTGGCGCGCGACCGACGGCGGCGCCGAGGGCGTCAACCACGACAAGGCCCACCGCCCGCGCCGCCAGGACCGCGAACCCGAGTACCTGGAGACCGGCGCCGTGTACGCCATGGACGCGGCCGGCTTCCGTACCCACGAGCACCGCTTCTTCGGCCGCACCGCCCTCGTCGTCACCGACCCGGCCCGCGTCCTGGAGATCGACGACCCGCACGACCTGGCCCGCGCCCGGGCGCTCGCGCCCCTCCTCGACGAGCCGGTCACCCCGCGCTTCGACGACATCGACGCCGTCGTCCTCGACTTCGACGGCACCCAGACCGACGACCGGGTCCACCTCGACGCCGAAGGCCGCGAGTTCGTCTCCGCGCACCGCGGCGACGGCCTCGGCATCGCCGCCCTGCGCCGCGCCGGGCTGCCCGTCCTCATCCTCTCCACCGAGCAGAACGCCGTCGTCGCGGCCCGCGCCCGCAAGCTCAGGATCCCCGTCCTGCACGGCATCGACCGCAAGGACCTCGCCCTCAAGGAGTGGTGCGAGGCCGAGGGCATCGACCCGCAGCGCGTGCTCTACGCCGGCAACGACGTCAACGACCTGCCCTGCTTCCACCTCGTCGGCTGGCCCGTCGCGGTCAGCAGCGCCCACGACTCCGTACGGGCCGCCGCCCGCGCGGTCACCGTCACCCCGGGCGGCTCCGGCGCGATCCGCGAGATCGCCGGCTGGCTCCTCGGACCCGACCTCCACGTCCCCGCCGCTTCCCCCGGCGCCGTCCCCAACGCGTAAGGAACCCCCATGAACACCCGTCTGCGCACCCTCGGCAGCAAGACCGCCGGCCCCGGCCGGCCCGTCTACATCACCGGCGAGATCGGCATCAACCACAACGGCGACCTCGACAACGCCTTCGCCCTCATCGACGTGGCCGCCGAGGCCGGCTGCGACGCCGTCAAGTTCCAGAAGCGCACCCCGGAGATCTGCACCCCGCGCGACCAGTGGGACATCGAGCGCGACACCCCCTGGGGCCGCATGACCTACATCGACTACCGCCACCGCGTGGAGTTCGGCGAGGACGAGTACCGCGCCATCGACGAGCACTGCCGCAAGCGCGGCATCGACTGGTTCGCCTCCCCCTGGGACACCGAGGCCGTCGCCTTCCTGGAGAAGTTCGACGTCCCCGCCCACAAGGTGGCCTCCGCCTCGCTCACCGACGACGAGCTGCTGCGCGAACTGCGCGGCACCGGCCGCACGGTCATCCTCTCCACCGGCATGTCGACCCCCAAGCAGATCCGGCACGCGGTCGAGGTCCTGGGCAGCGACAACATCCTGCTCTGCCACGCCACCTCCACCTACCCGGCCAAGGCCGAGGAGCTGAACCTGCGCGTGATCCAGACGCTCCAGGAGGAGTACCCGAACGTCCCGATCGGCTACTCCGGCCACGAGACCGGCCTCCAGACCACCCTCGCCGCCGTCGCCCTCGGCGCCACCTTCGTCGAGCGCCACATCACCCTCGACCGGGCGATGTGGGGCTCGGACCAGGCCGCCTCCGTCGAGCCGCAGGGCCTCCAGCGCCTCGTCCGCGACATCCGCACCATCGAGACCGCCCTCGGCGACGGGATCAAGAAGGTGTACGAGTCGGAGCTCGGCCCGATGAAGAAGCTCCGCCGGGTCCAGGGGCTCGACGCCGCATGACCGCGCGGCTGGCGTTCGTCGAGAGCCCGGTCCAGCTCCTGAACGTCCTGGAGTGGGCCCACGCCCGGGCGGCCACCACCGCCCCGGCCCCCGGACCGGCCCCGGCCGGCCCCGCCCAGGAAACCCCAGCCCCCACCACCGCCACCACGGGGCCCGGCCCGTCGCCGGGCGCCGACGGGCTCACCGTCGTCGTCCTGTCACCGACCGACCCCATGTCCCGGGGCCAGCTGCGCCGCATGGCGCAACTGGCCCGGGACGAGGGGTTCACCGTGCACTGGCAGGAGGCCCGCGGCGGGCGCGGCGCGCTCGTGCGCACCCTGAGGCGGCTCGCCGGACCGCTCCGGGCGGCCGAGCGGGTGATCATCGGGGACCCGTTCTCCCGCTACGTCCAGCTGCTCCTGACCCTGTTCGGCCCCCGGCACCTCACCGTCGTCGACGACGGCACCGCCACCATGGAGTTCGCCGCCCAGCTCGGCGCCGGCGAACGCCTGGTCCGCTGGCACCGCAGGGGCCGGCTCGGGCCCCGCGAACTCGCCCTGGCCCCCGTCACCTCGATGGCCCGGCGGCGCCTCGCCCCCGGCAGGGCCCGTACCGTCGAGATCTTCACCTCGCTGCCGGTGGAGGCCTCGCCCGGCACCACCGTCACCGAGAACCACTACACCTGGACCCGCGCCCGCTTCGGGCCCCCGGCGCTGACCGGCGGAGCCGACCTGGTGGGGACCTCCCTGGTCGAGACGGGCGTCGTCGACGCCGACCAGTACCTGCGGGTGGTCACCCGCCTCGCCCGGACCCACGGCGCCACCCGCTACTTCGCCCACCGCCGTGAGAGCGCCGAGAAGCTCCACCGGATCGCCGTCGAGACCGGCCTGCAGGTGGTGCGGCCCGAACTTCCCCTGGAGCTGATCGCCCGGCGCGGCCCGATCGGCCGTACGATCGTGAGCTTTCCCTCAACGGTCGTCCACACCCTGCCGCTCGCCCTCTCGGGGACGGGGGTCAGGGTCGCCGTCTGCGCGATCGAGCCCGAGTGGCTCCGGGCCACCGCCTCACCCCGCGCCCAGGGCTTCCTTGCGGGCGTGGCGGGCACCGCCGCCCACGAGGTCGACCGGCTCACGGCCCGCGCGACCTCCCGAACCGACCGGCTCGAATTCGGGTGAGCTTACCCACAGGGAGCCCCCGTCATACCTGATGAACCGAGATTTTTTCCCCTAACGGGTTGAACTTTTCGTGATCGACAGGCAGTTGATCACCACGTGGGCATACCCTTCAAAAGGTGAACCAGTTGACGTCCCGTGAGCCCGGCTCCGCCACCCTGCCCGGAACACTGTCCGCACCCCTGCGCGCCGAACTGATCGCGTTCCGCAGGGACGTGCACATGCACCCCGAGCTCGGGAACCAGGAGTTCCGTACGACCGCCGCGCTCAAGGCCCGCCTGGAGGCGGCCGGCCTCGCGCCGAAGGTTCTCCCAGCCGGCACCGGCCTCATCTGTGACATCGGCACCTGGGACGGGCGCCGCCCCATGCTGGCCCTCCGCGCCGACCTCGACGCGCTGCCCATCCCTGACGTCAAGACCGTCGCCTACCGGTCCACCGTGCCGAACCGCGCCCACGCCTGCGGCCACGACGTCCACACCACCACCGTCCTCGGCGCCGGCCTGGTCCTCGCCGAGCTCGACCGCGAGGGCCTGCTGCCCAACGCCGTACGGCTCCTCTTCCAGCCCGCCGAGGAGGTGCTGCCCGGCGGCGCCGCCGAGGCCGTGGCCGCCGGCGTCCTGGACGGCGTCGGCCGGATCGTCGCCCTCCACTGCGACCCGCGGGTGGACGCCGGGAAGATCGGCCTGCGCGCCGGCCCCATCACCTCCGCCTGCGACCGCCTGGAGATCACCCTCGACGGGCCCGGCGGCCACACCGCCCGCCCGCACCTCACCACCGACCTGGTCACCGCCGCCGCCCGGGTCGCCACCGACGTCCCGGCCGTCCTCGCCCGCCGCGTCGACGCCCGTTCCGGCCTCTCGGTCACCTGGGGCCGCATCGAATCCGGCCACGCGCCGAACGTCATCCCGCAGCACGCCGAGCTCTCCGGCACCGTCCGCTGCCTCGACCTGCGCACCTGGCGCGAGGCGCCCGACCTCGTGCACGCGGCCGTGGACGAGATCGCGACCCTGCACCGGGCGAAGTCGACCGTCAACTACGTCCGGGGCGTCCCGCCGGTCGTCAACGACCCGGTCGTCACCGAGCTGCTCCGCGACGCCATGACCGCCCGCCTCGGCCCGCTCGCCATCGAGGACACCGAGCAGAGCCTCGGCGGCGAGGACTTCTCCTGGTACCTGGAGCACGTCCCCGGCGCCATGGCCCGCCTCGGCGTCCGCACCCCGGGCGACACGCGCGTCCGCGACCTCCACGCCGGCGACTTCGACGTGGACGAGCGCTGCATCGAGACCGCCGTCGAACTGTTCACGGCCGCGGCCCTCATCGACGCCGACTCGTAGGACCGGGAGCCGACCCGCCACGCCGAGGCCGGCCGCCCCTTGCGGACGGCCGACCCGTGTGGCTCAGCGGCTTTTCGGCCTCACAGATTCACGGGCTGCGCCCGCACGCGAACGATGCCGACGTTCGGGCTGTCGGAGCACTTCTGGCGCGACACACCGCCCGTGCGCACCACTGGGCCGTAGCGCTGGAAAGGGCCGCCGCTCGGACCCTGGCAGGTGACCACGACGCGCCACTTGTATGCCGGTGCGAAGCCCGTGCACTTCGCAGACCCGTAATACGGCGCTGTGCTCGAGACGCTCGTCACGCATCGTGACGAGGTGTCCGCGGCGTGCGCCGCGGGGTTCACGCCGGTCAGGCCGGCGGCCAGGGACAGGGCGGCCGTGGCGAGAGCCGCCCGTCGCCGGGCGGGGAGCAGCGCCATCAGAGGCGCACCCGCTCGACGCCGATCTTGTAGATACCCACGTTGGGGTTGTCGGAGCACTTGGCCTTCGACTCCTTGCCGTTGCCGACGGCCGGACCGTAGACGACCCACTTCGTCCCCCGGGGGTCGATGCAGGTGATCTTGACCTTCGCGCCCTCGAGCGGGTACGGCAGCATGCCGGTGCACTTGGCCGAGCCCGTGTAGGGCGCCCGGCTCGACTTCCACGTCTCGCAGTCGACGCTTCGCAGGCCCGTCTGGGCGGCGGACGCGGTCGGTGCGGTGATCAGCGACCCGGCCGCGACGGCGAGGCCGAGCGCGGTGACCACGGTCTTCTTCTTCACAGGTTCCCCCTGAGATCTTGTACGGGTGCGGCGATGGAACGGACAGCGTTCCCGACCGGTCGAGGTCAGGCGCTGAAGGAGACGCCGACGCGCAGGACGCCGACGTTCGGGCTGTCCGAGCACTTGGCCGTGGACGTTTCGGTGTTGCGCTTCCACGGGCCGTAGATCACCCACTGGGCGCCCTGCGGATTGATGCAGGTCACCTTGACCCGGAACTTGTCGCCCCAGGCGATCTTGCTGCAGTAGGCCGAGCCGGTGTAAGGCGCCCGGCTGGACGTCCACGTGTTGCAGTCGCCGACGGTGCCCGCGGACGCCGCGGGCGCCAGAGCGGCCGAGCCCCCGAGCAGAGCTGCCGCGAGGCCGAGAGCGGCGAAGGCGCGTTTCATGTATCCCCCTGTTTCATCGACGGAGGGGCCGTCCACCTGGTCCTGGTGACGTCCCCACCGCCTGTCGTGCGGTCGGGCTGAGAACTACCACCGGGTACGAGGGGAGGCGAGCGGCCGCCGGGGACTCTGTCAGGTGATCGCCACCGTCGCGCCCCCGCGCGGCCACGCGAGTCCCGCCGTACGCTGGGAACAACTCGTGAGCGTCGATCCGGTAACGACTCATGAACGGGTCTTTAACTGACATCTACGCGCGTTACGATCCACCGGAACCAGCGCCGCAAGGGGCGCTTTCGGTCAGTCTTGAAGGGACCTCTCGTGCGCCGGGTATCCAAGATCACCGCCGCGTGTGCTGTCACAGCGGCTCTCGCTTTCACCGCCGCATGCGGTGAGTCGTCCACCGGGGGCAGCGGCTCCGACAAGGGCACCGTCAAGGTCGGCATGGCCTACGACGTGGGTGGCCGCGGCGACAACTCCTTCAACGACTCCGCCGCGCGCGGCCTGGACAAGGCCAAGGCCGACCTCGGCGTCGAGACCAAGGAACTGACCGCCAAGACCGGTGAGACCCCGGCCGACCGCGAGCAGCGCCTCGCCTCGCTGGCCGAGGGCGGCTACAACCCGGTCATCGGTGTCGGCTTCGCCTACAAGGACGCCATCGACAAGGTCGCGGGCAAGTTCCCGAAGACCACGTTCGGCCTCATCGACTCGGTCTCCGACAAGAAGAACGTCGACTCGATCGTCTTCACGGAGGAGCAGGGCTCCTACCTCGCCGGCGTCGCCGCGGCGCTGAAGTCGAAGGACGGCAAGATCGGCTTCATCGGCGGTGTGGACCTCCCGCTGATCAAGAAGTTCGCCGCCGGCTTCCAGCAGGGCGTCAAGGACACCAAGCCGGGCGCCAGCGTCCAGATCCAGTACCTCTCCACCGGTACGGACCTCTCCGGCTTCGGTGCTCCGGACAAGGGCAAGGCCGCCGCGAAGGGCATGCTCGACAAGGGCATCGACGTCGTCTTCGCCGCCGCGGGCGGCTCGGGCGCCGGCGCCATCGAGGCCGTCGCCGCCAAGCCGGGCACCTGGGCCATCGGCGTCGACTCGGACCAGGCCAAGGACCCGGCGCTGTCGAAGTACGCCGGCTCGATCATGACCTCGGTCGTCAAGAACGTCGACACCGGTGTCTTCGAGCTGATCAAGTCCGTCAAGGACGGCAAGTCGATGACCGGCACGCACTCCTACTCGCTGGCCGAGAACGGTGTCTCCCTGACGACCACGGGTGACCACCTGAAGGACATCCAGGCCAAGCTGGACGAGGCCAAGAAGAAGATCGTCGACGGCAAGATCAAGGTTGCCACGACCCTCTGACGCGCGTCGGAGGGGGCCCGGAGAGCGGCTTCGGCCGACACTCCGGGCCCCCTTCACACGTATGCCCACGGGCAGTTGAAGTTTTCCCCTGACGCTACGCGCGTAGCTCCCGAGGTACGCGGTATTTTTCGCCCCCGACAGCGCCTGCGTCCCCGTCTCATCCTCTTCACGCTCCCTGCCTAGGAGAGTGCGCCATCAAAGCCTCCAGCTCCAGCAGTCCCCACGCCGTAGAACTCCGCGGCATCACCAAGCGTTTCCCCGGCGTCGTGGCCAATCACGACATCGACATCACCGTGCGCCGCGGCACCGTGCACGCCCTCGTGGGCGAGAACGGAGCGGGCAAGTCGACCCTGATGAAGATCCTCTACGGCATGCAGAAGCCGGACGAGGGCACCATCGCGATCGACGGCGAGCAGGTGTCGTTCAACAACCCGGGCGACGCCATCGCCCGCGGTGTCGGCATGGTCCACCAGCACTTCATGCTCGCGGACAACCTCACCGTCCTCGAGAACGTCGTCCTCGGTTCCGAAAAGCTGTACGGCATCGGTGACCAGGCCCGCGCCCGGATCAAGGAGATCTCCGACGCCTACGGTCTCGGCATCCGCCCCGACGTCCTCGTCGAGGACCTGGGCGTCGCCGACCGTCAGCGCGTGGAGATCCTCAAGGTCCTCTACCGCGGCGCGCGCACGCTGATCCTCGACGAGCCGACCGCGGTCCTGGTGCCGCAGGAGGTCGACGCGCTCTTCGACAACCTCCGTGAGCTCAAGGCCGAGGGCCTGACCGTCATCTTCATCTCGCACAAGCTGGGTGAGGTCCTCTCGGTCGCGGACGACATCACCGTCATCCGCCGGGGCACCACGGTGGGTACCGCCGACCCCGCCGGCACCACGGCCAAGCAGCTCGCGGAGCTGATGGTCGGCAGCGAGCTCCCCTCGCCGGAGACCCGCGAGTCGACGGTGACGGACGTGCCGATGCTCACCGTCGAGAACCTCTCGCTGAGCGCCGTGGACCCCGACGGCGCCGTCCGCGCCGTCCTGGACGGCATCACCTTCACCATCCACAAGGGTGAGGTGCTCGGCATCGCCGGTGTCGAGGGCAACGGCCAGTCCGAGCTCGTCGACGCGATCATGGGCATGCGCCACCCCGACCACGGTGTCCTCACCCTCGACGGCACCGACATCTCCTCCGCGCCGACCCGCAAGCGGCGCGAGGACGGCATCGGTTGCATCCCCGAGGACCGCCACCGGCACGGTCTCCTCCTGGAGGCGCCCCTGTGGGAGAACCGCATCCTCGGTCACGTCACCGAGAAGCCGAACTCCAAGGGGGCCATCCTCGATCTGAAGGCGGCCCGCAGGGACACCGAGCGCATCGTCCGCGAGTACGACGTCCGTACCCCCGGCATCGACGTCACCGCGGCCTCCCTCTCCGGCGGCAACCAGCAGAAGCTGATCGTCGGCCGGGAGATGAGCCACGACCCCAAGCTGCTGATCGCCGCGCACCCCACGCGCGGTGTGGACGTGGGCGCCCAGGCGCAGATCTGGGACCAGATCCGCGAGGCCCGCCGGGAGGGCCTGGCCGTGCTGCTGATCTCCGCCGACCTCGACGAGCTGATCGGACTCTCCGACACGCTGCGTGTGATGTACCGGGGGCGCCTCGTCGCCGACGCCGACCCGGCCACGATCACCCCCGAGGAGCTGGGCTCGGCCATGACCGGTGCGGTCACGGGTCACCTTGAGCACGAAGAGAACGTCGAGGGCTCCGTGAGCCCCGAGCGCAACGACGGCCCGGAGGACGAGGCCCGATGAAGAAGATCGACAAGGAGCGCTTGCTCCTGGGCATCGCGGCGCCGCTTCTCGCGGTCGTGGCGGCCTTCCTGATCACCGCACTGGTCCTGGCGGCCACCGGCAAGGAGCCGTTCAGCGCCTTCGGGATCATGTTCGACTACGGCATCAAGTCGGACAGTCAGGTCGCCATCATCAACAAGGCGACGACGTACTACCTGGCGGGTCTCGCGGTGGCCATCGGCTTCCGCATGAACCTGTTCAACATCGGTGTCGACGGGCAGTACCGTCTCGCGGCCTTCTTCGCGGCCGCCGTCGGTGGCGCCCTGACCCTGCCCGGCATCCTCCAGATCCCGCTGATCATCGTCACCGCGATGATCGTCGGTGCGATGTGGGCGGGCATCGCCGGTCTCCTGAAGGTCACCCGCGGTGTCAGCGAGGTCGTCTCCACGATCATGCTGAACTTCATCGCCACGGCGATCATCGGCTACCTGCTCCAGCCCGGCCGCCTCGGCCACCTCGACGAGGCGGGGACGAAGGTCTCCACCAACCCGCTCCCCGAGTCCTCGCACTTCTTCACGTTCCCGACCACCCCGAGCCCGATCTGGGGCTTCCTGGTCGTCGCGGTCCTCGCGGGCGTCGCGTACTGGTTCACGCTCTCCCGCACGCGCTTCGGCTTCGACCTGCGCACCGTCGGCCAGTCCGAGACGGCCGCCTCGGCCAGCGGCGTCGACGTCAAGAAGATGATCGTCACCTCCATGGTGATCTCCGGCGCCGCCGCCGGCCTGATCGGCATGCCGACGCTGCTCAACGACTCGTACGAGTACAGCGGTGACTTCCCGGTCGGCATCGGCTTCACCGGTATCGCCATCGCGCTCCTCGGCCGCAACCACCCGGTCGGCATCGCGCTCGCCGCGGTCCTCTGGTCCTTCCTGGAGCGCGGTGGCCAGCAGCTGGAGTTCGAGGGCTACGACAGGGAGATCGTCGGCGTCATGCAGGGCGTCATCGTCCTCTGCGTCGTCATCGCCTACGAGGTCGTGCGCCGCTACGGCCTCAAGCGTCAGCAGCGCCAGGTCGGAGAGAAGCTCGCGGCCCAGGCCCGTTCCAACGACACGACGGAGGTGTCGGCGTGAGCGCCACGGCGACTTCCACCCCGCCGCCCGCGGCCCCCAAGGCGGCCGGCGGCAAGGGCGGCCGTACCCGCCTTTCCCTCCCCTGGATCCTGCTGCTCGTGGCGGGCGGGCTCATCGCCCTCTCCGCCGTCCGCGCCGTCACCGGCGCGCAGGACCTCACCTCGGCCGGCCAGATCAGCGCCGCGCTCTCCCTCGCCGTGCCGATCGGCCTCGCCGGTCTGGGCGGTCTGTGGGCCGAGCGCGCGGGCGTGGTCAACATCGGCCTCGAAGGCATGATGATCCTGGGCACCTTCTTCGGTGCCTGGGCCGGCTGGCAGACCGACCCGTGGCTCGGTGTCCTCGCCGGTGTCGTCGGCGGCATGTTCGGCGGCCTGCTGCACGCGGTCGCCACCGTCACCTTCGGTGTCGACCACATCATCTCCGGCATCGCGATCAACATCCTCGCCCTCGGCGTCACCACCTACTTCGCGAAGCTCTGGTTCAACTCGGGCGAGGCGGCGGCCAAGGGCGGCAGCCCCAAGCAGTCCCCGCCCGCGGAGGACATCACCTCGATCACCGTTCCGGGCCTGTCCGACTGGCTGGCCGATGTCGAGAAGCACCACTGGTTCCTGATCTCGGACATCGCCGGCATCCTCGGCGGCCTCGTCACCAACCTCTCCCTGGTCACGATCCTCGCCGTCCTGCTGGTGATCGGCACGTACTTCGTCCTGTGGAGGACCGCGTTCGGTCTGCGGCTGCGCTCCTGCGGTGAGAACCCGGTCGCCGCGGAGTCGCTGGGCGTCAACGTCTACAAGTACAAGTACATCGCCGTGATCGTCTCGGGCGGCCTGGCCGGCCTCGGTGGCGCGTTCCTGTCGCTGGTCACCTCGCACATCTACAACGAGGGCCAGACCGGCGGCCGCGGCTACATCGGCCTCGCGGCGATGATCTTCGGCAACTGGCGGCCCGGCGGCCTGGCCATGGGTGCCGGCCTGTTCGGCTTCGCCGACGCGCTCCAGCTGCGCAGCGGTGGCGAGTCCGTGCACGCCCTCCTTCTGCTGCTCGTCGCGGTCCTCGTCGGCATCGCCCTGTGGAAGGCCTACCGGAAACGCTGGATCACCGCCGTGGTCAGTGCCGTCATGGCGGCCGTCATGCTCGTCTGGTACCTGGGCACCGACACCGTCCCGGTCGAGTTCGTCAGCGCCACCCCGTACGTGGTGACCCTGCTGGTGCTCTCCCTCTCCGCGCAGCGCCTGCGGATGCCCAAGGCGGACGGCATGCGCTACCGCAAGGGCGAAGGCAAGTGACGCCCCCCGACTGGGACGTGCTGCGCACGGCCGCCCGCGAGGCGATGGCCCGCGCCTACGCCCCGTACTCCGGTTACCCGGTCGGCGCGGCGGCCCTCGTCGACGACGGGCGGGTGGTCTCCGGCTGCAACGTGGAGAACGCCTCCTTCGGTCTCGGGCTGTGCGCCGAGTGCGGGCTCGTCTCCCAGCTCCAGGCGACCGGCGGCGGCCGGCTCACCCACTTCGTGTGCGTGGACGGCCGCGGCGAGTCCCTGGTGCCCTGCGGCCGGTGCCGGCAGCTGCTGTACGAGTTCGGCGGCCCCGAGCTCGTCCTGGAGACCCCGGCCGGGTTCCTGACCCTGGCCGAGATGCTGCCGCAGGCCTTCGGCCCGGACCACCTCGGCAAGTAGCACCGCGGAGCGGCCCTTCCGGCACGATGGGAAGGGCCGCTCCTCTCTTCCCCCTCTATGCGCGTAGAAAGAGGCACCACATGGACGTCATCTCCGTCATCCGCACCAAGCGGGACAAGGGCGAGCTGAGTCCCGAGCAGATCGACTGGGTCATCGACGCCTACACCCGCGGGGTCGTCGCCGACGAGCAGATGTCCGCCCTGGCCATGGCCATCCTGCTCAACGGCATGAACCGCGCGGAGATCGCCCGCTGGACGGCGGCGATGATCGCCTCCGGCGAGCGCATGAACTTCGACTCGCTCTCCCGCCCGACCGCCGACAAGCACTCCACCGGCGGCGTCGGCGACAAGATCACCCTGCCGCTCGCGCCGCTCGTCGCCGCCTGCGGCGCGGCCGTCCCGCAGCTGTCGGGCCGCGGCCTCGGCCACACCGGCGGCACCCTCGACAAGCTGGAGTCCATCCCCGGCTGGCGCGCGCTGCTCTCCAACGAGGAGATGCTGCACGTCCTCGACACCACCGGCGCCGTGATCT
Organism: Streptomyces sp. NPDC012827; assembly: GCF_042900905.1. Lineage (NCBI taxonomy): Bacteria > Bacillati > Actinomycetota > Actinomycetes > Kitasatosporales > Streptomycetaceae > Streptomyces > Streptomyces sp. NPDC012827. The sequence goes on along the minus strand of NZ_JBIBBY010000004.1, from coordinate 26,751 downwards.
GCGCGGCCGGCGACGGCCTGGCCCCCGCCGACAAGAAGCTCTACGCCCTGCGGGACGTCACCGGCACCGTCGAGGCCATTCCGCTGATCGCGTCCTCGATCATGTCGAAGAAGATCGCCGAGGGCACCGGCTCGCTCGTCCTGGACGTGAAGGTCGGCACCGGCGCCTTCATGAAGACCATCGAGGACGCCCGCGAGCTCGCCTCCACCATGGTCGCCCTCGGCACCGACAGCGGTGTGAAGACGGTCGCGCTCCTCACCGACATGTCGACCCCGCTCGGTCTCACCGCGGGCAACGCGCTGGAGGTCCGCGAGTCCGTCGAGGTCCTCGCCGGCGGCGGCCCGGCCGACGTCGTCGAGCTGACGATCGCGCTGGCCCGCGAGATGCTCGACGCGGCCGGCATCAAGGACGCCGACCCGGAGAAGGCCCTCAGGGACGGCTCGGCCATGGACGTCTGGCGCCGGATGATCGCCGCGCAGGGCGGCGACCCGGACGCCACCCTCCCGGTCGCCCGCGAGCAGCACGTCGTCACCGCTCCCGCCTCCGGCGTCCTGACCCGCCTCGACGCCTACGACATCGGCATCGCCGCCTGGCGCCTCGGCGCCGGCCGCGCCCGCAAGGAGGACCCGGTGCAGGCCGGCGCGGGCGTCGAGCTCCACGCCAAGCCGGGCGACACCGTGACGGCGGGCCAGCCCCTGCTGACCCTCCACACGGACACCCCGGAGAAGTTCGACTACGCGCTGAAGTCGCTGGACGCGTCCTGGGACATCGCCCCCGAGGGCACGGCGTTCACCCCGACGCCGATCGTCCTGGACCGCATCGCGTAATTCCCGGAGGCTCCGCCCCGGGCCGGTGCCCCGCACCGGTCCGGGGCGGCGGTGGCCTGCCGGGCGCCCGGGGCGGTGGGTGTTTCAGCCCAGTGCCCGCGCCGCTTGCCGGTCGTCCGGCGCTCCGGGCCCCCGCAGCAGCGCCGGGAGCTCCCGCATGTCGGCGAAGACGACCGTCCCCGGGCCCGCGAGGCGGTCCGCCGCGGTCAGGCCGCCGGTGTAGCCGAAGGCGCGCATGCCCGCCGCGCGGGCGGCCCGGACGCCGTACGGGCTGTCCTCGACGACCGCGCAGCGCTCCGGCGGGACGCCCGTCACGGCGGCGGCGTGGAGGAAGAGGTCCGGGGCCGGCTTGCCGCGGGAGACGTCGTGGGCGCTGAACATCCGGCCCTCGAAGCGCTCCAGAAGTCCCGTGCGGCCGAGGTTCCGCCGGATCGAGGCGTGGCTGCCGTTGGAGGCGAGGCAGTACGGCACGTCCAGGGCGTCCAGCACGTCCGCCACGCCTTCCACCGCCGTCAGCTCGGCGTCGAGCGCGTCCTCGTACCGCTGCCGGAAGGGGAGGTGCCAGTCCGGCTCCAGAGGACGGCCCCGGCGTTCCTCCACGAGGGCGGTGAGCAGCTCGTGGGACGAGCCGACGAAACGCTCGGCCACCTCCGCTTCGGTGAACTCCGCTCCGAGGCTCGCGAACACCTCCCGGTCCACCCGGCAGTAGATCCGCTCGCTGTCCACCAGAACACCGTCACAGTCGAAGATCACCAGTTCGACAGGCTCGTGAGTCATGATCGGGACCCTATCGGGCCGGTCCGCGATGAGTTCCGGCCACGGGGGCGGTCTGCCTGGTGTGGACACCAGTCAGCCCCTTGTCGTGACCCTGCCCGCCCGGCCCGGTCGCGAGGACGTCGCCCGCCTCTGCGCCGCACTGGACGCGGCCCCGCCCGGCACCGTCGTCTGCGAGGTCGGCGCCCTCGGACAGGCCGACCTCGCGGCCGTCGACGCCCTCGCCCGGCTGAGACTCGCCGCAAGGCGCCGGGGCCACCGCCTCCGCCTCCACGGAGCAGGACCCGACCTGCGGGCCCTGCTCCGGCTGACCGGACTCGACACCGTCCTGGAGGACGACTCCCCGCCGTGACGCACCCGCGAACGGGGGCGGCGTCGCGACCCGGCGGGGTCCGGAACGACCTAGGTCGTGTCCGGAAAGTAGCGGCGTCTGCCCGCAGGGCAGGGCCCGCGGCGTCTGGTGCGTGCGATCGCAAGGCGGAGGGTCGCCCTCGTACTGGGCGTACTTGGGTGATCCCGACAACGCAGCGAGCGTGCGTGCCAGGCGTCGCGGGCCAGGCGCGACTTTCCGGACACGACCTACGCCTCCAGCCGCTCCGGCAGGTCGAAGAGGGGGAACCAGCGCGGGGTGTCCAGGAAGAAGTCCATCCCGGCGACCTTGCCGTCCCGCAGCTCCAGGACGATGAGCGCCCACGGGCTGTAACCGCCCTCGGGGTCCGGGTGGTAGTGGGCGAAGGCCGGCTGGCCGTTCGCCACGGTCGGCACCAGCTTGGACCCGCGGCAGACGTCGCCGACGCCCAGCATCCAGCCGACGATGTCCTCGTGGCCCCGCAGCCACAGGTCGTACGGCGGCATGGACATGGTCGCGTCCTCGTGGAGGAGCGCGGTCAGCGCCTTCATGTCGTAGCCCTCGAACGCGGCCACGTACCGCTCCAGGAGCTCCTTCTGCTCCTCGTCCAGCGGGTTCGCCGCGTCGGACTCGGCCGGCGCCTGCTCGGCCAGGGTCGCCCGGGCACGCTGGAGCGCGCTGTTCACCGAGGCGACGGAGGTGTCGAGGAGCTCCGCGACCTCGCTTGCCTTCCACGCGAGCACCTCACGCAGGATGAGCACCGCGCGCTGCTTCGGCGGCAGGTGCTGGAGCGCGGCCACGAACGCCAGCCGCACCGTCTCCCGGGAGACCGCCGTCTCCGCCGGGTCCGCCACCGAGGGGAGCACCCGCCCGTCCGGCACCGGCTCCAGCCAGGTGATCTCCGGCTGCTTGACGAGCTGCGCCTGCGCCACCGGCGTCGGCCCGCTGAGGTCCATCGGCCGCGCCCGCCGGTTCCCCGCGTTCAGCGCGTCCAGGCACACGTTGGTCGCGATCCGGTAGAGCCAGGACCGCAGGGAGGAGCGGCCCTCGAAGGAGTCCATGGCCTTCCAGGCCCGCACCATCGTGTCCTGCACCGCGTCCTCCGCCTCGAAGGACGAACCGAGCATCCGGTAGCAGTAACCGGTCAGCTCCCTGCGGTACTTGTCGAGTTCGTCGGTCTTCACCGCTACGTCACTCATCGGGTCCACACCCCACTCACCCCTCACCGGCACCCGTTCGGTGCCGATGGGAGCGAAGCTACCGCAGGGGACCGACAGCCGGGGTCAGGTTCCGGGCTTGCGTCCGTACACGAAGACGTCGTCGCCGTTCCGCAGGAGATTCCAGTACGCCTTGGCGTCGGCCGGCCGCATGTTGACGCAGCCGCCGGAGCCCGGCGGGTTCCACATGGACTTGGTGGTCGAGTGGAAGGCCTGGCCGCCGTCGAAGAACTGCGCGTACGGCATCGAGACGTTGTAGAGCGTCGACCAGTGGTTGATGTTCCGCCAGTAGACCTTCTTGGAGCCGGTACGGGTCTCCGTGCCGTCCTTGCCGGTCCGCACCGGCACCGGGCCGTACTTCAGGCGCGAGCCGTCCTGGATCCAGCTGAGCTGCCGCGTCAGGTCGACGCAGGCGATCCGGCCCCGGTTCGTCGGACACGTGCCGTCCCTGTTCGGGTTGGTGCCCGCCGCCCTCTGCTGGAGCATCGTGTTCATGGTCCGCCAGGTGAGCGGACCGGCGTACCCCGCGGCCGGGGTGATCCCGTGCGTGCGCTGGAAGGCCTGGGTGGCCTGGCAGTCGGCGAGCGACTGGCGCCCGTCGACCGGCCGGCCCAGGAACTTCTCCACCTGCTTCTGGTACGGCCCCGTCGTCACGTTGCAGGACGCCGCCTGCGCCGGGGTGGCGCCGAGCGCGACCGTCAGCGGAAGCACCAGCGACGCGAGCCCCGCGGCCGTTCCCGCTCTCTTCCCCACCCGCATGATCCGGTTCATCTTCGTCAACTCCCCCTTGAGTCCTGACATGTGGGACGCGCGGGGGAGTCTCTCAGTTGCAGCCCGGAGCGGGAAGAGGGCTCAGGCCGCAGCGGGGCGGATCCGGCGCTCCGCCGCCCGCGCGCTGTGGGTGCCGTACAGCGTGATCGACACGACCCCGAGGACCGCGACCAGACCGAGCAGGACCGTGCCGGTCCAGCCGCCCGCGTGGAAGGCGACCGCGCCGAGCGTGCCGCCCGCGCTGCTGCCCAGGTAGTACGCGGACTGGTACAGCGCCGAGGCCTGCGCCCGGCCCGTCGTCGCCGTACGGCTCACCGCCGAGGAGGCGACCGCGTGGCCCGCGAAGAAGCCGGCGGTGATCAGCACCAGGCCCGCGACGACGGCCGCGAGCGCGTCGGAGAGCGAGAGCAGCAGGCCCGCCGCGGTGGTGGAGACCGCCAGGTAGAGCGCCCCGCGCCGGCCGAGCCGGCCGACCAGCCTTCCGGCGGCGGCCGAGGAGACCGTACCGACCAGGTAGATGAGGAAGATCGAGCCGATCACGCCCTGCGGGAGCGAGAACGGCGCCTCGACCAGGCGGTAGCCGATCACCGTGTAGACCGCGCCGAACACCGTCATGAACAGCGCGCCGATCGCGTAGAGCCGGCGCAGCAGCGGGTCCGCCAGGTGCGTGCGCACCGTGCCCGCGAGCGCCCTCGGGTCGAGCGAACCGGGGGTGAAGTGGCGGGCCCTCGGCAGCAGCGCCCGGAAGACGAGCAGGCACACCAGGGAGGTCAGGCCGACGGCGGCCAGACCCGCGCGCCAGCCCCACAGCTGCGCCGCCCAGCCGGTGACGATCCGGCCGCTCATGCCGCCGATCGAGTTGCCCGCCACGAACAGGCCGATCGCGCCGATCAGGGCCCGGGGGCGGATCTCCTCGGCCAGGTACGCCATGGCCGAGGCCGGCAGCCCGGCGAGGGCCGCGCCCTGCACCGCGCGCAGCGCGATCAGGGACTCCAGGTTCGGCGCGAAGGGCACGAGGAGGCCGACCGCGACCGCGACCGAGAGCGAGCCGATCATCATGGCCCGCCGGCCGAAACGCTCCGACAGGGCGCTGAGCGGCAGGACGCAGAGGGCCAGCGCGCCGGTCGCGGCGGAGACCGTCCAGGAGGCGGCGGAGGCGCCGGTGCCGAACGAGGCCGAGATGGCGGGCAGCAGTGCCTGCGTGGAGTAGAGGAGGGCGAAGGCGGCCAGTCCGGCGGCGAACAGAGCGAGGCTCGTACGGCGGTAGCCGGCGGTGCCGGGGGCGAGGCGGGTGTCGGCGGCCGCGAGGGTGGCGGCCGCCTTGGTACTGGCGGAAGGCATGCCCCGAACGTAGGCCGGTCCCTTTCATGCGTCCAATGCACGGAACTGCTGTAATCGTTCCCATGGCGCATGAGTACAGGTCACAGGCCCGGCTGTCACCGAACAGTAACGAAGAAGACATGGGACAGCTGCTCGCGCCGCGTCTCGCGTACTTCGCCGCGGTCGCCCGGCACGAGCACGTGACCCGGGCCGCGGCCGAGATGGGCGTCCCCCAGTCGACGCTCTCCCGCGCCATGGTCCGGCTCGAACAGGACCTCGGCGTCGCCCTCTTCGTCCGACGGGGCCGCACCGTCTCCCTGACCCCGGCCGGCCGCCGCTTCCTCACCGCCGCCGAGCGGGCGCTGGCGGAGGTGGAGCGGGCCGCCGACACCGTACGGGCCGACGCCGACCCGGCCGCCGGGCGGGTCGCCTTCGGTTTCCTCCACACCATGGGCTCCGAGACCGTCCCCGGGCTGCTGCGCGCCTTCCGCGTGGACCACCCGCGGGTGCGCTTCACCCTCGTCCAGAACTACGGCGAGGCGATGATCGAGCGGCTGCGGGCCGGCGAACTCGACCTGTGCCTCACCTCGCCGGTGCCGGACGCGCCCGACCTGGTCGCCCGCCGGCTCGACGAGCAGCGGCTGCGGCTGGTCGTCCCCGACGACCACCGCCTCGCGGGCCGCAAACGCATCCGCCTCGCCGAGGCCGCCGAGGAGGCCTTCGTGACCCTGGAACCGGGGTACGGGCTCCGCCGCATCACCGACGACCTGTGCGCCGAGGCCGGCTTCACACCGCGCGTGGCCTTCGAGGGCGAGGAGGCGGAGACGCTCCGCGGTCTGGTCGCGGCCGGCCTGGGCGTCGCGCTGCTGCCCCCGCCCGCCGTCGCGCGCCCCGGCGTCGTCGAGCTCACCGTGACCGCGCCGAGGGCGGTCCGCGAGATCGGCCTCGCCTGGCTGGACGGCCACCCGGACACCGCTCCGGTCGCCGCCTTCAAGAAGTTCCTCCTCAGCCGCCGGGGCCACCTCCTCCCGAAGGAGGCCCAGGCCCCCCAGGAGCCGTAGGAGGTGCGCCTCACCTCCGGCGGGCGCCTCCGAAACCCGCCGCCAGGGGCATGCGCAGACCCAGGGGCGGTGGGGCGGCCATCGCGTCCGTGAGGGGGCGGGAGACCGGGCGGGCGAAGAGGGCGCCGAGCACGAAGTCGGCGGCCAGCGCGCGTACTTCGTCGGCGTACTGCCGCAGCGCGTGGCCGTCCGTGTGCACCTCGAACCGGCAGGTGTCCCGGTTGGCCTTCTTGGCCCGGTCCGCGAAGCGGAAGGACAGCTCCGGGTCCGTCCGCGCGTCGTTCGTCCCGTGCACCACCAGCACGCGGCGCCCCACCAGCTGCCGCACCGGCTCCGGCTCCGCGGCCACGTCCTCCTCGGGGAGCCAGGGCGCCAGCGCGAGGACCGCGGCGACCGCCTCGTGTCCGCCCGCCCGCAGCGCCGCCCGCGCCCCCATCCCCAGGCCGGCCAGACACACGGGAACGTCGCCGTAGCGCCGTACCGCCTCCGACGCCGCCCAGGAGGCGTCCGCCGCGAGGTCCGCGTCCGGGCCGTTCCAGCCGCGGCCCCGGTAGCGCACCACGTGCGCCACGAGTCCGTCCGCGCGCCCGGCCCGGACGAGCGTGCGGGCCAGCGGCAGCGCCGCGGCGTGCGCCCGTACCGAGGGCCGCCGCCCGGACACCGGCTCGCCGTCGGGCAGGAGCAGCACCACGCCGCCCACCGCCGCCTGCGAAGCCCCGACCGCCCGACCGAGCCGGGGTCTCCGGCCGTCGGCGGTCCCCACGAGTGCGTAGTGCGCCATGGCAGAACAGTCTCAGAATCCGAGGTGTACGCCAGTGGTACGCGCGGTCTCTGTTACGTATCGCCGCCGACCGCCCTCCGCGCGAACGCCCCCGCCGCGCGGCGCCGTTCGAGCCGGTGCCCCTCCCGCGCCGGTGCCCCTCCCGCGCCGCACCGGCGCCGCGGAGGCGAAAAACCCGCACCGATACGGCGCCGGGACGCCCGCTCTACGCGCGTAGGGGCTACAGTGCGGAAATGACGAGCCAGACCCCCAACGTCCCCACCGCGGACCAGATCCGCCGTGCCCCGAAGGTGCTGCTCCACGACCACCTCGACGGCGGACTGCGCCCCGGCACGATCATCGAACTCGCCCGCGAGCAGGGCTACACGCGGCTCCCGGAGACGGAACCGGAGAGGCTCGGCCTCTGGTTCCGCGAGGCCGCCGACTCCGGGTCCCTGGAGCGCTACCTGGAGACCTTCGCGCACACCTGCGCCGTCATGCAGACCCGCGAGGCCCTCGTCCGGATCGCCGCCGAGTGCGCGGTCGACCTGGCCGAGGACGGCGTCGTGTACGCGGAGGTCCGCTACGCCCCCGAGCAGCACCTGGAGGCCGGTCTCACCCTCGAAGAGGTCGTGGAGGCCGTCAACGAGGGCTTCCGGGAGGGCGAGCGGCAGGCCAGGGCCGCCGGGCACCGCATCCGGGTCGGCGCCCTGCTGACCGCCATGCGCCACGCGGCCCGCGCCCTGGAGATCGCCGAACTCGCCAACCGCTACCGCGACGCGGGCGTCGTCGGCTTCGACATCGCGGGCGCCGAGGCCGGCTTCCCGCCCACCCGCCACCTCGACGCCTTCGAGTACCTCAAGCGGGAGAACAACCACTTCACCATCCACGCCGGCGAGGCCTTCGGGCTGCCCTCGATCTGGCAGGCGCTCCAGTGGTGCGGCGCCGACCGCCTCGGCCACGGCGTCCGGATCATCGACGACATCGAGGTCGCCGAGGACGGCACGGTCCGCCTCGGCCGGCTCGCCGCCTACGTCCGCGACAAGCGGATCCCGCTGGAGATGTGCCCCACCTCCAACCTCCAGACCGGCGCCGCCGACTCGTACGCCGAGCACCCCATCGGCCTGCTCCGCAAGCTCCACTTCCGTACGACGGTCAACACCGACAACCGGCTGATGAGCGGCACCAGCATGAGCCGGGAATTCGAGCTCCTGGTCGAAGCATTCGATTACACGCTCGATGACATGCAGTGGTTCACGGTCAATGCGATGAAATCAGCGTTCATTCCTTTCGATGAACGCCTCGCCATGATCAACGACGTGATCAAGCCGGGTTATGCGGAGCTGAAATCCGAATGGCTGTTCCGGCAGACCGCTGTCACCAGCGGGTCTTCCCCGAAGGCCGACTGACCGCGGCTTCAGGGAAGGACGGAAGGCGGCCGGGTGGACGACACCCGGCCGCCTTCCGGTGTTTGCGGTCGGGGTACCCGGACGGTTAGTTTGCGGAATCGCTCCGCAATGTCCGGATGCCCTTTTCCGGTTTCCGGTTCTCCCGACGCACCGGTCTCCCTTCCCCAAGCTCAAGGAAGATTTTCTGATGAAGCAGTCTGCCGCCAAGAAGCTCGGAGTCGCCGCCCTCGGCGCCGCTTTCGCCGCCGCCGCCGCGGGCACGGCCTCCGCCGCGCCCGAGCTCCCCGTCGGCGCCGACGCGCTGGGCTCGGTGACCTCGGCCCTCCCGCTGGGCGACGGCCTCGCCCAGCTGCCCGTCGGCGGGCAGGGCGCCCTCGGCCAGGTTCTCGACCACGGAGCGAAGACCCTCCCCGCCGCCGCCGCCCAGGCCACCCAGCACACCCCGCTGGCCCCCGTCGCGGGTCTCCTCGGCTCCGCGCCGGTCGGCCCCGTCACCGGTCTCCTCGGCGGTCTGCAGCCCGGCTCCCTCCCGATCGGCTGACCGGAGCCGTACGGCATCGCAGGGGCGCGCACCCGCAACCGGGTACGCGCCCCTGCGGCGTACGCGCGCCCCGGGCCTACCAGGCGGTGGTCGTGCGCTTCTCCTGCGGCAGCAGCACCCACAGCGCCAGGTAGAGCAGGAACTGCGGGCCCGGCAGCAGGCACGAGACCAGGAAGATCACGCGCATCGTCGTCGCGGAGGTGCCGAAGCGCCGGGCGAGCGCCGCGCACACTCCGCCGATCATGCGTCCGTCTCGGGGGCGGGCAAGTGCGGCCATGGTGGGCTCCTTCGGAGTCGGTCCGGGAACCGTTCCGTCGGGCTCCCGATGACTCCATGGTGCCGTCGCACCGGGGGACGAAGCGTCGGTCTACGGGGCGATCCGGACCCTGGGAATCCTCGGGGTCGGACCCTGAGCCTGCTCCTTCCGGGGCAGGGCCCCGCCCCGCCCCCGGCTCCCCCCGGCGGGGGACACGGCCGGAACGGAGCGCCCCGCGCCCGTCCGGCGCCGCAGCCGGGCCCGCCCGGCGGGCACCACGAGCAGATGGGTCAGCCCCACCCCGGCCGTGTTCAGCAGCACCGAGTCCACGTCCACGACCTGCCCGGGCACCGCCGTCTGCAACAGCTCCAGGGCCAGCGACACCAGGGCCCCCGCGGCCGTCGTCCGGACCAGTGAGGCCCAGGGCGAGACGTCGAGCCGCCCGTCGGCCATCGGAAGGAGCACCCCGAGCGGCGCCAGGAGCAGCAGCCCCTCCGCGAGGAGCCGTACCGCCCGGGTCCCACCGAGCGCGAGGTCGGCGCGGATGCCGTCGAGCGGGACCGTGTTCGGGGCGGTCACCCAGGCCACGTCCCGTGGGCGCAGGCCGACCCAGGCGACGAGCAGCAGATACGCGGCCAGGAGTACGAACCCGGCCACGCGGACGACCACGGCGGCACTGCCGCCCGAACCTTGACGCTGCACGCCCCCCTAGACGTGCCCGGCGGCGGAATCGGTTCCGCCGCCCGGCACGCGCGGGAGGACGTCACACCCACCGCCCCTCCCACCGGGGCCGGTCACTCCCGGCCGGACCCCCTGGGCGCCCCGGTCACTGCGCGGCCGGGGTCTCCGGGGCCGGGTCCGCGGAATCCGGCGGCCCCGGGACCGCCGCCGTCGGCACCGTACCCAGGGGCGGCGCCGACTCCGGACGCTCCCGCAGCTCCGGCGTGCACCGGTAGCGCTTCGGCGCGTACGCGCCCGGGCCGCCCAGCAGCACCGTGTGCTCGCCCGCGCCCGCCGCGCTCTCCGCGAAGGTGCAGACGATCTGCGACAGGGCCGTCGGCGCCAGGTCCTCCGGCTGACGGTTCAGCCGCAGGGTGCCCGCCGGATCACCGGCCCGCGCCCCCTTCACCGTCATCGGGCCGCGCACCGCCGTGGTGAACCCGGCCGCACGCTCCTCCTCCGACGGCCCGGCGACCAACAGCTCCAGCAGCTCCGACGCCGTCCGCAGCGGGGACCGGCCCGCCCTCTCCTCCGGCAGCGGGGCCCCGCGTTCCACCACTTCCAGCTGCGCCCCGCACACCAGGTGCACCCGCAGCGGCACGCCCTCCGCGGCCGCGGAGGAGGACTCCCCGGTCCGGCTGCACGGGACCCGGGTCGGGGCCGCGCCCGCGTCCACCGGGACCGAGGTGGTGCGGATCCCGCATCCGCTGACCAGCAGGGTGAGCGCGGTCGCCACCAGGGCGCCCGCGCCGGCCGTACGGCGACTCACTCTTCCTCCACCCGCGACTCGCGCGCGATCCCCGACGCGTCCCGGGGCAGCCGCAGCACGAACACCGCGCCGTCCGTCTTCCCGTCCTCGCCGACCGAGTTCGACGCGGAGATGGACCCCTGGTGGATCAGCGCGTTCTCCATGGCGATCGACAGGCCCAGACCGCTGCCGTCCGACCTCGGCCGGGACGCGCTCGCCTTGTAGAAACGGTCGAAGACGTGCGGCAGCACCTCCTCGGGGATGCCCGGACCGTGGTCGCGCACCGCGATCACCAGCTCCTCGCCCCCGTCCGTACCGGTCTCCTCCGTACGGACCGACACCCGCACCGGCGAACCGCCGTGCTTCAGCGCGTTCCCGATCAGATTGGCGAGGATCACGTCGAGCCGGCGCGGGTCGAGCCGCGCCACGATCCCGCGCTCCGCGTCCAGCTCCACCGCGTCCAGCCAGGCCCGCGCGTCGATGCAGGCGGTGATCTGGTCCGCGATGTCGACGTCGTCCAGGACGAGCCGGGCGGTGCCCGCGTCGAAGCGGGTCACCTCCATCAGGTTCTCCACCAGGTCGTTGAGCCGCCGGGTCTCGCTCACCACCAGCGCCACCGCCGGGGCGATCATCGGATCCAGGGAGTCCTGCTCGTCCTCCAGGACCTCCGTGACGGCCGTCAGCGCGGTCAGCGGCGTCCGCAGCTCGTGCGACATGTCGGCCACGAAGCGCCGGCTCGACTCCTCCCGGGCGCTCATGTCCGCGACCTGCTTCTGCAACGACTCGGCCGCGTCGTTGAACGTACGCGACAGATCGGCCAGTTCGTCCGCGCCCGACACCCGAAGGCGGGTGTCGAGCTTGCCCTCGCCGAGCTGCTTGGCCGCCTCCCCGACCCGGTGCACCGGCCGCAGCACGGTGGTCGCCGCCACCTGCGCGAGCAGCACCGACCCGGCCACGGCGAGCGCCGTGGCGATCCCCAGCGACCAGGCGAGCGAGTTCAGATCGGCCTTCTCCGCCGCCAGCGACTTGAACATGTACCCGGCGGGGCCCCCGCCGTCGATCCGCGTCCCGCCCACCAGATAGGGCGTCCCGCCCCGCTCCGTACGCTGCCAGAACAGGTGGTACGGGTAGGGGTTGGCGTCCGACACCGGGCGCCGGGTTTCCACCGCCTCCCGCAGCGCCCGCGGCACGTCCGCGAGCGTGAAGGTGTCCGGGTCCGAGGCGCCGACGATCGGCTTGCCCGCCTCCCGCTCACCGAGCAGCAGCACCTGGTAGCCGGCGCTGCCGCCGGCCATCTGCTCGGCGGTGCGGCGCAGTTCCTCCTGGTCGGGCCGGAGCGGCAGCGTCGCCGCCCGGTTCTGCATCTCCTGCCGGAAGTCGTTCAGCGCCCCGTCCTGGGTCCGGGTGAGCACCGCCTCCCGGTTGAGCCAGTACGCGATGCCCGAGGCGGCGACGGCCGCGGTCAGCGCGACGAGGGCGAAGACCACGACGAGCCGCAGCCGCAGGCTGGTGAGACCGAGCCGCGTGACGATCCCCCGGCTCACGCAGGAACGTCCAGTCGGTAGCCGACGCCCCGCACCGTACGGATCAGGGTCGGCGAGGACGGCACGTCCTCCACCTTGGCGCGCAGTCGCTGCACGCACGCGTCGACCAGCCGGGAGTCGCCCAGGTAGTCGTGCTCCCACACGAGCCGCAGCAACTGCTGGCGGGACAGCGCCTGTCCGGGCCGTCGGCTCAGCTCCAGGAGCAGCCGCAGCTCGGTCGGGGTGAGCTGGAGGTCCTCCCCGTTCTTCGTCACCGTCATCGCCGCCCGGTCGATCACGAGCGAACCGAAGGTGGCCGAATCGGTCGACTCCCGTTCGCCGCGCCGCAGGACGGCCCGGATACGGGCGTCGAGAACCCGCCCCTGCACCGGCTTGACCACGTAGTCGTCGGCGCCGGACTCCAGGCCGACGACCACGTCGATGTCGTCGCTGCGCGCGGTGAGCAGGATGATCGGCAGCTGGTCGGTGCGGCGGATGCGACGGCACACCTCGAAGCCGTCGATGCCGGGCAGCATGACGTCGAGCACGACCAGGTCGGGCCGCTGCTCACGGAGCAGGTGCAGCCCGTCCTCGCCCGTCGCGGCGGTGGCCACCCGGTGGCCCTGCCGGGACAGGGAGAGTTCGAGGGCCGTCCGGATGGCGTCGTCGTCCTCGATCAGCAACAGAAAAGGCACGGACGTCATTCTGTCGCATGCGGCCGTCCGAGTTCGACCGGGCGCAGGCGCGCGCACGCCCCGGCCCCTGTGACACGTCTGTGACAGTCGGCGGACACCGCCATGAAGTGTGCCGGGCAGGCTTCTTGTCACACGGACCGGCCACACTCCAACCGACGGGGGGCGCGAGATGAACGCACTGCACAGCACCACCTCAAGCGCAGTTGTCACGCGTCTCCACGACGTCGTGCGGAGCGAGGAGAAGTCCGGCGCGGTGAACGGGCGGGGGTGCGTTCGCGGCGTCGGGCGTCAGCGCAAGGCGCCGTACATGGTGGCCGTCGCTGACGGGGGAGCGGCGTACAGGGAGGTCACGGGGGAGCGTTCCACGTGTTCGGAGGCCGAGTTCACGGCCTACGTCCAGGAGCGCCGGGCCTCCCTGTACGCCACCGCCTACCACCTGACCGGTGACCGTTTCGAGGCCGAGGACCTGCTCCAGAGCGCGCTGTTCTCCACGTACCGCGCCTGGGACCGGATCAGCGACAAGGCGGCCGTCGGCGGATACCTCCGCCGCACCATGACGAACCTGCACATCAGCGCCTGGCGCCGGCGCAAGCTCAACGAGTACCCGACCGAGGAGCTGCCGGAGACGGTCGGCGAGACGGACGCCATGCGGGGCACGGAGCTGCGCGCGGTGCTGTGGCAGGCGCTGGCCCGGCTGCCCGAGCTGCAGCGGACCATGCTGGTGCTGCGCTACTACGAGGGCCGCACCGATCCGGAGATCGCGGAGATCCTGGACATCAGTGTCGGCACGGTGAAGTCGAGCATCTGGCGCTCGCTGCGGCGACTGCGCGAGGACCAGGTGCTGAGCTTCGGCCGTGACGAGGAGGAGTCCTTCGGCGAGCTGGTGGCCTGAGGGTACGGGGGGAACACGGGGGACCGTACGGGGGTACGGGGGAACGACGCGGGGCCGGACGAGAGGGGGGATCTCGTTCCGGCCCCGCGTCACGTCCGCGGTCGGTTCAGCGGGCGACGGGCGTCCGGTGCCGCCCGGCGGCGGCCGCCGCCAGCCGGCCGAGAGCCTCGGCCTTGGCGCACGGGTGCGCGCCGAGCGCGGTCTGGCGGGCGACGATGGAACGCTCGGCGCGCATCAGACGCCAGCCGCGGCGCAGCAGGAACGGCACCGACTTGCGGCCCTCCCGCAGGTCGCGCAGCAGACGGCGGCGGAAGGTCGTGGAGGGCCGGCCGCGCAGGCAGAGCGCGTCGGCGAGCACGCCGAGCTCCCGGCAGCGCTCCACGATGTCGGCGGCGAAGATGCCCTCCGCCACGAACAGCGGGGTGCGCCCGATGTCCAGGCGGTCGCGGTCGACCCGGGAGCTGGTGGCGATGTCGTACACCGGGACGTCGGTCCGGCCGGTACGGCACAGGTCGAGGATCGCGGCGACGGCGGCGTCCGCGTCCCAGGAGAGGGGCGAGTCCCAGTCGATGTCCGAGCTGCCGAGGACGAGCGGGAGGGTCGGGTCGTCGCCCTCCTTGTAGAAGTCGTCGAGGCGCAGCACGGGAAGTCCGGTGCGGGCGGCGAGAGAGGACTTGCCGGAGCCGGAGGGGCCCGCGAGCAGGACGACTCGGGTCGGTATCGGTTGGGAGGTCACGGGACACCAGTGTGAGGCATTCCCGCGTGCGGCGGACCCCCGGGAGCCCGGCTCGGTAGCGAGCGTCACACCCCGACCACGTGCCGTGCCCGCTCCATCACGCCGGGCGAGGCGGACCTCCCCCGCGCGGGCACGCCGGAAGGCCCCCCGGCCGGCAGGCGGGGCGCCCGCCGGCCCGGGGGCCGTCCCGCACGGCGTGCGCCTAGTACGAGGAGCCGGAGGCGCCCAGCGAACCCGTCGGGTGCCAGACCGTCTTCGTCTCCAGGAACGCGGTCATGCGGTCCGTGCCGGGGGACGCGGTGAAGTCCTCGGCACGGGGGCGCAGGACGCGCTTCAGGTTGTCGGCGGCGGCGATCTCCAGCTCACGGGCCAGAGCGGCGTCCGCGCCGGTGAGGTCGATCGCGTTGACGTCCTGGTGGGCCGCCAGGTGGGGACCCATCTCGGCCGCCTTGCCCGAGAGGATGTTCACGACACCGCCCGGCAGGTCGGAGGTGGCGAGCACCTCGCCCAGGGAGAGCGCCGGCAGCGGGGCCTTCTCGCTCGCCACCACGACCGCCGTGCTGCCGGTGGCGATCACCGGGGCGATCACCGACACCAGGCCCAGGAAGGACGACTCCTGCGGGGCGATGACGGCGACGACACCGGTCGGCTCCGGGGTGGACAGGTTGAAGAACGGGCCCGCGACCGGGTTCGCCCCGCCCACGACCTGAGCGATCTTGTCCGTCCAGCCCGCGTACCAGACCCAGCGGTCGATCGTGGCCTCGACGACCTCGGCCGCCTTGTTCTTGGACAGGCCCTCCGCGTGCGCGACCTCGTGCACGAACTGGCCCTTGCGGCCCTCCAGCATCTCGGCGACGCGATAGAGGATCTGGCCCCGGTTGTACGCGGTCGCGCCCGCCCAGCCGCCGAAGGCCTTGCGCGCGGCCACGACCGCGTCACGGGCGTCCTTGCGGGAGGAGAGCGGGGCGTTCGCCAGCCACTTGCCCTTCGAGTCCGTCACCTCGTACACCCGGCCGCTCTCGGAACGCGGGAACTTGCCCCCCACGTACAGCTTATAGGTCTTGAAGACGCTCAGGCGCTGCTCGGACTTCTCAGACATCGAGGTAGGCCTCCAGACCGTGACGGCCGCCCTCGCGGCCGAAGCCCGACTCCTTGTAACCGCCGAACGGCGAGGTCGGGTCGAACTTGTTGAACGTGTTGGCCCAGACGACACCGGCCCGGAGCTTGCCCGCCACGGCGAGGATCCGCGAGCCCTTCTCCGTCCAGATGCCGGCCGACAGGCCGTACTGGCTGTTGTTGGCCTTCGCGACGGCCTCGTCGGGGGTACGGAACGTCAGCACCGACAGGACCGGGCCGAAGATCTCGTCGCGCGCCACGGTGTGCGCCTGCGTCACGTTGGTGAACAGGGTCGGGGCGAACCAGTACCCGGCCGACGGGATCTCGCAGGCGGCCGACCAGCGCTCGGCGCCCTCGGCCTCGCCCTGCTCCACCAGCGCGGTGATGCGGGCCAGCTGTTCGGGCGAGTTGATGGCGCCGATGTCGGTGTTCTTGTCCAGCGGGTCGCCCAGGCGCAGGGTGCTCAGGCGGCGCTTCAGCGCGTCGAGCACCTCGTCGTGGACGGACTCCTGGACGAGGAGCCGCGAGCCCGCGCAGCAGACCTGGCCCTGGTTGAAGAAGATGCCGTTGACGATGCCCTCGACGGCCTGGTCGAGCGGGGCGTCGTCGAAGACGATGTTGGCGCCCTTGCCGCCCAGCTCCAGGGTGAGCTTCTTGTCCGTGCCGGCGACGGAACGCGCGATGGCCTTGCCGACGGCGGTCGAGCCGGTGAAGGCGACCTTGTTCACGTCCGGGTGCTCGACCAGCGCGGCGCCGGCGTCCCCGTACCCGGGCAGGATGTTGACGACGCCCTTCGGGAGCCCGGCCTGGCGGCAGATGTCCGCGAAGAACAGGGCGGAGAGCGGGGTCGTCTCGGCCGGCTTCAGGACGACCGTGTTGCCGGTCGCGAGCGCCGGGGCGATCTTCCAGGCCAGCATCAGCAGCGGGAAGTTCCACGGGATGACCTGGCCGGCCACGCCCAGCGGCTTCGGGTCGCGGCCGAAGCCGGCGTGGTCGAGCTTGTCGGCCCAGCCCGCGTAGTAGAAGAAGTGCGCCGCGACCAGGGGGAGGTCCGCGTCGCGGGTCTCCTTGATCGGCTTGCCGTTGTCGAGGGTCTCCAGGACGGCCAGCTCGCGGCTGCGCTCCTGGATGATGCGGGCGATCCGGAAGAGGTACTTGGCGCGCTCGGAACCGGGCAGCGCCGACCACGTCCCGAAGGCCCGCCGGGCCGCCTTCACCGCGCGGTCCACGTCCTCGGCGCCCGCCTGGGCGACCTCGGAGAGAACCTCCTCGGTGGAGGGGGAGACGCTCTTGAAGACCTTGCCGTCGGCCGCGTCCGTGAACTCGCCGTCGATGAACAGGCCGTAGGAGGGGGCGATGTCGACGACGGACCGGGACTCGGGCGCCGGTGCGTACTCGAATGCAGATGCCATGTTGATCAGTCCACCGTCACGTAATCGGGGCCGGAGTAGCGGCCGGTCGCCAGCTTCTGGCGCTGCATCAGCAGGTCGTTGAGCAGACTGGAGGCGCCGAAGCGGAACCAGTGGTTGTCCAGCCAGTCCTCGCCGACGGTCTCGTTGACCAGCACCAGGAACTTGATCGCTTCCTTGGTGTTGCGGATGCCGCCGGCCGGCTTCACGCCGATCTGCACGCCGGTCCGGTCGCGGAAGTCGCGCACCGCCTCCAGCATGAGCAGGGTGTTCGCGGGGGTGGCGTTCACCGCGACCTTGCCGGTCGACGTCTTGATGAAGTCCGCGCCGGCCATCATGCCGAGCCAGGAGGCGCGGCGGATGTTGTCGTACGTGGACAGCTCACCGGTCTCGAAGATCACCTTGAGGCGGGCGCGGTCGCCGCACTCCGCCTTGATCGCGGCGATCTGCTCGTAGACCTCCAGGTAGCGGCCGGCGAGGAAGGCGCCACGGTCGATGACCATGTCGATCTCGTCCGCGCCCGCGGCGATCGCGTCGGCGGTGTCGGCCAGCTTCACGGGGAGGGCGGCGCGGCCCGCCGGGAAGGCGGTGGCGACCGAGGCGATCTTGACGCCGGAGCCCGCGAGGGCGGCCTTGGCGGTGGCCACCATGTCGGGGTAGACGCAGACGGCGGCGGTCGTCGGGGTCGTGCGGTCGGTCGGATCGGGATGGACGGCCTTCGCGGCGAGGGCCCGGACCTTGCCCGGGGTGTCCGCGCCTTCGAGCGTCGTCAGGTCGATCATCGAGATGGCCAGGTCGATGGCGTACGCCTTGGCCGAGGTCTTGATCGAGCGGGTGCCGAGGGACGCGGCGCGCGCCTCCAGGCCGACGGCGTCGACGCCGGGCAGCCCGTGGAGGAAGCGGCGCAGCGCGCTGTCGGACGCGGTCACGTCGGCGAAGGCATTGGCTGCGGGTGCAGTGGTGGGCATGGTCACCAGTCGAGCATATCTACGCGCGTAGCGACCTGTACAGGGGAGGCCCCGCGCAGAGCCCGAGGTCACAGCCCCGCGTCCGGCGGGGTGAGACCTGTCACATGCCCGTGACGAGGAGCGGACGCCTGCCGCGCGCGGGAGCGCACCCCGGCTGTACGCCGCGCGGGCCGCCTGAGCCCCCACGCGGCCCGCTGAGGCACAATCTCCGGCATGACGACCCCCGAGCAGCCGTCCGAGCCGGGCCGCGAGCCGCGCCCCGGGCCGAGCCAGGACCGGCCGAGCGCCGAGCCGCAGTACGCCGACCGCGCCTACCGCTCCCCCCTGGGGATCGCGGGCGGGGTCTTCCTGCTGCTCCTCGCGTGCCTCTTCGCCGGGGACGCGGTGCTGCGCGGCGAGGGCCGCACGCCCTGGCTGGCGCTCGCCGGGCTCCTCCTGGCCGTGCCGCTGATCGTCGCCTTCACCATCCGGCCGGTGGTGTACGCCAACGCCGACCGGCTCCGGGTCCGCAACCCCTTCCGGACGATCACCCTGCCGTGGAGCGCCGTCGCCGACGTCCGCGCCGGCTACTCCAGCGAGGTGTTCACCCAGGAGGGCGCCAAGTACCAGCTGTGGGCCGTCCCCGTCTCGCTGCGCAAGCGCAAGAAGGCGGCCCGCCTCGGGGCCCGTGCCGCCGGGGAGGCCGCCGGGTCCTTCGACTCCGCCGGCCGGGCCGCCCCCACCGACCGGGCCATCGCCGAGCTGCGGGAGCTGGCCGAGGCCGGCACCGGCCGGCCGGGCGCGCAGGGCGGGCCCGAGGTGCGCTGGGCGTACGAGATCCTCGCCCCGGCCGTGGCCGGAGCGGTCCTCTTCGTCATCCTCAAGGCGACCGGCTGACCCGCCCCCGGCCGTGCTCACGCCGGAGGGCCGGTACGGCGATCGCTGCCGTACCGGCCCTCCGTGCCGTCCCGCGCCGGGCGGGGCGCGGCGGTCAGAGACCGGCCGCCTCCGCCAGGTCCCGCTTCAGCGCGGCGAGCACCTCGGCGCCCTTCGCCCGCGCCGCCGGGAGCCCGTCGGCATCCGCCACCGGGACGACGACCTCCAGGTAGCACTTCAGCTTGGGCTCCGTACCGGACGGGCGGACGATCACCCGGGCCTTGTGGTCGCCCTCCAGGTGGTAACGCAGCCCGTCCGTCGGCGGCAGCGACTCCGTGCCCTTGGTCAGGTCCTCCGCCGACACGACGGTCAGGCCCGCGAGGCGCACGGGGGGCCGCTCGCGCAGCGCCGCCATCGCGTTCGCGATGACGCTCAGGTCCTGGACGCGCACCGACAGCTGGTCGGTGGCGTGCAGGCCGTGCTCCACCGCCAGGTCGTCGAGGAGGTCGGTCAGCGTCCGGCCCCGCTCCTTCAGCTCGGAGGCCAGCTCGGCGACCGCCAGCGCCGCCGTGATGCCGTCCTTGTCGCGGACGCCCTCCGGGTCGACGCAGTAGCCGAGCGCCTCCTCGTAGCCGTACCGCAGCCCCTCGACGCGCGCGATCCACTTGAAGCCGGTCAGCGTCTCCTCGTACCCGACCCCGGCGGCCTCGGCGATCCGGCCGAGCAGCGAGGACGACACGATCGACTCGGCGAAGACACCCCGGGCGCCCTTGCCCACCAGGTGCGCGGCGAGCAGCGCGCCCACCTCGTCACCGCGGAGCATCCGCCAGCCGCCCTCGGCGTGCGCGTCGGGCACGGCCACCGCGCAGCGGTCCGCGTCCGGGTCGTTGGCGATCACGATGTCCGGGTCCACGGCCCGGGCCGCCTCGAAGGCCAGGTCCATGGCCCCCGGCTCCTCCGGGTTCGGGAAGGCGACCGTCGGGAACGCCGGGTCCGGCTCCGCCTGCTCGGCGACGAGCGCCGGCGGCGGGAAGCCGTGCCGGGCGAAGGCGGCCGTCAGGACCTCCTTGCCGACGCCGTGCATGGCCGTGTAGACGGTCCGCGCGGTCCGGGCCGAGCCCGGGGACAGGACGGCGTCCGTGCGCTCCAGGTAGGCCTCCAGGACCTCGTCGCCCAGCGTCTCCCAGCCCTCCGACGGACGGGGCACGTCCTCCAGCGAGCGCACGGCGGCGATCTCCGCGGCGATCTCCGCGTCCGCCGGCGGCACGATCTGCGAGCCGTCGCCCAGGTAGACCTTGTAGCCGTTGTCGCGCGGCGGGTTGTGGCTCGCGGTCACCTCGACGCCCGCGACGGCGCCCAGGTGCCTTATGGCGTACGCCAGGACGGGCGTCGGCAGCGGGCGGGGCAGCAGCGCGGCGCGCAGCCCGGCGCCCGTCATCACGGCGGCGGTGTCGCGGGCGAAGTCGGCCGACTTGTAGCGGGCGTCGTAGCCGATCACGACGAGGCCGTCCCCCTGGCCCTTGGCCTTCAGGTACGCGGCCAGGCCGGCGGCGGCCCGGATCACGACGGAGCGGTTCATGCGCATGGGACCGGCGCCCAGCTCGCCGCGGAGGCCGGCGGTGCCGAACTGCAGCGTGCCGCTGAAGCGCGCGGTCAGCTCCTCGTGCTCGCCGGCCTCGATGAGCCGGGCGAGTTCCTCGCGGGTCTCGCTGTCGGGGTCCTCTGCGAGCCAGGCCTGGGCCCGGGCGAGGAGGTCGTCCTGCGTCACGGTGATGTGCCTTTCGGATGTACGGACGTAAGCGGGCGGGCGTCTTCTTTTCCCCGCCCCGCGCCTTCCCGTAACCGGCGGGTCCACCCGGGACCTTGGTCCCGGCCGAAACCGGCCCCCGGAGAGCGGGGAACCGTTTCCTCGGCGGCCGCCGCCCCCGCCGCGCGGGTCGCGCGAGGCCGGGGGCGCGGTCCGGGTGACCGGGACCGGCCACCCGGACCGTGGCGCCGCGCCCCGCCCCGCGCACCACGCCCCGGAACCCCGGCCCGCGCCGGCCCGCACGGGGCCGGGGGCGGCAGGGAAGGGACCGTCCGGCGGGCGGACCCGCCCCGGGCGGGGCGGGTGGCGGGAAGGGGGATCAGATGCGGTCGAGCACCCGGGTGAGGAGCTCGCCCATGCGGGCGGCCGAGTCGCGGCCCGCCTGGAGGACCTCCTCGTGGTTCAGCGGCTCGCCCGAGAGGCCCGCCGCCAGGTTGGTGACCAGGGAGATGCCCAGGACCTCGGCGCCCGCCTCGCGGGCCGCGATGGCCTCCAGGACCGTGGACATGCCGACCAGGTCGCCGCCCAGGACGCGGACCATGTTGATCTCGGCCGGTGTCTCGTAGTGCGGCCCGGGGAACTGGACGTAGACGCCCTCCTCCAGGGTCTCGTCGACCTCCTTGCACAGCGCGCGCAGCCGCGGCGAGTAGAGGTCGGTGAGGTCCACGAAGTTCGCGCCGACGATCGGCGAGGCGGCCGTCAGGTTGATGTGGTCGCTGATCAGGACCGGCTGGCCGGGGCGCATGCCCTCGCGCAGGCCGCCGCAGCCGTTGGTCAGGACGACGGTCCCGACGCCGGCGGCGACGGCGGTGCGGACGCCGTGGGCGACGGAGGCGACGCCCCGGCCCTCGTAGAAGTGGGTGCGGCCGAGGAAGACGAGGGCGCGCTTCTCACCGATCTTGTACGAGCGGATCTTGCCGCCGTGGCCCTCGACGACCGGCGGCGGGAAACCGGGGAGCTCGGTCACCGGGAACTCGGCCTCGGGGGCACCGAGCGCGTCGACGGCGGGCGCCCAGCCGGAGCCCATGACCAGGGCGACGTCGTGGTTCTCGACTCCGGTCAGCTCGCGGAGACGCGCGGCAGCGGCCTCGGCGGCCTCGTACGGGGTGGCAGTTGCGTTCACTGACTCTCTCGCCTCGGGGAGGGGGGTCCGAGGGAAGACCCCGGACGGATTTGATACGCGCAGAAGCCTAGCCCGAGAAACCCTACGCGCGTAGATGACGCTGCGAACGGAGCTGCGATCGTTGTCTTGTCGTTTCCCACGAACGCGCCGGAACGCGAGGCGGGGGCGCCGGGGGAGGAGCGGCGCCGCGGCGAGCCTCCGGTACGCCCGGCAGGGGCGCGCGTCCGCACCCGTCCGTCCGGCGGCGCTCAGCAGGGTCGCTTGCGCAGTTCCATCACGTAGTCGTGGGGGGCTCCGGCCGACTCGGCCGCGTCGGCCACCTCGCCCAGGTACCGGGCGGAGGGCAGGCCGCCCTCGTACGCGTTGAGCACGTACACCCAGGCCGGCTCCTCGCCGTCCAGCGTGTGCACCCGCACCCGCATCCGGCGGTAGATGTCGAGGCCGACGCCCTCCCAGCGGTCCATCGAGTCCTCGTCCATCGGCGCGATGTCGTACAGCGCCACGAAGACCTGGGAGCGCGGGGCCTCCACGATGGTGGCGAGCGCTCCCTCCCAGCCCATCTGCTCGCCGCCGAAGGTCAGCCGCCAGCCGTTGAGCCAGCCGGTGCTGCGCAGCGGGGAGTGCGGTGCGCGGCGACTCATCAGCCGCGCGTCGAGGTTGCCGGCGTACGCGGCGTAGAGCGACATGGGACCGAGGGTACGGGAGGGTGTGGTCACTCCGCCGAACTCCGAGGTGAGGGCCGTATGGAGGCCCCGACGAGAGGAGCCCCCCGCCGTGCGGGAGAATGGGGTACGCACTTGAAGCGTGCGGGACAATGGCGTACGCACTGCAGCCCCAGCGGGGGGACCACCCCGGCAGAACGAGAGCGCGAGGCGTAGATCCCAGTGACCCGGATCGTGATCATCGGCGGCGGACCCGGCGGATACGAGGCGGCCCTGGTGGGCGCCCAACTCGGCGCGGAGGTGACCGTCGTCGACTGCGACGGCCTCGGCGGCGCGTCCGTCCTGACCGACTGCGTCCCCTCCAAGACCCTGATCGCCACCGCCGAGGTGATGACCACCTTCGACTCCTCCTACGAGGAGCTCGGCATCATCGTCGCGGACGACACCCCCCACCTGGAGCAGGCCGCCCGCGTCGTGGGCGTGGACCTCGGCAAGGTGAACCGCCGCGTGAAGCGGCTCGCGCTCGCCCAGTCGCACGACATCACCGCCTCCGTGACCCGGGCCGGCGCCCGGGTGCTGCGCGGCCGTGGCCGGCTCTCCGGCCGGCAGGCGGTGGACGGCTCCCGCCAGGTGATCGTGACCGCCGCCGACGGCAGCGAGGAGACGCTGACCGCCGACGCCGTCCTGATCGCCACCGGCGGTCACCCGCGCGAGCTGCCCGACGCCCGGCCGGACGGCGAGCGCATTCTGAACTGGACGCAGGTGTACGACCTCAAGGAGCTGCCCGAGGAGCTCATCGTGGTCGGCTCCGGCGTCACCGGCGCCGAGTTCGCGGGCGCCTACCAGGCGCTCGGCTCCCGGGTCACCCTGGTCTCCTCGCGCGACCGCGTGCTGCCGGGCGAGGACCCGGACGCGGCGGCCGTCCTGGAGGACGTCTTCCGCCGGCGCGGCATGAACGTGATGGCCCGCTCGCGCGCCGAGTCCGCCAAGCGGGTCGGCGACCGGGTGGAGGTCACCCTCGCCGACGGCCGGGTCATCACCGGCACCCACTGCCTGATGGCGGTCGGCGCGATCCCGAACACGGCCGGCATGGGCCTGGAGGAGGCGGGGGTCCGGCTGAAGGACTCCGGTCACATCCTGACCGACCGGGTCTCCCGTACGAGCGCCCCCGGCGTGTACGCGGCCGGTGACGTCACCGGCGTCTTCGCGCTCGCCTCGGTCGCCGCCATGCAGGGCCGGATCGCGATGTACCACTTCCTCGGCGACGCGGTGACCCCGCTGAACCTCAAGACGGTCTCCGCGAACGTCTTCACCGACCCGGAGATCGCCACCGTCGGTTACACGCAGGCGGACGTGGACGCGGGCAAGATCGACGCCCGGGTCGTCAAGCTCCCGCTGCTGCGCAACCCGCGCGCCAAGATGCAGGGCATCCGGGACGGCTTCGTGAAGATCTTCTGCCGTCCGGGCACCGGCATCGTGGTCGGCGGCTGCGTCGTCGCCCCCCGGGCGAGCGAGCTCATCCACCCCATCTCGATCGCGGTCGACAACAATCTGACGGTCGAACAGATCGCAAATGCTTTCACCGTGTACCCCTCCCTGTCGGGCTCGATCGCGGAAGTGGCACGGCAGTTGCACACCCGAAAGACGGCGGGCGAGGCCTGACCCCCGGGCCGGTCACCGCTCCCGCCTGCGGGAACGGTTCTCCGACTCGGACAACCCCCGGCAAGCCGGGGCATAGAACGATCAACGACGGGGTCCTCCATACCACTTGAGGGCCCCGCTCGTGCGCAACTTCGCCAATTCGGCGCATACTGCTGAAAACTATCGGGCGGTCACGTTACTGTCAGTTTCGTGTTCGCTGCAGAACGTCGCCAGTTGATCCTCGAAATGGTGCGTGCCAACGGAGCCGTGTCGCTCCGTGAGCTCGCCCGCGTCGTCCAGACCTCCGAAGTGACCGTACGAAGAGACGTACGGGCACTGGAGGCAGAAGGACTCCTCGACCGCCGGCACGGCGGTGCGGTGTTGCCGGGCGGATTCACGCGAGAATCCGGCTTCCCGCAGAAATCCCATCTCGCGACGGCGGAGAAGACGGCCATCGCCGATGTCGCGGCGAGCCTCGTCGAAGAGGGCGAGGCCATCGTCGTCGGCGCCGGGACGACCACGCAGGAGCTGGCCCGCCGGCTCGCCCGGGTGCCCGGACTGACCGTCGTCACCAACTCCCTGCTGGTCGCCCAGGCCCTCGCCCACGCCAACCGGGTCGAGGTCGTCATGACCGGCGGCACCCTGCGCGGCTCCAACTACGCCCTCGTCGGCAGCGGCGCCGAGCAGTCCCTCCAGGGGCTGCGGGTCTCCCGCGCCTTCCTCTCCGGCAGCGGACTGACCGCCGAGCGCGGCCTCTCCACCTCCAACATGCTCTCCGCGAGCGTGGACCGGGCGCTGGTGCAGGCGGCGGCCGAGGTCGTCGTCCTCGCCGACCACACCAAGCTCGGCACCGACACCATGTTCCAGACGGTGCCGACCGATGTGATCACCCGGCTGGTCACCGACGAGCCTCCGGCCCACGACGACCGGGCCGCCACCGAGCTCCAGGCCCTCGCCGACCAGGGCGTCCAGATCGCCGTCGCCGGCACCGGCCAGGGCACGGGTGCGGCCGAGCAGCTTCCGCCGCCACCCCGGGGCCGCCGCGACATGCCGCTGCCCGTCCAGCGGGGACGGATGCCGCAGACCGGCCAGTTCCGGGGACCGGGCGCGGGCGGCCTCGGAGCCGACCCGATGGAGCGCACCGCCCGCGTCGCGGACATGCGACGCCGCTGATTCCCGGCGCCGTACGAGACGGGGGTACGGCTCCGGTACGGGCGCGGCACGCGCCCCCGTACGTCCTGGTACGCGACCCGGGCGTGCGCCTCCCGTACGGCTCCGGCCCGGGTGGGCTCAGGACTTCAGGCCGCGCAGGGTCAGGGTGAGCAGACGGTCCGCCAACTCCGCGTCCTCCGGGCACTGTTCCGCCGCCAGCGCGATCGCCTTCGTGAGCTGCATCAGATCGCCGATCGACACATCGGCCCGCACCTGACCCGCCTCCTGAGCACGGGCCAGCAACTCCTCGCCCGCCGTCCGCAACGGCTCACTGCACCGGGCGAGCGCCGAACCCCGGTCGTACGAGGCCGACATGAGCGCGTGCGCCAGCCCCCGGTACTCACTCGCATGAGTGATGAGCGTGCGCAGCCACTCCACCAGCGCACCGCACGGCGCCTCCGCCCCGGCCAGCTCGCGCGAACGGCGCAGCAGCGTGGTGACGGCTTCCTGGAAGACCGCGTTCAGCAGGTCCGCCCGCGTCGGGAAATGGCGGTAGAGCGTGCCGATCCCCAGGCCGGCGCGGCGGGCGATCTCCTCCAGGGACGCGTCCGTGCCCTGCTCCGCGAAGGCGGCCCGGGCCTCCCTCACCAGCCGCTCGTGATTGCGGCGCGCGTCGGCTCGCATGACGTACGGACGGCCCTCCTTCGGCGAAGGGCCCGCAGGCGGATGCCTGCGGGCCCTGCACACGGTAACCGTGACGCGGGGTGTCCCGGTGTCAGTCCTTGATCTCGCAGATCGCGGCACCGGAGGTCACGGACGCGCCGATCGCCGCGCTCAGGCCCTGGATGGTGCCGGACTTGTGGGCGTTGAGGGGTTGTTCCATTTTCATGGCTTCGAGGACGACGACGAGGTCGCCTTCGTTGACTTCCTGGCCTTCTTCGACGGCGATTTTGACGATGGTGCCCTGCATGGGGGAGGCGAGGGTGTCGCCGGAGGCGGTGGGGCCGGTCTTCTTGGCGGCGCGTCGTTTGGGTTTGGCGCCGGCGGCCAGGCCGGTGCGGGCGAGGGTCATGCCGAGGCTGGAGGGCAGGGAGACTTCGAGTCGTTTGCCGCCGACCTCGACGACGATGGTCTCGCGGCCGGTGTCGTCCTCGTCGGTGTCGTCTCCGGCGGGGGCGAAGGGCTTGATGTCGTTGACGAACTCGGTCTCGATCCAGCGGGTGTGGATGCGGAAGGGGTCGGCGGTGAAGGCGGGGTCGGTGACGACGGCCTGGTGGAAGGGGATGGCGGTGGCCATGCCTTCGACCTTGAACTCCGCCAGTGCGCGGGCGGCGCGCTGGAGGGCTTGTTCGCGGGTGGCGCCGGTGATGACGAGTTTGGCCAGGAGGGAGTCCCAGGCGGGGCCGATGACGCTGCCGG
>NZ_JBIBBY010000003.1:527281-625316 GCF_042900905.1 Streptomyces sp. NPDC012827 | reverse complement strand
CGGATGTGGAAGCCCAGTAATGGGTGGAGCTGACCGGTACTAATAGGCCGAGGGCTTGTCCTCAGTTGCTCGCGTCCACTGTGTTAGTTCTGAAGTAACGAACACGCCCCCCACTTGGTCGGGGCGCGGCGGTTCAACTTCATAGTGTTTCGGTGGTCATAGCGTTAGGGAAACGCCCGGTTACATTCCGAACCCGGAAGCTAAGCCTTTCAGCGCCGATGGTACTGCAGGGGGGACCCTGTGGGAGAGTAGGACGCCGCCGAACAATTATTGTGGGAAAGCCCCGCACCTCTGGTGCGGGGCTTTCCTGCGTTCCGGGACGGAAACGCGCCCCTCCCGAGAAGGAGGAAACCGAGAGCGGTCAGAGGCGGCCGGCCGCCTTGAGGGCCAGATAGGCGTCGGCCAGGGCGGGAGCCAGTGCGTCCGGGGCCGCGTCGACCACTGTCACGCCATGACGGCGCAGTTGGTCCGCCGTGCGATCGCGCTGAGCTTGAGTCTGCGCGGCCGCAGCCGCCTCGTAGACGCCGTCGACCGTGCCCCGCGCCTTCGCCATCACGGCTGTCCGGGGATCGGCCACCGAGGCCACCAGGACCGAGTGGCGCCGGGTGAGCTGCGGCAGCACCGGCAACAGGCCCTCCTCGATCGGAGCCGCGTCGAGGCTTGTCAGGAGCACGATGAGCGAGCGCCGGGGAGCACCGGACAGGGCCGTCGCGGCCAAGCCGCGGGCATCCGTCTCCACGAGCTCCGGCTCCAGCGGAGCCAGCGCGGCGACCACCGCGGGAAGGACATCGGCCGCTGAACGGCCCTGGACCTGGGTGCGGAGCCGGCGGTCGTAGGCGAGAACGTCCACGCGGTCACCGGCCCGGGACGCGAGGGCGGTCAGCAGCAGGGTGGCGTCCATCGCCGCGTCCAGGCGCGGCACGTCACCGACGCGGCCGGCCGAGGTGCGGCCGGTGTCGAGGACGATCAGCAGATGGCGGTCACGCTCCGGTCGCCACGTGCGCACGGCCACCTCGGACTGGCGGGCCGTGGCCCGCCAGTCGATCGAGCGGGTGTCGTCCCCCGGGACGTACGCCCGCAGACTGTCGAACTCCGTGCCCTCACCGCGCGACAGGACGCTCGTGCGGCCGTCGAGCTCGCGCAGCCGGGCCAGCCGGGAGGGCAGATGCTTGCGGCTCGTGAACGGGGGCAGGACCCGCACCGTCCAGGGCACTTCATGGTTGCCCTGGCGTGCCGCGAGGCCGAGAGGGCCGTACGACCGGACCGTGATCCGTTCCGCCCTGCGGTCGCCGCGGCGCGTCGGCCGCAGGGTCATGGTGAACCGGCGCCGCTCGCCCGGCGGGACCGTCACCTTCTGGCGCGTCGGTGACGGGTCGCCGCTGGGCGGCCAGGCGTCCCTGAGCTGGGCGCGGAGACGGCGGCCGGAGGGGTTGGTGACGGTGAGCCGCACCTCGGCCGCGTCACCCAGTCGAACAGACGTATCACCACTTCGGGTGAACCGCAGCGTTCTTACTGGCGCGGCCAAGGCGTAGTCGCACAGAATTGCGAGCGAGAGGGGCGCGTTGACCGCGAGCATCCCCGTCCAGCTGGGGGCGAGGATGCCGACGGGGAGCGATCCGAGGGCCGCGAGGAGCGCGGTTCGTCCGGTGAGAGCCATGGGGCGCCGTTCTCAGCGGGGGACGGGGACGTGGGCGAGGATCGAGTGGATCACGGAGTCGGCCGAGACTCCCTCCATTTCGGCCTCGGGCCGCAGGTGGACGCGATGACGGAGGGTGGGGAGCGCCAGGGCCTTCACATCGTCGGGGGTGACGTAGTCCCGACCGGTGAGCCAGGCCCAGGCGCGGGCGGCCGAGAGCAGGGCGGTGGCACCTCGGGGAGAGACCCCGAGCGTGAGGGAGGGGGATTCACGCGTGGCACGGCAGATATCGACGACATAGCCGGCGATCTCGGGGGAGACCGCGACCTGGGCGACCGCGGCTCGGGCGGCCTCCAGATCGGCGGGACCCGCGACCGGACGGACACCGGCGGCTTTCAGGTCGCGGGGGTCGAAGCCCTCCGCGTGCCGGGTGAGGACATGGATCTCGTCCTCGCGTGACGGCAGGGGCACCGTCAGCTTCAGCAGAAAACGGTCCAGTTGGGCCTCGGGGAGGGGGTAGGTGCCCTCGTACTCGACGGGGTTCTGCGTCGCGGCCACCATGAACGGATCCGGCAGGGCGCGCGGGGTGCCGTCCACGGTGACCTGGCGCTCCTCCATCGCCTCGAGCAGCGACGCCTGGGTCTTGGGAGGCGTGCGGTTGATCTCGTCGGCCAGTAGCAGATGGGTGAAGACCGGGCCGGGCTGGAAGGAGAACTCGGCGGTGCGGGCGTCGTAGACCAGGGAGCCCGTGACATCGCTCGGCATGAGGTCCGGAGTGAACTGCACCCGCTTCGTCTCGAGCTGGAGCGTGGCGGCGAGCGCGCGGACCAGGAGGGTCTTGGCGACGCCGGGGACGCCCTCCAGGAGGACGTGACCCCGGCAGAGCAGGGCGACGACGAGACCGGTGACGGCGGGGTCCTGACCGACCACCGCCTTCGCGATCTCGGTGCGCAGGGCCTCCAGGGAGGCACGGGCGCGGTCCGAGGACGGCGCGGTCTCGGGGGTCGGGGCGCTCATGAGGTGCGTACCTCTCTTTCGAGGGCGTCGAGTTGGTCCGCGAGGCGGACGAGGGTGGCGTCATCGGCGGGAGCCGGGCCGAAGAGGAGGTCTGCGGGGTCCCCGACGGCTCCGGGGAGCCGGGCGGTGAGTGCGGGGAGCAGGAGGTCGGGGGAGTGGGCGTCCTGGAGAGGGACGCCCAGCAGGGGAGCGATCCGGGCGCGGGTCGCGGAGCGGAGGACGGACGCGGCGCGGTCGCGGGCGTTCACCTTCCGGTAGAGGCGGGCCCGTCCCTCGGTGGCCTCGGAGGCGTGGACGGTGACCGGCAGCCGTTCCGTCACCAGCGGGCCGAGACGGCGGCCGCGCCACACGGCGGCGAGAGCCGCCGCGACGGCGAGCTGGAGGGCGCCCCACAGCCAGCCGGAGGGGATGAGGGCGAGGAAGTCGCCCGCGGTGTCGCCGTCGGACGGTTCACCGGCGGCGGGCAGATCGGACAGGGAGGGGAGGTACCAGACGAGATGAGGGCGGGAACCGAGGAGTTGCAGGGCGAGCGAGGCGTTGCCCTGCTGGTCGAGACGGTCGTTGTGGAGGATGTCGGGCGCACCGAGGAGGACCGTGTCGCTGTCACCGGTGCCGGGAAGACGGACGAGGGTCGGCAGACCGCTTGCGGGGTAGCAGGCGTCCGCGCGGGTGCGGGGGGCCGTCAGGTACCGCTCGCCGCCGAGGTCGGCGCTGCCCGCGCGGAGGGCGGCGGGCAGGGAACAGGCGGGGGCGAGGTTCGCGACGCGTGCGCTCTCGGCGGCGGTGACGCCCGGGGCGAGGGTGGCGAGCGACGGTGTGCCCGCCCCGATCAGGACGGTGCGGCCGGCCGACGCGCGCATGACCGTACGGAGCGCCGGCAGCCGGCTGCCGGCGAGCAGGTCCGGGGCGGTGACCAGGAGGGTGGAGTCGCGGTCGGTGGCGGCCGCGGCCTCGTCCAGGGTGGTGGCCACGGTCACCGTGACGCCCCGGTCCTTGAGGAGCTCGGCGACGGCCCGGCTGCCGTGGGGATCGGCGGAGCGGGGGTCGAGGGCGCCACGAGGTTCGGAGGAGTGGAGGAGGGCGAGGACCAGGCCGCCCGTCAGGACCAGGGCGACGACCAGGACGGCGCCGCGGGCCCGGGACCAGAGCTGGGCGGGGGAGAGCGCCGTCGACGTGGGGCCGGGTGTCCGGCTCATGCGCTGGGCTCCGGGGAAGCGGGCTCCAGGACGGGCCGGGTCCGTTCGAGGGCGGTGTCCAGCTCGCTGAGGCGGAGGTACGCGGCCTCGTCGGCGGTGCGGCCGCCGTACGTGACGTCGTCGAAGGCGCGCGCCGCCAGGCGCAGCGCCTCCGCGTGCGAGGGAAGGGATCGGCCGGCTTCGGCGGCGGCCTCGTCGGCGGTGCGGCCCGGGCGCGGGTCGATCAAGGTGCGCTCCTCCAGGGAGCGGACGACGGCCCGCATGCGTTCCTGGACGGCCTGGTTCCAGCGGCCGGCGGAGGCGTGCCGGGCGGCGCTCGCCCGGTGCTCGGCGGCGGTGCGGGGGCCGTCCTCGAACAGGGATTCCGCGCTCGTCGACGGTGACCGCCGGGGAGTGCCCAGGCGCCACCACAGGGCGGCGACGAGGGCCAGGACGACCACGGCCACGACCACGAGGCCCAGTACGCCGCCGGGCGCGGCCCCGGACGCCTCGTCGAGGAGGTCGCCGAGCCACTCCCAGAAGCGGTTCAGCCCGCGCTGGAGGAGGCTCGGGTCGTTCTGGTGGTACGCCGGGTCGGACAGCTCCCGCTCCGCCGCCTCGCGGGCGGGGACACGGGAGATGTCCACCGGGACGTCAGCCTCGGACGGGGCCCTCGTGCGCAGCCCCGTCGTTCCCCCCGCGGCCGTCACGGCATCAGCCTCCGACGGCTTCGTCGCCCGGAGCGGAGCCGTAGCCCGGGAGACCGGCGGCCCGGCCCAGTTCGAGATCGAGGGCCTCGCGTCGGATGCGCTGGTCGATGTAGAGCAGGACCGTCACACCGGCCGAGATCGGATAGGTGACCGCGCTCGTGAGGACCGCGCCGATGCCGGTGACGATCAGGAAGGGCCAGCCCGGCGCCGTGGCGGTGCCGGAGACCACGCCCGACAGGCCTTCGCCGTCCACCGCCATCCCGATCAC
Source organism: Streptomyces sp. NPDC012827 (assembly GCF_042900905.1). Taxonomy (NCBI): domain Bacteria; kingdom Bacillati; phylum Actinomycetota; class Actinomycetes; order Kitasatosporales; family Streptomycetaceae; genus Streptomyces; species Streptomyces sp. NPDC012827. Next base: position 620,510 of record NZ_JBIBBY010000003.1, on the reverse strand, counting down.
GGTGAACGGGACCATGACGATCAGGGTGACCACGAAGATCAGCAGCTGAGTCAGGAGGGTGATGCCGAAGATCCGCCACCACGAGCCCCGCACCAGCTTGGCCGAACGCTTCAGGGCGGCGATCACACCCTGGCGCTCCAGCATCAGGGCGGGCGAGGAGAGGCTGAACCCGATCATCAGCCAGAGCGTCATGACCGCGGCGGCGAGGCCACCCAGCGTGACCAGCGCGGTGCCGGGAGCGCCGCCGATCAGCAGACCGGGGAGCACACCGACGGTCATGATCGCCAGGCTGATCACGGGCAGCAGCAGCGACAGGCCGATCAGCTGGAGGAGCTTCGGGCGGGCCTCCTGCCAGGCGGAACTGATGGACACCGGCCGGCCGAGGACGGCCCGGCTGACGACGACCGTCAGCAGGGCCGCGCTGACGAGCGAGGCCACCAGTGCGACGAGGAGGCTCGGTGCGGCTCCGACCAGGGACGCCCGGGCCGCCTCCAGGGAGTGTTCGAGCACTTCGGCGGGGGTGGCGTCGGGGTTGAGCGCGGGCGTCGCCGGGACGAGGTACCGCTGCGCGAGGACGTTGGCGAGCTCCGAGATCACGGCGACCGTGACGGTGACGGCGAGGACCGGGCGCCAATAGGTGCGCAGGGTTTTCACGGCGCCGTCGAGGATCTCACCGACGCCCAGCGGGCGCAGTGGGATCACACCGGGCTTCGCGGCCGGGGGCTTGCCCCCGTACCCGTGCGGCGGCGGGGCGCCCCAGCCACCGCCCTGGGGCGGGATCCGCCCGGGCGGCGGGCCCGAGGGAGTCGACCACTGCTGGGCAGGTGGCTGGTCCTTGGACCACTGGGCGGCGGCGCCGTTCGCGTCGGAGGAGGTGCCGGGAGCCCCGGAGCCGTCCTGGCCGTCGGAAGATGCAGATCCGGGCGAGCTCCAGCCCGGAGTGTCGTTCACGGTCGTCCACCTCGGAGGAATGGTCGCGGTGCCGGATCGGCGAACCGGCTCGGTCACGGGGCCGACCGCCCGGCGGGCGGCGGGCCGGGTGCCATCGTGCCACGCGGGCCCCGCCCTCGGACCGTGGCCGGTGCCTCTCTCCCTTTCCCTCCATGGTGCGGCGGTGACGGCGGAGCGGGGGCATGTCCGGCCACTCCGTACCAAAGGCCGTGGAAGCGGCGCGGCCCGGCCCGGGCTCCTCTCGGCGTCCGGTCGGCAGGGGCGGGTCGGAGGCGTGGGACGGGCCGGGCGGTACGGGGTACGGTTCTGCGCGACCACCGGGGGACACGGGGTGACATCCATGACTGACATCAACACCCGCGAACACAGCCAGTCATCGGCAGCCGCTAGCACGTCACCGCAGGTCAGTGAGGTATCTCACCAGCCGCCTTGGGACTGATACGGAAATGGGATGATGTCGATATGAAGGGACGCGTTCTTGTCGTCGACGACGACACCGCACTGGCCGAGATGCTCGGCATCGTGCTGCGGGGTGAAGGGTTCGAGCCGTCGTTCGTCGCTGACGGGGACAAGGCGCTCGCCGCTTTCCGGGAGACCAAGCCGGACCTGGTGCTGCTGGATCTGATGCTGCCCGGACGGGACGGCATCGAGGTCTGCCGGCTCATCAGGGCCGAGTCCGGGGTGCCGATCGTCATGCTCACGGCCAAGAGCGACACGGTCGACGTCGTGGTGGGCCTGGAGTCCGGGGCCGACGACTACATCGTGAAGCCGTTCAAGCCGAAGGAGCTCGTGGCCCGCATCCGCGCGCGGCTGCGCCGCTCCGAGGAGCCGGCGCCCGAGCAGCTCACCATCGGTGACCTGGTCATCGACGTGGCCGGGCACTCCGTGAAGCGGGACGGGCAGTCCATCGCCCTCACCCCGCTCGAGTTCGACCTGCTCGTCGCTCTCGCCCGCAAGCCGTGGCAGGTCTTCACCCGTGAAGTGCTTCTGGAGCAGGTCTGGGGCTACCGGCACGCGGCCGACACGCGGCTGGTGAACGTGCACGTCCAGCGGCTGCGTTCGAAGGTCGAGAAGGACCCCGAGCGCCCGGAGATCGTCGTGACGGTCCGCGGCGTCGGATACAAGGCCGGACCGAGCTGACATGAGTACGGGCAGTGCTGCTCCGAAGCCCGGGGACCCGGGAGTCCGTACGGGGCGGGCTGCCGGACCGGGGCGGGGGGGCCCGCGTTTCGGCCGCCCGTCCACCGGCGGGCGTCTCTTCCACGACGGCGCCCCCGGCGGGCGGCTGTTCCGGCTCGTCGCCCGGTGGGTGCGCCGCCCGCTGCTCCCCGCCGTACGGCTGTGGCGGCGGAACATCCAACTGAGGGTCGTCGCCGGCACGCTGTTCATGTCGCTCGGCGTGGTGCTGCTGCTCGGCGTCGTCGTCTTCGTCCAGGTGCGCAACGGCCTCCTCGACGCCAAGGAGAGGGCCGCGCAGAGCCAGGCCGCCGGCGGTTTCTCCGCCGCGCAGGACCGGGCCGCCACCACCCCCACCGGACCGGGACAGCAGGACGGCGTACGGGCCGGTGCCTCCGTGAACTGGCGCTCCACCCTCGTCGAGCAGCTCGCCAGCGGCGGCCAGAGCGCGTTCAACGTCGTCGCGCTCTCCCTCGACACCGGTGACACCGCGAGCCGCGGCGCCCGCGCCTCCGGCGAGGTCGACCCGACCCGCAGCATCCCCGTCGACCTGCGCCACTCGGTCGCGCAGAGCAGCGACACCTTCCAGAAGTTCAGCCGGATCCACTACACCAACGGCCGCGACTCCGAGCCCGCCCTGGTGATCGGCAAGCGCCTCACCGACGCCGAGGGCGACCAGTACGAGCTGTACTACCTCTTCCCGCTCACCCAGGAGGAGGACTCCCTCGCCCTGGTGAAGGGCACCCTGGCCACCGCCGGACTGTTCGTCGTCGTCCTCCTCGGTGCCATCGCCTGGATGATGGTGCGGCAGGTCGTCACCCCCGTCCGCATGGCCGCCGGGGTCGTCGAGCGGCTCTCCGCGGGCCGGCTCCAGGAACGGATGAAGGTCACCGGCGAGGACGACATCGCGCGCCTCGGCGAGGCCTTCAACAAGATGGCCCAGAACCTCCAGCACAAGATCCAGCAGCTGGAGGACCTCTCGCGGATGCAGCGGCGGTTCGTCTCCGACGTCTCGCACGAACTGCGCACCCCGCTGACCACCGTACGGATGGCCGCCGACGTCATCCACGAGGCCCGCAGCGACTTCGACCCCGTCACCGCCCGCTCCGCCGAACTCCTCGGCGACCAGCTCGACCGTTTCGAGTCGCTGCTCTCCGACCTCCTGGAGATCAGCCGCTTCGACGCGGGCGCGGCGGCCCTCGAAGCCGAGCCGATAGACCTGCGCCAGGTCGTGCGCCGGGTCATCGGCGGCGCCGAACCGCTCGCCGAACGCAAGGGCACCCGGATCGTCGTCGTCGGCGACGAGCAGCCCGTGGTCGCCGAGGCGGACGCCCGCCGTGTCGAACGGGTGCTGCGCAACCTCGTCGTCAACGCCGTCGAGCACGGCGAGGGCCGTGACGTGGTGGTGAAGCTGGCCGCCGCCGGCGGCGCCGTCGCCGTCGCCGTCCGCGACTACGGCGTCGGCCTCAAACCCGGCGAGGCCTCCCGGGTCTTCAACCGCTTCTGGCGCGCCGACCCGGCCCGCGCCCGCACCACCGGCGGCACCGGGCTCGGCCTGTCGATCGCCGTCGAGGACGCCCGCCTGCACGGCGGCTGGCTCCAGGCCTGGGGCGAGCCCGGTGGCGGTTCGCAGTTCCGGCTCACGCTGCCGCGCACGGCCGACGAGCCGCTGCGCGGATCGCCCATCCCGCTGGAACCCGAGGACTCCCGGCGCAACCGGGAGCAGGCCGCCGCCGGCCGGGCGCAGGGGAGCGCCCGCGTCGCCGCGGTCCCGGCCCAGTCCGCCCGGGAGCGGTCGTCGCTCCCCGTACCGCCGAGGCTCCCCGAGCCGCCGCGGGCCACCGTCGACCCGGCGGCCCTGCCCGGGAGCGGGGCGCGGGTGGTGGCGCGGGCGGCGCCCCGGAGCGACGGCGGGGGCGAACCGGACGCCGGCACGCACACGTACACCGAAGGCGACATGAAGCGGGAGGACGGGACACGTGGGGGCTGAGGGCCAGAAGCGCGCCCCAGGGCGGCACCGGAGCACCCGCGCGCTGACGCTCGCCGTCTGCGGCGGGATCCTCGTGACGGGCTGCGCGACCATGCCCGACAGCGGTGAGGTCCAGCAGGTGAAGGCGTCCAACCCGGGGGACTCGCAGGTCCGGGTGTACGCGGTGGCGCCCCGGGAGAACGCGGACCCGGAGGAGATCGTCGACGGCTTCCTGGAGGCCATGACCAGTGACGACCCCGGTTTCGCCACGGCCCGCAAGTACCTGACGAAGCACGCCGCGCAGTCGTGGAAGCCGGAGGAGAGCATCACGGTGCTCGCCACCGCGCCCGACCGCGATCAGGCCGACCGCAAGGCCGACCCGGGGGACGAGGGGCGTGCCTACCCGATCTCGGGCCGGAAGATCGCCACCGTGGACGCCCGCCACGCCTACCAGCCGATCAGCCCCGCCGACTACCTCCGGTCCATCCGCGTGGTGCAGCAGCCCTCCGCCAACGGCAAGGACAAGGAGTGGCGCATCGACAGCCTGCCGCCCGGTCTGGTGCTGGGCGAGGCGGACTTCCTGCGGAACTACCGGTCGGTCAACACCTACTACTTCGCCTCGGGCAAGGACTGGGTCGTCGCCGACCCGGTCTACATCCGTCAGCGGCAGGACCCGGTCACCCGTATGGACCCGGTCACGCAGACCATCAAGGCCCTCCTCGAAGGGCCCACGAACTGGCTGAAGCAGGCCGTCGACTCGCGCTTCCCCTCCGGTACGCAGCTCAGGAACGGCGTCACCACCCTGACCCCGGACGACCAGTCCACCCTCAAGGTGCCGCTGAACGGCAAGGCGGACCAGGCGGGCCCCGAGATGTGCCGCCGGATGGCCGCGCAGGTGCTGTTCACCCTGCGCGACCTGACGTCGGTGCGCGTCGAGCAGGTCGAGCTCCTCGGCACCAGGGACCGGTCCCTGTGCCGGCTGGGCAAGGGGCAGGCGGAGGAGGAGTTCGCCGCCGTCCGGGGCACCCCGCGGCCGGAGAACCCGTACTTCGTGCACGAGGGCAAGCTGATGACCGTCTCGGTCAGCGGCAAGGAGCCGGAGGCACCGAGCGAGGTGCCCGGCCCGTTCGGCAAGGGCACCACGCCCCTGCGGTCGGTCGCCGTGGACCGGGGGGAGACCCGGGCGGCGGGCGTCCGGGCCAACGGCGCCGAGCTGCTCGTCTCCTCCATCACCAGCGACATGGGACCGCCCCGCCCGGTCCTCACGAGCAAGGGACCCAACCCGCGGGAACGGCTGTCCGCGCCCAGCTGGGACGGGAGCGGTGACCTGTGGGTCGCCGACCGGGACCCCGCCGCGCCGCGCCTGTGGATGGTGCCGGACGGCTCCGGCGAACCGGTCGAGGTCCGCACGCCCTGGCTGACGGACGGCGCCCGCGTCGAGTCGCTGCGGGTCTCGGCCGACGGGGTGCGCATCGCCCTGCTCGTCAGCCGTGAGGGACGCACCACCCTGCAGATCGGCCGGATCGAGCGGCGGACGACGGGCGCCGACCCGGCCGTGTCCGTGGTCGACCTCCAGCCCGCCGCACCCCGCATGGAGACGGTCACGGCCGTCTCCTGGGCCGGCCCGAGCAGGCTCGTCGTGGTCGGCAAGGAGGCGGGCGGTGTCCAGCAGGTCCGCTACCTCCAGACCGACGGATCGACCTCCGCCAGCTCGGTGCTGCCGGGACTCAACGGCGTGACCACGGTGGCCGCGCCCCACACCGACCAGGCGCCGGTGGTCGCCGACTCCGGCGACGACGGCATCGTCCGGCTGGCCTCCGGGATGAACTGGCAGCCGGTGGTGAAGTCGGGCGTCTCGCCGGTCTACCCCGGCTGACGGACGCCGCACCGCCCGCCCGTCCCCGGTCCTCCGGTGGCGGGCGGCGGTTTTCCACAGGGGTGGCGGTCCGGGAACCGGGGGCGCAGAGTGGAGCCATGCGGGGGTGGTGGCGCGAGATCTCCGGTCTGGTCCTGCCGGCCGCCTGCGAGGGCTGCGGCAGGCCGCGCACCGTGCTGTGCCCGGACTGCGGCGCCGCGCTCCTCGGGGCCGGCGCCGGGACCGGAGGGCGTACGGAGGAGGGCGCGCCCGCCGGGCCGCGCCGGGTGCGCCCCTCACCCGAACCCCCCGGCCTGCCGGAGGTGCACGCCGCGGCGCCGTACGCCGGGGCGGTACGGGAGCTGCTGCTGGCCCACAAGGAACGCGGGGCGCTCGGGCTCGCCGCGCCGCTGGGCACCGCCCTGGCCGCCGCCGTGGAGGCCGCCGCGGGCCCCGTGGAGGGCGTACGGCCGGCTCCGCTGCTCCTCGTACCGGTGCCGTCCTCGCGGCGGTCCGTACGGGCGCGGGGCCACGATCCGACCCTGCGGATCGCGCGGGCGGCCGCCGCCCGGCTGCGGCGCGCGGGACGCCCCGCGCGGGTCGTCCCGGTGCTGCGGCAGCGGCGGCGGGTGGCCGACCAGGCGGGGCTCGGGGCACGCGGACGCCGGGCGAACCTGTCGGGGGCCCTGGAGGTCGTACCCGGCGGTGGGCGGTTGCTCGCGACCGGGCGGGCGGTCCTCGTGGACGACCTCATGACAACCGGCGCGTCGCTCGCGGAGGCGGCGCGGGCGCTCGGTGAGATCCATTCGCCGTTCATTCCGTACTCACCGGAAGGTTTACCGGCGGTTTCCGGGCAGGGCGGAATGCACCAGCGGGTGGGGGCCGTGATCGCATCATCTCCCGCCTCGTTCGACATAAACAGGAACTCCTCGGGAACTTGGATCGTTGCAGGTGGTGAGAGGTGAAAGCACTCGAACGGAGGTAAGTCGCGGCAGCGGGTGCCGACACCCGTCCGAAGGAGCTATGTTCGGTTGTGAGGAATGACGGCAGTCGCTCCTCACCGAATACACGGTTGCGCCTCAGGACAGGAGTTCAGGGCGAATTAACCTCACGTCGATGGGGTGGGGATCGCGTCGACGGGGGAGGAGGAGGTGAAAGTTTCGCCGAGTCCGAGCTCCGGTAATCCACCGGAGTCTGGTGCAAAGGGAGATGCCCGTCGGTCAAGGAGCCGATTCGGGCGATCCGGGAACGGAGTTCTGCGTGGACATCGTCGTCAAGGGCCGCAAGACCGAGGTGCCCGAGCGGTTCCGCAAGCACGTGGCCGAGAAGCTGAAGCTGGAGAAGATCCAGAAGCTCGACGGCAAGGTGATCAGCCTCGACGTCGAGGTGTCCAAGGAGCACAACCCGCGGCAGGCCGACCGGTCCGACCGCGTGGAGATCACCCTCCACTCCCGAGGCCCGGTGATCCGGGCGGAAGCCGCCGCGGCCGACCCGTACGCGGCGCTCGACCTCGCCAGCGACAAGCTGGAGGCCCGACTGCGCAAGCAGCACGACAAGCGGTACACGCGCCGCGGCAACGGCCGGCTCTCGGCCGCGGAGGTCGGTGACGTCGTGCACGGCGTCGCCCAGATCGACGAGAACGGACAACTGGTCGGCTCCGAAGCCGAACAGGACGTGCCCACCACGATGGTGGGCCCGATCGAGGTCCAGGGCGAAGGCCCGCTGGTCGTCCGCGAGAAGACCCACAAGGCCGCCCCGATGACGCTCGACCAGGCGCTCTACGAGATGGAGCTGGTCGGGCACGACTTCTACCTCTTCGTCGACTCCGACACCAAGCAGCCGAGCGTCGTCTACCGGCGTCACGCGTACGACTACGGCGTCATCCACCTGGAGAGTGACCCGCTCGCCGAGAGCGGCGGCGCCGGTGGCGCGCTCGGCGGCTGACGGCCGCCGCACGCCCCCTGCCTGACGTCCCTCACGGTGCCCCTGGAACGCGCCCACCGCGCCCCCAGGGGCACCCCTGTGAGGCCTCCTGGCCGGTTTGCGCACCGAGGGATCACCGCGGCACGCCGGGGCATGAAATCATGGCGTGCACGCCAACCGGTGCTTCCCGAGCAGTGGTTGGAGGACCGGAAACGAATTCAGGCCACGGCCTTCAGGGGGAGGAACGATGGCGGACAGCTTCGGACCGGTGCTCAGCGAGCGCGAGCACGGTGGCGCGGTCATCCCGGAGACAGCTCCGGAGGGATCGGATTCGGACAGCGGAGCCTTCCGCAAAGAGCCGATCCGGGTCCTCGTGGTGGACGATCACGCCCTTTTCCGCCGGGGACTCGAGATCGTCCTCGCCCACGAGGAGGACATCCAGGTCGTCGGAGAGGCCGGGGACGGCGCCGAAGCCGTCGACAAAGCGGCCGATCTGCTGCCCGACATCGTCCTGATGGACGTGCGGATGCCTCGGCGCGGCGGCATCGAGGCCTGCACCTCGATCAAGGAAGTGGCCCCCAGCGCGAAGATCATCATGCTGACGATCAGCGACGAGGAGGCCGACCTCTACGACGCCATCAAGGCGGGCGCGACCGGCTACCTCCTCAAGGAGATCTCCACCGACGAGGTGGCGACCGCGATCCGGGCCGTCGCGGACGGCCAGTCGCAGATCAGCCCCTCGATGGCGTCCAAGCTGCTCACCGAGTTCAAGTCGATGATCCAGCGCACCGACGAGCGCCGGCTCGTGCCCGCGCCCCGGCTGACCGACCGCGAGCTGGAGGTCCTCAAGCTCGTCGCGACCGGCATGAACAACCGGGACATCGCCAAGGAACTCTTCATCTCCGAGAACACCGTCAAGAACCACGTGCGGAACATCCTGGAGAAACTCCAGCTGCACTCCCGCATGGAGGCCGTGGTCTACGCGATGCGGGAGAAGATCCTCGAGATCCGCTGAGCCTCTCCTCCGGCAGGAGCCCGCAGGATCCGGAAGGGAGCCTCAGGGCCCGGGGCGGGAACGGCCGCCCCGGACCGGAAGGCCTCAGCCGAGCGCGGTGATCAGGGCCGGAGCCAGCTCCGGGGCGTCCACGCGCTCCACCTTCACCGCGTCGCAGCCCACCCACTCGGCCGCCTCGCGCAGCGCAGCGGCCACGGCCGGCACGGCCTTCGGGCCCTCCAGGGACACCTGCCGGGCCACCAGCGTCCGGCCCTCACGCGCCGGGTCCACCCGGCCGACCAGCCGGCCACCGGCCAGGACCGGCATCGCGAAGTAGCCGTGCACCCGCTTCGGCTTCGGCACGTAGGCCTCCAGGCGGTGGGTGAAGCCGAAGATCCGCTCCGTGCGTGCCCGCTCCCAGATCAGCGAGTCGAACGGCGACAGCAGCGTCGTACGGTGCCGGCCACGGGGTTCCGAGGCCAGCGCCGCCGGGTCGGCCCAGGCGGGCTTCCCCCAGCCGGCCACCGTCACCGGCACCAGGCCGGAGGCCTCGATCACCGCGTCGAACTGCTCGCCCCTGATGCGGTGGTAGTCCGCGATGTCCGCGCGCGTGCCCACTCCGAGCGCCTCGCCCGCCTGCCGCACGAGCCGCCGCACGCACTCGGTGTCGTCCAGGTCGTCGTGCAGCAGCGCGTCGGGGATCGCCCGCTCCGCCAGGTCGTACACGCGCTTCCAGCCGCGCCGCTCGACCACCACCACGTCGCCGAACATCAGCGCCCGCTCGACCGCGATCTTGGTGTCGGACCAGTCCCACCACTCGCCCTTGTTCTTCGCGCCGCCCAGCTCCGTCGCCGTGCGCGGCCCCTCGTCGCGCAGCTGGGAGACGACCTTCTCGTACGTCCCCGGCGCCAGGTCGTGGTGCCACTGGGGCCGGGCGCGGTAGGCGCGGCGGCGGAACGCGAAGTGGGGCCACTCCTCGACGGGCAGGATGCACGCCGCGTGCGACCAGTACTCGAAGGCGTGGGCCTCGGTCCAGTAGGCCCGCTCGACCGTGGGGCGGCCGACCGCGCCGAGGCGCGCGTACGGGACGAGCTCGTGCGAGCGGGCGAGCACCGAGATGGTGTCGAGCTGCACCTGACCGAGCCGGCGCAGGATGCCGCGCACTCCCGCCCGGCGGTCGGCCGCGCCCAGGAACCCCTGGGCGCGCAGCGCGATCCGGCGGGCCTCGTCGGCGGTCAGTTCGGCGGCGGGCGGCGGCACAGTCGTCATGGACCGCACCCTAGGGCCCGGCACCGACAGAAGGGCCGGGAACCGGTCACCCGGTGTCAGGTCAGGGCCTCGCGGTCCTGGGCCGGGAGGTAGGGCAGGGGGCTCGGCAGGCCGAAGTCGGAGGGGAGGAGGGAGGCTATCCAGCAGTCGCGGACCGTCCCGTGGTGGAGGAGCCCGGCACGCTGGACGCCCTCCGGGGTGAATCCGGACCGTTCGATCACGGCCCGCGAGGCCACGTTGCCGACCTCGGCCCGCCAGACGAGGCGGGTGCAGCCGAGACCGGTGAAGGCCCAGTGGGCGAGGGCGCGCACGGTCTCCGTCATGTAGCCGTTGCCGCGGGCCCCGGCGGCCTGCCAGAAGCCGATCTCGTACACACCGGGCTCCTGGGCCCGGAGGGAGGCGGCGGCGAGCAGCGGGCCGCCCTCCAGGAGCTCGACGGCGAACCCGTACTCCCTGTCCTCGCGCCAGCCGTCCGGGACGAGCCGGTTCAGGAAGAAGTCGGCGTCCTCGCGCCTGTACGGGTCGGGCACGGTGGTCCAGCGGCGGATGGCCGGGTCCTGGCAGATGGCGTAGACGGCGTCGGCGTCCTCGGGAAGCCAGTTCCGCAGGCGCAGTCGGTCGGTGGTGAGCGTGACGGGGTCCATGACGGGATTCTGGTGACCGGGGGCACGGGACGCGAACACTTTTCGGGCGGGGCGGCACCTTCCGACCACCTCGGGCGTTCTCATTCCGGGCGCACGTGCGGCTCCGGCACTGCGGGCCTCCCTCCCCGGCGGTGGTCTCGCTTACGATGGCCGTTGCGGTGGGGACCACCTGCCGTGCCCGCGCTCGTGTCCATCACAAGACCCAGTGCCAGGCCCGACCGGCAAGGAGACCAGCCTCAGTGTCCGTCTTCAACAAGCTCATGCGTGCAGGCGAAGGCAAGATCCTGCGCAAACTGCACCGCATCGCGGACCAGGTCAACTCCATCGAAGAGGACTTCGTCAACCTCTCCGACGCCGAGTTGCGGTCGCTGACGGAGGAGTACAAGCAGCGGTACGCCGACGGCGAGAGCCTCGACGACCTGATGCCGGAGGCCTTCGCGACCGTGCGTGAGGCCGCCAAGCGTGTCCTCGGCCAGCGCCACTACGACGTGCAGATCATGGGCGGCGCCGCCCTGCACCTCGGCTACGTCGCCGAGATGAAGACCGGTGAGGGCAAGACCCTCGTCGGCACGCTCCCGGCGTACCTCAACGCGCTCTCGGGCAAGGGCGTGCACCTGATCACCGTCAACGACTACCTGGCCGAGCGCGACTCCGAGCTCATGGGCCGGGTCCACCGCTTCCTGGGCCTGAGCGTCGGCTGCATCCTCGCCAACATGACGCCGGCCCAGCGCCGCGAGCAGTACAACTGCGACATCACGTACGGCACGAACAACGAGTTCGGCTTCGACTACCTGCGCGACAACATGGCCTGGTCGAAGGACGAGCTCGTCCAGCGCGGCCACAACTTCGCCTGTGTCGACGAGGTCGACTCCATCCTCGTAGACGAGGCCCGTACGCCGCTGATCATCTCCGGTCCGGCCGACCAGGCGACCAAGTGGTACGGCGACTTCGCCAAGCTGGTCACCCGCCTGACCCGCGGCGAGCCGGGCAACCCGCTCAAGGGCATCGAGGAGACCGGCGACTACGAGGTCGACGAGAAGAAGCGGACCGTCGGCATCCACGAGTCCGGCGTGGCCAAGGTCGAGGACTGGCTGGGCATCGACAACCTCTACGAGTCGGTCAACACCCCGCTCGTCGGTTACCTGAACAACGCCATCAAGGCGAAGGAACTGTTCAAGAAGGACAAGGACTACGTCGTCATCGACGGCGAGGTCATGATCGTCGACGAGCACACCGGCCGTATCCTCGCCGGCCGCCGCTACAACGAGGGCATGCACCAGGCGATCGAGGCCAAGGAGGGGGTGCAGATCAAGGACGAGAACCAGACGCTCGCCACGATCACCCTCCAGAACTTCTTCCGCCTCTACGACAAGCTCTCCGGCATGACCGGTACGGCCATGACCGAGGCCGCCGAGTTCCACCAGATCTACAAGCTCGGCGTCGTCCCGATCCCGACGAACAAGCCGATGCAGCGCAAGGACCAGTCGGACCTGATCTACCGGACCGAGGTCGCCAAGTTCGCCGCGGTCGTCGACGACATCGCGGAGCGGCACGAGAAGGGCCAGCCGGTCCTCGTCGGCACCACCTCCGTCGAGAAGTCCGAGTACCTCTCGCAGCAGCTGTCGAAGCGGGGCATCCCGCACGAGGTCCTCAACGCCAAGCACCACGAGCGCGAGGCCAGCATCGTCGCCCAGGCGGGCCGCCGCGGTGCCGTCACCGTGGCCACCAACATGGCCGGCCGCGGTACCGACATCAAGCTCGGCGGCAACCCGGACGACCTCGCCGAGGCCGAGCTGCGCCAGGCCGGCCTGGACCCGGTCGAGCACGTGGAGGAGTGGGCCGCCGCCCTCCCCGCCGCCCTGGAGCGCGCCGAGAAGGCCGTGAAGGCGGAGTTCGAGGAGGTCAAGGCGCTGGGCGGGCTGTACGTGCTCGGCACCGAGCGCCACGAGTCGCGCCGTATCGACAACCAGCTCCGCGGCCGTTCCGGCCGTCAGGGCGACCCGGGCGAGTCCCGCTTCTACCTGTCGCTCGGCGACGACCTGATGCGTCTGTTCAAGGCGCAGATGGTGGAGCGCGTGATGGCCATGGCCAACGTGCCGGACGACGTGCCGATCGAGAACAAGATGGTCACCCGCGCCATCGCCTCGGCCCAGTCGCAGGTCGAGACGCAGAACTTCGAGACGCGTAAGAACGTCCTGAAGTACGACGAGGTCCTCAACCGGCAGCGCGAGGTCATCTACGGCGAGCGCCGGCGCGTCCTGGAGGGCGAGGACCTGCACGACCAGATCCGCCACTTCATGGACGACACGATCGACGACTACATCCGCCAGGAGACCGCCGAGGGCTTCGCGGAGGAGTGGGACCTCGACCGGCTGTGGAGCGCGTTCAAGCAGCTCTACCCGGTGAAGGTCACCGTGGAGGAGCTGGAGGACGCGGCCGGCGACCGGGCGGGCATCACCGCCGAGTTCATCGCCGAGGCGGTCAAGAACGACATCCACGAGCAGTACGAGGCGCGCGAGAAGCAGCTCGGCTCGGAGATCATGCGTGAGCTGGAGCGGCGCGTGGTCCTGTCGGTCCTGGACCGCAAGTGGCGCGAGCACCTCTACGAGATGGATTACCTCCAGGAGGGCATCGGCCTGCGGGCCATGGCCCAGAAGGACCCGCTGGTCGAGTACCAGCGCGAGGGCTTCGACATGTTCACCGCCATGATGGAGGGCATCAAGGAGGAGTCCGTCGGCTACCTGTTCAACCTGGAGGTCCAGGTCGAGCAGCAGGTCGAGGAGGTCCCGGTGCAGGCCGGCGCCCCGTCGCTGGACAAGCAGGAGGCGGTGGCGGCCGGTGCCGGGCGCCCCGAGATCCGTGCCAAGGGGCTCGACGCCCCGCAGCGGCCCGACCGGCTCCACTTCTCCGCGCCCACCGTGGACGGCGAGGGCGGGGTCATCGAGGGTGACTTCGCCACCGACGGCGGGGAGCCCGGTGACGGGATGACCCGCGCCGAGCGGCGCAAGGCGCAGAAGAACGCGGGCGGGCGCCGCCGCAAGAAGTGACGCGCCGCCGAGGCTGACGCGGAAGGGGCCGGGCACCGGAAGGTGGTCGGCCCCTTCGTCATGCCCGGCAGGCGGCGCCGGCGCGGGCCGCCGGGCGGAGGTCGTCGAGCTCGACGGCGGCGCACCGCCAGCGGTGGTCGGTGCCGCGCTCGAGGCGGAAGGCCATGGCCCGTACGCGGGAGCCGGTGGCGATGCTGGCGAAGGCCTCGATCACGGTCCGGTCGGCGTCCAGCTGCATCGCGCAGCGGCGCAGGACGGGACGCGGGCCCAGCGACCGCAGGGGGGTGCCGGGGGCGAGGCGGACCAGCTGCTCGTACCCCTCCCCGACGGTGTACCCGAGCATCCAGTGGACCGGGCGCTCGCCGCTGAGCACGGCGAGCAGCCGCTCGGCGAACACGGTGTGCGGGGGCAGCGCGCGGGGCGGGGTGCGGTGCGGAACGGAAGGCCGGACCCCGGCGGCGCCGCGCGGCCGACTGCCGGCCGGGCCGCCGGGCGCGGTGCGGGGGCGCGGGGTACGGGGAGTGACCGGGCGCGAGGTGGCCTGCGGGACGGTGGGCCGGGAGGCCGGGCCGGGCCGGGCGGGCGCCCCGGCGGTTCGCGGGGCGGGCCCGCGGGCGGTTCGTACGGCGGTCGCGGGCTCGGCGGGCGGCGTGGTGGCGAGCGTGGTGGTCATGGCGATCCCCTCCTGGCGCAACGGTGGAGTACCGGTCGGTAACTTCCGTTGGGGATCTTGTACGGGCGGGCCAGGACCGGCGGCAAGGGCCTGGCGTCACCCGGCGACTCCGGAGAGTGATTCCCCTATCAGGGTGAATCGGAAAGAGATCACGCCCAGGGGGTTCGATCGGCCGTTCCCCGGGTGGACGGTGCGGCCCCCCGGCCGCCCACCCCGAAGGGGGACTCCGCACGTATCCTGAGGGCCACTCCGACTACGAAAGCGGCCAGCCATGCGCGTGTACGTCCCCCTGACCCTCCCCGGTCTCGCACAGGCGCACAAGGCGGGCGAGCTGGGCCCCGGCCCGCTGACCGCCTACGCCGTCACCCCCGCCCTGCGCGAGTGGTACGTCTCCGACGACATCGAGGAGCTGGAGTACGCGGCGCTCAACCGGGCCGCCGCCGCCTCACTGCGCCTCCTCGCGGGAGACCCCGGAGCGCCCCGGCGCCGGATCGTCGTCGCCGTCGACGTGGCCGACCGGGAAGCGGCGGTCGACCCCGACCGGGGACTCGACGCCGGCTCCATCGGCGAGGTCCGCATCGCCGGCTCCGTCCCGCTCTCCAACGCGGCTGCGGTGCACGCGGACGCGGACGACGCCCAGGTTGATGTCACCGCGGCGGCGGCCGCGCTCGGCGCGGCGGACCTCGGCGACGACGACGCCCAGTTCGTCGTGGACGGGGCCGAGGACCACGAGCTGCTGTGGTTCGGCGTGCAGGAGATTCCCGGCCTGCTGGGCTGAGGGCCGCGGCGGCCCGCGCAGCCTCCCGTACCGGCACCCTCCCCGCTGTCGGTGGCGCCCGGTACCGTCTTCCCATGGGGAAGCACGGTAAGGGCCGGGGCACGCACCTGGTCTGGGACTGGAACGGCACGCTGCTCGACGACATCGGCGCGGTCATCGACGCCACCAACGCCGCCTTCGCGGAGCTCGGCCTGGAGCCGATCACGCTGGAGCGGTACCGCGAGCTGTACACGGTGCCGGTGCCGAAGTTCTACGAACGGCTCATGGGCCGGCTGCCCACCGACGACGAGTGGACCGTCATGGACGGGGTCTTCCACCGCCACTACTGGCAGCGGGCCGAGGCGTGCGTGCTCACCCCCGGCGCCGCCGAGCTGCTCGCCGCGCGCCAGGCCTCCGGCCTCACGCAGTCGCTGCTCTCGCTCGCGCCGCACACCGACCTGCTGCCGCTCGTCCGCCGGCACGGGATCGCCGAGCGGTTCGTCCGCGTGGACGGGCGGCCCGACCGGTCCACGGACGGCAAGGCCGGACACATGGTGCGCCACCTGACGGCGCTGCGTGACGTCCCGGCGGAGCGGGTCGTCGTCATCGGGGACGCCGCCGACGACGCGTACGCGGCGGCGCACGTGGGCGCCAAGGCCGTGCTGTTCACCGGCGGCTCGCACAGCCGGGCCTCCCTGGAACGGGTGGGCGTGCCGGTGGTCGACTCCCTGGAGGAGGCCGTGGCCGTGGCGGAGGAGCTGGTCTGAGGCGACGGCACCCGGCACCCGGCGCCCGGCCCGCCCGGCACCCCGGCCCGCCCCCCTCAGCCCCTCGCGCGCAGCACCTTCAGGAACTCGCGCATCCACACCGGGTGGTCCGGCCAGGCGCGGGAGGAGACCAGCAGACCGTCCACCACGGCCTCCGTGTCGCGGAACGCGGCCCCGGCCGCCTGCATGTCCAGCTCCAGAGCCGGGTACGCGGTGACCCGGCGGCCCTCCAGGCCGCCCACCGCAGCCGTCAGGAGAGGGCCGTGACAGATCTGCGCCACCGGCTTGTCCGCGTCGAAGAACGACTTCAGGATCTTCCGCAGCTCCGGGTCGTTGCGCAGGTACTCCGGCGCCCGGCCGCCCGGGATCACCACGGCCGCGTACGCGCTCGGGTCCACCTCCGAGAACGCCAGGTCCGCCGGCCAGGTGTAGCCCGGCTTCTCCGTGTACGTGTCGAAGCCCGGCTCGAAGTCGTGCACCACGAACCGGAGCCGCTTGCGGGACGGGGCCGCGATGTCGACCTCGTACCCCTCCTCCAGCAGCCGCTGGTACGGGTACAGCACCTCCAGCGACTCCGCCGCGTCCCCGGTCACGATCAAGATCTTCGCCATGGCGTCTCCCGGATCTCCGTTGGTCGGCCGGCCGCGCCCGGTCCCCGCGCCGCGGTCCCGGCCCCCGGCCGTTCCTCGTGCTCGGTCCACGCTCCCGCGTGCGGCCCGTCCTGCCAAGACCACCCTGTGTCGCTGTCCAGAACGTCAAACTTCCCCTCGCACTTTTGTACACATACGGCTCATGACGATCCGGGGGGCGGGAGCGATAGGCTTTTCCCGTGATCAGCGCGATACGCCGAGGGGGCAACGCAGCCCCCGGCTGCCGCCCGGCCCGCGGAAGCGGCCGGGCCGCCCGTGCGTTCGCCGATCCTCTCCGCCCGGGCGGGCCGTCTCGTATGGCCGATAACGACCCGGGCATCTCTCATCGGGCATACCGTCGACACCGACCGGAATCACCGCGTCGAGGCGTTGTGCCCTTCCTTCCACCGACGTCACGCAACGGCGCGCGACCAGGAGTCAGAGGACATGCAGACCAAGCTGGACGAAGCCAAGGCCGAGCTGCTCGAAAGGGCCGCTCGGGTAGCTGAGCACAGCCCGGTCGGGGGGCGACTTCCGACGGGCTCCGAGGACGGGGAGCGCCCGGACCGGGACACCGTGCTCGACTACCTCCAGCGCTACTACCTGCACACCGCGCCCGAGGACCTCACCGACCGGGACCCGGTGGACGTCTTCGGCGCCGCGCTCTCGCACTACCGGCTCGCCGAGACCCGGCCCCAGGGCACGGCCAGCGTCCGCGTGCACACCCCGACGGTGGAGGAGAACGGCTGGACCAGCAGCCACTCCGTCGTCGAGGTCGTCACCGACGACATGCCCTTCCTCGTCGACTCCGTCACCAACGAGCTGTCCCGCCAGGGCCGCGGCATCCACGTCGTGATCCACCCGCAGGTCCTCGTCCGCCGCGACGTCACCGGCCGCCTCATCGAGGTCCTGACCGCCGAGCCCGCCGAGCGCCCCCACGACGTGCTCACCGAGTCCTGGATCCACGTCGAGATCGACCGCGAGACCGACCGCGCCGACCTCAAGCAGATCACCGCCGACCTGCTGCGGGTCCTCTCCGACGTCCGCGAGACCGTCGAGGACTGGGAGAAGATGCGCGACGCCGCGCTGCGCATCGCCGACGGCCTGCCCGACGAGCCCACCGCCCCGGACCTGCGTCCCACCGAGGTGGAGGAGGCCCGCGAGCTGCTGCGCTGGCTCGCCGACGACCACTTCACCTTCCTCGGCTACCGCGAGTACGAGCTGGTCGACGGTGACGCCCTGGCCGCCGTGCCCGGTACCGGCCTCGGCATCCTGCGCTCCGACCCGCACCACAGCGGCGACGACCAGGGCCACCACGCCCACCCCGTCTCGCCGTCCTTCAGCCGGCTGCCCGCCGACGCCCGCGCCAAGGCGCGCGAGCACAAGCTGCTCATCCTGACGAAGGCGAACAGCCGGGCGACCGTGCACCGCCCCTCGTACCTCGACTACATCGGCGTGAAGAAGTTCGACGCCAACGGCAACGTCGTCGGCGAGCGCCGCTTCCTCGGCCTCTTCTCCTCCGCCGCCTACACCGAGTCCGTCCGCCGCGTCCCGGTCGTCAAGCGCAAGGTCCAGGAGGTCCTGGACGGCGCCGGCTTCTCGCCCAACAGCCACGACGGGCGCGACCTGCTCCAGATCCTGGAGACGTACCCGCGTGACGAGCTGTTCCAGACCCCGGTCGACCAGCTCCAGGCCATCGTCACCAGCGTCCTCTACCTCCAGGAGCGGCGCCGGCTGCGGCTCTACCTGCGCCAGGACGAGTACGGCCGCTACTACTCGGCCCTCGTCTACCTGCCGCGCGACCGCTACACCACCCGCGTCCGGCTGCGGATCATCGAGATCCTCAAGGAGGAGCTCGGCGGCACCAGCGTCGACTTCACCGCCTGGAACACCGAGTCGATCCTCTCCCGCCTCCACTTCGTCGTCCGCGTCGAGCCCGGCACCGAACTCGCCAAGCTCACCGACGCCGACGTCGACCGCATCGAGTCCCGGCTCGTCGACGCCGCCCGCTCGTGGTCCGACGGCTTCGGCGAGGCCCTCAACGCCGAGTGCGGCGAGGAGCGCGCCGCCGAGCTGCTGCGCCGCTACGGCAACGCCTTCCCCGAGGGCTACAAGGCCGACCACTCGCCGCGCGCCGCCGTGTCCGACCTCGTCCACCTCGAGGCCCTCGCCCAGAGCGGCAAGGACTTCGCGCTCTCCCTCTACGAGCCCGTCGGCGCCGCGCCCGGCGAGCGCCGCTTCAAGGTCTACAAGGTCGGCGACCCGATCTCCCTGTCCGCCGTGCTCCCGGTCCTCAACCGTCTCGGCGTCGAGGTCACCGACGAGCGCCCGTACGAGCTGCGCGGCGCCGACCGCGCCCGCAAGGCCTGGATCTACGACTTCGGCCTGCGGATGCCCGTCTCCTCCGGCAACGGCGGCGACTACCTCGGCGACGACGCCCGCGAGCGCTTCCAGGAGGCCTTCGCCGCCACCTGGACCGGCGCGGCCGAGAACGACAACTTCAACTCGCTCGTCCTGTCCGCCGGGCTCACCTGGCGGCAGGCGATGGTGCTGCGCGCCTACGCCAAGTACCTGCGCCAGGCCGGTTCGACGTTCAGCCAGGACTACATGGAGGACACCCTCCGCAACAACGTCCACACCACCCGGCTGCTCGTCTCCCTCTTCGAGGCCCGCATGGCCCCGGAGCGCCAGCGCGCCGGCACCGAGCTGACCGACGGCATCCTGGAGGAGCTGGACGGCGCCCTCGACCAGGTCGCGAGCCTGGACGAGGACCGCATCCTGCGCTCCTTCCTCACCGTCATCAAGGCGACCCTGCGGACGAACTTCTTCCAGAAGGCCGCCGACGGCACCCCGCACGCCTACGTGTCGATGAAGTTCGACCCGCAGGCCATCCCCGACCTGCCGGCCCCGCGCCCCGCCTTCGAGATCTGGGTGTACTCGCCGCGCGTCGAGGGCGTCCACCTGCGCTTCGGCAAGGTCGCCCGAGGCGGCCTGCGCTGGTCCGACCGCCGCGAGGACTTCCGTACCGAGATCCTCGGCCTGGTCAAGGCGCAGATGGTGAAGAACACCGTCATCGTGCCCGTCGGCGCGAAGGGCGGCTTCGTCGCCAAGCAGCTCCCGGACCCGTCCGTGGACCGGGACGCCTGGCTGGCCGAGGGCGTCGCCGCGTACAAGACGTTCATCTCCGCCCTGCTCGACATCACCGACAACCTCGTCGCGGGCGAGGTCGTGCCGCCGGTCGACGTGGTCCGCCACGACGAGGACGACACCTACCTCGTCGTCGCCGCCGACAAGGGCACCGCCACCTTCTCCGACATCGCCAACGGCGTCGCGGAGTCGTACGGCTTCTGGCTCGGTGACGCCTTCGCCTCCGGCGGCTCCGCCGGCTACGACCACAAGGGCATGGGCATCACCGCCCGCGGCGCCTGGGAGTCGGTCAAGCGCCACTTCCGCGAGCTGGGCCACGACACCCAGACCGAGGACTTCACCGTCGTCGGCGTCGGCGACATGTCCGGCGACGTCTTCGGCAACGGCATGCTGCTCTCCGAGCACATCCGTCTCGTGGCCGCGTTCGACCACCGCCACATCTTCGTCGACCCGAACCCGGACGCGGCCGTCTCGTACGCCGAGCGCCGCCGCCTGTTCGAGCTGCCCCGTTCCTCCTGGGCCGACTACGACACCTCCCTCATCTCCGCGGGCGGCGGTGTCTTCCCGCGCAGCGCCAAGTCGATCCCGGTCAACGCGCAGATGCGGGCCGCCCTCGGCATCGAGGACGGCGTCACCAAGATGACCCCCGCCGAGCTGATGAAGGCGATCCTGCGGGCCCCCGTCGACCTGCTGTGGAACGGCGGCATCGGTACGTACGTCAAGGCGTCCACCGAGTCCCACGCGGACGTCGGCGACAAGGCCAACGACGCCATCCGCGTCGACGGCCAGGACGTGCGCGCCAAGGTCATCGGCGAGGGCGGCAACCTCGGCGCGACCCAGCTGGGCCGCATCGAGTTCGCCCGTGCCGGCGGCAGGGTGAACACCGACGCCATCGACAACAGCGCCGGCGTCAACACCTCCGACCTCGAGGTCAACATCAAGATCCTGCTCAACGGGCTCGTCGCCGAGGGCGACATGACCGTCAAGCAGCGCAACAAGATCCTCGCGGAGATGACCGACGAGGTCGGCACGCTCGTCCTGCGCAACAACTACGCGCAGAACGTGGCGCTGGCCAACGCCGTCGCCCAGTCCCCGTCCCTGCTCCACGCCCACCAGCGGTTCATGCGCCGCCTGGGCCGCGACGGGGCCCTCGACCGGGGCCTGGAGTTCCTCCCGAACGACCGGCAGATCCGCGAGCTCCTCAACAGCGGCAAGGGCCTGAGCCAGCCGGAGCTCGCCGTCCTGCTCGCCTACACCAAGATCACGGTGGCGGACGAGCTGATCGGTACGGAGCTGCCGGACGACCCGTACCTGCGCGAGCTGCTCCACGCGTACTTCCCGACGCTGCTGCGCGAGAAGTTCCCCGAGGCCATCGACGGTCACGCGCTGCGCCGGGAGATCATCACCACGGTCCTGGTCAACGACACCGTCAACACCGGTGGCTCGACCTTCCTGCACCGCCTCCGGGAGGAGACCGGCGCGTCGATCGAGGAGATCGTGCGGGCGCAGACCGCCGCCCGGGCCATCTTCCGGCTCAGCCAGGTCTGGGACGCCGTGGAGGACCTCGACAACCGGGTCCCGGCCGACGTCCAGACCCGCATGCGGCTGCACTCCCGCCGGCTCGTCGAGCGCGGCACGCGCTGGCTGCTGAACAACCGGCCGCAGCCGCTGCGGATCGGCGAGACCATCGACTTCTTCGCCGAGCGCGTGGAGCGGGTCTGGGCGCAGCTGCCGCAGCTGCTGCGCGGCGCGGACCTGGAGTGGTACCAGTCGATCCTGGACGAGCTGACCGGGGTCGGCGTGCCGGAGGAGCTGGCACTGCGCGTCGCCGGGTTCTCCTCCGCCTTCCCGATCCTCGACATCGTGGCGATCGCGGACCGCTCCGGCACGGAGGCCCTGGCGGTGGCCGAGGTCTACTACGACCTGGCCGACCGGCTGCGGATCACCGACCTGATGGACCGGATCATCGAGCTGCCGCGCAGCGACCGCTGGCAGTCCATGGCCCGCGCCTCGATCCGCGAGGACCTCTTCGCGGCGCACGCGGCCCTCACCTCCGACGTGCTGGCGGCGGGCGACGACTCCGCCACGCCGGAGGAGCGGTTCAAGGCCTGGGAGGACAAGAACGCGGCGATCCTGGGCCGCGCCCGGACGACCCTGGAGGAGATCCAGGGCTCGGACACCTTCGACCTGGCGAACCTGTCGGTGGCGATGCGGACCATGCGCACCCTGCTCCGCACCCACAGCTAGGGCGGCATGACGAAGGGCCCCGCCGGAAGCGTCCGGCGGGGCCCTTCGTCATGTCACGTCGGCCGGTTCCGGCTCCGGGGTGACCGTGGCGGTCCACAGCCGGCGGGCGGCGAGCAGGGCCGCCGCCAGGAGCAGGGCGTTGCGGAGCGCGGGCACGGCGAGGCCCGGCAGGGTGCCGGCGATGACGTCGGCGTAGAGCACGGGGTACGTGAGGGAGCTGAGCGCCGCCGCCGGCAGGAGGAGCAGCACCACCGGACGCATCACCGTCGCCCGGGAGGTCAGGCAGACGGCGCCGAGCCCCAGCAGCCAGACCATGTACTGGGGGCTCAGCACCCGGCTGGTGACGGTGAGCAGCAGGACGGCGGCGAGAGCGGCGTCCAGCGGGGTCGCCGGGGTCCAGTGCCGGGCCCGCAGCCGCCACAGCAGCAGCCAGCCGCAGGTGACGACGGTCAGCAGCAGGGAGAGGTACCCGAAGGACGAGACGTACGGTCCGAGGTACTCGAGGGCTCCGTGACGCAGGTCGACCGTGCCGGACCACACGCCGGTGGCGCGGGCCAGCGCCAGGACGGTACCGCCGAGGGACTCGATCTGGACGCCCCGGCCGCCCTGTTCGCGCAGGAAGGCCAGCGGGCCGGTGAAGGACAGCGTGAGGACGCCGAGGAGGGCGCCGGCGGTGACGGCGGCGGCGGTCCACGCCTCCCGGGAGGTACGGCCCCGGGGGGTGCCGATCAGGGTGAGCAGCGGCCACACCTTCACCAGGGCGCCGAGCCCGGCGAGCGCACCGCCGATCCGGTGCGCGGCACGGGACCGGGGCCTCTTCAGGGCGAGCAGGGCGAGGACGGCGAGGGCGGTGGCCTGCACGTCGTACCGTGCGAGGGGCACGTGGAGCAGCAGCGGGAGTCCGCAGACCCACACCCAGGCGCCGTGGGTCAGGCGCTCCTGGTCCGCGCGGGCCAGGGCGAACGCGACGAGCGCGTCGGCGAGGAGGGTGAGGACGACGAAGGCCTGGAAGTAGCTGAGCCACGGCAGCACCCCCGGCGACATGATGACGAGCCCGGCGCCGGGCGGGTACTGCCAGGCGGGGTCGCCCACGGGGAAGGAGCCGCCGGCGAACTGCGCGTACCAGTGCCGGTAGAGCAGGTACACCTCCCGGCCCACCCCGCCGATCCCGAGGCCGTCCTTGAGCAGCAGCAGCAGCATCCCCGCCCGGGTGATGACCCAGACGGTGGCGAGCGCGAGAAGGGGACCGTTCCCGACCGTGACGAAGGTGGCGGAGGTGAAGGTCTCCGACTCGAAGGGCGAACGGGTGAGACGTGGCGGCGGGGGAGTGCTGCCGGAGGCGGGCGGAGGAGCGCTCCCGGGCGACGGGGGAGCGCTGCCGGACGGCGGGGGGTGGGGCTGCTCGGTCGTCACCCTCCGACCGTAGTCCGGTACGGGGGGTTCCTCCCTTTTGTGCTCGCCCGTACCGGTGAACGGCCATGGGCGGTCGCGAAGCCCTGGGACCCGCCCGAGGTGAAGGCCTCGTACGCCGCCACGACCTCCTCGGCCGGTCCGTCCATCCGCAGCGTCCCCGCCTCCAGCCACAGGGCCCGCCCGCAGGTCTCCCTGATCGTGGCGTGCGCGTGGCTCACCAGGAAGACGGTCCCCGCCTCCGCCCGCAGCTCGTCGATCCGCCGCCGGCTTCGGCGCTGGAAGCGGGCGTCGCCCGTGGCCAGGGCCTCGTCGATGAGGAGCACGTCGTGGCTCCGGGCGGCCGCGAGGGAGAACCGCAACCGGGCGGCCATCCCGGAGGAGTACGTCCGCAAGGGGCGCGAGATCGCGTCCTCCTTCTCGTTGACGCCGGAGAACTCCACGATGTCGTCGTAGCGGTCCCGGATCTCGGCCCGGCTCATGCCCATGGCGAGGCCGCCCAGAACCACGTTCCGCTCGCCGGTCAGATCGTTCATCAGAGCCGCGTGCACACCGAGCAGAGCGGGCTGCCCCCGGGTGTGGATCCGTCCGTGCTCGACGGGCTGGAGGCCCGCGACGGCCTTCAGGAGGGTGGACTTGCCCGAGCCGTTCGAACCGATCAGGCCGATCGCCTCCCCCCGGTACGCCACGAAGCTCACGCCCCTGACGGCGTGCACCCGCCGGCCGGCGGGCACCGGGCGGCCACGGCGCAGCAGCCCG
Source organism: Streptomyces sp. NPDC012827 (assembly GCF_042900905.1). NCBI lineage: Bacteria > Bacillati > Actinomycetota > Actinomycetes > Kitasatosporales > Streptomycetaceae > Streptomyces > Streptomyces sp. NPDC012827. Next base: position 596,293 of record NZ_JBIBBY010000003.1, on the reverse strand, counting down.
GCGGGACCGCGGGCCGGCCGGGCTGCTGCGCCGTGCACCGTGTACGAGACGTGCACGTCGTCCACCACGACGGTCGGGATCCTCGGCGCCTCAGCCACGGCCGTACGTCTCCTCCGCCTGCCAGAACCACAGGAACCCGCCCGTGAAGAGCACGACCCCCCAGCCGGCGGCGAGCGCCCAGGCGTGCGGAGGGAGCTGCGCCGCCCCGTGGCTGTCGATGAGCGCGAAGCGCATGAGGTCGATGGAGAGGGCCGCCGGATTGCACTGCAGGGCGAGGACCACGGCCCCGGGGAAGCGGCCGCTCTGCGCCAGGTTCTGGATGGACCACATGGCGCCCGAGGCGTACATCCAGGTGCGCAGCACGAACGGCATGAGCTGGGCGACGTCCGGGGTCCTGGCGGCGAGCCGCGCCGTCACCAGCGCCAGGCCCGTGCTGAACAGTGCCTGGAACAGGAGGGCCGGCACGGCGAGCAGCCAGCTCGGGGCCGGGTACTGGCCGCAGCACAGGAGGATCAGGATGAGCGCGGCGAGCGAGAGCAGCAGCTGCTGGAACTTCTGGAGGGCGAGGGAGAGCGGAAGGGACGCGCGGGGGAAGTGCAGGGCGCGCACCAGGCCGAGATTGCCACTGATCGCCCGTGTCCCGCTCATCACCGTCTCGGCGGTGAAGGTCCACACGAAGACGCCGGTGATCAGGAACGGAACGTAGTCGGGGACGCCGTGCCGGGCGTTCATCAGGACGCCGAAGACCAGGTAGTAGACGGCGGCGTTGAGGAACGGGGTCATCAGCTGCCAGAGCTGGCCGAGGCGCGCTTGACTGTACTGGGCGGTGAGGCGGGCGGTCGCGAAGGCGGCGATGAAGGAGCGGCGGGACCAGAGCTGCCGGACGTACGTCCGGAGTGGCGGGCGGGAGCCGCTGACGGTGAGGCCGTGGCGGCGGGCGAACGCGCCGAGGTCCTCGGCCGGCGCCGCCGGGGCGCCCGGGACGACTGGTGAGGGGGGTGGGGGTGGAGCCAGGATGGTGGTCAACGGGCGCCGCTTTCGACGGAGGGCACGGATCTTCGGCAACGATGGAACGGGTCCGTATCGTCGCTACGAGGAGGCTAGGTGTGTGCACGTCGGAACGCAACCGTATCGTCGTTACGTCGGCGTTGGTTAGGATGCGCCCATGAGCACCCCGCCTCCCCGACGCGCCCCCGCCGGAGCCGCCGTGCTCCGCGAGGACGTCACCCAGGCCATCCGCGCCGCCGTCTTCGAGGAACTAGCGGCCGTCGGGTTCGCCCGGATGTCCATCGAGGGCATCGCGCGCCGCGCCGGTGTCGGCAAGACCGCCGTCTACCGGCGCTGGAAGTCCAAGCTCGCCCTCGTGCTCGACCTCGTCGGCGCCGTCGCCGAACAGGGCCTGCCCGCCCCCGCCACCGGCACCCTCCTCGGCGACGTGCGCGCCCTCCTCGAGGTCGCCGCGCAGGCCCTGCGCCACCCCGTCGCCTCGCGGGTGGTGCCGGACCTCCTCGTCGAAGCCGCCCGGAACCCGGGGATGGCCGACGCCCTCCGGGCGGTCCTCCTCGACGGGCGACAGGGAGTCGTCGCCCGGATCGTGCACGAGGCCGTCGCGCGCGGCGACCTCCCCGGGGGAAGCGACCCCGCACGCGCCCTCGACCTCGTCCTCGGCCCCCTCTACTGGCGTCTCGCCGTCGTCCGCACCGAACTGCCCGAGGGGTACGTGGACGACCTCGCGCGCGCGGCGGTGGCGGCACTCCGGGCCGTCTGACGCCCGTACGCCGCCACCGCCGCCGTGCCCGCGGAGCGGGCCCTACTTCACCGCGCCCGCCATCACGCCCGTGACGAACTGGCGCTGGAAGGCGAAGAAGACGACCAGCGGGATCACCATCGACAGGAAGGCGCCCGGGGCCAGGACGTCCACGTTGTTGCCGAACTGGCGGACCTGCTGCTGGAGGGCCACCGTGATCGGCGGGGACTGGGAATCGGCGAAGATCAGGGCCACCAGCATGTCGTTCCACACCCAGAGGAACTGGAAGATCCCCAGGGAGGCGATGGCCGGGCCGCCGAGCGGCAGCACCACGCGCGTGAACAGCCGGATCTCGCCCGCGCCGTCGAGCCGGGCCGCCTCGAGCAGCTCGCGCGGGATCTCCGCGAAGAAGTTCCGCAGCAGGAACACCGCGAACGGCAGCCCGAAGGCCGTGTGGAACAGCACCACCCCCGCCGTCGTCTCGAACAGTCCGACCACCCCAAACAGCTTCGACACCGGGATCAGCGCCACCTGCACCGGCACCACCAGCAGCGCGACCACCCCCAGGAACCACCAGTCGCGGCCCGGGAACTCCAGCCACGCGAAGGCGTACCCGGCGAACGAGCCGATCACCAGGACCAGGACCGTGGCGGGAACGGTGATCATCACCGTGGACAGCAGCGAGCCGGTGAACGTCTCGTTCGTCAGCAGCCGGGCGTAGTTCTCCGTGGTCAGCTGCGCCGGGGCCGCGAACACCTGCCACCAGCCGCTCTCCGCGATGTCCGACGGCGAACGCAGCGACGACAGCAGCAGCCCCACCGTCGGCAGGAGCCAGAACAGACCGGTCAGGAGGAGGAAGGCGCGCACCGCGCCGCCGGCCGTGCGGGCGGCGATCCGGGTGGCGAGCGACGTCGACGGCCTCACCTGCGGGCCTCCCTTCGCATGCGACGGATGTTGAGCACCATCACCGGCAGTACCAGGAGCAGCAGGACCACCGCGATCGCCGAACCGACCCCCAGGTCCGCGTCCGTCCCGAAGGACGACCGGTACAGCTGCAGCGCCAGCACGTTCGCGTCGTCCTGGGCCGAACCCGGCGCGATGACGAAGACCAGGTCGAAGATCTTCAGCACATTGATCATCAGCGTGACCAGGACGACCCCGAGGACCGGCGCGAGCAGCGGCACCGTGATCCGGCGGAACACCTGCCACTCGTTCGCCCCGTCCACCCGGGCCGCTTCGAGCAGCTCGCGCGGAACGGCCGCCAGCCCGGCCCCGATCAGCACCATCGCGAACCCGGCCCACATCCACACGTACGCGCCGATCACCGCCGGAGTCACCAGCGACGGGCCGAGCCACTCCACGCCGTTGTACTGCTCGCGGAAGTTGTCGGCGGGCAGACGCAGGACGGCTCCCTCGGCGCGGTCCGCCGGCAGCTCGAAGGTGCCGTCGGCGCCCGCCGTGGCCGTCGCGACCACCTTGCCGTCCCGTACCGCCTCGATCCGCAGCCCGGCGAGCCCCTTCTCGGCCGGGTCGACGCGGTTGGGCTTCCCGCCGCCGCCCCGGGTGAAGTCCAGCCAGGCCGTCCCGGTGACCCGGTCCGCCGCCGGTCCGCCGCCCCCGGTGCCCGGTGCGCGCGCCGGCCGGGCCTCCTCCGGCATGTCTCCCGGCGCCACCCCGACCAGCGGGAGGAGCACCGGCACCCCTGCCCGCACCGGGTCCTTCGTCACGTACGCCCCTCCGCCCGCCGCCTGAAGTGGGTGCGCGGGCAGCGGACGGGCCCGCGGGAAGACCGAGGCCTCCGCGAAGGTGTCGTGGACCCCGACCCAGACCGCGTTGGCGATCCCCCGGTCCGGGTCCTGCTCGTACACCAGCCGGAAGATGATCCCGGCGGCCAGCATCGAGATCGCCATCGGCATGAAGACGACCAGCTTGAACGCCGTCCCCCAGCGGACCCGTTCGGTCAGCACCGCGAAGACCAGGCCGAGGGCGGTGGCCACCGCGGGGGCGACCACCAGCCACACCAGGTTGTTGCGGACGGCCGTCCGCAGCGACTCGTCGGTGACGAGGGCCACGTAGTTGTCCAGGCCGACGAAGATCCCACCGGAGCGGTCGAAGAACGACCGCTGGAGCGAGTACCCGATCGGGTAGACGACGAGCGCGCCGAGGAGCAGGACGGCGGGCAGCAGGAACACCGCCGCGACGGTGGTGCTCCCGCGCCGGCCGCCGTTCACGCGTGCCATGGCCCGCGCCTCAGCTCTGCGGGGCCGTGGCCCGGTACGCCTTCGCCGCCTCGACCTCCAGGCGCGCCTGGGTCCCCGCGACGTCCCTCGGGTTCTTCAGGAAGTCCTGGAGCGCCTTCCACTCGCCCTTCCCGGGAGTGCCGCCGAACGACTGCGGCATCTGGTCCGACATGTCGAAGCGGAAGTCGTCACCGGCCCCGATCAGCGCCTTCGCGATCTCCCGCTGGACGTCGTTCGGGTACGCGGCCGGGTCCAGGTTCTTGTTCGGCGAGAGGAACCCGCCCTCGGCCGCCCAGATCCGCGCCGCGTCCGGCGAGGCCAGGAACGCCAGCAGGGCCTGCGCCCCCTTGGTGTCCTTCAGGGCCACGGCCGCGTCGCCCGCCGTCACCACGGGCGCCGCGCCCGAGCCGACCGCCGGGAACGGGAAGACCTTCGCGTCCGTACCGATCTTCGCCTCGGTCTGCGCGATGTTGACGGCGGCGAAGTCCCCCTCGAAGACCATCGCCCCCTTCGGCCGGTCGCCGCCCGTGAACGTCTGCGTCACCGACGCCGGGTACTCGGTCTGGAGCGCCCCGCTCGTCCCGCCCGCGAGCAGCTCCGGCCGGCCGAACAGCTCGGCGAGCGTCTTCAGGGCGGCGGTGACGGACGGATCGGTCCACTTGATCTCGTGCTTGGCCAGCTGGTCGTACTTCTCCGGGCCCGCCTGCGAGAGGTAGACGTTCTCGAACCAGTCGGTGAGCGTCCAGCCGTCCGCGCCGCCGACCGAGACCGGGGTGACGCCGGAGGCCGAGATCGTCTCGGCCGTGGACAGGAACTCCTTCCACGTCTTCGGCTCGGCGGCGCCCGCGTTGTCGAAGGCCGCGGTGTTGTACCAGATCAAGGACTTGTTGGCGGCCTTGAAGTACACCCCGTACGGGGTGCCGTCCACCGCGCCCAGCTCCTGCCAGCCGCGCGAGTAGTTCGCTTCGAGGGCCCGCCGGGCCTCCGGGCCCACCGGCTTGATCCACTTCTGGGCCGCGGCCTGTCGGATGGCGCCGACCTGCGGCAGCATCGCCACGTCCGGCGGAGAACCACCGGCGATCTTCGTCCCGAGGAAGTTCACGATGGGGTCCTGGGCGGGCACGAAGGTGACGGTCGCTCCCGTCCGCTTCTCGAACTCCTTCAGCACCTTGGAGAAGTTCTCCTGCTCGGGGCCCGTCCAGACGGCCGCCACCTCGATCTTCTCGCCCTTCAGCGGTAAGGCCCCGGTGGGGCCCGCGCTCGGGCCCGCATCCGTCGACTTCTCGCCGCCGCAGGCGGTGAGGACGAGCGCGGTGACGGCCGTGAGGACCGTGAGGGTGCCGAATCGTGTGCGTGGACGAAGAGTTGTACGCATTACTGCCCCGTCTCTGTCGTGCGCGTCGCTGTACGTGCCGACAGGTCTACGCCGGGGCGCCGGAGCCCGCAATACCGCCTTCGGGGTCTCGCGGGTGATCGTGATTGGCTCGTGACGTGACGTCAGGCCGGCGGTGCCGGTGACGGGGCGGCAGCCCGGCGGGGGCCGGGCCGCCGGTGACCGGCCGGATCACGCGTGCGTGAGGGGCGGTACGGGCGCGGCCTCCACCGAGCGCGCCGCCCGTTCCAGCGCGCTCGCCAGGAGGGCCAGGTCCGTCGGGCCGTTGCCCAGTTCGCGGACCGGGCGCCGGGCCGGCGGATCGCCCATCCGCTCCCACTCCAGCGGGACGACGGTCGGGCGGAGCGTCGCCGTACGTGGGATCCGTCCCGTCACCCGGCCCGTCTGGAACGGGGTCACCCGGCCGTCGGGGTGGCCGAGGCGGCCCCGCCCGGGTGCCGGGACGTCCGGACCGGGCGCCGCCGGCGGCGGGTCGAGCACGATCCGCAGCCGGGCGCCGTGGGCCAGCTCCGTGTCGGCGGTCCGGTCGGGGCGGGCGGAGGTCACGACGAGGTGCACACCGAGGCGCTCGCCGCTCCGGGCCACGGCCTCCAGCGCCCGTACGACGGAGCCCGCCGCGGGACGGCCGGGCGCGCCGAGCGCCGGTGCGACCAGGGCGTCGAAGTCGTCCACGAGGACGACGAGGCGCGGCAGCGGGCCCGCCGGTGCCTGTGCCTGTTCCGGGGCGGGGGCTTGGACCTGGGCCTGGGCCTGGGGCGTACGGGGGGACTCGGGGCCCGCCGGGCGCGGGATCACGGGCTCCCCGGCGCCGCCGCGAAGGGTCCGCCCGCTCGACGGCGCATCGAGCCCGCCGCTGCGGCGCGGCAGGCGCCCACTGGGCGTCTCGCCCAGGAAACCGTCCACGGCCCCCCGCGCCCCGCGGCCGGCGGCCCGCCCGTCCACGTCGTCGTCCCCGACCCGGAGGGTCCGCCCGCCGACCCGCTCGGGCGGCGTCCCGTCCCCGGCCCGGTGCCCCCCGCCGCCGGGCCGCGGACCGAGGTCACGGCCAACCGGAGAGGCCATGCGTCCGCTGCCGCGCGTGTCGAGGTCGTCGGCACCGGGGTACGGCGTGCGTCCGTCGGTGCGGTGGTCGCCGTGGTCGGTAGCCGGGTACGGCGTGCGGCCGCTCGGGCGGCTGTCCACCGGGTCCGAGCCCGGGTAGGGAGTGCGGCCGCTCGGGCGGCTGCCCAGGTCGGCGTCGCCGGGCCGACCCACGCGTCCGCTGCCGCGTGTGTCGAGGTCGTCGGCACCGGGGTACGGCGTGCGGTGGCTGCCCAGGTCCGTGTCCCCGGGCCGCCCCACGCGTCCGCTGCCGCGCGTGTCGAGGTCGTCGGTGTACGGAGCCCGCGCGGTGGCCCGGCTGTCGGCGCGTTCCGTGCCGGGGTACGGGGCGCGCCCGCCGGTCCGGCCGGAGAGCTGATCCGTTCCCGGGTACGGGGTCCGGTCGCTCGCGCGGCCTTCCAGGGGGGCCGCGGCCGGGTACGGCCGGCGGCCCGGCACCGGGTCGGTGTCCCGGGTGGGGGCGCGGCCCGCGGGGCCGTCACCGTGGCGGGGGGACGGGAGGGAGCCGATCGGGCCGTCACCCGTGCGCAGGGTGCGGCCGCTGGGGCGGTCGGGGAGGTCCGTGGGGTCGGGGACGCGCACGGTCGCACGGGCGCCCTGGGGGACCGATTCGGCCGCGCTCGGGCCGCGCTGGCCGACCATCGCCCGGGCGGTCCGGCGCTCGGCGAAGCCGCCGTCGCCGAGGAGCTCCGCCCGCCGCTTCAGCTCCGCCCCCAGAGCCTGCGCGAACTCCCGCATCCGCACGGGGTCCGAGGCGACCAGGTGCTCGGTGACGTGCGGCAGCTCCGTGCAGGCCGCGAGGCCCTCGCCGCGCTCGCCGCCCGCGCCGTCGACGAGGAACAGGCCGAGCCGGTCGGGACGGGCGGAGGCGGCGAGAGAGGCGGCGATCGAGCGGAGCAGCTCCGTGCGGCCGCTGCCGGGCGGGCCCTCGATGAGGAGGTGCGGGCCCTCCTGCGTGAGGTCCAGTGAGAGCGGTCCGCGCGGGCCCGCGCCGAGGACGGCGGTGCCCTCCCCGGCGGACGCCCAGCGGGCCATGAGCGACGCGGGAGTGGCCCGGGCGAGCCCGAGCTCGTCGAGAAGCCGCGCGGAGGGCGGCAGCGCGGCGGCCCGGCCGTTCGTCGTCGCGGCCGCGTCCGTACGCAAGGGGGCGAGCGCGCGGCCGAACCGCTCCGCCCAGGCGACGGACACCGCGTCGACGACCCCGACCGTGCCGTGACCGGCGACCCGCCCGCCCGCGGTGCGCAGCAGCCGCAGCGCCGTGGCCACGTCCCCGCTGAGCAGGACGGCGGCCCCGCACTCGCGGAAGGCGAGGGACGCCGCGCAGGCCGTCTCGTACGTGGCGGCCACGGGGGACACGGGTGACGCGGAGGGGGCCTCGGCGAGGCAGATCAGGTGGATGCCGGCGGCCGCACCGGCCCCGGCGAGCCGGGCGACCGTCTCGCGCAGCGCGGAGGAACCGGGGTCGCCGTCGACGACCACGACCGTCGCGGGCCCGTCGTACCGGGCGGCGGCCTCGGCGACGGCGGTGTGGTCGGCACTGGGCCAGCCGGGCCCGAGCGGCCCGTCGTCCAGGCGGCGGGTGAGCTCCGCCGTCCGGGCCTCGGCCTGCTCGCGGTCGTACGCGAGGAGCAGCCGGCAGTCCTGGCCGTGCGCCGGGCGGACGTGCGGGAGCCAGCCGAGCCAGCCCCAGGCGCGCCGCCGCTCCTCCAGGGAGCGGTTCCGGTCGGCGCTGATCAGGACGATCTCCAGGTCGGCGGGGGAGTGCAGCGCGGCGAGCTGGGCCGCCACGGAGCGGGCGAGCCCGGCGAGCCGATCGGCGGGACCGGCCAGGCCGAGGGAACCGGCCTCGCGCAGACCGATGGTGACCGGTACCCCGGACAGCTCGGCCCGGTCGGTGGTGCCCAGGCGTACGACGAGGGCCTCGGTGTGGTGCCGGTCGCGCTCCCAGAGCCGGGGGCCGGGGCCGAGGGCGGTGAGGAGAACGGCCGACGGGTCCGGCCAGGTGTCGGCGGCGGTCAGGGGGCCGGAGGCGTCCGGCCCGGTCCGTCCGTCCGGGGCGTGCCCGGCCGGCGGGGAGCCCGCGGTGGCGGGTGCCGGCTCGTCACGGCCACCTGCCAGGCGGCGCGCCCAGGCGCCGAGTCCCCGGCGTGCGGCCGGGCGCGCGGCGGGCCGGCCGCCGTGGGCCTCGTCCCCGGAGGACCCCTCCTCGCGCGCGTGCCCGGGGACGTCCTCGTACGGCTCCGCGAGCCCGATGCCCCGCGCGCCGCCGTGCGTGGCACCGGCCGAGGGCGGGGCGGCGGGCGCCGCCTGTCCGCCGGGGCCCGGCCAGGGGCCGCTGCCGCCGTGCGGGTCGGCGGGGGCGCCGGCGGGCCCGGGGGCGAGCCGCAGATGGCCCTCGCCGTCGGGCGTGGTCGCCCGTGTCTCGGGACCGGCCGGGTCCTCGCCCGGTCCGGTGAGGCGGAGGGCGGACTCGCCGAGACGCAGCAGCGCGCCGGGGCGCAGCCGGACCGGGCGCGGTCCGACGGGCACGCCGTCGAGCGTGGTGCCGTTGGTGGAGCCGAGATCGGCGACGGTCACCCGGCCGTCCTCGCCGACGGTGACCGTGCAGTGGGCGCGGGAGACGTCGGGGTCGTCCAACGGCACGTCGGCGTCGACGGAACGGCCGATCCTGATGGGGCCGCCGTGCAGCAGGTGGACCCCGCCGGCGTCGGGCCCGGCCACCACGTGGAGGCGTGCGGCGACGGCCGTGTCCACCCGGTCGTCCGGGCCGGGGGCCTGGAGCGAGAGAACGGCGCCGTCCACGAGCGGGGGCTCGCCGAGGACGCAGCGGCGGGCGTCGAGCCGCTCCCCGCCCGCGTACAGCACGACCGTGCCCGACGCGGGCGTGTCGGGGCCGGTGACGGCGGCGGCCAGGCCGGAGGTCACGGCGGCGAGCGCCGTCCCGGGCGGGGCGGTGACGAGCACGTCGCACGCGCGCCCGGCGCCGTGGCCGGCGTGCGGCGCGAGGACGGTCAGCCGGATCTGCATCGCCGTCAGCGGTCCCTTCTGCGCGAGATGCCCGGCAGGGGGAACCGCCCCGTCCCTCCCCCCACCCGGCACGGACGCGTCGCCCGGTACAGGTCGGCACGGCGCGGGGGCTCCCGACCCCACCGATGCGACGTGCTGGAGGCATCCTCGCACCTGCCGCCGACAACCTGCCCCCGGGTCACCCATAAGTGATCTTGAACGATCGGTGGTGGCCGGAAAATTGCCCGCCCGCGCGCGGCCGCGCACAAGGCCCGGCAACCGTCGGGCCTCCTGGAGCGTCTTCTTCCGGACAAGTCCGGGCACCGTTTCGGACGTCAGGACCCCGGGGCGGACCCGGGGCCGGGTGTCCGCCGGACGGAGCCCGCCGGGTGCCGGAACCGTCCCGAACCGTCCGGACTCGTCCGGAGGTGAAGGGCCGAACGGAAACCGGCTGTGGACAACCGGCCGGTGGTCCGTTCGGCGGCACTAAAGTGGGTCGGACACCCGGACGGGTCACAACAGACACAAGGACCCCGGGGACCAGCAGACCGACCCCAGGACCACGATCAGCAGGGAGCGCGTGACGTGCGGCCTATCGGCAGCAAGTACCTGCTCGAGGAGCCGCTCGGCCGCGGCGCCACGGGCACCGTCTGGCGAGCCCGCCAGAGGGAGACGGCGGGCGCCGAGGCGGCCGTCCCCGGCCAGCCCGGGGAGACCGTCGCGATCAAGGTCCTCAAGGAGGAGCTGGCCAACGACGCGGACATCGTGATGCGCTTCCTGCGCGAGCGGTCCGTGCTGCTCCGGCTCACCCACCCCAACATCGTGCGGACCCGCGACCTGGTGGTCGAGGGCGACGTCCTGGCGCTCGTCATGGACCTCGTCGAAGGCCCCGACCTGCACCGGTACATCCGGGAGAACGGGCCGCTCACCCCCGTGGCCGCCGCCCTCCTGACGGCCCAGATCGCCGACGCGCTCGCCGCCAGCCACGCCGACGGCGTCGTCCACCGCGACCTCAAGCCGGCCAACGTGCTGCTCGCCGAGCGGGACGGCAGCATGCACCCGATGCTCACCGACTTCGGCATCGCGCGCCTCGCCGACTCGCCCGGCCTCACCCGCACCCACGAGTTCGTCGGCACGCCCGCGTACGTGGCGCCGGAGTCCGCCGAGGGCCGGCCGCAGACCTCCGCCGTCGACATCTACGGCGCGGGCATCCTGCTCTACGAGCTGGTCACCGGCCGCCCGCCGTTCGCCGGAGGCACCGCGCTCGAGGTCCTGCACCGGCACCTCAGCGAGGAGCCCCGCCGCCCCTCCACCGTCCCCGGCCCCCTGTGGACGGTCATCGAGCGCTGCCTCAGCAAGAACCCCGACCTGCGGCCCAGCGCGGTCAACCTGGCACGCGGCCTGCGCACGGTCGCCGCCGGCATCGGCGTGCACGCCTCGCCCGCGCAGATCGAGGCCGCCGAGGGTGTCGGCGCGCTCCTCGCCCCGGACCCGGCGCCCGCGCCCGTGCCGGTGACCGAGACGCCGGGGGCCGCGGACCCGACGCAGGTGCTGCCCAGCGGCGCCGGCGCCGCGCAGTACGACCCGGCGGCGCCCACCAGCGTCATGCCGACGAGCCCGCCGCCCGGTGCGGCCGACGCGACCGCGGTCCTGCCCTCCACCGGCCCCGCCGGCCAGGGCGGTCACGGCCAGGGCGGTCAGGGCGGTGCCGCCGACCCGACCGCCGTCATGCCGCCCGTGCCGCCGCAGCCGCCGCAGGGCGGGCCCGAGGAGCCGCACCCCTGGCAGAACCAGCTGCGTGCCGCCCGCGACCGCAACGAGCAGACGCAGATCCAGTACCTCGACCCGTCCGAGGACCCGCTGCGCCGCCGCCCCCAGCGGCAGCCGCAGCAGCCCGCGCGGCAGCAGCCGTACCCGCCGCAGCGCCCCGCCCCGCAGCGGCCCGCCCCCGCGCCGTACCAGCAGCAGCCCCCGCAGCCCCCGCAGCGGCAGCAGTACGCGCCCCCGCCGCCTCCGCCGCAGCAGTACGCCCCGCAGCAGCAGCAGTACGCCCCGCCGCAGCCGCCGCCCCAGGCCCCCGCACCGCGCGCCCCGCGACCGCCGCGTGAGCCGCGCCGCAGCGCCAACCCGGTGCGGATCCCCGGCCTCGGCTGCCTCAAGGGCTGCCTGGTCATGATCGTCCTCTTCGTGGTGGCCGGCTGGCTCGTCTGGGAGCTCACCCCGCTCCAGAGCTGGATCGCCGAGGGCAAGAGCTATTGGCAGGCCATCGGTGACGGCATCTCCTCCGTCACCGACTGGATCTCCAAGATCGGCGACAGCGCGGGCACCGGCGGGGGTGCTACCGGCGGTACGGGGCAGTAATACTGCCGATTTATCGACTTCCGGAGGGTGATTTCCCTCCGGAAGTGACGTCCTGCGGCCGTGGACGCGTAACTTTGACGCGAACCGCAGCCGCTGAGGGAGCAGTCTTGGCACGGAACATCGGCAGCCGCTACACCGCCCACCAGATCCTCGGGCGGGGCAGTGCCGGAACGGTGTGGCTCGGCGAAGGACCGGAAGGTCCCGTCGCCGTCAAACTGCTGCGCGAGGACCTGGCCTCCGACCAGGAGCTCGTCGGCCGCTTCGTCCAGGAGCGGACCGCCCTGCTCGGCCTCGACCACCCCCGGGTGGTCAAGGTGCGCGACCTCGTCGTCGACGGCAACGACCTGGCCCTCGTCATGGACCTCGTGCGCGGCACCGACCTGCGCACCCGCCTCGACCGCGAGCGGCGCCTCGCCCCCGAGGCCGCCGTCGCCATCGCCGCCGACGTCGCCGACGCCCTCGCCGCCGCGCACGCGGCCGGGGTCGTCCACCGCGACGTCAAGCCCGAGAACATCCTTCTCGACATGGAGGGCCCGCTCGGGCCGGGCGGCGCCCACCCCGCCCTCCTCACCGACTTCGGCGTCGCCAAGCTGATCGACACCCCGGGCCGGACCAAGGCCACCCGCATCATCGGCACCCCCGACTATCTCGCCCCGGAGATCGTCGAGGGCCTCCCGCCGCGCGCCGCCGTCGACATCTACGCCCTCGCGACGGTCCTGTACGAGCTGCTGGCGGGCTTCACCCCGTTCGGCGGCGGCCACCCCGGCGCCGTCCTGCGCCGCCACGTCACCGAGACCGTCGTCCCGCTGCCCGGCATCCCGGAGGAGCTGTGGCAGCTGATCGTGCAGTGCCTGGCGAAGGCCCCCGCCTCCCGGCTGCGGGCCTCCGAGCTCGCCGCCCGCCTCAAGGACGTCCTGCCCCTGCTCAAGGGGATCCCTCCGCTGGACGTCGACGAACCGGGGGCCGAGCCGGCCGCCCCGGAGCCGTACGAGGAGGACACCTACGCCACGGCCCCGGGCGCCGGTCCCGGCGAGAGCCGCCCCCGCCGGGCCGCCGTCCCGCTGGTCCCCGGCGCCTCCGCCGACTCCCACCGGGACACCCACACCTCCATGCGGGTCCCCGCGCCCGACGAGCTGTCCGGCGGCCCCCTCGGCACCGCCCGAGCCCCCCGCCCGGCCGGCGCCCGCCGCCCCGGCTCCGCCCGCAACAGGGCCGGAGCCGTCCGGAAGCGGCGGATCACCCTGGCCGTCGCGGCGGCCGTGGTCGCCGGCGCGCTGGGCGCGGGCGGCTACCTGATGGCCTCCGGCGACGCGCAGACACCGCCGCAGGACTCGAAGCAGTCGTCCCAGGAGTCCCGGCCGTAGTAGGGCTCCGGGCCGGGAGCCGTTACGCTGGACGCGTGGCAGTCGTCGATGTATCCGAAGAACTGAAGTCCCTCTCCTCGACCATGGCGTCGATCGAGGCCGTCCTGGACCTCGACAAGCTGAGGGCCGACATCGCCGTGCTCGAGGAGCAGGCCGCGGCCCCGTCCCTCTGGGACGACCCGGAGGCCGCGCAGAAGATCACGAGCAAGCTCTCGCACCTCCAGGCCGAGGTCCGCAAGACCGAGGCGCTGCGCAACCGCATCGACGACCTCGCCGTGCTCTTCGAACTCGCCGAGGAGATGGACGACCCGGACACCCGGGCCGAGGCCGAGACCGAGCTGACCGCCGTGCGCAAGGCGCTCGACGAGATGGAGGTCCGTACGCTCCTCTCCGGCGAGTACGACGAGCGGGAGGCCCTCGTCAACATCCGTGCCGAGGCCGGCGGCGTCGACGCCTCCGACTTCGCCGAGCGCCTCCAGCGCATGTACCTGCGCTGGGCGGAGCGCCACGGCTACTCGACGGAGGTCTACGAGACCTCGTACGCGGAGGAGGCCGGCATCAAGTCGACCACCTTCGTCGTCAAGGCCCCCTACGCCTACGGCACCCTCTCCGTCGAGCAGGGCACGCACCGCCTGGTCCGCATCTCGCCCTTCGACAACCAGGGCCGGCGCCAGACCTCCTTCGCGGGCGTGGAGATCCTCCCGGTCGTCGAGCAGTCCGACCACGTGGACATCGACGAGTCCGAGCTGCGCATCGACGTCTACCGCGCGTCCGGCCCCGGCGGCCAGGGCGTCAACACCACCGACTCGGCCGTGCGCATCACGCACCTCCCGACCGGCATCGTCGTCTCCTGTCAGAACGAGCGCTCCCAGATCCAGAACAAGGCGAGCGCCATGAACGTCCTCCAGGCCAAGCTCCTCGAGCGCCAGCGCCAGGAGGAGCGCGCCAAGATGGACGCCCTGAAGGGCGACGGCGGCAGCTCCTGGGGCAACCAGATGCGTTCGTACGTCCTCCACCCGTACCAGATGGTCAAGGACCTCCGGACGGACTTCGAGGTCGGCAACCCGCAGGCGGTCCTCGACGGCGAGATCGACGGCTTCCTCGAGGCCGGCATCCGCTGGCGCAAGCAGCAGGAGAAGTAACACCCTCGGTACGTCCCCGGGCCCCGCACTCCACCAGGTGCGGGGCCCGGATGCGTACCCGGCCGCCCCGACCCGTACCCGGGGCGCTCCGTGACGGCCCTGCGGATTCGCGGGCGCAAGCGGAAACCGCGCCACCAGGCGCTTTGTCGACATGGGAACTGGCCGCGCCGGAGCCGTAGTTAAGGGTTTACGTCACAGTTGCATCGCCGCATGGCAGGCAAGTCGTGATCTTTCGGGCATCGCACGCGCAACGACCTTGACGCTGCTTCGGAAACTCGGAAGGGTGACCCACTGGCATGCGCAATTCTGGGGCGCGTGTGAACGGGGGCCGATCCAGTCGTGATGCCGCCCCTGCCGCGCCGGGCCCCGAGCGCTGCCCCATGACGAATTGAGCTACTGGGGGTAGCAGCCAGATGACGAAGCAGATGCGTATCCGTGTCGCGCGCGTCGCCGCCGGCGCCGTGATCGCGGCCGGTGCGTCGCTCACCGCGGCCGGTGCCGCGCAGGCCGTGGACATCTTCGGCGAGGACAACCCGACGCCGATCCCGACCTGCATCCCGGGTGAGCCGGGCTGTGACGTGACCCTTCCGCCGGTGACCACGCCGCCGGTCACCACCGCGCCGCCGGTGACGACCCCGCCGGTCACCACCGCGCCGCCGGTCACGACTCCGCCGGTCACCACCGCGCCGCCGGTGACCACGCCGCCGGTCACCACCGCGCCGCCGGTCACGACTCCGCCGGTCACCACCGCGCCGCCGGTGACCACGCCGCCGGTCACCACCCCGCCGGTCACCACCGCGCCGCCGGTCACCAACCCGCCCACCGGTGAGCCCCCGGTCGAGACGGAGGAGCCGGGCCCCGGCACCACCACCGACCCGGCCCCGGGTGACACCGGCGAGCCCACCGCCCCGAGCACCGGTGACACGGGCAACGGTGGCACGGACAACGGCACCGGCTCCGACGAGCCCGGCACCTGCACCGTGGACCTCGACGGCGCCGAGTGCGTCGACACCGGCAACAGCAACACCGACACCAACAACGCCGGCTCGCAGCCCGTGCAGCAGGGCCAGGCCAAGGAGGAGCTCGCCGAGACCGGCGCGGCCGAGACCTCCTTCCTGGTCATCGGCGCCGCGACCATGATCGCGGGCGGCATCGGCTTCCGCCTGCTGCCGCGCGTCGTCGCCGGCGGTCGTACCGCCGCCTGACGCACCCGCGTCCACGCATGACGAAGGGCCGGGGAGCAACCGCTCCCCGGCCCTTCGTCATGCGCTTCTTCGTTCGGCTTTCCGGCCGGTGCGCGCGCCTTCCGCACACCGGCCGCCGTACCGCTACGCCGTACGGACGGCCGCGAGCAGGGCGATCGCCGCGAGCAGGGCGATCGCCAGCGTCAGCAGCGTCGCGGGGGACAGACCCTGCGGGCCCAGGCGCTCCCGGTTGGCGCGGCAGACGCGGCAGCGGCCCTCGGCGACCGGGGCCGCGCAGTTGGCGCACACCAGTCGGTCATAGGTCATGCGCTCTCCTCCTCCCGCACACTCCGGCACAGGGACACCAGGACAACGCCCGACGGGATCCGGACGTTCCCCTCCCACTGTGCCAGCTCGGAGGCGTTTCGGCGCGCCCCCGCCGGCCGCGGCCGGGCGGCCGGGAGGGCGAAAAAGGATAAAGCACGCAAGCCAGGACCGCGACTGCGCGGGGGATCCCCGTTCGCGTAAGGTCACGCTCACCTACCCCCGGCCGACCGTGGTGCATCCGTGATCCGATTCGACAACGTCTCCAAGTCCTATCCGAAGCAGAACCGCCCCGCGCTCCGGGACGTCTCCCTGGAGATCGAGAAGGGGGAGTTCGTCTTCCTCGTCGGTTCCTCCGGCTCCGGAAAGTCGACCTTCCTGCGGCTGCTCCTGCGTGAGGAGCGCGCCAGCCAAGGCCAGGTGCACGTCCTCGGCAAGGACCTCGCCCGGCTGTCCAACTGGAAGGTGCCGCACATGCGCCGCCAGCTGGGCACCGTCTTCCAGGACTTCCGCCTGCTGCCCAACAAGACCGTCGCCGAGAACGTGGCCTTCGCCCAGGAGGTCATCGGCAAGCCGCGCGGCGAGATCCGCAAGGCCGTACCCCAGGTCCTCGACCTCGTCGGCCTCGGCGGCAAGGAGGACCGGATGCCCGGCGAGCTGTCCGGCGGTGAGCAGCAGCGCGTGGCCATCGCCCGGGCCTTCGTCAACCGCCCGATGCTGCTGATCGCCGACGAGCCCACCGGCAACCTCGACCCGCAGACCTCCGTCGGCATCATGAAGCTGCTCGACCGCATCAACAGGACAGGGACCACCGTCGTCATGGCGACCCACGACCAGAACATCGTCGACCAGATGCGCAAGCGCGTCATCGAGCTGGAGAAGGGCCGCCTCGTCCGCGACCAGGCCCGTGGCGTCTACGGCTACCAGCACTGACGGCGGGGGAACCAGAACACCATGCGCGCTCAGTTCGTGCTCTCCGAGATCGGCGTCGGACTCCGGCGCAACCTGACGATGACCTTCGCCGTCATCGTCTCCGTGGCCCTCTCGCTCGCCCTCTTCGGCGGCGCGCTGCTCATGCGCGAGCAGGTCAGCACGATGAAGGACTACTGGTACGACAAGGTCAACGTCTCCATCTTCCTCTGCAACAAGACCGACGCGACGTCCGCGCCCAAGTGCGCCAAGGGCGCGGTCACCAAGCAGCAGAAGGACCAGATCGAGGCCGATCTGAAGAAGATGGACATCGTCGAGACCGTCCACCACGAGACGGCCGACGAGGCGTTCAAGCACTACAAGGAGCAGTACAGCGACACCGCCATCGCGTCCGTCATCACCCCGGACCAGATGCAGGAGTCGTTCCGGGTCAAGCTCAAGGACCCGGAGAAGTACAAGGTCGTCGCCACCGCCTTCGCCGGCCGGGACGGCGTGGAGTCGGTCCAGGACCAGCGGAACATCCTGCAGAACCTCTTCGACCTGATGAACGGCATGAACATCGCCGCCCTCGGCGTCATGGGACTCATGCTGATCATCGCGCTGATGCTGATCGTCAACACCGTCCGCGTCTCGGCGTTCAGCCGCCGCCGCGAGACCGGCATCATGCGGCTCGTCGGCGCCTCCAGCTTCTACATCCAGATGCCCTTCATCATGGAGGCCGCCTTCGCCGGTCTCCTCGGCGGCGCGGTCGCCTGTGTGCTGCTGCTCGTCGGCCGCTACTTCCTCATCGACCACGGCATCGCCCTGGCCGAGAAGATGCAGCTGGTCAACTTCATCGGCTGGGACGCCGTGCTGGCCAAGCTGCCGCTCGTCCTCGCCATCGGGCTCCTCATGCCCGCCGTGGCGGCCTTCATCGCGCTGCGCAAGTACCTGAAGGTGTGACGAAACACCCCTCGTGGGGAACGGCGTCGTCCGGCCAAAGGCCGTGCGGCGCCGTTCGCCTGTCCTAGAGTGGGCGGCATGCCGGCCGGCACCGACGCTCTCACACCCCGGCCCCGCGGAGCACTCCGTGGGGCCGCTCTGACGCTGGTCTTCGCCGGAGTCCTCGCCACGGCGGCCGCCACCGGCGCGCTGCCCCGGCAGGAGTCCGCCTCCGCCGAGCGGCGGCCCGCCGTCCCCGCCCCGCGCGGTTCGACGGTCGACCCCGCCGCCCTCAACCGGGCCGCGGCCGCCGCCATGGCCGACGGAAAGTCCGGCACCGAGGCCGCCGAGGAGTTCGTCAGCCGCAGCGGTGACCGCTGGGGCGCGGTGTACGACAAGAAGGAGTACGCCGAGTTCGAGCGGGCCCTGGACGGCACGTACACCGGCGTCGGACTCTCCGCGGGCCGCGCAGGCCGGGACGGCGTCCGGGTCACCCGGGTCCAGTCCGGCGGCCCGGCGGCCCGCGCCGGACTGCGGGCGGGCGACCGGCTCGTCTCCGTCGACGGACGCCCTGTCACCGGACTCTCCGTCTCCGAGGTCGTGGCCCTCCTGCGCGGCGACGGGGTGCCCGGCACGCCCGTCGTCCTGCGCGTCGAGCGCGGCCGGACCGCGTGGACGCAGACCCTCAGGAGGGCCCGGCTCGCCACCGAGCCCGTCACCGTCCGCCGGTACGACGACGGCACCCTCCTCATCCGGGTCGCCGCCTTCACCAAGGGAGCGGGCGCGCGGGTCCGCGAGGCGGTACGGGCCGCTCCGTCCGGCGCCGGCGTCCTGCTGGACCTGCGGGGCAACTCCGGCGGCCTGGTCTCCGAGGCCGCCGTCGCCGCCTCCGCCTTCCTCGACGGCGGCCTGGTCGCCACCTACGACGTGGAGGGCGAGCAGCGGGCCGTGTACGCGGAGCGCGGCGGTGACACCGGCCGCCCCCTGGTCGCGCTGATCGACGGCGGCACCATGAGCGCGGCCGAACTGCTCACGGGCGCCCTCCAGGACCGGGGCCGGGCCGTCACCGTCGGCTCGCGCACCTTCGGCAAGGGCTCCGTGCAGATGCCGAGCACCCTGCCGGACGGTTCCGTCGCCGAGCTCACCGTCGGCCACTACCGGACGCCCGCCGGGCACACGGTGGACGGCCGGGGCATCACGCCCGACCTGACGGCGGCGGAGCGGGCCGAGGAGCGGGCCCGCACGGTATTGAGTGGCCTCGGAGGGGGCTCGTAGTGCGAAAATGACCGCACTATGGCTAAGGGACTCGTGAACGTGCAGGGCAAACCTGCGAAGAAGAAGACTGAGGACAAGGGGCCGGAGCGCAAGCTCATCGCGCAGAACAAGAAGGCGCGGCACGACTACCACATCCTCGACACCTACGAGTGCGGTGTGGTGCTCATGGGCACCGAGGTGAAGTCGCTGCGCATGGGCCGCGCCTCGCTGGTGGACGGCTTCGTCCAGATCGACGGCCACGAGGCGTGGCTGCACAACATCCATGTGCCCGAGTACACGCAGGGCAGCTGGACCAACCACTCGGCGAAGCGGAAGCGCAAGCTGCTGCTGCACCGCGCCGAGATCGACAAGCTGGAGCAGAAGGCGTCCGAGACGGGTCACACGATCGTGCCCCTCGCGCTGTACTTCCTGGGCGGCCGGGTCAAGTGCGAGATCGCGCTGGCCAAGGGCAAGAAGGAGTACGACAAGCGTCAGACGCTGCGCGAGAAGCAGGACACGCGCGAGGCGAGCCGGGCCATCGCGGCGGCGCGCCGCCGGGAGCGGGCGGCGAAGCTCGCCGCGGGCGGCTGACGCCGGGAATACGCTGGCACGGGTGGCCGTTGGTCACGTACGATGGGCCACGCACCTCACCGAGGGTGCGTGCATTTGAAAAATCAACATGGGGATGATCGGTTTCGACAGCGGATGTCGAAGCAGGGGAAGCGTGTCGAGGAAGCGGCAATGATCTCGTTAACCACATGCCGAAACCAATAATCGCCAACACCAAGCGCGATTCCTTCGCCCTCGCTGCCTAAGTAGCGACTTGCGAAGTGTCAGCCCGGGGCTGTTCCCGACCCGGATCCTGGCATCATGCAGGGAACTAAACCTTGATCCCGGTCACGGGGTGAAGAGGGAAATCAAACAGTGACTGAGCCCGTTCCGGACTTGTCTGGGTGATCCGGAGGGCCGAGAAACTCGTACCAGACTGCACACGGAGAAGCCCTGGTTCCGCACCGTTGGACGCGGGTTCGATTCCCGCCATCTCCACTCATCCCATGTGGGCAGAGGCCCGGCAGTCGCGACGCGACCGCCGGGCCTCTGCCATGTCGTCGTTGACCCGGTCGATGAGAGGAAAGAGCGTGGCTCTTGCTCCACTCGCGCCGGTGAGGGCGGACGCCGCCCGCCGGCCTTGCTGATCGCGCCGGGCCAGTGGGGCGACGCCCCGCAGTTCATCCCTGTGATGGAACGCATCCGAGTCGCCCGACTCGATGGTGGGCGCCCGCGCACCCGGCCGGGCCATCTCGGCGGCGACAAGGCGTATTCCTCTCGCCGCAACCGCCGCTACCTGCGACGACGCCAGATCAAGCACACAATCCCCGAACCGAGGAACCAGCGGGCCGACCGCCGGCGCCGGGGCAGCGGGGGCGGTCGCCCCGCCGGCTTCGACAAGACGGTTTACAAGAGGAGGTACGAAGTCGAGCGGACGATCAATGCCCTCAAGAACTTCCGGGCTGTGGTCACGAGGTTCGACAAGCGTGCCTACGTCTTCCACGGCACCGTCACCGTCGCTTCGATCAGACTCCGGCTCCGCTTGTGACCGGCTGCATGGGCCTAGACGCCGGTCCGTCCGTCGACGAGTTCTCGCACGATGTCGAGATGCCCGTTGTGTCGGGAGATCTCTTCGATGAGGTGGAGGATGACCCAACGGAGGTCCACGCGGCGGCCGTCGCTGATGGGGCGCTTGGCCCTTGAGTCCAAGTCGTGGTCGGACAGCAGGCGTCGGTAGCGGTCGCTCTGCTCTTCGTATTCGGCGAGAAGCTGGGGCAACGGGATCTCGACAGCTGTGCGCATCTCGGGGTCGGGGTCGTCCTCACTCGCCCGCGTGAGCGGACCCGCGGGTTCCTCCCCGAGGAACATCACTTGGACCCAGTGGTACTCGACCCACCGCAGATGGCTGATCAGCCCACACAGGGTCATCAGCGGGGATTTCGGAAGCGGGGCGCTGCGGGCATCTTCCACGGACACGCCCTCACACTTGGCTACCGCCGTGTCACGGGCGTAGTCCAGAAAGGTGATCAGCTGCGTGCGCTCGTCCCAGGTGGGAGGCGTATCGGTTCGTTGCGTCATCGCGGGGAGTCTCCCGCAGGTCGTAGGGGTGGTCGAGTGATTAATGAGCGCGACCCCGTCGGGTACTGCCTCATCCGCCTTGGGCACCCCGGCAAGATCAGCCGGACAGGTCCTGGTCCCGCACGGTGGTACCGGTGAGCGTCGCGGTCCGGAGTCCCGCCGTCAGGAGCAGGGCCAGGGCCGCCGCTGCCGCCGGGAGGAGGTAGCCGAAGGCGGCGAACGGGGCGTGGTCGGCGGCGAAGCCGCCGGTGGCCGAACCCGCCGCGATGCCGGCGAGCAGGGCCGTCACGGCGAGCGTCATGCCCTCGTTGAGCTGCGCGGGCGGCGTGAGCCGCTGGACCAGGCCCATCCCCGTCACCATCGTCGGCGCCGTCGCCATGCCCGCGACAAGGAGACCGCCGGCCAGGGCGAGGAGCGAGCCGGTCGACGCGGCCAGCAGCGGCAGCGTCATCAAGGCGGCCATCGCGGCCAGGCAGGCACGCAGCCGGGCGGAGCGCCGGGCACGGCCGTACAGGAGCCCCGCCGCGCAGGAGCCCGCCGCCTGGAGGGCGAGGACGGGGCCGGCGACCGGGCCGTCCACGAACGCCAGCGTCACCACCTCCATCGACCCGAAGACGGCGCCCGTCGCGAGGAAGACCGCGAGGAGGGGCAGCATCCCGGGCGCGCGGACCGGCGAGCCCGCCGCCGTCCGCGCGGCGACCGGCGGCTCCGTGGACCGCTGCGCCGCGAAGAGGAGCACCCCGGTCAGGAACAGGGCGGCGGCGACCAGCGTCCCCGCCTCCGGGAACAGCGCCGAGCACAGCACCGCCGCCAGGACCGGGCCCAGCACGAAGCACAGCTCGTCGGCGGCCTGCTCGAAGGAGTTGGCCGTGTGCAGGGCCGCCGGGTCGCCCTTCAGCAGGTGCGCCCAGCGGGCCCGGGACATGCCCCCGGTGTTCGGGGTGGTCGCGGTCAGGGCGGCGGTGGCGAAGAGGGCCCACAGGGGCGCCCGTTCGTGCACCCACAGCGCCGTCAGGACGTGGCCCAGGACCGCGTACAGCGTGGCCGGGACGGCGACCCGGGCCTGCCCGTACCGGTCGACCAGGCGGGCGATCAGCGGGGCGGTGACCGAACCGACGGCGAGGCCGGTGGCCGTCACCGAGCCCGCCAGCGCGTAGGAGTCGTACGCCGCGGAGATCATCATCACGTCGGCGACGCCGAACATGCCCATCGGCAGCCGGGCGACGAGGTTGCCCGCCGTGAAGGCGCGGGTGCCCGGGAGGGCGAAGAGACGGCGGTACGGGCCGGCCGGCCGGGCGCGTGGCGTGTCGCGGAAGCGCGGCGCGAGGGCAGGGCCCGCCGGGGTGATCGTGAGGTCCGGGTGAGGCATGGATCAAGGTTCGGGCGGGAGGCCCGCCCCGGTCCAACACCTGATCGGTGGTGATTCACGCACCTGTGTTGTTGAATGCGGCGTGGCCACTCCGCACGACATCGACCCCCGGCTGCTGCGCGCCTTCACCGCCGTCGCCGAGGAGCTCCACTTCACCCGCGCCGCCGGACGGCTCTACGTCGCCCAGCAGGCCCTCAGCCGGGACGTCCGGCGCCTGGAGCGGGAGCTCGGCGCCGACCTCTTCCTCCGCACCACCCGGCAGGTGACCCTCACCCCGGACGGCGAACGCCTCCTGCCGTACGCCCGCCGGGTGCTGGCCGCCCACGACGAACTCCGCGACGCCTTCCGTGCCGAGCCGCGGCCCCTCCTGGTCGACCTCAACAGCCCCGGCCTCGCCCACGAGCGCGTCCTCGCCCGGGCCCGCGAACTCGCCCCCGACCAGGAGCTGATGGCCCGCTTCGAGAGCGGACTCACCGGCGCCGTACGGGACATCCTCGCCGGGCGGCTGGACGTCTCCTTCGGCCGGTACGGAGGTCTCGACCCCCGTTTCCGCGACCGGCTGGACACGCAGTTCGTACGGTACGAGCCGATGGCCGTGATCCTGCCCGAGGACCACCCGCTCGCGGGGCTCGGCGAGGTGCCGCTCGGCAAGCTCGCCGGCGAGTCCGTCTACGCGGGCGCCGGCAACGACCGCACCCCCGAGTGGACCGACCTCGCCGTCCGTCTCTTCGCCGGGCGCGGCATCGCCCTCTCCCCGCCCGCCCCGCTCGCGGTCGGCAAGGAGGAGTTCCGGCGCATCATGGCCAAGTACCGCCACCCCGTCCTCGCCGTGGTCGACTTCCCCGCCATGCCCGGCTGCGTCCTGCGGCCCCTCGTCGACCCCGTCCCCCTCTCACCGGTGAGCCTGGTGTGGCGCAAGGGGCTCAGGCACCCCGGACTCGACGCCCTGCGCCGGGCGGCCGCCGAGATCGGCGCCCAGGAGGGCTGGCTGCTGCGCCCGCCCGGCTCCTGGCTCCCCGACGACGAACCCGGACTGCCGCGGACCCGGCCGGGCACGGCCTGAGCCGGAGCGCGAAGGGGGCGCTCACAGGCGCCCCGCGCCCCGGGTGAGAGCAAGGTTCCGCCCCCGTCACCTCACGCCACCGCCCTGAAACGCGGCCTCCCTAGCGTCGGTCACCTCAGGGATCCGACTCCGTGGAGGTACGTGATGGGTGGCCGCTGGATCGAACGCTGGGAGCCGGAGGACGAGACCTTCTGGCGCGAAGGCGGGGAACGCGTCGCCAAGAGGAACCTCCTCTTCTCCGTGTTCTCCGAGCACATCGGCTTCTCCATCTGGAGCCTCTGGTCCGTGATGGTCCTGTTCATGGGACCCCAGTACGGCATCGACCCGGCCGGCAAGTTCTTTCTGATCGCCACCGCCACCGTCGTCGGCGCGCTGATCCGCATCCCGTACACCTTCGCCGTCGCCCGCTTCGGCGGCCGCAACTGGACCGTCTTCAGCGCCCTGCTGCTGCTCCTCCCCACGGGCCTCGCCTTCGCCGTGATGGAGCCCGGCACCTCGTACTCCACCTTCGTCGTGGTGGCCGCCCTCACCGGCGTCGGCGGCGGCAACTTCGCCTCCTCCATGACCAACATCAACGCCTTCTTCCCGCTCCGGAAGAAGGGCTGGGCCCTCGGACTCAACGCCGGCGGCGGCAACATCGGCGTCCCCGTCGTCCAGCTCGTCGGCCTGCTCGTCATCGGCACCGCCGGCGCCCTGCACCCCCGGATCGTGCTCGGCGTCTACCTGCCCCTGATCGTCGTCGCCGCCGTCTGCTCGGCCCTCTTCATGGACAACCTCGCCCCCGTCCGGAACGACACCGGCGCCGTCAGGGAAGCCGTCCGCGCCCGCCACACCTGGATCATGGCCTTCCTCTACATCGGCACCTTCGGCTCCTTCATCGGCTACAGCTTCGCCTTCGGCCTGGTGCTCCAGACCCAGTTCGGCCGCACTCCGCTCCAGGCCGCCTCCCTCACCTTCATCGGCCCCCTCCTCGGCTCCCTCATCCGGCCCGTCGGCGGCGCCCTCGCCGACCGGCACGGCGGCGCCCGCATCACCCTGGGCACCTTCGCCGCCATGGCCGCCGCCACCGGTGTCGTCCTCCACGCCTCCGTCACCGCCTCGCTCCCCGTCTTCCTCGTCGGCTTCATCGCCCTCTTCGTCCTCAGCGGCCTCGGCAACGGCTCCACCTTCAAGATGATCCCGGCGATCTTCCTCGCCCAGGGCCACCGCAAGGGCCTCACCGGCGAGACCGCCGAGGCCTACGGACGGCGGCTCTCCGGCGCCTCCATGGGCCTCATCGGCGCCATCGGCGCCCTCGGCGGCCTCGGCATCAACCTCGCCTTCCGCCAGTCCTTCCTGACCGTCGGCAGCGGCACCGGCGCCTTCGTCGCCTTCCTCGCCTACTACGCGGCCTGCATGGCCGTCACCTGGGCGGTATACCTTCGAAGGACGAGCCCCGTCCCCGACACCGCCGAGGGCGCGGAGCAGCCCGAGACCCGGCCCGGATACGCGAAGGTGTGATCTGCCGTGCACGGCGCGGACCGTAACGACCAGGAAATACGCGTGAACCAGGACCGTCACGCGGCCGCGTCAGGCTCGGGCCCCATGGACGAGAACCACGGCGAGAACCACGGCCCCCTGGCCGGCTTCACGGTCGGAGTCACCGCCGCCCGGCGCGCGGACGAACTCATCGCGCTGCTGCGCCGGCGCGGCGCGGCCGTCGTCCACGGGCCCGCCCTGCGGATCGTGCCGCTCGCCGACGACACCGAACTCCTCGCCGCCACCAAGGACCTCATCGGCCACGCGCCCGACGTCGTCGTCGCCACCACCGCGATCGGTTTCCGCGGCTGGGTCGAGGCCGCCGAGGGCTGGGGATGCGGACAGGAACTCCTCGACGTGCTGCGCGGCAGCGAACTCCTCGCCCGCGGGCCGAAGGTGAAGGGGGCGGTACGGGCCGCCGGCCTCACCGAGTCCTGGTCGCCGTCCTCCGAATCCATGGCCGAGGTCCTCGACCGGCTCCTCGCCGAGGGCGTGGCCGGGCGGCGCGTCGCCCTCCAGCTCCACGGGGAGCCGCTGCCCGGCTTCGTGGAGGCCCTCACCGCCGCCGGCGCGCAGGTCGTGGGCGTCCCCGTCTACCGCTGGATGCCGCCCGAGGACCCGGCGCCCCTCGACCGGCTCCTCGACGCGGTCCTCGCCGGCGGGCTCGACGCCGTCACCTTCACCAGCGCCCCGGCCGCCGCCTCGCTGCTCTCCCGGGCGGCGGAGAAGGGGGTACGGGACGGGCTCGTCGCCGCGCTGCGGCACGAGGTCCTCGCGGTGTGCGTCGGCCCGGTGACCGCGCTGCCGCTCCAGGCCGAGGGCATCGAGACGTACCAGCCCGAACGCTTCCGGCTCGGGCCGCTCGTCCAGCTCCTCTGCACCGAGCTGCCCGCGCGGGCGCGGGTCCTGCCCGTCGCCGGGCACCGCGTCGAGATCCGCGGACACGCCGTCCTCGTCGACGGCGCGCTGCGGCCCGTTCCGCCCGCCGGCATGGCCCTCCTCGGCCTCCTCGCCCGGCGGCCCGGATGGGTCGTCTCCCGGGCGGAGCTGCTGCGGGCGCTGCCGGGCGCGGGGCGGGACGAGCACGCCGTGGAGACGGCGATGGCCCGCCTCCGCGCGGCCCTCGGCGCCCCCCACCTCATCCAGACGGTCGTCAAACGCGGCTACCGGCTGTCACTGGACCCGTCGGCCGACTCGAAGTACGGGGCGTGACCCGCCGCCGGGCCCCCGCCCCGGCCCGTTAGCGTACGTACGTGATCTCCGACGGTCCTCGCGTGCGCCGCGCCCGCCCCTCCGACGCCCCCGCTCTCGCCGCCGCGCTCTCCCGCAACCGCGCCCACATGCGGCCCTGGGAGCCGCACCGCCCCGATCGTTACTACACCCCGGCCGGCCAGGCGGAGCGGCTCGGGGACGGGAGCGTGCGGTGGGTCGCCGCGGACGGCGGCCGGATCACCGCGTGCGCCACGCTCTCCGGGATCGCCCTCGGGCCCTTCCGCAGCGCCTCCCTCGGGTACTGGGTGGACGAGGAGCACACCGGCCGGGGTCTGGCCACCGCGCTGGTGGAGGAGGTGTGCCGGGCGGCGCGGGAGGAGCAGGGCCTGCACCGGGTCGAGGCGGGGACCGTCCTGGACAACCACGCCTCGCAGCGCGTCCTCGTGAAGGCCGGCTTCGAGCGCTTCGGCACCGCGCCCCGCTACCTCCACATCGACGGCGCCTGGCGCGACCACCACCTCTTCCAGCGCATCCTGCACGACGATCCCCCTCCCCACGCCTGACACGGCGGCCCCGGTGGCGTACGCTCGACGGCTGCCCAGTGCACGTCAGAAGGGGGCCTCGGTGGCCGCGCAGGAAGCCGTGGACACGGTCAGGGACCGTGAGATCGGTGTCGAGCAGGAACATCTGGACCAGGTCTACCGCCGTCTGGAGGAGAAGATCCACGAGGCGGAGTTCCTGATGAACGACGCCGCCCAGCGCGCCCAGGTCGGCACGCCCGGCGCGCTCGCCGAGCGTGACGCCCAGGTCTTCCGTGCCGGGATCCACCTCAACCGGCTGAACAACGAGTTCGAGGACTTCCTCTTCGGCCGGATCGATCTGCTGTACGGCAAGGACGGCAAGAAGGGACCCGACGGCGCCTACACCTCCGTGGAGCCCGCCGAGGACGCCATCCGGCCCGACAACACGGCCGAGATCGGGGAGACCCTCCACATCGGCCGCATCGGCGTCCTGGACTCCGACTACTCCCCGCTCGTCATCGACTGGCGCGCACCCGCCGCCGCGCCCTTCTACCGGTCCACGCCCGTGGACCCCGGCCGGGTGGTACGCCGCCGGGTCATCCGGTCGAAGGGCCGCAAGGTGCTCGGCGTCGAGGACGACCTGATGCGCCCGGAGCTGAAGGCGACCCTCGCCGGACGCGAGCTGCCCGCGATCGGCGACGGCGCCCTGATGGCCGCGCTCGGCCAGGCCCGCAGCCACACCATGCGGGACATCGTCTCCTCCATCCAGGCCGAACAGGACCTGGTCATCCGCGCGCCCGCCGCCTCCGTGACGTACGTCGAGGGCGGCCCCGGCACCGGCAAGACCGCGGTCGCCCTGCACCGGGCGGCCTACCTGCTCTACCAGGACCGGCGCCGGTACGCGGGCGGCATCCTCATCGTCTCGCCGACCCCGCTCCTCGTGTCGTACACGGAGGGCGTGCTGCCCTCGCTCGGCGAGGAGGGCCAGGTCGCGATCCGCGCGCTGGGCTCGCTGGTCGACGGGGTGGAGGCCACCGCGTACGACGAGCCGGCCGTCGCCCGGATCAAGGGCTCCTCCCGCATGGTCGCCGTCCTCCGCAAGGCCGCCCGGGGCGCCCTGGAGACCCCCGCGCCCAAGGCGCAGCCCGAGCTGGGGGAGGACGCCGACCGGGCCCCCGCCGGCACCCCCACCCGGCTGCGGGTGGTCGCCTTCGGCCGCCGCCTGGAGCTGGAGTCCGACGAACTGCGGCGGATCCGGCAGAACGTCCTGTCGGGCACCGCCCCCGTGAACCTGCTCCGCCCGCGCGCCCGCCGGCTGCTCCTCGACGCGCTGTACGCCAAGTCCGGCGCCGTCGGCCGGCACAGCGACCCGGAACTCGCCGCCGAGCTGCGGTCCTCCTTCGACGAGGACGTGTCGACCGAGGACTCCTTCCTCGGCTTCCTCGACGCCTGGTGGCCCGAGCTCACCCCGCGCCGCGTCCTCGACGCGATGGCCGACGAGAAGCGCCTGGGCCGCTGGGCCCGCCGCGTCCTGAACCAGGGGGAGGTGCGGCGGCTCGCCCGCTCGCTGCGCCGCCCCGGCCTGTCGGTGCACGACGTGGCCCTCCTCGACGAGCTGCAGACCCTGCTCGGCGCTCCGGCCCGGCCGCGGCGCAAGCGGGAGTACGACCCGCTGGACCAGCTCACCGGTCTGGAGGAGCTGATGCCGGTACGGGAGGAGACGCAGCGCGAGCGGGCCGAGCGGCTCGCCGCCGAACGCACCGAGTACGCGCACGTCATCGTGGACGAGGCGCAGGACCTCACGCCCATGCAGTGGCGGATGGTCGGCCGCCGGGGCCGGCACGCGACCTGGACGGTGGTGGGCGACCCGGCGCAGTCCTCCTGGTCCGATCCGGACGAGGCCGCCGCCGCCCGCGACGAGGCCCTCGGCAGCCGTCCGCGCCGCCGCTTCGAGCTGACGGTGAACTACCGCAACCCGGCGGAGATCGCGGAGCTCGCCGCGCGTGTCCTCGCGCTCGCGATGCCGGGCAAGGTGGCCCCGCGCGCGGTCCGCTCGACCGGTGTGGAGCCCCGCTTCGTCGCCGTGGCGGAGAACACCCACCTGGCCGAAACCGTACGGTCCGAGGCGGAGCGGCTGCTCGATGAGGTGGACGGCACGGTGGGCGTCGTCGTCGCCATGAACCGGCGCGGCGAGGCGGCCCGCTGGCTCGCCGGGCTGGGCGACCGGGTGGTGGCCCTCGGCTCCCTGGAGGCGAAGGGCCTGGAGTACGACGCCACCCTCGTCGTCTCGCCCGCGGAGATCGCGGACGAGTCCCCGGCCGGTCTGCGGGTCCTGTACGTGGCGCTGACGCGCTCCACGCAGGCCCTGACCGTGTTGTCGGGCCCGCGTGACCTGCCCGACGCCGAGGGCGTACCGGACCTGCTGAGGGACTGATTTCAGGTCAACCTGTGGCGCTGGAAGCACCGGGCGGGGTGGTTTGTTAGCCTGGGTGTGGCACCGGCTCGATCCAAGCCCCCGGGCCCAACCTTCGTCCCTCAGAGGGACCACTTGCCGCGAGGCGAGCATGGCGGGTCGGTGCCACTTAGACGTACATACGAAGTTGAGGCCCCAGGTCACCTCAGGTGACGGGGGCCTCTTCTGCTTCCCCCGCATCTCTCGTATGGTGGAAACTACTTTCCGAAAACAAAATGACCGCATTACCTGCTACCGGCGGGTAGGTGCGACCATCGGAGGGCGCCGCCGGGTCAACCAGCCGGGGCGGCGTAGCAATGAAGCTAGGGAAAGCAGAGGAACTCGGCCATGGCAACGGCGCCCAGCGTCTCGTACTCGATGACGGTCCGCCTTGAGGTACCCGCGAGCGGGACCGCGGTCTCCCAGCTCACCACGGCGGTCGAGTCCCACGGCGGCTCCGTGACCGGCCTCGACGTGACCGCCTCCGGTCACGAGAAGCTGCGCATCGACGTCACCATCGCCGCGACCTCCACCGCGCACGCCGAGGAGATCGTCGAGCAGCTCCGCGGCATCGAGGGCGTCACCCTCGGCAAGGTCTCGGACCGTACCTTCCTGATGCACCTCGGCGGCAAGATCGAGATGGCGTCCAAGCACCCCATCCGCAACCGCGACGACCTCTCCATGATCTACACCCCCGGCGTCGCCCGCGTCTGCATGGCGATCGCCGAGAACCCCGAGGACGCCCGCCGCCTCACCATCAAGCGCAACTCCGTCGCGGTCGTGACCGACGGCTCCGCCGTCCTCGGACTCGGCAACATCGGCCCCAAGGCCGCCCTGCCCGTCATGGAGGGCAAGGCCGCCCTCTTCAAGCGCTTCGCCGGCATCGACGCCTGGCCGATCTGCCTCGACACGCAGGACACCGACGCGATCGTCGAGATCGTCAAGGCCATCGCCCCCGGCTTCGCGGGCATCAACCTGGAGGACATCTCGGCGCCCCGCTGCTTCGAGATCGAGGCCCGGCTGCGCGAGGCCCTCGACATCCCGGTCTTCCACGACGACCAGCACGGCACCGCCATCGTCGTCCTCGCCGCCCTCACCAACGCGCTGCGCGTCGTCGGCAAGGGCATCGGGGACGTCCGGGTCGTCATGTCCGGCGCCGGCGCGGCCGGCACGGCCATCCTCAAGCTGCTCATCGCCGCGGGCGTGAAGCACGCCGTCGTCGCCGACATCCACGGTGTCGTCCACGCCGGCCGCGAGGACCTGGTGGACGCCTCCGCCGACTCGCCGCTGCGCTGGATCGCCGACAACACCAACCCGGAGGGCGTCACCGGCACCCTCAAGGAGGCGGTCGTCGGCGCCGACGTCTTCATCGGCGTCTCCGCCCCGAACCTGCTGGGTGCCGAGGACGTCGCCGCGATGGCCGAGGACGCCATCGTGTTCGCGCTCGCGAACCCCGACCCGGAGGTCGACCCGGCCGCCGCCCGGCAGACCGCCGCCGTCGTCGCCACCGGCCGCTCGGACTTCCCCAACCAGATCAACAACGTGCTGGTCTTCCCGGGTGTCTTCCGCGGTCTGCTCGACGCCCAGTCGCGCACGGTCAACACGGAGATGATGCTCGCCGCCGCCACGGCCCTCGCCGACGTCGTCACCGAGGACGAGCTCAACCCGAACTACATCATCCCGTCGGTCTTCAACGACAAGGTCGCCGGCGCGGTCGCGGGAGCGGTCCGCAACGCGGCCAAGGCGGCCGGCGCGGGCGCCTGAGGCCCGCGCGGCCCCCTCACGCCCCGCGCGACGCCTGACCGGACCCCGGCCGAGCCGGCCGGGGCCCGGGGCCCGTCGGGGCCTCCGCCGTGCCCACGGGCCGTGACCGGGCGTGTCGCGGGTCGCGGCACCATAAACCCGCCTTTAGGGTGGATCTCCGGCTCGGTGTACCTCACGCGGAGTCGACGCTGCGTCACCACCTGGGAACTCTGGCGCTTTTCGTGTGACCCCAGGGGGTGCCGGATTGGCGTTCCCGCCGCTGGTGGGGGCAGGATGCGTGTTTGGGCGCGAGGGTCCGTCAAGGGACCCGGGTCCGGGGACTGTCCGAAGGCCCTGGCAGCATCGGCTTCGCTGTACCCAGTCATGCGGCTCTCGCCGCGTGGCACGCCTCACAGGCAAGAAGAACACGGGAGTAACAACATGAACCGCAGTGAGCTGGTGGCCGCGCTGGCCGACCGCGCCGAGGTGACCCGCAAGGACGCCGACGCCGTCCTCGCCGCCCTCGCCGAGACCGTCGGTGAGGTCGTCGCCAAGGGCGACGAGAAGGTCACGATCCCCGGCTTCCTGACCTTCGAGCGCACCCACCGTGCCGCTCGCACCGCTCGTAACCCGCAGACCGGCGACCCGATCAACATCCCGGCCGGCTACAGCGTGAAGGTCTCCGCGGGCTCGAAGCTCAAGGAAGCCGCCAAGGGCAAGTAAGCCGTCGCGGGCGGGCAGCACCGCCCGTCGGCAGCGTGCCGGGGCCGCTGGACGGCCCGGGGCAGGCACGGAGGGCGGCCACCCTGTCAGGGGGTGGCCGCCCTCTTCGTACGCCCGCGGCCCGTACCGCCCGCGCCCGTACCAGGGACACCTGCTCTCCGGGACGCCCGCGTGGGGCCCGCACGGCGGCAAGGGCCGGCCACGGGGCCCCGGGGACGCGAGAGGGCCCGTACGGCGTCCGTACGGGCCCTCTCGGCGTGCGACCGGGGGTCAGACCAGCGCGCCGCCCGGCAGCTCGACCTTGGCGCCGAGCTCGACCAGCTTGGCCATGAAGTTCTCGTAGCCACGGTTGATCAGGTCGATGCCGTGGACCCGGGACGTGCCCTGGGCCGCAAGCGCCGCGATCAGGTACGAGAAGCCGCCGCGCAGGTCGGGGATGACCAGGTCGGCGCCCTGGAGCTTGGTCGGACCGCTGACGACGGCCGAGTGGAGGAAGTTCCGCTGGCCGAAGCGGCAGTCCGAACCGCCCAGGCACTCGCGGTACAGCTGGATGTGCGCGCCCATCTGGTTCAGGGCGGAGGTGAAGCCGAGCCGCGACTCGTACACCGTCTCGTGGACGATGGAGAGGCCGGAGGCCTGCGTCAGGGCCACCACCAGCGGCTGCTGCCAGTCGGTCTGGAAACCGGGGTGGACGTCCGTCTCCAGGGCGATCGCGTTGAGCGAGCCGCCCGGGTGCCAGAAGCGGATGCCCTCGTCGTCGATCTCGAAGGCGCCGCCGACCTTCCGGTAGGTGTTGAGGAAGGTCATCATCGAGCGCTGCTGCGCGCCGCGCACGTAGATGTTGCCCTCGGTGGCGAGCGCCGCGGAGGCCCAGGAAGCCGCTTCCAGGCGGTCCGGGAGGGCCCGGTGGGTGTAGCCGTCGAGCTTGTCGACACCGGTGATCCGGATGGTCCGGTCGGTGTCCATGGAGATGATCGCGCCCATCTTCTGCAGGACGCAGATCAGGTCCTCGATCTCGGGCTCCACGGCCGCGTTCGACAGCTCGGTGACGCCCTCGGCGAGGACGGCGGTGAGCAGCACCTGCTCGGTCGAGCCGACCGAGGGGTACGGAAGGCGGATCTTGCAGCCGCGAAGACGCTGCGGCGCCTCCAGGTACTGGCCGTCGGCCCGCTTCTCGATGGTCGCGCCGAACTGGCGGAGCACGTCGAAGTGGAAGTCGATCGGCCGGCCGCCGATGTCGCAGCCGCCGAGGCCCGGGATGAAGGCGTGGCCGAGGCGGTGGAGCAGCGGGCCGCAGAAGAGGATCGGGATGCGGGACGAACCGGCGTGGGCGTCGATGTCGGCGACGTTCGCCGACTCGACGTGCGTCGGGTCGAGCACCAGTTCGCCGGGCTCCTCGCCCGGACGCACCGTCACCCCGTGCAGCTGGAGCAGGCCGCGGACGACCCGGACGTCACGGATGTCCGGCACGTTGCGCAGCCGGCTCGGCCCGCTGCCGAGGAGCGCGGCGACCATCGCCTTGGGCACGAGGTTCTTCGCGCCGCGGACGCGGATCTCGCCCTCCAGCGGGGTTCCGCCATGGACGAGCAGTACATCATGGCTGTCAGTGCCGGTCATGAATCTCGCGTTCCGGAGTTGTCGGTCGGGTGGCCAGAGAAAAGGGTAAGGGTCCATGACACCCCCTCCCGGCGTGTCGGGGGGCTTCTCAGACGTAATGAATTCGGCACAACACCCTCCGTCCCCGTGATCTTGCGGAGCGTCACGGTCCGGTTCGATGGGCAGGGCGGTATCGCGCTGTCCCGGCCCCGCTGTCCCCTCCCTTCCGACCTGCGAGAGTCCTCCGTGTAACCGGCATTGCGCCCGACAACCCCCGCGAACGCCGAAGATGCGGGATCATGTGTCGCATGACCGAGGTGTCCTCGCTCACAGGACGGCTGCTCGTGGCCACCCCCGCGCTGGCGGATCCGAATTTCGACCGCGCGGTGGTGCTGCTGCTCGACCACGACGACGAGGGTTCGCTCGGCGTGATCCTCAACCGGCCCACGCCGGTGACCGTCGGCGACATCCTCGCCCCCTGGGCGGATCTGGCCGGCGAGCCCGGGGTCGTCTTCCAGGGCGGACCCGTCTCGCTCGACGCGGCCCTCGGGGTCGCCGTGATCCCCGGCGACGAGGGTCCGCTCGGCTGGCGGCGGGTGCACGGCGCGATCGGCCTCGTCGACCTGGAGACCCCGCCCGAACTCCTCGGCCCCGCGCTCGGTTCGCTGCGCATCTTCGCCGGGTACGCGGGCTGGGGTCCCGGCCAGCTGGAGGACGAACTGACCGAGGGCGCCTGGTACGTGGTCGAGTCCGAGCCCGGCGACGTCTCGTCCCCCCGCCCCGAGACCCTGTGGCGCCAGGTCCTGCGGCGCCAGCGCGGAGACCTGGCCATGGTGGCGACGTACCCGGACGACCCCTCCCTCAACTGACCCGCGCCGGTACGGGGCCGGTCCGGCGCCCCGGAGCGCCGAGCCGTGAAACCGCGCCCCACGGCTTTCAGTACCCTGGGTGCCATGAGCACTCTCGAGCCCGAGCGCGGGGCAGGTACGGGAACCCTCGTCGAGCCGACGCCGCAGGTGTCCCACGGTGACGGCGACCACGAGCGCTACGCCCATTACGTCCAGAAGGACAAGATCATGGCGAGCGCTCTCGACGGCACGCCCGTCGTGGCGCTGTGCGGAAAGGTCTGGGTACCGGGGCGCGACCCCAAGAAGTACCCGGTCTGTCCGATGTGCAAGGAGATCTACGAGTCCATGGGCTCCGGCGGCGGAGACAAGGACAAGGGCGGCAAGGGCGGCGGCCAGGGCAAGTGACCCGCCGCTGACCGACCCCCGAGGTCGGGGACGGCCCCCGTCGCAGGCGCTTCGGCGCCTGCGACGGGGGCCGTTTCGCATGCCCGGGGACGGTGTGCCGGTCGGGGCGGCCGGGACGGAAGTGGTCGAGACCTCTTGTGGGCGGGCGGGAACCGCCCCTAACCTCACGCGTGTTGTGCAGCACGAAACGCACGTTGCGTATGTTGCAACGCACGCTCGGAGGGATCCGTTCCATGAAGCTTCCTGCCCTCTCCCAGGCTCTCGGCTCCGTCCGAGCAGGGGGGACCTCCTTCACCGCTGCGGCGGCCGCGCTCCTGCTCGCCGCCCTCACGGCCACCGCCTGCGCGCCCGGGACCTCCGGAGGCACGGCCGCCGGTGACGAGAAGTCCGGCACCCTCCGCGTCTGGCTGTTCCAGGAGGTGAACAACAAGCCCAAGGAACAGGTCGTCGAACAGGCCGTCACCGCCTTCGAACAGCGGCACGCCGGCACGGAGGTCGAGGTCGAGTACATCCCCGTCGAGACCCGCGCCCAGCGCGTCAAGGCCGCCTTCAACGACCCCGGATCCGCCCCCGACCTCATCGAGTACGGCAACACCGACACCGCCGGATACGTGACGGACGGCGGACTCGCCGACGTCACCGCCGAGTTCGCCGCCTGGCCCGAGGCGAAGGACACCGACCCCACCGCGAAGCGCTCCGTCACCGTCGGCGGCAAGGTCTACGGAGCACCCCTCTTCGTCGGCGTCCGCGCCCTCTACTACCGCACCGACGTCTTCCGCGAACTCGGCCTCACCGTCCCCCGGACCCAGGCCGAACTGGTCACGACCGCGAAGAAGGTCCACCGGGCCAGGCCCGAGCTGTACGGCCTCGCCGTCGGCGGCGCCTACACCTACGGCGCCCTGCCCTTCGTCTGGGCGGCCGGCGGCGAACTCGCCACCGGCGAGGGGCCGGACACCCGCGCCGCGATCGACAGCGAGGCCGCCCGGCGCGGCATCACCACATACACCTCCCTCTTCGGCGACGACAACTGCCCGGCCGCCAAGTGCGCCCAGATGGGCGGCAACGCCACCGTCACCGCCTTCGCCTCCGGCAAGGCCGCCATGGCCATCGGCGGCGACTTCAGCCACGCCGCCGTGGAGGCCGGCACCGTGAAGGGCAAGTACGCCGTCGTCCCCCTCCCCGGCGCCACCCCCGGCTCCATCGCCCCCGCCTTCGCCGGCGGCAACAACCTCGGCGTCCTGCGGAGCACCTCGCACCGCACCCTCGCCGTGGACCTCATGAAGTCCCTCGCCGGGAAGGACACCCAGGCGAAGCTGTTCGACGCGATGGGCTTCCTGCCCACGTACACCGACGTCCGCGCCGACGCGGCCCGCCGCAAGCCCTTCGTGAAGCCGTTCACGGACACCCTGGCGGCCGGCACCCGTTTCGTCCCGGCCTCCGCCGGATGGGGCCGCATCGACTCCTCCCTCGTCCTCCCGACGATGTTCCAGGAGATCGTCAGCGGCCGGAAGGACGTCCGGACGGCCACCGAGGACGCGGCAGGGAAGATGAACGCCGCCTTCACGTCGGCGGGCTGAGCCGATGCCGAACCCGTACGCCGGGAAGTTCCGCGAGCCGCCGGCGGGCGCTGCGGCAGACGGCGGCGGCTCCGGCGGCTCCGTCGCCGCCCGTGCTCCCGAGGCCCCTGCCGCCCCGCGCCCGGGAGCCACGGCCCCGCGCCCGCCGGCGCGGCGGACCCGTTCGCACCGCCCCGGCACGCCCGGCTCCTGGACGCCCTGGCTCTACCTCCTGCCCGCCCTGCTCGTCCTCGGCGCGCTCCTCGTCTACCCCGTCTACCAGCTCGGCCTCATCTCCGTCCTGGAGTACACCCAGGCGCAGGTCAGCGGCGGCGAGCCCACCACCTTCCGGGGCCTCGCCAACTACACGGCACTCTTCACCGACCCCCAGTTCCGGCAGGTCCTCCTCGCCACGGTCGCCTTCGCCGCCGCCTGCGTCGTCACGACCCTCGCCGTGGGCTGTGCCCTCGCCGTGCTCCTGACCCGCGTCCGCGCCCTGCCGCGGCTCGTCCTCATGCTGGCCGCGCTCGGCGCCTGGGCGACCCCCGCCGTCACCGGTTCCACCGTCTGGGTCTTCCTCTTCGACCCCGACTTCGGGCCCGTCAACCGGCTCCTCGGCCTCGGCGACTTCTCGTGGACGTACGGGCGGTACAGCGCCTTCGCCCTGGTCCTGATGGAAGTCGTCTGGTGCTCCTTCCCGTTCGTGATGGTCACCGTCTACGCGGGCATCCGGGCCGTCCCCACCGAGGTCCTGGAGGCCGCCGCCCTCGACGGCGCCTCACAGTGGCGGATCTGGCGCTCCGTCACCGCGCCGCTGCTGAGGCCGATCCTGGTCGTTGTCACGATCCAGTCGATCATCTGGGACTTCAAGGTCTTCACCCAGATCTACGTGATGACGCACGGCGGCGGCATCGCCGGCCAGAACCTCGTCCTCAACGTGTACGCGTACCAGAAGGCCTTCGCCTCCTCCCAGTACAGCCTGGGCGCGGCGATCGGCGTCGTCATGCTGCTGATCCTGCTGGCCGTGACGCTCGTGTACCTCCGGCTCCTGCGCCGCCAGGGAGAAGAACTGTGACCGCCTCCGTCCCTCCTGTCCGCGCCCACGGCCGCGTCCGTACGCCGCTGCGGGCCCGCGTCCGGATCCGGCGGCCCGGGCGTCTCGCCGCCGAGGCCGTCACCCTCCTCGTGGCCGCCGCCGTCGCCTTCCCCCTCTACTGGATGGTCCTCTCGGCCCTCAAACCGGCAGGCGAGATCCAGTCGGCCCAGCCCCGGCCCTGGACGTTCTCCCCGACCCTGGACTCGTTCCGGCGCGTCTTCGAGCAGCAGGAATTCGGCCGTTATTTCCTCAACTCGCTCGTCGTGGCGGTCAGCGTCGTCCTCGCCTCCGCGCTGATCGCCTTCCTGGCGGCGACGGCCGTCACGCGCTTCCGCTTCCGCTACCGTACGACGCTGCTCGTGATGTTCCTGATCGCGCAGATGGTGCCGGTGGAGGCGCTCACCATCCCCCTCTTCTTCCTCATGCGGGACCTCGGCCAGCTCAACACCCTCGGCTCGCTGATCCTGCCCCACCTCGCCTTCTCGCTGCCCTTCGCGATCTGGATGCTGCGGGGCTTCGTCAGGGCCGTCCCCGAGGCCCTGGAGGAACAGGCACAGATCGACGGCGCGAGCCGCACCCGGTTCCTGTGGCAGATCCTCTTCCCCCTGGTGCTGCCCGGCCTCGTCGCGACGAGCGTCTTCTCGTTCATCTCCACCTGGAACGACTTCCTCTTCGCGAAGTCATTCCTCATCAGCGACACCTCGCAGTCGACGCTGCCGATGGCGCTGCTCGTCTTCTTCAAGCCGGACGAGAACGACTGGGGCGGCATCATGGCCGGTTCCACCGTCATGACCGTCCCGGTGCTCGTCTTCTTCGTACTCGTGCAGCGCCGACTGGTCTCCGGACTGGGCGGCGCGGTGAAGGACTGACGCGTGAACCCCGACCTGATGGACCTGATCCCGGCCCCCGTGCGCGTGGAGGGGCCGGACGACCGCACCCGCACCCTCCGCCTCGACGGCCGTACGACCCTGGACGCCGCCCCCGGGACCGGAACCACCGAACGCTGGCTCCGCGCGACCCTCGGCGCCGCCTTCCGCCTCCCCCTGCACCCGCCGCCCGCCGACGGCAGCCCGGCCGCCACCGGGGCCCCGGCCGCCACCGGCATCCGCCTCCGCCTCGACGGCGCACTCGCCCCGGAGGCGTACCGGCTGCGCGTCTCGGCGGCGAGCGGCACCGTCGAGATCACCGGCGGCGGTCCGGCGGGCGTCTTCTGGGGCGCCCAGACCCTCCGCCAGCTCCTCGGCCCCGGAGCTTTCCGGCGCGCGCCCCTGACCGCCGGCCCCCCGCCCGCCCTCGCGGAGCGCACCGTCGAGGACGCCCCGCGCTTCGCCTGGCGCGGCCTCATGCTCGACGTGGCCCGCCACTTCATGCCGAAGGACGACGTCCTGCGCCAGCTCGACCTGCTCGCCGCCCACAAACTGAACGTCCTCCACCTCCACCTCACCGACGACCAGGGCTGGCGCGTCGAGATCCGGCGCCATCCGCGCCTCACCGAGGTCGGGGCGTGGCGGAGCCGTACCAAGTGGGGCCACCGGGCCTCCCCGTACTGGAACGACACCCCGCACGGCGGCTTCTACACCCAGGACGACATCCGCGAGATCGTCGCCTACGCCGCCGACCGGCACATCACCGTCGTCCCGGAGATCGACCTCCCCGGCCACTCGCAGGCCGCCATCGCCGCGTACCCCGAACTGGGCAACACCGACGTCGTCGACACCACCGCCCTGACCGTCTGGGACACCTGGGGCGTCAACCCCAACGTCCTCGCCCCCACGGACGCCGTCCTCCGCTTCTACGAGGGCGTCCTGGAGGAGATCCTCGACCTCTTCCCGGCGGAGACCTCGCCGTTCGTGCACATCGGCGGCGACGAGTGCCCCAAGGACCAGTGGAAGGCCTCCGCCACCGCACAGGCCCGCATCGCCGAACTCGGCGTCGGTGACGAGGACGGGCTCCAGTCGTGGTTCGTCCGCCACTTCGACCGCTGGCTCACCGCCCGGGGCCGCCGCCTCATCGGCTGGGACGAGATCCTGGAGGGCGGCCTGGCGGAGGGCGCCGCCGTGTCGTCCTGGCGGGGGTACGCGGGCGGGATCGCCGCCGCCGAGGCCGGCCACGACGTCGTCATGTGCCCCGAGCAGCACGTCTACCTGGACCACCGTCAGGCCCCGGGCGAGGACGAGCCGATGCCCATCGGGTACGTCCGGACCCTGGAGGACGTCCACCGCTTCGAACCCGTCCCGCCCGGCCTCTCCGCCGCGGCCGCCGCCCGCGTCCTCGGCGCCCAGGCCAACGTCTGGACCGAGGTCATGGAGAACCGCGCCCGCGTCGACTACCAGATGTACCCGCGCCTCGCCGCCTTCGCCGAGGTCGTCTGGTCCGCGCTCCCCGCCCCCGCCGACCGCGACCACGCGGACTTCACCCGGCGCATGGAGACCC
Organism: Streptomyces sp. NPDC012827; assembly: GCF_042900905.1. Taxonomy (NCBI): domain Bacteria; kingdom Bacillati; phylum Actinomycetota; class Actinomycetes; order Kitasatosporales; family Streptomycetaceae; genus Streptomyces; species Streptomyces sp. NPDC012827. The sequence goes on along the minus strand of NZ_JBIBBY010000003.1, from coordinate 556,664 downwards.
ACTACCGGCGCCTGGACGCCCTCGGCGTCGACTACCGCCCGCCCGCCGGCCCCCACCCGTGGCAGCGCCGTCCGGGCGTCCCCGGCCGCCCGCTGGAGGGAGCGCCCCCGGACGCCTGACACCGCCCCGCGCCCCCGCCGGCGCGGTGTGAGCGACCTCGCCTCCCCACCTCACCCAGAAGCGGCGAAACGGAAGTTACCGTCACTCCCGGGACGTCGCGGACGGAACAGTCCTTCGTGGACCCTCGCGCCGGACGGCTCGGAAGATGTGCCAGAGTTGCCCCGTCCGGCCTGTGAGCACGTACGGTACGCCCACACGCAGGCGCGAGGGCCGGGCACAGTCGGGGACCACCGGGACACCGGGAAGGGGCAGCGGGTTGACCACGCACGCACCACAGACGGCGCAGTCCGTGACGCTGCCCGTCTCGCTCGACGAGGCCGTGGCGGCGCTCACCGCCATGCCCGCCGCCGTGCCGGTGGCGGGCGGCACCGACCTGATGGCCGCCGTCAACCGAGGTCAGCTCCGTCCCGCCGGACTCGTCGGCCTCGGCCGCATCAACGAGATCCGCGGCTGGCAGTACCAGGACGGCCACGCCCTCCTCGGCGCCGGCCTCACCCACGCCCGCATGGGCCGCCCCGACTTCGCCGCGCTCATTCCCGCCCTCGCCGCCGCCGCGCGTGCCGCCGGCCCGCCGCAGATCCGCAACGCGGGCACCCTCGGCGGCAACGTGGTCACCGCCTCGCCGACCGGCGACTCGCTGCCCGTCCTCGCCGCCCTGGAGGCCGACCTCGTCGTCGTGGGTCCCCTCGGCGAGCGCGAGATCCCCGTCTCCCACCTCCTCGCCGGCCGCGACCTGCTGGCCCCCGGCGAACTCGTGGCCTTCGTCCGCGTGCCGCTGCTGCACGCCCCCCAGGTCTTCCTGAAGGCCACCGGCCGCACCGGACCGGCCCGCGCCACCGCCTCGGTCGCCGTCGTCCTGGACCCGGCCCGGCGCGGAGTGCGCTGCGCGGTCGGCGCCGTCGCGCCCATGCCGCTGCGCCCCCTGGAGGCCGAGCGCTGGATCGCGTCCCTGGTGGACTGGGACAACGCGCGCGGGCTGGCCCCGGAGGCGCTGGCGGCGTTCGGCGAGTACGTCGCCGCCGCCTGCATCCCGGACCCGCAGGGCGACGAGCAGTTGCCCCCGGCCGTACTGCACCTGCGGCGCACCGTCGCCGCACTCGCCCGACGGGCACTGGGGAGGGCACTCGCGTGAGCGGCACCGATCGCAACGAGCAGCAGTACGGGCAGCGGCACGGACACCACGAACAGTCGTCCGAGCAGCCGGAGCCGCACGGGCAGCAGGCCGGCAACCCGGGTGCGTGGCAGCCGATCCCGCAGAGTGAGGGGTACGACGGCGACGCGACCGCCTTCGTGCAGCTGCCGCCCGAGTTCATGCTGGACGGCATTCCGCTGGAGGCCCCCGGCCACGGCTACGTACCGCCGATGATCACGCCGCTCCAGCCCCTCCCGGAGTACCAGCAGCAGATGCGCGCGCAGACGCCGCCCGAGCCGGTGGCCGACCCGGCCGCGGACCCCTCGGCCGCGGACGCGTGGGCGGAGCGGCAGACCGGCCCCTACACGCCGTACGGACAGACCGCGCCCTACGGTCACGCCGAGCCGTACGGGCGGACCGACGCGTACGGGCAGGCCGACCCGTACGGCGAGCAGCCGTACGCGCCCGCCCAGGCCGGTGGCGGGGTCGAGTACTTCGCGCGGACGGAGCAGGCCGAGCGGTACGAGACCGGCGGGGATCAGCCGGGTGCCGAGGACCCGCAGGCGACCGCCGAGTGGCGGTTCGACGCGTCGCCCGAGGCGGGCGTGGGTGTGGACCCGGGCGCGGGCGCGACGGGACAGTGGCAGTTCGAGGTGCCCACCGCCCCCGTGTCGTACGCCGAGGCCCCGCCGACCCTCCCGGGCGGCGCCGCGGCGCCCTGGGCGGTGCCGGAGGCGGGCGCGGAGACGCACGTGACGGACGAGCCGGCGGCCCCCGTGACCGCCGAGGGGCCGTTCCCGGCCACCGAGGCCGCACCCGGGGTCGGGACGGAGCCGGAGGCGCGCGCCGCCGAGGAGTCGGCGTTCGAGGCCCCGGCCCCCGAGGAGTCGGCGTTCGAGGCACCGGCCGAGGAGCCGGCGTTCGAGGCACCGGCCTTCGAGGGCCCGGCCGAGGAGCCGGTCCCGGCCGCCGCGTCCCCGGACTCCGGACCGGAGGTGGCGCCCGAGACCGAGGGGGCGCCTGCGGAGGCCCTGGTGGACGAGTCCCTGCCTGGGCAGGTAGCGCCCGCTCAGGCACCGGGGGGCGAGGCCCTGGCGGATGAGGCACCGTCGCACGAGGCACCGGCGGGCGAGGTTCTGGCGGACCTGGCACCGGCCGGCCAGGAGCCGGACGCCGCGACTGCGGAAGCGGCGCCCCCGCTTGCGTCCGCCGAGAGCGACGAACACCCGAACGTCTCGTACACCCTGCGGGTCAACGGCACCGACCGCCCCGTCACCGACTCCTGGATCGGCGAGTCCCTGCTCTACGTCCTGCGCGAGCGCCTCGGCCTCGCCGGGGCCAAGGACGGCTGCTCCCAGGGCGAGTGCGGCGCGTGCAACGTGCAGGTCGACGGCCGGCTCGTCGCCTCCTGCCTGGTGCCGGCCGCGACGGCCGCCGGCTCCGAGGTGCGTACGGTCGAAGGCCTGGCCGCGGACGGCGAACCGTCCGACGTCCAGCGGGCCCTGGCCCGCTGCGGCACCGTCCAGTGCGGCTTCTGCATTCCGGGCATGTGCATGACGGTGCACGACCTCCTGGAGGGCAACCACGCCCCCACCGAGCTGGAGACGCGGCAGGCCCTCGCCGGCAACCTCTGCCGCTGCTCCGGCTACCGCGGCGTCCTCGAAGCCGTACGGGACGTCGTCGCCGAACGGGAGGCGAGCGCCGCGGCCACCTCGCCCGAGGCTCCCGGCGAAACCCGCGTCCCGCAGCAGATCCCCCACCCGCACGACGGAGGCATGGCGTGAGCAGCGACGCGATCACCGCGGCTCCCACGGCTCTGGACCACCCCGCCCCGGCCCCCGGCGAGGAGCAGGCCGCCCACGGCATCGGCGCCTCCCTCCCGCAGGCGGAGGCCCGGGCCAAGACCGAGGGCACCTTCCCGTACGCCTCCGACCTGTGGGCCGAGGGGCTGCTGTGGGCCGCGCTCCTGCGCTCCCCGCACGCGCACGCGCGGATCGTCTCGGTCGACACGAGCGCCGCCGCCGCGATGCCGGGCGTACGGGCGGTGGTGACGGCCGCCGACGTGCCGGGCGCCGCCACCTACGGCCGCCGGGTCGCCGACCGTCCCGTCTTCGCCGACGGCCTGGTCCGCCACCACGGCGAGGCGATCGCCGCCGTGGCCGCCGACCACCCGGACACGGCCCGGCTCGCCGCCGCCGCGATCCACGTCGAGTACGAGCTCCTCGAACCGGTCACCGACCCGGAGAAGGCCTTCGCCGCCGAGGCCCTCCACCCGGACGGCAACCTCATCCGGCACATCCCGCTCCGCTTCGGGGACCCGGAGGCGACCGGTGAGGTCGTCGTCGAGGGCCTCTACCGGATCGGCCGCCAGGACCCGGCCCCCATCGGCGCCGAGGCCGGCCTCGCCGTGCCCCGCCCGGACGGCGGCGTGGAGATCTACACCGCCTCCACCGACCCGCACACCGACCGCGACCTCGCCGCCGCCTGCTTCGGCCTGCCGCCCGAGCAGGTCAAGGTCGTCGTCACCGGCGTCCCCGGCGCCACCGGCGACCGCGAGGACCCCGGCTTCCAGATCCCCCTGGGCCTCCTGGCGCTGCGCACCGGCTGCCCGGTGAAGCTCACCGCCACCCGCGAGGAGTCCTTCCTCGGCCACTCCCACCGCCACCCCACCCTCCTGCGCTACCGCCACCACGCGGACGCGGACGGCCGCCTGGTGAAGGTCGAGGCACAGGTGCTCCTCGACGCGGGCGCGTACGCGGACTCCTCCTCCGAGTCCCTCGCGGCGGCCGTGGCCTTCGCCTGCGGTCCGTACGTCGTTCCGCACGCCTTCGTGGAGGGCTGGGCGGTCCGCACGAACAACCCACCGTCCGGCCACGTGCGGGGCGAGGGGGCGATGCAGGTCTGCGCGGCCTACGAGGCCCAGATGGACAAACTGGCCGCCAAACTTGGCCTAGACCCGGCCGAGTTGCGGATGCGGAACGTCATGGCGACGGGTGACATCCTGCCCACCGGCCAGACGGTGACCTGCCCCGCACCCGTGGCCGAACTCCTCGCCGCGGTACGGGACTTCCCGCTGCCACCGCTGCCCAAGGACATCCCCGAGGAGGACTGGCTGCTGCCCGGCGGCCCCGAGGGCGCGGGCGAACCCGGTGCCGTACGCCGGGGCGTCGGCTACGCCCTCGGCATGGTGCACATGCTGGGCGCGGAGGGCACGGACGAGGTCTCCACGGCGACGGTACGGGTCCAGGACGGCGTCGCGACGGTCATCTGCTCGGCGGTGGACACCGGTTCGGGCTTCTCGACCCTGGCCCGCCAGATCGTCCAGGAGACCCTCGGCATCGACGAGGTCCACGTCGCCCCCGTCGACACCGACCAGCCCCCGGCCGGACCCGCCGCCCACGGCCGCCACACGTGGGTGTCGGGCGGCGCGGTCGAACGGGCCGCGAAGATGGTCCGTACGCAGCTCCTCCAGCCGCTGGCCCACAAGTTCGGCATGTCCACCGAACTCCTCCAGATCACCGACGGCAAGATCACCTCGTACGACGGCGTGCTCTCCACCACGGTCACCGAGGCCCTGGACGGCAAGGAACTCTGGGCCACCGCCCAGTGCCGCCCTCACCCCACCGAGCCCCTGGACGACGCCGGCCAGGGTGACGCCTTCGTCGGCCTGGCCTTCTGCGCCATCCGCGCGGTCGTGGACGTGGACATCGAACTCGGCGCCGTACGCGTGGTCGAGATGGCCGTCGCCCAGGACGTCGGCCGCGTCCTCAACCCGGCCCAACTGGCCACCCGCATCGAAGCCGGCATCACCCAGGGCGTGGGCGCGGCCCTCACCGAGAACCTCCGCACCACCCGCGGCCTGGTCCGCCACCCCGACTTCACCGGCTACGCACTCCCGACATCCCTGGATGCCCCGGACATTCGCATCGTGAAACTGGTCGAGGAACGCGACGTCGTGGCCCCCTTCGGCGCCAAGGCGGCGAGCGCCGTCCCGGTCGTCACCTCACCCGCCGCGGTGGCCTCAGCCGTACGCGCGGCGACCGGACGCCCCGTGAACCGCCTCCCGATCCGGCCGCAGGCGGCCGTGGCAGCGCCCAATTCGTAACGGCGTGATGTGCGTTGCTTGTGCAACCGGGAGGTGCGGAGTGTCGTCGTCCTTGACTACAGTGAACTACTAGACACACGCACGGTTGTTCACACGGGGGAGGAGCGTGGGCATGGAAGCCTACATGGGTGGGGGTGCGTACGGGATGCGTCCGATGAGTGCGGATGCGGTGCGCTACAACTCCGAGTCGATGACGGAGTTCAAGAAGGGCATCGACGAGCTGATCGACCTGCTCACCAATTCACCGGCGGACCCGAACAAGATGAAGGCCGACCCGGTGTCGCGTGCGCAGTTCGGTGGTGGCGGCCCGTCGTGGGCCGAGGCGCACGGTCTGTACGACTCCTACAACAACGTTCTGAAGCAGCTCACGGATCTCTCCGGTCTGCTTCGTGACAGCCTCGAAGGCCTGGGGATCGCCGTCGTCGCCTCCAAGGACGGCTTCGAGGAGATGGACGACGACGTCAAGCGCAAGATGATCGCGATCCACCAGCGCACGTACGAGGCGAAGCAGCAGGCGGACAGGGAAGCGGGGCGGCAGGCCCCGGCGAACGGCACCGAGACGCTCAAGAGCGACACCTCGCTCCAGTAGGCGGGGGCGGACAGAACTTCGGGGACACGGGGAAGAGGCGAAAGATGAGGCCTGCAGAGGGCGGCGGAGGCGGCGGAACCAACTTCCGCAGCATGCAGCACGAGCAGATGCTGGCATGGTTGGACGAGGCGAGCAGCTTCTACGTCAGGGACGCGGCTGACCGGCTCGAACAAGCCGCCCAGAAGATGCGTGTCATCGCTCAGCAGCTGCGTGACCGCACCGGCCGCGTGGACTGGAAGGGCGAGGCGGAGAAGGCGTTCACCGACTGGGCGGAGAGCGTCGCCAGCTCGACGAACAAGCTGGCGGACTACAGCACTCATGCCTCCAAGTGGATGGGCGACGCGTCGGACGCCATCGCCACGGCACAGAGCGCCATTCCCCGTTACACCTCGCACGCACAGGCGAAGGACAACCTCGACGCCGCGCTCAAGTACCGCAACGACCCGGATGCGCAGTCCGTCGCGCGGAACGCCCGTGGCTCCATGGCAGGTAGTGACGACGCCGCTGCCATCAAGGCCAAGGAAGAGGCCAACCGGCAGGCGGCAGCGGCCGAGATGGAGAAGCTCTCGTCCGCCTACCAGTGGTCGAGCCACCAGATGGCGAGCTTCGACCCGCCGACGTTCCCGCCGCCGCCGGGGGCGTTCGTTCCGGACTACGACGGTAGTCGTGGCACGACCCAACAGGTCGGCTCCACGCAGCAGAGTGACAGCCGTTCCACCGGTACGGACACGGGGACGACGCACACTCCGCGTGGCCAGCACGACATCCCTGCCACGCCCGACCGGTACGTTCCGCCGGCCGGTGACAAGGACGGCCCCACGTACACCGTCCGCCCCGAGGTCCGCCCGGACGTCCTCCCCGAGGTGCGTCCTGACGAGCCCGTGGACCTCGGCATCGACAGTGTGAACACGCTGCCGCCGCCGACCACGACCGGCCCCGGCCCCGCTCCGGTGCCGAGCCCCCAGCCGCCGCTCACCAAGCCGGACGGTTTCACGCCCCCGTTCGTGACGACGGGCATGCCGCCGTTCACCGGCAAGGGCGGTACGACACCGCTGCCGCCGACCGCACCGACCAACGGTGGCGGACGCGGTCCGCTGACCAACGGCGGTCTGCGCGGTCTCGCGACGGGCCCCGGCCCGCTGAGTGGCCCCCGTGAGGGCATCAGCGGCGGTCGGGCGGTGCCCAGCACGCAGGCCGGCCGACCCGCGACCGGCATCCCGCGCAGCACGGTGATCGGCACGGAGCAGGGCGGCCGTGGCGCCGGGCTCGGCCGTGCCCCCATGGCCGGAGGCATGGGTGCGCCCATGGGCGGCGCCATGGGAGCCGGTCAGAGCGGTGTCACCGGTGGTCGCCGACTCGCGGGTGAGACCGGCGGTGTCGTCGGTGGCCGGCCGCAGTCCACCGGCGCGGCGGGCGGCCGTCCCTTCACCCCCGGAGGATCCGGCCTCGTGCGGGGCGGGTCCACTCCGACGGGCGAGCAGCGCGAGGAGCAGAAGGGCGAGCGTCCCGACTACCTTGTCGAGGACGAGGAAACCTGGCAGCGCAACCGCCGTGTGGCGCCGCCCGTCATCGACTGATCAGCGCGAGGAAGCGAAGCAGATGCGTACCAGCAGTGTTCGTCGGAGCCGCGCCCGAGTCGCCGCCTCGGCCGCCTTGGGGATGCTGCTGGTGGGCATCGCGTCCGCACCCGCCCAGGCGGGGAGCGTCCGCGATCAGCAGTGGCAGCTCGATGCCTTTGGAGCCGAAGAAATCTGGCAGCGCAGCACGGGCAAGGGCATTACCGTCGCTGTGATCGACTCCGGCGTGGAGGAGAACCCTGACCTTCGCGGTCGGGTACTGCAGGGCAAGGACTTCGCTCTGGACCATCCAGGAGACGAGAACAACGATTACACCGGTCACGGCACCGGCATGGCGGCACTCATCGCCGGCACAGGCGAGCGGAACGGTGGCAATGGAGCTTTCGGCCTTGCGCCGGGAGCGAAGATTCTCCCCATCCGTATCCCTGGGGCCGACATGGGCAAGGTCAGCCAGGCGCAAGCCCTGGAAGAGTTCAACCGGGTGATGCCCGAAGCGATCCGCTACGCCGCTGACTCCGGCGCCAAGGTCATCAACATCTCCCAAGGCGCCCAAGAAGGATCTCAGCAGCTCACTGACGCGGTGAAGTACGCGTTGGACAAGGGCTCACTGATCTTTGCCGCCGTCGGAAACACCGGTGACAAACTGAACACGGTCGAGTACCCGGCGGCCACCCCTGGTGTCGTGGGCGTCGGCGCCATCGACAGCAAGTTGAAGCGCATTCCGATGTCCCAGTACGGGAGCCAGGTAGACATCGTCGCCCCTGGCAAGGACACCGTTCACGCCTGCGGCGGTGGCACCGGCCTCTGCAAGTCCACCGGCACCAGTGCCGCTACCGCCCTCGCCTCCGCCGCCGCCGCGCTCCTCTGGTCGAAGCACCCCGACTGGACCAGCAACCAGGTTCTGAGGGTCATGCTCAATACCGCCGCCAAGCCGTCCGGTGGCGAGAAGCGCAGCGACTACCTCGGCTACGGAGGCATCCGCCCGCTCCGCGCCCTCAAGACCCCCGGCGACCCCGGCCCCGCCGATGTCCGCCCCATCGACGACCTGACCGAGGCCACCCCCACGACCGCCACGCCCACCGTCACACCGTCCGGCAACGCGGCCCCGCCGAGCCCCGCCTCATCCGGTTCCTCCGCCGCACCCGCACCGGCTCCCGCCGCGCAGGCGAGCGCCGACGACGGCGGCGACACCGGCCTGTGGATCGGCCTCGGAGTCGGCGCCGCCGTACTGCTCGCCGTCGGAGTCGCCGTACCGGTGCTCCGGTCGCGTCGCGGTTGAGCCGGCGACCGATCTGCTTGACCCGTTACCCGGCTGGCAGGGGTGAGGCCCGCTGACGGCTGCTCAGATGCCGAGGACCGGGAAGGCGGCCACCCTTCCGCCCCGGGTCACGAAGACCCGATTCCCGTCGCTGACCAGCTGGTAGGGGCCTTCACGTTCCATCTTCAGCGTGAACAGCTTCTCGGCGGTGGTCCTGTGCACCACCTGGATTCCGCTGCCATCGGGTTCCGGTAGCCAGACCGTGGCTCCCTCCACGGCCGGGGCGGTGACAGTGGTCATACGGGCACCGAAGCTGTCCAACAGCACGTACCAGTCGGACAGCGGCATTTTGACCTCCTGCGCCGTGCGATAGCGGCGCGCAAGACCGTTGTCCATGACGAAGACCAGCTCGCCGTCTGCGACGGGCGTCCCCCAGCGATTTCGGCTTGCGAGGTTGAATGCCTCTTGCGCCCACAGGTACTCGCCGTGGTCGAGCCGCCATGCGGTCAGTTCCGGTCCACCCAGGTAGACGACGTCGGCGCCCATACCGGGCGCTTGGCCGTCCGTGCCCTGCCCAGTGGTGTCCCAGACGGCCTTGCCCGTGTCCGTGTCGAGGGCGGATACGACTCCGTCCCGCCCGTGGATCACAAGCCGCTTCCGGCCGACCGCCGCTTTCGCGGGCCCCTCGGGGGAATGCGGGGACGGCATAGGGCGCGTCCACCTGGTCCTGAGGGTCCAGGCGTCGAGAGCCCGGAGCTGGTTGTCCCCGGTGACGACGTAGACCTGCGTGTCGTCCGCCGCGAGGACGGTCCGCGCATCGGCTTCTGTCTGCCAGACGGGGCGGCCGGTGGAGGCCACGTACGCGTGCAGTGTGCCGTGCGGGTCCGCACCGACGACGAGCCGTCCGGCGACGGATACGAGGCCGGCGCGCGGGTCGGCCTCCCTGGCGCGCCACCGTTCCTTGCCGGTCGTGACGGAGAGGGCGAGCAGGCCGATCTTCCTCATATGGACGACCAGGACGTCCCTCACGGGAAGGGGCGGTGCGCCGTCCGCGGCAGTGACGTCGACGGGGCCCCACAGCGGGCGGGGAGCCTCGCCCGGCCTGCTGTCGGTGACCGAGATGAAGGCGGCCTGGGGAGTCGCGACGGCGGGTGGTACCTCGAACGCCGGCGCTTTTCCCTCCGTCGGCCGCTTCCCGTCACGGCGGCCCAGCCACCAGGCCCCGGCGCCGGTCCCCGCGCCGAGCGCGGCCACGCCGACCGCCGTGCCGGTGAGGAAGCGACGGCGGGACGGTGTGATGGTGGATACGGGCGTGGCCTCGGGGGCGGCGAGCCCTCGGACGTGCTCCTCCCGCCGCTTGATGTCGTCGGCGAGCGGGCCCTTGAGCCAGGTCCGGTCGGCTCCCTTCGGCGGCGCGAAGGCGGTGGCGACCTGTGCTGGTGAGGGCCGCAGCTGCGGGTCCTTCGCGAGGCAGGGCGCGATCAGGTCCCGCAGCTCCGGCGGGACGAGGCTCAGATCCGGGGCGCCGTGCACGACCTCGTACTGGACAGCCGCCACGTGCGCCCCGTCGAAGGTGCGCCGGCCACTCGCCGCGTACGCGAGGACCGCGCCGAGCGAGAAAACGTCCGACGCCGGGCCGACGCGCTGCCCGAGCACCTGCTCGGGGGCCCCGTACCCCGGGGTGACGGGGATCTGGCCGGTGGTCGTCAGAGTGAGGCCGTGCTCGGGGCGGGCGATGCCGAAGTCGATGATCCGCGGGCCGGTGGAGGTGAGCACGATGTTGGCGGGCTTCAAGTCGCGGTGGACCAACCCGGCCGCGTGGATGTCGTGCAGGGTGCGGGCGAGGTGGGCGGCGAGTGAGCGAACCGTCGGCGCGTCCATCGGGCCGTATGCGTGGACCGCCTCGTCGAGTGTCGGCCCGGCCAGGAACTCGGCGGCGATCCACAGCCGCCCGCCGTCGGTCCGGGCCCCGAGGATCCGCGCGACACCTTCTCCGGTGACGGCCCGGGCCATGTCGGCCTCGCGGACGAAACGCTGCGCGAGGTGCTGGTCGTGGGCCAGTTCGGGCCGCAGGACCTTGACGGCGGCCGGGGTGCCGGTGGCGTCCCGTCCGACGTACACCTTGCCCATGCCGCCTTCCCCGAGGACGCCGAGGAGGCGGTACGGACCGAGCCGGATCGGGTCGCCGGTGGAGAGGGGTTGCGTGGTCACGGGATGCTTTCCGGTCGGTGGAGCGGGGGTGGAAGAGACGCGGTGAATGGAGTCACGCCAGGGGGAGGGCGACGGCGGAGGTCTTCCCCGCTCCGAAGATCCGGGTCCGCTTCGGGTCGACGACGTAACGGGAGGCGGCCGTCGTGAACACCCAGGCCGATCTGCCGCTGATCACGTCGATCGCGCTCAGACCGCCGTGAACAGGGGCGTACACGAAGGTGCCGCCGATGACAGGGGCGGTGCGCGGGTCGCGGGTCAAGGGCGGGGTGGCCGCGGTGTCCTCCTTCCACTCGCCGGTGCCGCGTTCGGCGTGCACCCCTACCAGCCGTCCGGTCCCCTCGGTGGCGTACACGAGGCCGTTGGCCACGGCCGGCATGCCGTAGGTGTCGGCGCCGGAGCCGTACTCCCACGCGGTCGTACCGTCGCTCAGGCGCAACGCCCGTAGCCGGTTGTGCCCCAGGTACACATGCTGCTCATCGACCGCCAGTTCACCCTGCCGGAAGTCCTGCGAAGCCCGCAATGGCAGGCGCCGCTGCCACAGCATGCGGCCGGTGCGGAGGTCGCGGGACTGAAGGGCGAAGAAGCCGGAGTCGGCGACGTGTCTGCCGAGGATCAGGCGATCGGCGACGACCCGCGAGAGCCAGGAGCGGTCGCCGTCCCATGGGTACGGATGGCGCCAGAGTTCCCGGCCGGTTCGGAGGTCCACGGCGAGGAGGTGCAGGCCGGTCCTCTTCTCCGCCGGGGAGTCGTCCCGGCGGCCTCGGCGTGTGGCGGCGAAGAGAATTCCGCCGGCCGCGGCGAGGAGCTGGGTGCCGCCGCCGTCGAAGTCCCTGAGCTCGACGGGCCGGGCGGACTCCTGGCCCGTTCGGGAGGCGAGCGTGCGGATCCGGAGGGTGGCGGGGTGCGCGGCCGGGCTGCTCGACACGTAGAAGGAGGTGCCGTCTGTGGTGATCTGCCAGGCTTCCGTCACGCTGCGCTCGGACCAGAGTTCTGCGCCGTTCACCTGGTCCAGGACGCGGAAGGAGTCGGTCTCGGCGAGGCCGACGATGTCACCGGCCACCAAGGGGATCGCCTGTTCCTCATGGCCTTCCGAGGGGACTTGCCACAAGGGTGACCGCGCGCCGTCCACCGCTGCGGGAGTGGTGTCTCCCGGTGGGCGTCCGTCACCACCGCTTCCATCCGCTCCCAGCCACGCCCACGCCCCGCCACCCGCAGCCGTCAGGCCGAGGAGGCCGGCAGCTGAAAGGGCCAGGAGGCGGCGGCGGGGCACCGGGCCCGGTACGGGGACGGCCGTGGGGGTGGGGGAGGCGGGGGTGGCCGGGGCAGGGAGGCGATGGGGACGGTAGAGCCAGACGTCGGTGGCGCGGCGGGCGATGTCCGCGAGGACCAGAGGTGGGAGGTGGTCGGCGAACTGGCCGACCCCGTCGTGTAGTTCTGCGATCAGACGCGCGGACGTGGGACGGGCGGAAGGCTCCTTGGTGAGGCAGGCCGCCAGGAGGGGGAGCAGGGCCTCAGGGACGCCGGTGAGGTTGGGCTCGGCGTAGCGGACGCGGTAGAGGAGGTCCGCGGCGGAGCCTGTGCCGAAGGGGCCATGGCCGGTGGCGGCGAAGACGAGGACACCGGCGAGGGCGAAGACGTCGCCGGAGGGCGTGTGTTCCTGGCCGCTCGCCTGTTCCGGAGACATGAAGGCGGGAGTGCCGGCCGCCTCTCCCGTACGGGTCAGGTGCTCGTCACCGGAGGCGCGGGCGATGCCGAAGTCGATGATCTTCGGGCCGTAAGCGGTGACGAGCACGTTCGACGGCTTCAGGTCGCGGTGGACCACATCCGAGGAGTGCAACTGGGCGAGGGCTCCGGCCAGGGCGGCACCGAGGGCGCGGACGGTCGGCTCGGGCAGCGGGCCGCCGAGGGTCACGGCAGCGTCGAGCGGTGGCCCGAGGACGTACTCGGTGGCGAGCCACGGAGTGTCGGCGAGCGGGTCGGCGTCGAAGACGGCCGCCCCGTGACGGGCTCCGATGATCCGGGCGGCATCGGCCTCCAGCCGGAACCGGCCGCGCGCGACCGGGTCGGCCGCGAGGCGGGCGTGCATCGTTTTGAGGGCGACGGTACGGCCGCTCGGAGTGCGGGCCAGGTAGACCGTGCCCATGCCGCCGGAGCCGAGACGCGCAAGGAGTCGGTACGAGACGACGGCGTCCGGGTCGTCGTGGGTGAGAGGTGACAGCATCACTCTGGTTCAGGTCAGGGGCGAGGGGTGCCGGTGACGGATCGGGACGGAGGTTCGGATGGCTGCACCAAGGGAAGTTCGGCGGCGAGCAGCTCGGCCGACTGGCGGGCGAGGGCGGCGATGACCCGGCCGGGCAGCCAGCCCGGGGTGTAGAGGCCGGCGGTGGTGTTGAGCACCGTCCCGTGCGGGGACGGCGGGGCGAGAGCGGTCGTCAGTTCGGCGGCGGCAGGGCGGTTCGCCGCGTCCCGAGTCAGGCAGGCGGAGACTGTGGCGCGCAGTGTGGGCGGAAGTTCGTCACGTTCGGGGACGGAGTGGCCGGTGGCGGCGTACGAGAGAACGGCACCGAGCCCGTAGATGTCACCCGGTGGGCGCGGCCGACCACCCGTCGCCTGCTCGGGTGCCAGCGCTCCCGGGTCGAGGCCCTGCAGCCCGATGCGCGGGATGCCGTCGGGCGCGGCGGCCCGTACCGCGCCGTAACAGCTCAGGCGTGGGCCGTCCGCCGTGAGCAGGACGGCGGACGGGAGGACTCCGGCATGCGTCAGACCCTGAGCGTGCGCCGCGGCAAGGGCCTCGGCGAGGGCGACGCCCACGGCGCGTACCGTCGCCTCGGGCAGCGGCCCGCCGTGGACGGCGAGGGCCACCGGAAGCGGCAGTGAGGGGACGTACGGGCTCGCGTACCAGGGACTCGTGCCAGGCTCCGCCAAGTCCGACACCGGTGCGACCCACGGGCCGAGCAGGTGACGCGCCGCCTCGGCCTCCGCGGCGAAGCGGGCCGGGTCGGCGCCCGGGAGCGGCGCGTTCAGGAGGACCGTACGCTCGTCGTGCTCGGAGCGGGCCACGAAGCGGCTGCAGGGGACGGGCACTCCGCCGGGGCCAACGGTCGTCGGGGGCGGGTCGAGACGGGTGATCAGTCGGTAGGGGCCGATCCGCCGCGCGGCTCCCTCCCGGGTGCGTGCGTGCTCCACGTGTGCGTCCCCCTCCGTCGGCTTGCCGGGGCACCCTCCGTACCGCTCGGCGCCCCCACCGTCCGTGGGAGCCCGCATTCCTTCCGGCGTCCGGGGCGAGCCTATCGAGCCCCGACCCGGGGGGGGCTGGAGTCCGGCCGCCCGAGAAGGGCGGCCCTGTCCGGGTTGCGAAGGTGAAGCGCTCGCGGGTGTGTCGCAGAGATCTTGTGTGCGTCCGTTTTCCCTTGGGGGGAGTGCTCGAACGGCCTTCCGTGAGGCTACGATCGCCATGTTTCCGGCGGCTCCGCGGGCGCGGAATCCGGCGGGACGCAGCGGGACTTAGCTGAGGCGAATCAGGAACGATCACCGTCCGAAGGTCACGGGGGAGAGCATGTCGTTCGAAGAGGAGTGGGCGTCCGCCCGGTCCACGTCCACGTCCGGCGTGAGCATGCGGCTCAATCAGGTCGCCCCCGAATCCGGTGGCAGCGGCAACGCGGACCTCAGCGTCGACCAGGACAAGCTCGGCGCCATCGGCAGCGCCGCCTACGCGTTGCACGGCCGGCTCGCCAAGGACGGCAAGCACGCCGAGACGAGCACGGGCGAGGCGGCGACGCAGCTGTCCGGCAACGGGTTCCTCACCGGCTCGGCGATGTCCACCGTCCAGCGCACCTGGAGCTCCCAGCTCAGCACGCTTCTCGACGCCTGCGCCAACATCTCGAACCACCTGGACTACAGCGCGGCCTCGCACGCGAAGGAAGAACAGGACATCAAGGCGGCGCTCGCCGCCTCCAGGATCGACCAGTACTTCAAGTAACGGGCGGGGAGAGCCACGGTGTTGACCTACGAGAACGTCATGCAGGCCCAGCTCGACAAGCTGAAGACGGCCGCCGACGACTGGTCCGAGATGAAGGGCAAGCTGGACAAGCTCGCCGACGACGCCCGGACGACCATGGCGGCGAAGGCCAAGGACGACTACTGGCGGGGTGTGAACGCCGAGGTCACCAAGCCGTTCGTGGACAAGACGGCGAAGGAGTTCGAGGACGCGGCGAAGGCGGCCGACGGGATCCACAAGATCCTGGAGGACGGCTACCAGGCCTTCAAGAAGGCCAAGGACGACCTGAAGAAGATCGCCGAGACGGAGGCTCCCGGCCGGGGCTTCCACGTCAAGTCGGACGGCACGGTCGTCGCCCGCGAACCGCTCTCCGAGATCAAGGACCCGGCGGCCCGGCACGACCCCGACTTCCAGGATCTGGTGCGCAAGGAGCGTGCCGACATCCAGGCGATGGAGGACCGGATCAAGGCCATCCTGGAGGTCTGCACCGAGGCCGACGTGGCCTGCTCGAACGCCCTCAAGGCCAACATCACCGGCGACCAGCACAACTTCAGCGCCCCGAAGTACGGCAGCCTGGACGCCGAGGAGGCGCAGCGCGCCGTCGACCTGGCGAAGAAGGGCCGGGACATCTCCCACGAGGAGCTGATGCGCCTCAACGAGCTGCTGAAGGACAACGCCAACTCGAAGGCGTTCTCGCGGAGTTTCTACGACGGCCTCGGCCCGAAGGGCGCCCTGGAGTTCTTCGGGCAGCTGTCCACGGACACGTACGACTACACGAAGGTCGACAAGGAACGCCTCGCCGACGTCCAGCAGCTCCAGAAGAACCTGGGCATGAACCTGGCGACCGCCACGCAGGGCGGCGACGCCTGGACCGACAAGTGGTCCTCGGACATGCGCAAGCTCGGCACCGAGCGCATCCCGCTGGTGAAGTACGACAACAACCCCGCCTTCGGCTACCAGCTGCTCGGCGGCATCATGCGCTACGGCAACTACGACCCGAAGTTCCTGGTCCCGATCGCCGAACACGTCACGCAGCTGCACGCGAAGGACCCGTACCTCTTCGCCAACAGCAAGTCGATGATCGCCGGCGGGCTCAAGAACCAGTACAACCCGTCGGGTGTCAACGGTGCGGGTTACGACCCGATGATCTCCATGCTGGAGGCGCTGGGCCACAGCCCGGAGGCGGCGAAGGAGTACTTCTCCAAGGAGCCGACCGCGTACAACAAGGACGGCAGCGTCGGCGGGACGGTGGACCTGGACCCGAAGAAGGACGGGGACCAGAAGGGCTACCTGGACTACTTCGCGAACGACAAGTACAACTTCTTCCCCGACATCGACGGCCACCACCCCGACGACGCCAAGAAGTCGGCCGACTACATGCCCGACGCGTTCGGCCACGCGCTGGAGGCGGCGACGCTCGGCCACGCCTGGGACGACCCGACGCCGGAGCTCAAGCGGGACGAGACCTCCGCCGGGATCATGACGCAGGTCGTCGAGAAGTACGGGAGCGACCCCGAGCTGCTGAAGAAGTACCAGTCCACCATGGCCGACAGCCTCGGCAACATGGGTGCCGGATACATCGACGACCTCAACTGGGCGCTGGCGAAGAACGACTCGGAAAGTCCCTTCGCCCCTTCGAAGATGCCCGGCGCCCACCCGCAGTTCGGCCGCGAGGCCGCGATCGACTTCCTCAGCACGCTGGGCCAGCACCCGGACGCGTACGCCACGGTGTCGACGGCCGAGCGCCTCTACACCACCAGTGTCCTGGAGGCACAGGTCGGCCCCGGCGGGAAGATCGACGAGGGCGCGGCCCGCGCGACCGTGTACACCGGCGCCACCCTCCAGGGCGTGCTCGACGAGTCCCGGGCCAACCAGGTCGAGGCCGAGGGCATGAAGAAGCACGAGGAGTACGAGAAGGCCCAGGCGGCGAAGGCCGGCTGGGTGGAGCTCGGAGCCACGGTCGGCATCGCGGCGGGTGTCGCCTTCCTGCCCGCCACCGCCGCGGTCGGTACGGCGGCCGTCCTCGTACCGCTCGCCGTCGACACCGGCTCGGGAGTCATGGAGCAGCTCGCCGGGCAGGTCATCGGCGACTGGTCGGACAAGTCCGTCGAGGACCACAAGGACAAGACCGAGGACGAGATCCACGAGGACCAGAAGGCGCTGTACACGGCCGGCCGGTACAGCGCCGAGTCCCCCATGGAACGCTTCCTCGCCCAGCACAGCGACAAGGTGAGCAGCGACTTCAGGCAGGACATGATCGAATCGGTCGACGGCGGTTACGCGAAGGGCAACGACCACGCGAACCAGACGGGCAACGACCCGGAGACCGGCTGACCGTCCGCTTCCGACCCCCGAGGAATCCCGATGAGCAGAGCGTCCGTGGCCGTCTCGACCGTGCTTGCCCTCGGTCTCCTCCTCACCGCCTGCGGCGGCGGCGAGGGGGCGACGGAGGTCGGCGCCGCCCAGCAGTGCGACGGCACGCTCTCGCCCGGGGCGGCTGAGGCGCTGGAACGGGTGATGGGGGCGAAGACTTTCCAGGCAGCCGAGGGGAGCGGTCTCCGGAGGACCGCGCAGGACCTGGCCGAAGACCATGCGAAGGGCGACCTCCACGGGCAGCACCCGGCCATGTGCGAGGTCAGGCACCAGAGCGACAGACCTCTGCTCACGGTTGATTTCCACCTGTACGGCGAGGACGACCTGTACGACACAGGAAAGGGCGCGAAGGCCCCCGGCCGACACCTCTACGCGATGGGCCGGGAGGCCGTCGTGGACGACAGGTCGGCGAGCCTCTTCGTCCAGTGCTCGAGCCCGGAGCTGAAGGGGTCCGAGCGGAAGCCCGCTCCCATCGAGGGCTTCCTCCGGTTCAGCAAGGCCCCCTCGGAAGAACTCCCTCCGAACACCCCGGCCACCCGCGAGGCGTACCTCACCGTCCTCCACTCCGTCACGCTGGCGGTCGTGAAGGAGCTGGGCTGCGAGAACAACGCGGGGCTGCCCGAGCGGCCGGTGCTCACGGAGAAGAAGTGGCGCGGCGAGCGGTAGCCGTCGCGGGCCGGGCGGTGGCGGGGGTCGCCGGTCTGCTGCTCGCCGCTACCGCCTGCTCGGGCGCGCGGGAGCGGGCGCCCGCGCCCGATCCCGCCGCCCTGCGGGCCTGCCAGGAGGTCTTCGGCGCGGAGAGTGTCGGTGCTCTGCGGGACGCGCTCGGTGAGGGGTTCAGGCCGCACGGGCGGGCGCCGGGGGAGGTGGAGGGCCGGCTGGTCGCGGAGGCGCGGGAGTGGCGGGCCGGGGCGGACGATCTGCGGCGGCAGGTCCAGCATCCCTGCGAGATCGAGGGCGGCGGCGACGGGCGGGTGATCACCGCGACCGTCGGGTGGTCGATGTACGACATCGATCACGTGAGCTCGGGGAAGGGCCGGTTCCGCTGGCGTACCGTCGCGGACGGGGTGTACGTCGCGTCCCGGCCCGATGTCTGGGGAACGCCGCTCGTCATGCCGTGCACCGTGCCGGGCACGGCTCCCGGGCAGGGCGCGGAGCTGCCCCTGGAGGTCGCCGTGCTCCACAAGGCTTCCGGGGAGGCGGCGGAGGTGCCGGAGGAGCGGCTTCTCGCCGCTCTGGCGCGCAGTGCGCGGGAGCTCCTCGGCTGCCGGGAGCAGGTGAAGGTGCCCGACGACCTGCTGCCGTGACGCGCGTGGTGGGGCGGCTCTCAGTCCTCGGCCGGGCGGGGTGGTGAGGGGAGCTGGGAGATCAGGAGGACCGCCCCCCGGGTGCAGAGGGCCGCGAGGAGGATCGTCGCGAAGCCCTCGATGTGGAGGGTGGAGAACTTCGGGCCCAGCCAGGACAGCAGCCACCAGATCAGGGCGTCCTGGACGAAGCCGGCCAGGCCGAAGGCGGCGAGGGCCGGGAGGGGCACGCGGCCCGAGGGGCCGATGAAGATCAGTTGGGTGAGCACCGCCAGGACCACGGAGGCCACGAGGACCGCGAGGACGGCGTCCGCCGTCCCCGTGCCGAGGGTGATGCCCGGCAGCAGCGCCCCGGCGAGGGCCGTGCCGGCGACGACGCCCACCTTGCGTCTTCCTTGATCGCTCATGCGCGGACTGTGGCACAGCCGCCGGGCGCCTGTGAAGATCCGCGGGGAACCTGGCGGTGACCAGGATCCGTCGGAGACCGTGACCGGAATCGAACCGGCGTCACTCGCTTTGCAGGCGAGCCCCTCAACCACTCGGGCACACGGTCGTGCGTGCTGGTACGACCGTAGGGCCGCGCCAGGAAGGGCCTCAAGGGGTGCGGCCGGCGTGCAACGCGACTGCCGTACCGCTGCCACACGCCGTTCACAGAAGACCTCGGAAGCGTCCGCGAGGCGCCGTCAGGACGCGCGAGGGCGCGGGAGGGCCGCACGGGCGCGGCCGGCCGGAAGGTGACCGGCGCCGGGGTCGTACGTCGCAGGACCGAGGAGAACCGGGACTCCTGACAGGGGTCACGGGCGGCTTCACCTCTTACTCTGGGGGGATGAGCGCCCTCGAACCCCACGACGCCGCGACCGGCGCCGACGACACCGTCCCCCCGAAAACGCCGGTCGAGCCCCCGCGGGGCTCCGTGCTCGACTCCGCACACCGGGCGCTCAGCATCGGCATCGTCTCCGTCGTCCTCCTCATCGCGTTCGAGGCCACCGCCGTCGGCACCGCGATGCCCGTCGCCGCCCGCGAACTGCACGGCATCCCGCTCTACGCCTTCGCCTTCTCCGCGTACTTCACCACCAGCCTCTTCGGCATGGTCCTCGCCGGACAGTGGTCCGACCGCAACGGGCCGCTCGCCCCGCTCGCCGCCGGCATCAGCGCCTTCGCCGCGGGCCTGCTCCTGTCGGGGACCGCCGGCGCGATGTGGGTCTTCGTCCTCGGCCGGGCCGTGCAGGGACTCGGCGGCGGGCTGGTGATCGTCGCGCTGTACGTCATCGTCAGCCGGGCCTACGCCGAACACCTGAGGCCCGCGATCATGGCCGCCTTCGCCGCCAGCTGGGTCGTGCCCTCGGTCGTCGGCCCGCTCGCCTCCGGCACGATCACCGAGCACCTGGGCTGGCGCTGGGTCTTCGTCGGCATTCCCGTCCTCGTCGTCTTCCCGCTCGCCCTCGCCCTCCCCGCGATCCGCCGTACCGCCTCCGGCCCCGCCGACCCCTCCGCGCCGGCCGAGCCGTGGGACCGGCGGCGGATCCGGCTGGCGCTCGGCATCTCGGCGGGCGCGGGGCTCCTCCAGTACGCCGGGCAGGAACTGCGCTGGTTCTCCCTGCTGCCCGCCGCCGTCGGCGCCGCGCTCCTGGTGCCCGCCGTCCGTGGTCTCCTGCCGCGCGGCACCGTCCGGGCCGCGCGCGGGCTGCCTTCCGTCGTCCTGCTGCGCGGCATCGCCGCCGGGTCGTTCATCGCCGCCGAGTCCTTCGTACCGCTGATGCTGGTCACCCAGCGCGGCCTCAGCCCCACCCTGGCCGGGCTCTCCCTCGCCGCCGGCGGCCTCACCTGGGCGCTCGGTTCCTGGATCCAGTCGCGGCCGTGGACCGAGCCGTACACCGAGCGGCTCGTGGTCGTCGGCATGGTCCTCGTCGCGGCGGCGATCGGCACCGCCCCGGCGGTCCTCGTCCACGCCGTGCCGGTATGGGTGGTCGCGGTGGCCTGGGGCCTGGGCTGCCTGGGCATGGGGGCGGTGATCTCCTCCACGAGCGTGCTGCTGATGAAGCTGTCGGCCCCGCACGAGGCCGGTGCCAACTCCGCCGCCCTCCAGATCTCCGACGGCCTCTCCAACGTGCTGCTGCTGTCGGCCGGCGGCGCCGCCTTCGCCGCCCTCGGCGGCGGCGCCGTGGGCCACGCGGCCGTCACCCACGCGTCGGCGGCCACCAGCTCCCACCCGGCCGCCTTCGCCGCCGTCTTCCTGCCCATGGCGGGGGTGGCGGCGGTGGGCGCCTGGGTGGCGACCCGTCTCCAGCCCTCTTGGCAGGCCGCGGAAATCCCCGGTCAGGGTCGTAGCGGTCGCTGAGGACGGGCCGGGCGAGCACGGCGCGCACCCGCCCCGGCCGCGTTCGGCGCCCGACGTGAGGTGGATCGCAACCGCCGCGGCACCGCCCTGTTTCGTACGAGGTTCGGGCCGGGCCGCCGGTAAGGTGGCCCGGTTGTCATATCTGGACGAGCGTCGAACCGGAGATCGTGACTACCACCGCCACCTCCTCACACCACCTCTCTCCCGCCTTCCCCGGCCGCGCCCCCTGGGGCACCGCCAACAAGCTGCGCGCCTGGCAGCAGGGGGCCATGGAGAAGTACATCCAGGAGCAGCCTCGTGACTTCCTCGCGGTCGCCACGCCCGGCGCCGGCAAGACCACCTTCGCGCTGACCCTCGCGTCCTGGCTGCTCCACCACCACGTCGTGCAGCAGGTCACCGTCGTCGCACCCACCGAGCACCTGAAGAAGCAGTGGGCCGCGGCGGCCGCGCGGATAGGGATCAAGCTGGACCCGGAGTACAGCGCCGGGCCGCTCAGCAAGGAGTACGACGGCGTCGCCCTCACCTACGCCGGTGTCGGCGTGCGGCCCATGCTCCACCGCAACCGCTGCGAACAGCGCAAGACCCTCGTCATCCTGGACGAGATCCACCACGCCGGAGACTCCAAGTCCTGGGGCGAGGCCTGCCTGGAGGCCTTCGAGCCGGCCACGCGGCGCCTCGCCCTCACCGGCACCCCGTTCCGTTCCGACACGAACCCCATCCCGTTCGTCACGTACGAGGAGGGGAACGACGGCATCCGCAGGTCGTCCGCCGACTACACCTACGGGTACGGCAACGCCCTCGGCGACGGCGTCGTCCGGCCGGTCATCTTCCTCTCCTACAGCGGCAACATGCGCTGGCGCACCAAGGCCGGCGACGAGATCGCCGCCCGCCTCGGCGAGCCGATGACCAAGGACGCCGTCTCGCAGGCCTGGCGCACCGCGCTCGACCCGCGCGGCGACTGGATGCCGAACGTGCTGCGCGCCGCCGACCAGCGGCTCACCGAGGTCCGCAAGTCCATCCCGGACGCCGGCGGTCTCGTCATCGCCTCCGACCAGGACTCGGCCCGCGCCTACGCCAAGCTGATCCGCGAGATCACCGGCACCAAGGCCACCGTCGTCCTCTCCGACGACGCCGGAGCCTCCAGCCGCATCGACGAGTTCAGCGAGAACAACGACCGGTGGATGGTCGCGGTCCGCATGGTGTCCGAGGGCGTCGACGTGCCCCGCCTCGCGGTCGGCGTGTACGCCACGACGATCTCGACCCCGCTGTTCTTCGCCCAGGCCGTCGGCCGTTTCGTACGTTCCCGCAGACGCGGCGAGACCGCCTCGGTGTTCCTTCCCACCATCCCCAGCCTCCTCGGTTTCGCCAACGAGATGGAGGTCGAGCGCGACCACGTCCTCGACAAGCCGAAGAAGGAGGGGGAGGAGGACCCGTACGCCGAGTCCGAGAAGGAGATGGCGGAGGCCGAGCGCCAGCAGGACGAGGACACCGGCGAGCAGGACATGCTGCCGTTCGAGGCGCTGGAGTCCGACGCCGTCTTCGACCGCGTGCTGTACAACAGCGCCGAGTTCGGCATGCAGGCCCACCCCGGCAGCGAGGAGGAGCAGGACTACCTGGGCATTCCCGGGCTCCTCGAACCCGACCAGGTGCAGCTGCTCCTGCAGAAGCGGCAGGCCCGGCAGATCGCGCACAGCCGCAGGAAGCCGGACAGCGAGGCCGACCTCCTGGAGCTTCCGGCGGAGCGGCGGCCCGTCGTTTCCCACAAGGAGCTCCTGGAACTGAGGAAGCAGCTCAACACGATGGTCGGCGCGTACGTTCACCAGAGCGGCAAGCCGCACGGCGTCATCCACACCGAGCTCCGGCGGGTCTGCGGCGGCCCGCCGAGCGCGGAGGCGACGGCCGGGCAGATCCGCGAGCGGATCAAGAAGGTCCAGGAGTGGGCCACCCGCATGCGGTGATCTCCCTCCCGCTGCCCGGCCGGTGAGAACGGCGGCCGGGGGAAGGAGGCGGCCGGGGGAACGAGGCCCGTACGACGGCGTGCGTACGGGCCTCACGCATGCCCGGGCCGTGCGGTACGGGCCTCACGCATGTCCGCGCACGACATCCCGCCCGGCTCACGTCGCCCAGGCACCGGATCCGGCCGTGATCGGCTGCGCGGGCGGGCGGCGGACGGGTGGCCGGCGCGCGGGGCGGACCGCTGCCGGGGCCCGGCCGCGGGCGCCGACATAGCGCGTCTTGTCCGCCGAAGTCCCCTGTCCACGGGACTTTGCTCCCGAACCGGCATCCTTCCGCCCGCCCGCGCCCGGATTCTGGACGAGGTCTTCCGCTGAGCGGAGCGGGTCGCTACTGTCCCGGCTCAAAGCTATCGCCCCGTGGCAGCGCCGCCGCGGAGCGCAGCCGGTGTACCCCTTCCTGCCGGCGGCCTCTGACGTGCGTCGCCGACGGGACCGGCGTCGCAACCCCGTGGGAGTCCGCCGCCACTCACTCCGAAGGAGAGGGCGTCGTGACCGCGGAGACCTCCCAGACGCTCGACCGGGGACTCAGAGTCCTCAAACTGCTCGCCGACACCGACCACGGCCTGACGGTCACCGAGCTGTCCAACCGGCTCGGCGTCAACCGGACCGTCGTCTACCGACTGCTCGCCACGCTCGAACAGCACGCCCTGGTCCGACGCGACCTCGGCGGACGCGCCCGCGTCGGCCTCGGCGTGCTCCGGCTCGGCCGCCAGGTCCACCCGCTGGTGCGCGAGGCCGCGCTGCCCGCGCTCCGCTCGCTCGCCGAGGACATAGGCGCCACGGCCCACCTCACGCTCGTCGACGGCTCCGAGGCGCTCGCCGTCGCCGTGGTCGAACCCACCTGGACCGACTACCACGTCGCCTACCGGGCCGGCTTCCGCCACCCGCTCGACCGGGGGGCCGCCGGGCGCGCGATCCTCGCCGCCCGCCAGGGCGGACTGACCGAGCCCACCTACACCCTCACCCACGGCGAACTGGAAGCCGGCGCCAGCGGCGCCGCCGCCCCTCTCATCGGCGTCACCGGCATCGAGGGCAGTGTCGGTGTCGTCATGCTCACCGACGCCGTCCCGGAGCGGGTGGGGCCCCGGGTGGTCGACGCGGCCCGCGAGGTCGCCGACGCCCTGCGGTAGGACGGCCCCGGCCGTCTTCGCGGTCAGTCCGTTCCGTGTCCCGCCCCGGGCGGACGGCCCCCGGCCGGGCCGGTCAGGAGGGAACCCAGGCCGGTGCGCGCGTGGTGGACCGAACGGCCCGTCCGCACCGTCGTGATCAGCCCCGCCGCCCGCAGCGCCGCGGCGTGGGCCGAGGCGGTCGCGTCGCTGACACCGGTACGGCGCGCCAGCTCCGTGGTCGTCCGGGGCTCCGCCAGGGCGAGCAGCACCTCCGCCCGGGTACGGCCCAGCACGCCCGCCAGACCCTCGCCGGACGCGGCGGCCTCCAGGGGTACGAGGGGCAGGCCCGGGCCCGCCGGGTAGGCGAGGACCACCGGCCGGCCCGGCAGGTCCTGCACGAGCGGGCCGCCCCGCCAGTGGAAGGTCGGCAGCAGCACCAGCCCCCGCCCGCCGAGCCGGACGTCCCGGCCCCCACCGCCCCGCCCGGCCGCCTCCCACACCCCGTCCCGCAGGCGCGAACCCGGCACCAGGGCGGAAAGCGCCGCCCCGAGCCCCCGCTCCGCCACGGCGAACGCGTGCCGGGCGAACTCCGCCCGGTGCAGGTCCTGGACGAGCGGCCACACCGGGGCGAGGACCGTCTCGTACGCCGCTCGCTGCGCCCGGTCCACGGTCCGCCACGCCTCCGCCTCGCCCTCGTACAGGCCCCGCAGCCAGCGCGGCGGGGCGCCCTGCCCCGCGTACACCCGGGCCAGCTCCGTCCGTGCGAGCTCCGGGGGCGCCGAACGCATCTGCTCGAAGCCCTCCCGCCGGGTCTCGCCGAGGACGTCGAGGAAGACGGGGGCGCGCCCGGCCGGCGCCAGCTCCGCGAGCGGCGCGGCCGTCCCCGGCAGGGCCCGCAGCATCCTCCCGCGCCACCGTCCGAACAACGCGCTCTCGTGCGGCGTGCCCAGCATCATCAGGGCCGCGTGCAGCTCGGGCACGGGGGAGGGACGGGACGCGAAACGTACCCGGGCGTAGTCGTCCGTCGTGAAGTGCAGCCGCATCCCCGCAGCATCCCCCGTCCGCCACCAGCCTTTCGGGCAGGGCCGGAAGCTTCGCACCGGGGCCCGGCCCGCCCCCAGGATGCCGGGCATGACCGACACACGCACACCCGGACGCCGTTCCGTCGTCAAGGGCGCCCTCGCCGGGGCCGCCGCTCTCACCCTCGCCTCCGCCACCGGGACGGCCGCTTCCGCCACCGGCCCGGCTCCGTCCCCCACCGGCTCGGCCGGTCAGGTCCTCCGGCTGCCCGCGCCCACCGGCCCGTACGCCGTCGGTGCCACCGTCCGCCGCCTGGTCGACCCGACCCGCAACGACCCCTGGGCGCCGGAGATCGGCGTCCGGGAGCTCATGATCACCGTCCTGCGGCCCGCCGCCCCCGGCCGTGGCTTCCCCCGCGTCCCGCAGCTCACCCCGGACGCGGCCGCGACCTTCTCCTTCCTCGCCCCGCTGGTGCGGCCGCCGCTGCCGGGCACCGGGGTCGACTGGGCCGCCACCCTCACCCACGCCCGGGCCGGCGCGCCGCCGCTGCCCGGCCGGCGGCCGGTGCTGCTGTACAGCCCCGGGGGCGGTGACTCGCGCGCCATGGGCAGCTCCCTGGCCGTCGACCTCGCCTCGCACGGCTGGACCGTCGTCACCGTCGACCACCCCGGTGACGCGAGCGAGGTCGAGTTCCCGGACGAGCGGCCGGGCCGCGAACGGATCCGGACGACGGTGCTGCGCCCCGACATGGACGCCACCGCCTTCCGGACCATGATCGACACGAGGGTCGCCGACCTCCGGTTCGTCCTCGACGCCCTCGGCCTCGACCGGGCCGGCCTGTACGGGCACTCGGCGGGCGGCGCCGCCGTCGCGCAGGCCGTGCACGAGGACCGGCGGATCGTCGCCGCCGCCAACCTGGAGGGGTACCTGGACCGACCGGACGGCGAACTCCTCCCGGTCGCCCGGTACGGCGCCGACCGGCCCCTGCTCCTCGCCGGCACCGACGGCTTCCGGGACGAGCGGCTCGACCGCTCCTGGGCGGCGCTGCTCTCCCACGGCGGGCCGGTCACCCGGCGGCAGCTGGCCGGCTGCGACCACTGGGTCTTCAGCGACTACGCCTCCCTCGTCCCGCAGCTCCAGGCGGCCGGCCTCATGACGGCGGCGCAGCGGGCGGAGCTGGTCGGCACGGTCGCCCCCCGGGTGTCCGTCCCCGCCGTGCGCACACTCCTGCGCTCCTTCTTCACCGGCCACCTGCCCGTGCGCGCGGGCGGCTGAGCGGCCGCGGTCCGCCCCGGGCGCGCTCCCCGGCGGGGCAGCGCGCCCGGGCCGCCGCCCTCGGGCCCGCGGCGGAGGCCGCCCCAGTAGATTGGGGGCGTGCTCTCCCGTCTTTCCCGTCCCCGCGCGCTGGCGCTCAGCGCCCTGCCCGTCGCAGCCCTGTTCGCCGTCGTCGGACTCGCGCCGCTGCCGTACGCCGTCGCGCAGCCCGGCTCGACCGCCGACGTGCTCGGTGTGGACAAGGGGCGGGAGGTCATCAGCATCACCGGCGCCCCGGTGGGGAAGACCGAGGGACAGCTGCGGATGACGACGATCATCGCCACCGGACCGTCCGTGGACGTGGGCCTCGGGGAGGTCGTGGACGCCTGGTTCCGGACGGACCGGGCGGTGATGCCGCTCCATTCGGTCTACCCGCCCGGCAAGTCGGACGCCGAGATCGAGAAGCACAACCTGGGCCAGATGAAGGAGTCGCAGGACGCGGCCACCCTGGCGGCCCTCCGCTACCTGAAGAAGGACCCGGCGAAGGTGAAGGTCACCCTGCACCTCGCCGACATCGGCGGGCCCAGCGCCGGGCTGTTGTTCTCCCTCGGCATCGTCGACAAGCTCGACGGCGCGGGGCGGGCCGGTGATCTGACCGGCGGGCGGATCGTCGCCGGCACGGGCACGATCGAGGCCGACGGGAAGGTCGGCGCCGTCGGCGGTGTCTCCCTCAAGACGCAGGCCGCGGCCCGCGACGGTGCCACGGTCTTCGTCGTGCCCAAGGACGAGTGCGCGGAGGCGAAGGCCGAACTGCCGGACGGCATGCGGCTGATCCCGGTCACGGCGCTGGACGACGCGGTGACCTCCCTCCGGGCCCTCGCCCAGGGCCAGGAGGCACGGGTCCCGTCCTGCTGATCCCCTGGTCGCGTTCACGCGACCAGGGCTCCTCGCCGTCCCGGTACGAGTCGATGAGGGAGGGCAGTTGCTCGGCGAGTTCGCGGAGCTTCGCGGGCGGCAGCCGCAGCGTGAAGTCTTCTTTGCGTCCCCTGGCCCGTCGACCGTCAGGGTGCCTCCCACCACCGGACGGGAGCGTCAGACCGGTTCGCCGCCCGCCGCCTGCTCCACGAGCGGGATGATCCGCAGCGGCACCGGGTTCTCCATCACGATCGCCGTCGAGGCCCGCACGATCCCCTCGAACGCCACCACCTTGTCGATCACCCGCTGCAGGTCCGCGTTCGACCGGGCGACCAGTCGGCACAGCATGTCCCCGTGCCCCGTCGTGGTGTGCAGCTCCAGCACCTCGGGCACCGTCGACAGGTGCCCCCGCACGTCCGCGCCCTGACCCTGCTTGATCTCCAGCGTCGCGAAGGCCGTCACCGGGTATCCGAGCGCCGCCGGGTCCACCTGCGGCCCGAACCCCCGGATCACCCCGCTCGCCTGGAGCCGGTCGAGCCGTGCCTGCACGGTGCCCCGCGCCACCCCGAGCCGGCGCGAGGCCTCCAGGACGCCGATCCGCGGTTCACGCGCGAGGAGCACGATCAGCCGGCCGTCCAAATGATCGATCGCCACGAGGGCCTCCCGGTGGTCAGGATGTACAAGTCGCCCGCCGATGCTGACGTACCGCTGTACACATTGACCAGCCCCTGAGCAGACTATTGCGCACCTTGCCGTGCGGCGCGACGCTGCTCCCATGACTGAGACCATTGACCACACCCCGAGCACCGCGCGTGAGGCCGATCCCTTCCCGGTCAAGGGAATGGACGCGGTCGTCTTCGCCGTCGGCAACGCCAAGCAGGCCGCCCACTACTACTCCACGGCCTTCGGCATGAAGCTCACCGCCTACTCCGGACCGGAGAACGGCAGCCGCGAGACCGCCAGTTACGTCCTCACCAACGGTTCCGCCCGTTTCGTGTTCACCTCCGTCATCAAGCCCTCCACCGAGTGGGGCCACTTCCTCGCCGAGCACGTCGCCGCCCACGGCGACGGCGTCGTCGACCTGGCGATCGAGGTCCCGGACGCGCGCGCCGCGTACGCCCACGCCGTCGCCCAGGGCGCCACCGGCCTCGTGGAGCCGTACGAGCTCAAGGACGAGCACGGCACCGTCGTCCTCGCCGCCATCGCCACCTACGGCAAGACCCGGCACACCCTGGTCGAGCGCTCCGGCTACACCGGCCCGTACCTCCCCGGCTACGTCCCCGCCGCGCCGATCGTCGAGCCGCCGGCCAAGCGCACCTTCCAGGCCATCGACCACTGCGTCGGCAACGTCGAGCTCGGCCGCATGAACGAGTGGGTGACCTTCTACAACAAGGTCATGGGCTTCACGAACATGAAGGAGTTCGTGGGCGACGACATCGCGACCGAGTACTCGGCCCTGATGTCCAAGGTCGTCGCCGACGGCACCAAGAAGGTGAAGTTCCCGATCAACGAGCCGGCGATCGCGAAGAAGAAGTCGCAGATCGACGAGTACCTGGAGTTCTACGGCGGCCCGGGTGTCCAGCACATCGCCCTCGCCACCAACGACATCGTCGCGACCGTGCGCGCCATGCGGGCCGCGGGCGTCGAGTTCCTGTCCGTGCCGGACGCGTACTACGACACGCTCGGCGAGTGGGTCGGCGACACCCGCGTCCCGATCGACGAGCTGCGCGAGCTGAAGATCCTCGCCGACCGCGACGAGGACGGCTACCTGCTCCAGATCTTCACCAAGCCGGTCCAGGACCGTCCGACCGTCTTCTTCGAGATGATCGAGCGCCACGGCTCCATGGGCTTCGGCAAGGGCAACTTCAAGGCCCTCTTCGAGGCGATCGAGCGCGAGCAGGAGAAGCGCGGCAACCTGTAACCGCCGCGCCGTGCACGGAGGGGGTGCGGGGGCGCCGCCCCCCCCCCCCCCCCCCGGGGCGGGCCCCCCCCCCCCCCCCCCCCCCCCCCCCCGCCCCGGCCCCCCCCCCCCCCCCCCCGGGGCCGCCCCCCCCCCCCCCCCCCCG
>NZ_JBIBBY010000003.1:400064-527272 GCF_042900905.1 Streptomyces sp. NPDC012827 | reverse complement strand
GGGGGCGCGGCCCTCCTAAACCCCCCCCCCCTCGCCGGCGCGCTCGCGCGCGTCCTGCCCCCCCGCCCCACCCCGCCCCCGCCGCGCGGCGGGGGGGGGGGGGGGGGCCCCCCCCCCCCCCACCCCCTCGCGTCGGCCGGCCCCGGGACCCTGACCCCGCGGGCCGGCCGTCCGGCGTCCCGGGCCGGACCCGGGCGGGGCACGGGGCCCGCCCGCCGCCGGTCCCGGGACGCCTCACCCCCGTCCCCTGGGGGCCCGTCCCCGCACCGCCGGGGACCGCGCCATGTCCGGGGCCTCGTCCCCCGACCCCGCACCGCCCGTCCCCGCACCGCCCGGGACCGCGCCACGCCCGGGACCTCGTCCCCGTCCCCTGGGGCCCGACCCCGCCCCCGCCCCCTCCCGCCTCACGCCCCCGAGGCCGCGGCCGCCTCGCGGACCTCCCCCGGTGCGCCGGCCGCCGTCCTCTGCCCGCGCGCCGCCCCCACCTGCCGCCCCGCGGCGCCCCGCAGCTCCGCCGGCAGCTCCTCGGACGGTTCGCCCAGGGCCGCCAGTGCCTCGCGCGCCTTCGGGGCGTGGAGCGGGGAGAAGGACGGGTGGATCCGCAGGGCCTCCTCCAGGTGCCGGCGCGCCGGTCCGTCAAGGTCCAGGGCCCGTTCGATCTCGCCCCGGTGGTACGAGAACAAGGCGCTGCGCAGGCCCTCGTCCGTCGCCCGCTTCGCGAACTCCAGGGCTTCCTCCGGCTCGCCCGAGCGGTACAGCGCCCAGCCCAGCGCGTCCGCCACCTGGACCGATCGGTGCCCTCGCGCCCACTCCGCGCGCAGCCGCGTCACCGCCGCCGCCGGATCGCCGTGGTCCGCCTCCAGCAGCCCGAGCACCGCCTCCGCCCGCACCCAGCGGCCCGTCCGCAGCCGCTCGAACCGCGCCCGCGCCTTCGTCCCCCGGCCCAGCGACTCGTCCAGCTCGCCCGCCTCCAGGAGGTACTCCGGCAGCGGCAGCCGGGCCAGCGCCGCCTCCCAGGCGGCCCCCGCCTCCTCCGAACGGCCGAGCGCCGCGAGCGACCGCGCCCGGCCCGCGAGGGACGGCCCGTGGTCCCGTACGAGCCGCAGCGCCGCCCCGTACTGCTCCAGGGCCTCCGCCGCCTCACCCCGCTCCCACGCCAGGTCCCCGACCCGGGACAGGGCCGCCGCCTTCTCCGCCGCCGAACCGGCGAGCGCCACCGCGTCCAGCGCCGCCGCGCCCGCGTCCTCACGCCAGCCCCGGTCGCGGTACACCTGCGCCGCCCGGGCCCGCACCGCGGCGCCCGTGTGCAGCTTCTCGTAGTCCTCCAGCGCCTTGCGGGCCGCCGCGTAGTCGCCGAGACCGCCGTAGGCCTCGATGAGCACCGGATGGACCGTCCACCGCTTGGGCTCCGCCTTCCGTACGCGCTCGCCCCACTCCTTCGCGGCCCGCCAGTCGCCCAGTGCCGCCGCGAGGACGCCGAGGCCCAGCTGCGCGTCCAGGTTGCCCCGGGCCGCCGGCCGTTCCTCCAGGGAGCGCCGCAGTGCCCGCTCGGCCCGGGGGAAGTCCCGTACGTCGGCCTGACGCGTGCCCCGTTCGGCGTACGCGGTCCCGAGCACCGCCCAGGACACGGCGTCCTCGGGGTGGGCGCGCAGCCACTTCTCGCGGTCGCCGATCAGCGCCGCCAGGTCGGGCAGGGCGGCCTGCGTCCCGGCGTGCGCGGCGATCGCCGCCCGCTCGGCGGGTCCGGGCGGGCGCGGCGGGGCCTCGTGACCCGGGTCGGGGAGATAGAGCAGCGCCGTCGCCGCGAGCACCGCGCCCACCCCGGCGAGCAGGACCGACCGCGCCACGTTCTCGCTTTTCATGGCGTCACTCTGCGCCCGCGGGACCCGGTACGAAGAGGAGACGAAGCGCCCGCCCCGGCGGGTTCACACCGATGGCCCCGAGTGCCACGCTGGACCCATGGACGATCTTCAGCAGCGGGATCTTCACGAGCGGGACCGGGCCGGCCGGCAGGGGAGTGGCCGGGACCGTGAACCCGGGGCGGCGCCGGACCCCGGGGCCCTGGCCGAGCTCCACGAGCGCCTGCGCGCCGGGCTGCCCGACGGGGCCGTGCTCACCGACCCGGACGTCACCGCCTCCTACGCCCACGACATGGCGAGCTTCTGCACGGCAGGCACCCCCGCGGCCGTCGTGCTCCCGCGCACCGTCGAACAGGTCCAGCACGTCATGCGGACCGCCACCGCGCTCCGCGTCCCGGTCGTGCCCCAGGGCGCCCGCACCGGACTCTCCGGGGGCGCCAACGCCTCCGAGGGCTGCGTCGTGCTCTCCCTCGTCAAGATGGACCGCATCCTCGAGATCGACCCGGTCGACCGCATCGCCGTCGTCGAACCGGGCGTCGTCAACGCGGTCCTGTCACGGGCCGTCGCCGAACACGGCCTGTACTACCCGCCCGATCCGTCCAGTTGGGAGACCTGCACCATCGGCGGGAACATCGGCACCGCCTCCGGTGGCCTGTGCTGCGTCAAGTACGGCGTGACGGCCGAGTACGTGCTCGGTCTCGACGTGGTGCTCGCCGACGGCCGGCTGCTGCGGACCGGGCGCCGCACCGCCAAGGGTGTCGCCGGATATGACCTCACCCGGCTGTTCGTCGGGTCGGAGGGCAGCCTCGGCATCGTCGTGGGGGCGGTGCTCGCGCTGAAGCCGCGGCCACCGGTGCAGCTGGCCCTGGCCGCCGAGTTCCCTTCCACGGCCGCCGCCTGCGAGGCCGTCTGCGCGATCATGGCGGCCGGGCACACCCCTTCGCTGCTGGAGCTGATGGACCGTACCACCGTGCGGGCGGTCAACCGGCTGGCCCACATGGGGCTGCCCGACACGACCGAGGCGCTGCTGCTGTGCGCCTTCGACACCGCCGACCCGGTCGCCGACCTGGCCGCCGTCGGGGAGCTGTGCACCGCGGCGGGCGCCACGGAGGTCGTCCCGGCCGCCGACCCGGCCGAGTCCGAACTCCTCCTCCAGGCACGCCGCCTCGCCCTCACCGCCCTGGAGACGATCCGGCCCGCCACGATGATCGACGACGTCTGCGTGCCCCGGACCAAGCTGGCCGCCATGCTCGACGGCACGGCGGCCATCGCGGAGAAGTACCGGCTGACCGTCGGCGTCTGCGCGCACGCCGGGGACGGCAACACCCACCCCGTCGTCTGCTTCGACCCCGCGGACGAGGACGAGTCGCGGCGGGCACGGGAGTCGTTCGACGAGATCATGGGCCTCGGCCTCTCCCTCGGCGGCACGATCACCGGGGAGCACGGCGTGGGCGTGCTCAAGAAGGAATGGCTCGCCCGGGAGCTCGGCCCGGTCGGCGTGGAGCTCCAGCGCGGGATCAAACGCACCTTCGACCCGCTCGGTCTGCTCAACCCCGGCAAGCTGTTCTGACCCTTCGCCCGGAGGTACGGACCCGGGCCGGGGCACGGACCCGACAGGAGGTACGGAGCCCGGCGGCGGTACGAGGGTGAGCCGGCGGCCCCGGCTCACAGCTCACCGTCCTGGGACTCGTCCGAGGGCCACGGGTCGCGCAGCCACAGGTCGTCGGTGGTCACGGAGGCCGTCAGGAGTTCGGCGAGCCCTTCGTCGATGCCGAGGCGCTCGGACTCCGTGCCCGGCGGCACGGCCCGCAGGGTCCGTTCCAGCCAGGCGGAGATCTGCGCGGACGGCGCTTCGAGCAGCGCGTCTCCGTCGGGGGAGGAGAGCGCCATCAGGACGACGCCCCGGCCCTCCACCTTGGTCGGCCAGATCCGGACGTCCCCGTGGCCGCAGGCCCGGAAGACCCCCTCCACGAGCAGTTCGCGGGCGAAGGTCCAGTTGACCGGGTGCGCGGAGCCGATGTGGAAGGTGACGTGGACGGCGTACGGGTCGTCCGTGCGGTAGGCGAGCAGTGCGGGGACCGGGACGGAACGCTCGGGGGAGAGCACCAGCCTCAGTTCCAGCTCGCGCTCGACGGTGGTGTTGTCGGTGTTCTGCACGGTCGTACGTCCTCTCGTGGGCGGGCCCCGGTCGGGCCTTCACCAGGAGAGAGCGAGGCGGACGCGGTTCATTACGCGACTTCGGGAAAGTTTTTTCCCGGGACTTCGGGGGAGATCCGCCGGGGCAGTTCATGCGACGGCCCGAACATCACTTTGAGTGATCGATTCCGGGATGTGTCGCTCGAAGGCGGGCTTTCTCGCGGGCTCTTCGTTCCCTCGGGGACGTTCTTCGTTACTGTCCTCCCTGGGGCGCGGCACGCCGGGCGCGAGGCCGTGCGGATCAAAGGCGTTGTGACTGAACGGAGTCGGGGCAGTGGCTACTCCTCCTGGAGGCGGCGAAGAGGTACCGCAGGCGGGGTACTACCCGGACCCGTCCATTCCCGGATACATCCGGTACTGGAACGGGGGTGCCTGGGTGCCCGGTACGAGCCGGCCCGCGCCCAAGGAGGGCGAGGCCCCGCCGACCCCGCCCGCCGCCGCGCGGCCCGCGGGCCCGGTGCTGGCCTCCAGCCCGGCCCCGGCCCCCGCCTCCCCGGCCGCCGCCTCCCCGGCCGCCGCGCAGGCCGCGGACCGGGTCGCCGTGGCCTCCCCGGCGCCCGTCGCCGGCCCCGCCCCTGCCGCTCCCTCCTCCCCGGGCCCGGTGCCGGCCTCCGCCGCCGTTCCGGCCGTGGAGGAGACGGGCCCCGTCTTCCTCGACGAGGAACCGGCCGCGCAGGAGCCCGCCTCGGCCTGGCAGGCGGACACCTCACGACAGGCCGGCTTCGGCGGCGAGCGCGACCGGAAGGTCTCCTGGGGGGCGCCCCACGAGACGGCCGAGGAGCCCCCGGCGCAGCTGCGGACCGCGCCGGTCGTGCCCGATCCGCGCACGCCGGCCGACTGGCCCGTGGCGGGCGGCAGCGCACCGGCCGAGCCCCGGGAGGCCGTCTCCGCCCCGGCGTCGCCGGCGGACCCCCGGGCCGACGCGGGAGCCGCCCGCCTCGGCGGCATGCCGGTCACCCCGGTGCCGACCCCCGCGTCCGCCGCCGAGGCACCCGCCCCCGTACCGGCTCCGGCCCCCGCACCCGCCCCCGTACCGGCTCCCACCCCGGCCTGGACCCCGCAGCCGCAGCCGTCCCCGCAGCCCCAGGCGCCCGCCCAGCCCCGGCAGCCCCACCCGCAGGCCGCCGCGCAGCCCCCGGCCCCCGCCCCCGCGCAGCCCCAGGCCCACCCCCAGCCGCAGGAACCGGTCGTGCCCTGGAAGCCGCCGGTCGAGGACCCGTTCCTCCAGGCGGCCCGGGAGCAGGCCTCCGCCCGGCCCGCAGGGCTCGGCCGGCGGCTGCTGGCCCGGCTGGTCGACACCCTGGTCCTGGGCGCCCTGATCGGCGGGGCCTCCTACCCCTTCGTGACGGCCGCCCTGGAACACATCGACGCCAAGATCGAGGCGGCGAAGCAGTCCGGCGTCACCGTCCAGGTGTGGCTGGTGGACTCGACGACCTCGGTGCAGTTCGGCATCGCGCTCGCCGCGTTCTTCGTCCTCGGTCTGCTCTACGAGGCGCTGCCGACCGCCAAGTGGGGCCGCACGCTCGGCAAGAAGCTGTGCGGGATCCACGTACGGGACATCGAGGCGCACGAGCCGCCGACCTTCGGCAAGGCCCTGCGGCGCTGGCTCCTCTACACCGTGCTCGGCGTGCTGGCCGTCGGTGTGCTCAACGTGCTGTGGTGCCTCTTCGACCGCCCCTGGCGCCAGTGCTGGCACGACAAGGCGGCCGGCACCTTCGTCGCCCGCTGACGCCGGCACGCCCGCGCGGACCGGTGACCCGTCCCCCGACCGGGCGGTGATTTCTTGCGGGGCCCTCCGCCCCGGGATGCACTGCCCCCATGAGCACCGACCAGCCGCCGCCCGGCCCGCCGCCCGACGAGGACCCGTTCCGCAAGAGGCCCGGGGAGCCCGCACCGCCCCCCGGCGGACAGCCGCCGCCCGGGGGTGGGTCCCCCGGGGGGCCGCCGCCCGGCTCGCCGTACGACTCCCCGCCGGGAAGCCCCTACGGCTCCCCGTACGGCGGCGACGTGCCGCCGCCCCCGCCCCCGTACGGCGGTTACGGCGGCGGGTACGGCGGGACCGACCCGCTCGCCGGGATGCCGCCGCTGGCGGACCCCGGCCGGCGCATCCTGGCACGGCTCATCGACTGGCTGATCATCGCCGTCCCGCTCGCGATCATCGGCATCCCGTTCGACGTCTACGACCGGTCGACGGTCAACGGCGACGACTTCGGTGACACGGTCACCACCTTCAACGGCGGGAGCCAGTGGGTCTTCCAGCTCCTCACGATCGTCGCCTACGTCGCGTACGACACCGTCATGACGGCCAGGAACGGCCGGACGGTCGGCAAGAAGCTGATGGGCCTGCGGGTCGCGATGCTCAACGACGGCTCCACCCCGCCGATGAGCCAGTCCCTGCTGCGGGCCGTCGTGCTGTGGCTGCCCGCGCTGATCTGCTGCGCCTGCCTGTGGCCGCTGCTCCTGCTCATCCTGATCCTGGTCGACAAGCCGTACAAGCAGGGTCTGCACGACAAGGCGGCGAAGACGGTCGTCGTCACCGCGCCGCGTTAGAGGCGCGGCGGGCGGACGGCCGCTCAGGAACCGGTTCGGGTCCCGGTCTCCGTCCTCGCGCGAGGAGCCGGCACCCGGACCTCCGTGCCGTCCGGCCGTCCCGCGACCGTCCCCGGGGGCGCCCCGGGAGCGGGAGCCGGCGCGGAGGCCCGTACGGCCCTGCCCCGCACGCCGGAGGACGTCACCGCGACCAGCACGCCGAGGACGAGACCCACCGCGCAGGCCGCGCCGATGCCGAGGACGGAGGTCGTGCCGGAGAGCAGCAGGAGGGTGGCGGTCACGAGGACGACGACGGCCGAACCGTGGACGAGCGGGAGCGAACGCGCGTGCGGACGCTGCATGACGGGTACCACCCCTCCGGACATCGCCCCTCCGGACATCGGGTCGACTCTACGACGCTCGATGCCCGGGGGGAACGGCGGGTAAGCGTGACCCGATCCACCCACCGGTGCACGAGGGGCGCACAGGCGCACGGCGGAACGAAACGCCAACTTTCCGGCACAGGATGTGGGTTGACTGTCCGATAATCGGAATCAAGCACCCGCATAGTGCAGTTGGTCTGTGCAAGTCAAGATCTGTCTTTTCTCGCCGCTCTCCGGTCGAATGTCGTCACTTGTGACGCGCGACCCCGCCGGACGGATACCCCACCTTCGGTCCGAGGGCGTGGGCGCCGGGGAGGACAACACCAAGTGACCAACAGACGACGGACGATCCGAGCGTCCGCAGTCGTCGTGGCCCTCGCGGCCACGGCCGCCACCGCCTCGACCTTCAGCACCGCCTGGGCGCACGACCACGGGGTCGTCACGCCGGCGGAGGTCCGCCAGGACCCGGCGCCGGGCGCCGGGATCGACAAGACGACGGTCGACCACGACCTCGAGGGCCCCTTCAGCGAGCAGCAGGCGCAGCAGCGCAAGGCCGCCCTGGAGCAGGTGCTCAAGGGAGAGGCCAAGGTCGAGCGCCGGGGCGGTTCCCAGGTGGTCAAGCTCGACGCCAAGAAGTACGTCGAGCTGGGCCGGGAGAAGACCGACAAGATCTTCACCATCCTCGTCGAGTTCGGCGACCAGGTCGACAACACGACCCTGGTCGACCGCAAGGACGACGAGACGGACGAGCTGAAGCCGAAGTTCGGCGGCACGCCCGGCCCGCTGCACAACCGGATAGCCCAGCCGGACCGTACGAAGGACAACTCGACGGCCTGGCAGGCGGACTACAACCAGAAGCACTTCCAGGACCTGTACTTCGGCTCCGGCAAGGACCCGAAGACCGGCCAGCAGAAGCACTCGCTGAAGACCTACTACGAGCGCACCTCGTCCGGCCGCTACTCGGTCGACGGCGCGGTCTCCGACTGGGTCAAGGTCCCCTACAACGAGGCCCGCTACGGCTCCAACTACTGCGGCCAGAGCAACTGCGCCAACGTGTGGGACACCGTCCGCGACGGCGTCACCGCCTGGGTCGCCGACCAGAAGGCCAAGGGCCGGACGGACGCGCAGATCAAGGCCGACATGGCCCAGTACGACCAGTGGGACCGCTACGACTTCGACGCCGACGGCAACTTCAACGAGGCCGACGGCTACATCGACCACTTCCAGATCGTCCACGCGGGCGAGGACGAGTCGGCCGGTGGCGGCGCCCAGGGCTCCGACGCGCTGTGGGCCCACCGCTGGTACGCGTACGGCACCAACGCCGGCAAGACCGGCCCGGCCCACAACAAGGCCGGCGGCACGCCGATCGGTGACACCGGCATCTGGGTCGGCGACTACACGATGCAGCCCGAGAACGGCGGCCTCGGCGTCTTCGCCCACGAGTACGGCCACGACCTCGGTCTGCCCGACCTGTACGACACCGCGGGCGGCGAGAACTCGACCGGCTACTGGTCGCTGATGTCCTCCGGCTCCTGGCTGGGCCTCGGCAAGGACTCCATCGGCGACATGCCGGGCGACATGAACGCCTGGGACAAGCTGCAGCTCGGCTGGCTCAACTACACCAAGGTGAGCGACGAGCAGCGTGCCGCGAAGTCCACCCACAAGCTGGGTGTGGCCGCGTACAACACGAAGAACCCGCAGGCGCTCCTCGTCGAGCTGCCGAAGAAGGCCGTCACCACCGACATCGTGGCC
Organism: Streptomyces sp. NPDC012827; assembly: GCF_042900905.1. Lineage (NCBI taxonomy): Bacteria > Bacillati > Actinomycetota > Actinomycetes > Kitasatosporales > Streptomycetaceae > Streptomyces > Streptomyces sp. NPDC012827. Next base: position 518,553 of record NZ_JBIBBY010000003.1, on the reverse strand, counting down.
CCCGCCGAGGGCGCCTCGCAGTGGTGGAGCGACATGGGTGACGACCTCAAGAACACCCTCACCCGCTCGGTCGACCTGACCGGCAAGTCGTCCGCCTCCCTGGAACTCCAGGGCTGGTACGACATCGAGGCCGAGTACGACTACCTCTACACCGAGGTGTCGACGGACGGCGGCGCCAACTGGACCGCCGTGGACGGCACCGCCGACGGCAAGCCGCTCCCGCGCGACGCGGCCGGCTCCCCGGCGCTGACCGACGTCTCCGGCGCCCACAAGAAGCTCGTCTACGACCTGAGCGCGTACGCGGGCAAGAAGTTCGACCTCCGCTTCCGCTACCAGACGGACGGCGGCGCGGGCGGCAAGGGCTTCACCGCCGACGCCATCACGCTGACCGCCGACGGTGCCGCCGTCTTCTCGGACAACGCCGAGAACGGTGACAACGGCTGGACGCCCAAGGGCTTCTCGCGCGTGGGCAAGGGCTTCACCAAGGAGTACGAGCAGTACTACATCGCGGAGAACCGCCAGTACGTCTCGTACGACGCGACCCTGAAGGTCGGCCCGTACAACTTCGGCTTCACGGGCGACCGCGCCAGCTGGGTCGAGCACTACCCGTACCAGAACGGTCTGCTCATCTGGAAGTGGGACCTGTCCCAGAAGGACAACAACACCTCGGTCCACCCGGGCCAGGGTCTGATCCTTCCGGTGGACGCGCACCCGACCCCGCTGAAGTTCGGTGACGGCACCCTGATGCGCAACCGCGTCCAGGCGTACGACTCCACCTTCGGCACCTACCGGACCGACGCCTTCCAGCTCCACAAGGCGGACGTGCCGACCTGGATCCACTCGCAGCGGGGCAACCCGGTCTTCGACGACCGGAAGGGCACCTACTGGTTCGAGGAGACCAAGCGGGCCGGCGTCAAGGTAACTGACACCAACACCAAGATCGAGGTCGTCAAGGAGCCGAAGAACGGCCAGACGATCACGGTCCGCGTGGGCCCGTCGACCAAGTAATCGGCAAAGCCGCAGGTCATAGCGTGATCGGCCGTCGCCCCCTAGCGGGCGGCGGCCGATCGTGTTTAGGTGCCTCTGACCGAGTTCTTATTGACAGTGCTGACAGCCAGCTCACGGGGGAGTGGTTCCGCATGCCCGCTGGAGGGTTCTGCAAGCTGCCGGGAGGCAGTGTCGTCGTCGCGATAGGGCTGCCCAGCCCGGCCGGTGACGGGGCCACCGTCCGCTTCCTGGTGCACGCCGCCAACCGGGCCCGCGCCCTGACCCGGCTGCGGAACCTGGGCCTGCGGGCCGTCTACCTCCGGGGCAACACCGAGCCGCCCACCCCCGACGAGATCACCGCGGTCCTCCACCACCCCGAGGGCCTGCTGTGGCGAGCCACCCGCCACGAGCTGTGGCACCCGGTCCGCACCCTCCCCAGGGCCCCGGCGGCCTGAGACCGCCGCGCGCCCCGTGACACCCGGTCCGCACCCTCCCGAAGCCCCCGGCGGCCCGGGGGATTCCCGTCCGGCCTCAGGCGACGACCGGCTTGCCCGAGAGCCGCACGCCGGCCGCGCGCAGCTCCTCCAGGGCCCGGTCCGTCGTCTCGCGGGCCACGCCGGCCGTCAGGTCGAGCAGCACGTGGGTGACGAAACCCTCCCGGGCCGCGTCGAGCGCCGTGGCCCGCACGCAGTGGTCGGTGGCGATGCCCACCACGTCGACCTCCGAGACGTTCCGGGCGCGCAGCCAGTCGGCGAGCGTGTCCCCGTTCTCGTCCCGGCCCTCGAAGCCGCTGTAGGCGGCGTCGTACGCGCCCTTGTCGAAGACGGCCTGGATCGCGCCGCTCGCGACGGCCGGCGCGAAGTTCGGGTGGAAGCCGACGCCCTCCGTCCCGGCCACGCAGTGCACCGGCCAGGAGGTCACGTAGTCGGGCGCCTCGCCCGCCGGGGCGAAGTGCGCGCCCGGGTCGATGTGGTGGTCCCGGGTGGCCACGACGTGCTGGTACGCGGCGCCCGCCGCCTGGCCGACCAGGTCGGTGATGGCGGCGGCGACGTCCGCGCCCCCCGCGACCGCGAGGCTGCCGCCCTCGCAGAAGTCGTTCTGTACGTCCACAACGATCAGTGCGCGGTGCATGGCGGCTGTCCTTAGCGGGTCGGAGGGGGAGCGTTTCGAGCCTAGAGACTTCCCCCTCCGTTCGGGAGGGGGCGTTCCGCCCGGGGCCGGGGCGGCCGGGTACGGACGGAACGGGAACGGACACGGGTACGGCGGTACGGGTACGGCCACGGGCGCCGGTGCGGCGGCCCCCCGGTCGCCGCCGTACCCCGCGTGCCGTCAGGTCACACGTACTCCGTCGGCAGCACCGGCTCGCCGCGCGAGAGCTGCATCGCGGACATCGGGAGCCCGGCGCGGGCCGCGATGTGCCGGGCGCGGGCCGCCTCCAGGGGCTCGCGGGCCACCACGTCACCGCCCTTGACCAGCTCGACCAGGAGCTGCTCCTCGGCGAGCTCCGGCGGCACCGGGCCGGTGCCGACGACCTCCGCCTCGGCGATCCCGTCCGCGTCCCGCCGGCGCGCCGCCCACTTGCGGCCGCCGACCGAGGCCTTGCCGCCCAGGGACTTCTTCGCCACCGGCACGAGCGGCGCCTTCGGGTCGGCCGAACCGGCCCGGGCGACCAGCTTGTAGACCATGGAACCGGTCGGGTGGCCGCTGCCGGTGACCAGCTGGGTGCCGACCCCGTACGCGTCCACGGGGGCCGCCGCCAGGGAGGCGATGGCGTACTCGTCCAGGTCGGAGGTGACCACGATCTTGGTGTCCCGGGCGCCCAGCTCGTCCAGCTGCGCCCGCACCCGGTGGGCGACGAGCAGCAGGTCGCCGGAGTCGATGCGGACGGCCCCGAGCTCGGGCCCGGCCACCTCGACGGCGGTGCGGACGGCCTCGGTCACGTCGTAGGTGTCCACGAGGAGCGTGGTGCCCCGGCCCAGGGTGTCGACCTGGGCGCGGAAGGCGTCCCGCTCGCTGTCGTGGAGCAGGGTGAAGGCGTGGGCGGAGGTCCCGACGGTCGGGATGCCGTAGCGGAAGCCCGCGGCGAGGTCGGAGGTGGAGTCGAAGCCGCCGACGTAGGCGGCGCGGGCGGAGGCGACCGCGGCCAGCTCGTGGGTGCGGCGGGCGCCCATCTCGATGAGGCGCCGGCCGCCGGCCGCGGCCGACATGCGGGAGGCGGCGGCCGCGATGGCCGAGTCGTGGTTGAGGATGGAGAGGATCACCGTCTCCAGGAGGACGCACTCGGCGAAGGAGCCCTCGACGCGCAGCACGGGCGAGCCGGGGAAGTACACCTCGCCCTCGGGGTAGCCCCAGATGTCGCCGGAGAAGCGGTAGCGGGAGAGCCACTCGAGGGTGGGCTCGTCCACGATGCCGCGCTCGCGCAGGAAGCCGAGCACGCCCGGGTCGAAGCGGAAGTTCTCGACGGCGTCCAGGACCCGGCCGACGCCCGCGAGGACTCCGTAGCGGCGCCCCTCGGGCAGCCGGCGGGTGAAGACCTCGAAGACGGAGCGGCGGTCGGCGGTACCGGCCCTGAGGGCCGCCTGGAGCATCGTCAGCTCGTACTGGTCGGTGAAGAGGGCGGTCGACGGCACGTCCACCGGGAGCCCAAGGTCCGCAGCGTTCATGTCAGCGATGCTAGCGCAGAAATCGTCAGAGTGACGATTTCTGTTCCGGGCGCCGCCCCGTTTGTGCGACGGCCCCCCCGAGGTGGCAGCATGGGGTGAGTGAGCGTCGCGCCTGTCGAGATCGAACGTACGGAATCCGCCGAGGAGGTCTCCGCGGTCGTCGAACCCGACGTGCCCTGGGTGACCCTCGTGCACAACGATCCGGTCAACCTGATGAGCTATGTCACCTACGTCTTCCAGACGTACTTCGGCTACTCCAAGGACAAGGCGCACAAACTCATGCTCGACGTGCACCACAAGGGCCGCGCGGTGGTCTCCAGCGGCACCCGCGAGGAGATGGAACGGGACGTGCAGGCGATGCACGGGTACGGCCTGTGGGCGACCCTCTCGCAGGACCGCGGCTGATGGCCGGGCACTTCGAGGCGATCGCCGGCGGAGGCGCCGCCGTCGCGCTCGACGAGGTCGAGATCTCCATCCTCCGCTCCCTGGCGGTCCAGCTCCTGGAGCTGATCGGGCCGGGCGAGGAGCCCGACGCGGACGCCGACCCGCTCGCCGCGCTGTTCGCCGAGGGCCCGAGCGAGCCCCCGTCCGACCCGGCGCTGCGGCGCCTCTTCCCCGACGCGTACGGGGACGACAGCGAGGAGCTGCGGGCCGCGGCCGCCGACTTCCGCCGCTACACCGAGAACGACCTGCGCGCCCGCAAGCGCGAGGACGCCCTCGTGGTCGTCCGGGCCATGGACGCGCTCTCGGCCGAGGCGCTGGGCGAGGGCGGGGCCGTCCTCAAGCTCACCCCCGGCGAGTCGAGGGCCTGGCTCGGCACGCTCAACGACCTCCGGCTGACCATCGCCACCCGGCTGGAGATCACCGAGGACGAGGAGAGCGAGCGGCTGTACCGGCTGCCCGACTCCGATCCGCGCAAGCCGATGGTCATGGCCTACCTCTGGCTGGGAGCGCTCCAGGAGTCCCTCGTCGAGACCCTGATGCCCTGACCCACCGCCCGCCCCGGGGCACTGTTCGCTCAGCGGACGCTCAAATCCGGATAACGAATGCGTTACTCGGCCGCCCCGGTTTGCTCTGTTGAGCTCCTTTTGTCCGTCTTTTTGTGTGGCCCGCGCCACACCGGTCTCCGCCGATCACGGTGAACGCCGTGATAAATCTTCACGACCACTCGGGCACGCCACCCCTGTTCCCGAGGGCGCTTGGACCGGCTGACCGCCGGTGGCACTCCATCCACATCCGGGGGGATCAGGACCTGATCCGCAGCAGACGCAGCCGAGGCTGCCGCGCGGACCAGCATGGAGAAAGGCGCACCACCATGACCTCAGTGCAGGTCGACAAGCAGCACGACGGCACCGACGGGGCCGTGGGCGGCGACGAGGGCTACCAGCGAGGCCTCGGCGCCCGGCAGATCCAGATGATCGCCATCGGCGGTGCCATCGGCACCGGCCTCTTCCTCGGTGCGGGCAAGGCCATCCACAAGGCCGGCCCGAGCCTGATCCTGGCCTACGCCATCGCGGGCCTGGTCATCTTCTTCATCATGCGCGCCCTGGGCGAGCTGCTGATGTACCGCCCGGTCTCCGGCTCCTTCTCGGAGTACGCCCGCGAGTTCGTCGGCCCCTTCGCCGGCTTCGTGACCGGATGGACGTACTGGCTGTTCTGGGTCGTCACCGGCATCACCGAGGTGACGGCGGCCGCCACCTACATGACGTACTGGTGGGACATCCCGCAGTGGATCTCCGCCCTCGTCTTCACCGTGATCCTCTACGGCGCCAACCTGATCTCCGTGAAGCTCTTCGGTGAGCTGGAGTTCTGGTTCTCCATGGTCAAGGTCACCGCCATCATCGGCATGATCCTGATCTGCGCCGGCATCCTCACCGTCGGCTTCTCCGACGCCGGCGACACCGCCACCGTCGCCCACCTGTGGAACCAGGGCGGCTTCTTCCCCAACGGTGTCGGCAGCACGCTGATGACCCTGCAGATCGTCATGTTCGCCTTCCTCGCCGTGGAGCTGGTCGGCGTCACCGCCGGCGAGTCCAAGGACCCGAAGACCGTCCTGCCCAAGGCCATCAACACCGTGCCGTGGCGCATCGCCGTCTTTTACGTCGGCGCCCTGATCATGATCCTGTCGGTCGTGCCGTGGACCGAGTTCAAGCCGGGCATCTCCCCGTTCGTCGCCGCCTTCGAGAAGATGGGCCTCGGCGTCGGCGCCGCCATCGTCAACTTCGTGGTGCTGACGGCCGCCCTGTCCTCCTGCAACTCGGGCATGTACTCCACCGGCCGCATGCTGCGCGACCTGGCCCTCAACGGCCAGGGCCCGAAGGTCTTCACCCGCCTCACGAAGAACGGCACCCCGCTCCTCGGCCTGACCTTCTCCGCCGCCCTCATGCTCGTCGGCGTCTGGATCAACTACGTCGCCCCGGGCAAGGCCTTCGAGTACGTCGTCTCCTTCGCGACCATCTCCGGCATGTGGGCCTGGATCATGATCCTCGTCTGCCAGATCCGCTACCGGGCCAAGGCGAACCGCGGCGAACTCCCCGAGTCCACCTTCAAGGCCCCGGGAGCCCCGTACACGAGCTGGTTCGCGCTCCTCTTCATCGGCATGGTCATCGTGATGATGGGCGTCGACGAGGGTGCCCGCACCGCGCTCTACTGCGCCCCGGTCTGGGGCCTGATCCTCGGCGTCTCCTACCTGGTCCTCCGGGCCCGCAACCCCGAGGGCGCCGCCTTCGCCAAGCGGTCCTGACCTGCAACGTCTCGCCATTCGGGCCGTTCCGTACCGAACTCCGGTACGGGACGGCCCGTCTGCTTATCCTGTCGTCATGCTGACCATCACCCGGGCCCTGTACGACCAGATCGTGGAACACGCGCGCGAGGACCACCCCGACGAGGCCTGCGGCGTCGTCGCCGGCCCGGCCGGCAGCGGCCGCCCCGAGCGCTTCATCCCGATGCTAAACGCGGCGCGGTCGCCCACCTTCTACGAGTTCGACTCCGCCGACCTGCTCAAGCTCTACCGCGAGATGGACGACCGGGACGAGGAGCCCGTGATCATCTACCACTCGCACACCGCGACCGAGGCCTACCCGTCCCGCACGGACATCTCGTACGCCAACGAGCCGCAGGCCCACTACGTCCTCGTCTCCACCGCCGACACCGACGGCGCGGGCCCCTTCCAGTTCCGCTCCTTCACCATCGTCGACGGCGTGGTCGAGGAGGAAGAGGTCGAGATCGTCGAGGCCTACGCGTAACCGGGGCCGCGCGCCCCGGTCGCCGGGGCCCGCGCGGGAGGCGGCCGGATCAGCCCGCCGTCGTCCGGAAACGCGCCGCGTACGCGGAGGGCGTCACCCCGACGTGCCGGGCGAACGCCCTCCGCAGGCTCTCGTCGCTCCCGAGCCCGCTGCGCGCCGCCGCCCCCGTCACGCTCGCCCCGCCCTCCAGGAGCAGCCGGGCCGCCTCCACCCGCACCCGCTCCACGTACGCCGCCGGCGTCACCCCCGTCTGCTCGCGGAACAGCCGGGCGAGATGCCGTACCGACACCCCCGCCCGCCGGGCCAGGGCAGGCGCGCCGTGGTCCGCCGCCGGATCGGCCACCACCGCGTCGAGCAGCGGCCGCACCACCGGATGCCGGGTCGGGGGCGTCCGCGAGGCCGCCGAGAACTGCGACTGCCCGCCCGGCCGCTGGAGGAAGACCACGAGGTCCCGGGCGACCGCCCGCGCCGCCTCCGGCCCCCGGTCCTCCTCCACCAGGGCCAGACAGAGATCGATCCCGGCCGTCACCCCGGCCGAGGTCCACACCTCCCCGTCCCGTACGTGGATGGCGTCCGGCGTCACCTCCGCGCCCGGGAACCGCCGGGCCAGCTCCGCCGCGTGCTCCCAGTGCGTCGTCGCCCGCCGCCCGTCGAGCAGCCCCGCCGCCGCCAGCGCGAACGCCCCCGTGCACACCGAGGCCACCCGTCCCGCCCGGCCCGCCAGCTCCGCCACCCCCGGCGCCGCCGCCACGCACCGCTCCACGTCCACGGCGCCCGGCACCACCAGCGTGTCCACCGCCCGTACCTCCGCGGCGGCCAGGTCCGCGCCGATCCGCAGCCCGCAGGAGGTCACGACGTCCCGGCCGTGCGGGGTGCAGACCCGCACCCCGTAGCCGGACCCCGCCGTCGCGAACACCTCCAGCGGCGCGGAGACGTCGAGCAGCCGCACCCCGTCGAACGCCGTCACCACCACTACGTGCCCCGTCACCGTCATGGTCCGATTCTGTGGGAAGCCCGTCCGTGAGGACATGGCGGGGGCCCGGCCCCGGACGCGAACCTTGAGCCATGAACCCGCTCTCGCTGATTCCCGACACCGCCCTCGCCGCCGACGCCACCGCCCTCGTCCGGGACACGGCCGGCGAGCTCGTCTACCACCACTCCCGCCGCGTCTACCTTTTCGGCGCCCTCCAGGGCCGCGCCCGCGGCCTCGCCCACGACCCCGAACTCCTCTACGTGGGCGCCCTCTTCCACGACCTCGGCCTCGGCGGGAAGCACCGCGACAGCGGCCGCCGCTTCGAGGTCGACGGCGCCGACGAGGCCGCCGCCTTCCTCCGCGCCCGCGGCCTGGACGAGGACGCCGTCCGCCGCGTCTGGACCGCCATCGCCCTGCACACCACCCCCGGGATCCCGGAGTTCATGGAGCCCGAGGTCGCCCTCGTCACCGCGGGCGTCGAGTACGACGTCCTCGGCATCGGGTACGACGAACCCGGCCTGGTCACCCCAGAGGAGCGGGCCGCGATCGTCGCCGCCCACCCCCGCCCCGACTTCAAGAACCGCATCCTGGCGGCCTTCGCCGAAGGCATCGCGCCCAAGCCCGGCACCACCTTCGGCAACGTGAAGGCCGACGTCCTGCGCCACTTCGTCCCGGGCTTCGTCCCCGGCGATTTCGTCACCACGATCCGCGAGTCGTCCTGGCCCGAGTGAGAAAGGGGGCAGGTGGAGCGGGCACCGTCCGCTAGCCGAACGCGATCTGTCCGCCAGGTGAGATCACATTCCGGAACCCGGACCGGGAATCGATACGATGACCCCATGGTTTCCCACGACGTGAGCGAAGAGAACCCGGGCACACCCCTGCTCGTGGCACGCCTGCACGTCGACCTGTGCCGCCTCGCCAGCGCGATGTGTACGACCCGCGCTGCGCTCCAGTAGACCGGCCGAGCGCACCTCACCCCGTACGACCCCGCACGCGCGGGGCCCCACCCGCGCGCCACCACGCCACCACGCCCCTTCCGACAGGAGCCCACGCCATGGCCATCGAGGTCCGCATCCCGACCATCCTCCGCACCTACACCGACGGCGCCAAGGCCGTCGAGGGCAGCGGCGGCACCCTCGCCGAGCTCTTCGCCGACCTGGAGTCCCGCCACGCCGGGATCGAGGCCCGCATCGTCGACGGCGACAAGCTCCGCCGCTTCGTCAACGTCTACCTGAACGACGAGGACGTCCGCTTCCTCGACGGCATCGACACCAAGCTCACCGACGGCGACAACGTCACGATCCTGCCGGCCGTCGCCGGCGGCATGGTCTGATCCACATGCGCTACGACTCCCCGCTGGCGGCGGTCGGCAACACCCCGCTGGTCCGCCTCCCCCGGCTCTCGCCCTCGGACGACGTCCGCATCTGGGCGAAGCTGGAGGACCGCAACCCCACCGGCTCCATCAAGGACCGCCCCGCGCTCCACATGATCGAGCAGGCGGAGAAGGACGGCCGGCTCACCCCCGGCTGCACCATCCTGGAGCCGACCAGCGGCAACACCGGCATCTCGCTGGCCATGGCCGCCCGGCTCAAGGGCTACCGCATCGTCTGCGTCATGCCCGAGAACACCAGCGAGGAGCGGCGCCAGCTGCTCGCCATGTGGGGAGCCGAGATCATCTCCTCCCCGGCGGCGGGCGGATCGAACACGGCCGTACGGGTCGCCAAGGAGATCGCCGAGAAGAACCCCGACTGGGTGATGCTCTACCAGTACGGAAACTCCGGCAACGCGGGCGCCCACTACGCCACCACGGGCCCCGAGATCCTCGCCGACCTGCCGTCCATCACGCACTTCGTGGCCGGCCTCGGCACCACGGGCACGCTCATGGGCGTCGGCCGCTACCTGCGGGAGCACAAGCCGGACGTCAGGATCGTCGCCGCCGAGCCGCGCTACGACGACCTCGTGTACGGCCTGCGCAACCTGGACGAGGGCTTCGTCCCGGAGCTGTACGACGCCTCGGTCCTGACCACCCGGTTCTCCGTGGGCTCCGCCGACGCGGTCACCCGCACCCGCGAACTCCTCCAGCTGGAGGGCATCTTCGCGGGCGTCTCCACCGGGGCGGCGCTCCACGCGGCGATCGGCATGGGCCGCAAGGCGGTCAAGGCGGGCGAGCGCGCGGACATCGTCTTCGTCGTCGCCGACGGCGGCTGGAAGTACCTCTCGACCGGCGTCTACACGGCCGCCACCACCGAAGAGGCCATCGAGACCCTGCAGGGCCAGCTCTGGGCCTGACGGTGACGAGGGGCCCGGCTCCCCGGAGGACCGGCGACCCCCAGGGGCCCGGGGCGCCCGACGCGCCCCGGGCCCCTGCCGTACCGCCTGCCGCCGTCCCGCCCCCCCCGGGTCACCGTGCCAGGTGACGCACCTGGTCCCAGACCACCGGGTCCGCCGTTCCCGCTCGCCGGCGGAAGTCCGCGACCGGCACGTCCCGCAGCTCGTCCGTCTCCAGGAAGCTCGGCCGCCCCCGCGCGTCCCCCACGGCCCCCGGCGGCAGCGCGATCACTCCCGGCCGCTCGTCGTGGTACCTGCTGGTGATCTTGGCGACGAGCGCGCTGTCGCCCCGTACCGCGAGCACCAGGCAGGGCCGGTCCTTCGAACCGGGACCGTCCTCGAAGGGCACGTCCGCCCACCAGATCTCCCCGGCCCGCGGCAACCGCGCCGGCCGGTCCGCCGGGCGGGGCCCGGTCCCCGGCGCCGTACGGCCCGGCGCGCGGCCGGAGGGGCGGGTGCGCCCCGGCGGGCGGCGCGAGGACCGCTTCCATCCGTCCGCGACCGCGACCACCAGCGCGAGCACGACGACCGCGAGCAGCGCGGGCCACCATGACGTGTCCATACCCCATGACGTTACCGGCGCGCGGCCCGCACCGCCGGACCGGTCCGCCATCCATCCGAACCGGTGACAGAGCCCGTGAGTTCGCCCACAACGGGCCGTCACGGAGGAGCTACAGGCCCGGGTGAGCCTTACGCTCGACAGACCGCACGACCTCCCCCTCCCTCAGCGCGCTATTTCCGCACCCGTCCACGGAGGTTCACGCTCCATGAAGCTCACCGTCGTCGGCTGCTCCGGGTCGTTCCCGTCCGCGGACTCGGCCTGTTCGAGCTACCTCGTCGAGGCCGACGGCTTCCGGCTGCTTCTCGACATGGGCAACGGCGCCCTGGGCGAGCTGCAGCGCCACATCGGTCTGTACGACCTCGACGCGATCTTCCTCAGCCATCTGCACGCGGACCACTGCATCGACATGTGCGCGTACTTCGTGGCCCGCTACTACCGGCACGAGGGCGGACGCTGCGACGCGCTCCCCGTCTTCGCCCCGGAGGGCGCGGAACAGCGGCTGACCACGGCGTACGCGGACACGCCGTCCCCGACCTCGATGAGCGAGGTCTTCGACTTCCACACGCTGAAGTCGGGGAGCAGCTTCGAGGTGGGCCCGTTCTCCGTCCGTACGGAGAAGGTCTGCCACCCCGTCGAGGCGTACGGCATCCGGATCGAGCACGGCGGCCGTTCGCTCACGTACTCCGGTGACACCGGGGTCTGCGACGCGCTGCACGACCTCGCGGACGGCACCGACCTCTTCCTGTGCGAGGCCTCCTTCACCCACGGCAAGGAGGACGTCCCCGACCTCCACCTCAACGGCCGCGAGGCCGGCGCCCACGCCGCCCGCGCCGGTGTGGGCCGCCTCGTCCTCACCCACATCCCCCCGTGGACGGACGCCGCCCGGAACCTGGCGGACGCGCGCGAGGTGTACGACGGCCCGTCGGAACTGGCCCGCCCGGGCGCGGTCTACGAGGTCTGACGCGCGGCCCCCGGCACACGGGGAAGGCCCCGGAACCTGGAACGGTTCCGGGGCCTTGTGCCGTACGGGGGAGGGACTCACGCCTTGGTGAGGTCCTCGACCTCCTCCTCGGGCTCGCGGCCCGGGGTGGGGAGGTTGAACTTGGTGATCGCGAAGCGGAAGACCACGTAGTAGACCGCCGCGAAGACGAGACCGATGGGGATGATCAGCCACGGCTTGGTCGCGAGGTTCCAGTTCAGCAGGTAGTCGATGCCGCCCGCGGAGAAGGTGAACCCGGCGTGGACGCCCAGGGCCCAGGTGACGGCCATCGACACGGCGGTCAGGACCGCGTGGACCACGTACAGGACCGGCGCGATGAACATGAAGGTGAACTCGATCGGCTCGGTGATACCGGTGACGAACGAGGTCAGGGCCAGGGAGACCATCATGCCCATGACGGCCTTGCGGCGCTCGGGGCGGGCGGCGTGGGCGATGGCGATCGCGGCGGCCGGCAGACCGAACATCATGATCGGGAAGAAGCCCGACATGAAGATTCCGGCGCTCGGGTCACCGGCGAAGAAGCGGTTCAGGTCACCGTGGACCACCTTGCCGGCGGCGTCGGTGAAGTCACCGATCTGGAACCAGGAGACGGTGTTCACGAACTGGTGCATGCCGACGGGGATCAGACCGCGGTTGATGAGGCCGAAGAGACCGGCGCCGACGGCGCCCAGGCCCGTCATCCACTCGCCGAAACTGGAGATGGCGTTGCCGATCGGCTCCCAGACCAGGCCGAACACGACACCGACGAGGGTGCCGACGAAGGCCATGATGATCGGGACGAGGCGGCGGCCGTTGAAGAAGCCGAGCCAGTCCACGAGCTTGGTGCGGTGGAACCGCTGCCAGATGACGGCGGAGATGAGACCCATGAGGATGCCGCCGAGGACACCCGGGTTGTTGTACTTCGCGGCGATGTCCTCGCCCGGCTGGATGACGGCCTCGGCGACGGGGAAGGCCTTCAGCACATTGCTGTAGACCAGGAAGCCGACGAGCGCGGCGAGGGCGGTCGAGCCGTCCGCCTTCTTCGCGAAGCCGATGGCCACGCCGATGCAGAACAGCAGCGGCAGGTTGTCGAAGACGGCGCCGCCCGCGGTGGCGAAGACGGAGGCGACCTTGTCCCATCCCAGGCCGTCCTTGCCGAAGACGTCGGGCTGGCCGAGACGGAGCAAGATACCCGCGGCCGGCAGCACGGCGATCGGCAGCTGCAGGCTGCGACCGACCTTCTGCAGGCCCTGGAACAGGCCGGATCCGCGCTTCTTCGCGGGAGCGGCGGCCTGGGCGGTGGCCGTACTCATCAACTTCCTCCAGTTGGGCAAGGCGCCGCCAGAGGACAGGGGAAAGGGGGTGACGGCGGCGTCTCGGGGGAACGCGGTGGACTACCGCGTGGTCTACACCAATGAGTGGTGTAGACCAGTTTTAGCACGTGGGACTTAGATAAGGAACCTGTGAATTCTGTGGGCTCGGCCATAGCCGGAACAGCATGACAAAAGCCCCCGGAACCAACGGCTCCGAGGGCTTCGGAAAGGTGTGCGGCGCCCGCTACGGCTTCGTGGCGTCCCTCTCCGCCTCCCGCTCCACCTCCTCGGGCTCACGGCCCGGCGTCGGGACGTCGAACTTCGTGATGATCAGCCGGAACAGCACGTAGTACACGACCGCGAAGCCCAGGCCGATCGGGATGATCAACCACGGCTTGGTGTCCAGATGCCAGTTCACGACGTAGTCGATCAGGCCCGCCGAGAAGCTGAAGCCCGCGTGCACCCCGAGCGCCCAGGTGATCGCCATCGAAGCGCCCGTGAGCACCGCGTGCAGGCCGTACAGCAGCGGCGCCGCGAACATGAAGGAGAACTCCAGCGGCTCCGTCACGCCCGTCACGAAGGAGGTCAGGCCCACCGAGATCATCAGGCCCGTCACCTCCTTGCGCCGCTCCGGCCGGGCGCAGTGCGCGATCGCCAGGGCCGCCGCGGGCAGACCGAACATCATGATCGGGAAGAAGCCCGACATGAACTGCCCCGCCGACGGGTCCTCCGCGAAGAAACGGGTCAGATCGCCCTGCACCACCGTGCCGTCCGGCTTCGTGTACTCACCGGCCTGGAACCAGAAGAAGGTGTTGAGGAACTGGTGCATGCCGATCGGGATGAGCAGCCGGTTCGCCAGCCCGAAGATGGCGGCTCCCCACGCCCCGAGATCGATCAGCTGCTTGGCGAACCACGTCAGCGCGTCACCCACCGGCTCCCACAGCAGCCCGAACAGCACGCCGAGCACCACGCACAGGAACGCCATCATGATCGGCACCAGCCGGCGGCCGTTGAAGAAGCCCAGCCAGTCCACCAGCTTGGTGCGGTGGAACCGCTGCCAGATCACGGCCGTGAGCAGGCCGATGAGGATGCCGCCCAGCACGCCCGGATTCTGCGCGACCCCCTCCGGGACCTCCTCCGTCACCGTCCCCTCGCGCGGGAAGGCCTTCAGGACGTTGAAGTAGACGAGGAACCCGACCACGGCGGCCAGCGCCGTCGAACCGTCCGCCTTCTTCGCGAAACCGATCGCCACCCCGATGCAGAAGAGGAGCGGCAGACCGAAGGCCCCGTCCAGGATCGCGGTACCGCCCTGCATCAGGACCTTCGACGTCTTGTCCCAGAAAGCGCCGTGCAGATAGGCGGAGAAGAGGTTGCCGAGACTCACCAGCAGACCGGCCGCCGGCAGCACCGCCACCGGCAGCTGCAGGCTGCGGCCCACCTTCTGCAGACCCTGGAAGAGGCCGCCGCGCCAGTTCTTCCCGCGCGCCGGGGCGGCGGCACTGTCGGTGCTCATCGGCGTCCTCCCATTCCCGGAACAAGCCGGGTCCGCATCTCGTTGCACACTGGTGTAGACCAGTTGCGATAGGCTCCGGAAGCCCGCAGGGGCAGGCCGCCGATGATCGTCATCCTTCGGCAGAACGGCGGCATGCGCTCGCGAAGTTGGGCCAACCGTGGGTTACCGTGACGAAGCGGACCACCGGTGCGCCGAGACGCGCGTTCTGCGAACGGAACGGACAGGGAGAAACACATGGCCAGCAAGGCTGAGAAGATCGTCGCCGGGCTCGGCGGCATCGACAACATCGAAGAGGTCGAGGGCTGCATCACCCGCCTCCGCACCGAGGTCAACGACGCCGGCCTCGTCGACGAGGCCGCCCTCAAGGCCGCCGGCGCCCACGGCGTCGTCAAGATGGGCACCGCCATCCAGGTCGTCATCGGCACCGACGCCGACCCCATCGCCGCCGAGATCGAAGACATGATGTGAGCGCCTGACGCGCACCGGCAGGGCCCGTTCCGGCAGGGGAACGGGCCCTTCCTCGCGTACGGCTACGCTCGTCCCATGTCTCGTATCGACGGCCGTACCCCCGAACAGCTCCGCCCCGTCACCATCGAACGCGGATGGAGCAAGCACGCAGAGGGCTCCGTCCTCATCTCCTTCGGCGACACCAAGGTCTTCTGCACCGCCTCCGTCACCGAGGGCGTCCCCCGCTGGCGCAAGGGCAGCGGCGAAGGCTGGGTCACCGGCGAGTACTCCATGCTCCCGCGCTCCACCAACACCCGCGGCGACCGCGAGTCCGTCCGCGGCAAGATCGGCGGCCGCACCCACGAGATCTCCCGCCTCATCGGCCGCTCCCTGCGCGCCGTCATCGACTACAAGGCCCTCGGCGAGAACACCATCGTCCTCGACTGCGACGTCCTCCAGGCCGACGGCGGCACCCGCACCGCCGCCATCACCGGCGCCTACGTCGCCCTCGCCGACGCCATCTCCTGGGCCCAGGGCAAGAAGCTCGTCAAGCCCGGCCGCAAGCCGCTCACCGGCACCGTCTCCGCCGTCTCCGTCGGCATCGTCGGCGGCGTCCCCCTCCTCGACCTCTGCTACGAGGAGGACGTCCGCGCCGACACCGACATGAACGTCGTCTGCACCGGCGACGGCCGCTTCGTCGAGGTCCAGGGCACCGCCGAGGCCGAGCCCTTCGACCGCGCCGAACTCAACGCCCTGCTCGACCTCGCCGCCGCCGGCTGCGCCGAGCTCACCGACCTCCAGCGCAAGGCCCTCGACGCAACCCTCTGAGGGCCCCACGGCGTCCTCACCGACAACGGACAGCGGGCGCACGGTCACCACCCGATACGATCCGTGCGCCCGATGCCATGTCATGTACAGGGGAGGACCCACACGTGAAGCCTCGACCGACGAAGCGACGCCTCGCACTCGCCGTGGCCACGGCCGCCGCGCTCACCACCGTCCTGAGCGGCTGCGGAGCCCTCGACAAGGCCATGGACTGCGTCAAGACCGCCGAGGCCATAGCCACCTCCGTCAACAAGCTCGAGCAGGCCGTCTCCAGCGCCTCCAACGACCCCGCCCAGATCGAGGAAGCCCTCAACTCCATCTCCACGGAGCTCGGCAACCTCAAGGACACCACCGACAACGCCGACCTCTCCAAGGCCGTCGACGACCTCGGCAAGGGCGTGGACACCGTCCGTACCGCCGTCAAGAACGGCGACACCACCCCCGACATCAAGCCCGTCACCGACGCCGCCACCGAGATCGGCAAGGTCTGCACCCCGTAGATACTGGGGACATGACCCGTCTGATCCTCGCCACCCGCAACGCGGGCAAGGTCACCGAACTCCGCGCGATCCTCGCCGACGCAGGCCTCGGCCACGAACTCGTCGGCGCGGACGCGTACCCCGAGATCCCCGACGTCAAGGAAACCGGCGTCACCTTCGCCGAGAACGCCCTGCTCAAGGCCCACGCGCTCGCCCGCGCCACCGGCCTCCCCGCCGTCGCCGACGACTCCGGCCTCTGCGTCGACGTCCTCAACGGCGCCCCCGGCATCTTCTCCGCCCGCTGGTCCGGCACCCACGGCGACGACCGCGCCAACCTGGACCTGCTGCTCGCCCAGCTCTCGGACATCGCCGACGAGCACCGCGGCGCCCACTTCGCCTGCGCCGCCGCCCTCGCCCTCCCCGACGGCACCGAACGCGTCGTCGAGGGCCGCATGGAGGGCACCCTCCGCCACCGTCCGGCCGGCACGAACGGCTTCGGCTACGACCCGATCCTCCAGCCGGAGGGCTACGACGTGACCTGCGCCGAACTCACCCCCGAGGAGAAGAACGCGATCAGCCACCGCGGCAAGGCGTTCCGGGCGCTGGTGCCGGTGGTACGGGAGCTGGTGGGCTGAGCGGTTCAGCAAGAGCCCGCCACCTTTGATCCGAAGGTGAGCGGGCTCCTCGACTGGTGCGCCCGGTCGGATTTGAACCGACAACACGTGGCTTCTAAGGCCACTCTCTCTGCCGTGTTGGAGTACGGGCGCGAGGGACGTCCTCACTTTACCCGTTGCCCTCCGCGACACCAGGTCGTGGTGACCGCATGGCAGTTGGGGCACAGCAGCCGCAGATTCTCGCGCCGGTCGTCCTGCCAGTCGCCGTTGATGTGGTCGACCTCCAGCGTCATCGGGTCGCCGAGCCATTTGGTGCCAACGCCGCACTCGGCACACTCCTCCGGTACGCCCACCTCGCGCAGTGCGCGGCGCAGAAGACGGGCCTTCGTCCGCTGCTTGCCGTGATGCCGGACGAGAATCTCCTCAGAACGTCTGACCGGAGTCGGTCCCGGCTTACCCCGCTGGTGTGCCTGGCCCAGGAAATGAGCGGTGCTGAGGCCGTCTTCCGCCGTCCATTGCCGGAAGAGCGCGCGCATCTGGCCGCTGGGCGGCTTGCCCAGGGCGCGGAGGGCCCCGGCCGCGGAGGTCGCGCCTTCGACCGCACGCCGGAGTTCTTCCGCCGCTGGACGAGAGGGGCGCCTCCCTCGCCGTCGGCGGGGTGGAAAGTGTGAGATGTCGATGCCGTACTCGGTGAAGCGCCGCAGCAGATGGCGCTCCAGGTTGCCGTAGGGGCGGGTGCCCAGGAACGCGATGACCTCGTGCATGCCGGAGCACTCTGCCGCCGCCTCGGTCAGCAGCTCGCGTGTGTACCGCACTGCGGTCATCGGGCCCGCCCCTTCCCGCGCCCCCGGTAGTTGTCCGTCGCCGAGTGGCAGTTGGGGCAGAGGAATCGCAGGTTCTCGATGCGGTTGTCGCGCCAGTCGCCGTTGATGTGATCGATCTCCAGCCGCAGGGGACGGCTACGCCAGACGCCTTCGTTGCCGCACCTCGCGCACCGCTTCCGTACCCCGGCCTGCGTCATCGCCCAGGAGAGACGATCGCTCGGGATCCGTCGGGCGTCCGGGCCGGTCTGCCGCACGAGGAGGCCCTCAGGCGAGCGCGGACGCCATGGCTTGCCCTGCTGGGACGGGGGCCGGAAGTGCGAGACGTCGATCCCGTACGCCTTGACGCGCCGGCTGATGTGCGTGTGCTGCCCGCCCACGACCTCCACACCCAGTCGCCGCAGCACGTCGCACATGTTCGTGGAGGACGCGACCGCCTCCGCCAGCACCTCCCTCGTCCACCGCACCCCCTCCCGCTCGAAGTGCGACGTGTCGACCCCCAGCGCTCGCATCCGCCGGAGCACGTACGACCGTGTCCCGCTCCGCGGGTCCGCCCCCAGCCGCTCCAGTGCCTCCGTCGGCGTCCGCGCGCCCCGCGCCGCCGCCTCCAGTCGTTCCTTCGTGTACGCGCTCGTCCCCATGACACCAACCCCACCCCTTGTACGGATCTCGTACGGGCCAACGAGCCGAATATCGGACGGTCACGTCATATCGCGTACGAAAAGCGGAACGGCCCGCACCCCCTGGCGCGGGGGGCGGGCCGTTCCCGGGAAGGAGGGCGTCAGATGCCCAGGTCACGGATGATCTTCGCGACGTGGCCGGTGGCCTTGACGTTGTAGAGGGCGCGTTCGACCTTGCCCTCCTCGTCGACGATCACCGTGGAGCGGATCACGCCAGTCACCGTCTTGCCGTAGAGCTTCTTTTCGCCGAAGGCGCCGTACGCCTCCAGGACCTTCTTGTCGGGGTCGCCGACCAGCGTGACCTTGAGGTTCTCCTTCTCGCGGAACTTCGCCAGCTTCTCCGGCTTGTCCGGGGACACGCCGATCACGTCGTAGCCCGCGCCCGCCAGGACGTCGAGGTTGTCGGTGAAGTCGCAGGCCTGCTTGGTGCAGCCGGGGGTGAGGGCGGCCGGGTAGAAGTAGACGATGACCTTGCGGCCCTTGTGGTCCGCGAGGGAGACCTCGTTGCCGTCCGCGTCGGGCAGGGTGAAGGCGGGGGCGGTGTCGCCGGGCTGCAGTCGCTCGCTCATGGCTCTCCTCGGAAGTTCGCGTACGCGATCAGAGCCTAATGGGGGTCGGAGGCGGCCCCCGGCGGGTGGAGCTGACAGACTGTCCGTCAACGACCGGATCACGACCACGGAGGCAGCGCGGTGTCGGACGCCAGGACCCCTGCGCAGATCGAGGCGGACATCGTCCGCCGGCGCGAGCAGCTCGCCGTCACTCTCGACGAGATCGGCATGCGGATGCACCCCAGCACGATCGTCGGGGATGCCAAGGCCAAGGTCGCCTCGACCGTCGACGAGACCCTGGGGCGGGCCTACGTGTCCGTGAACCGGGTCGTCTCGGACGTGAAGGCACGTTTCATCGACGAGACCGGCGCTCCGCGTCCGGAGCGGGTCGTCCCGGTGGCCCTCGTCGCCGTCGCCGTGGTGGGGCTGCTCGTGGCCTCCTCCCGCAAGAGCAAGCGGTGACCCTTTGATGACCCCTCCCCGCGATGGGCGACACGCCCGGGCAGGTAGGTTCGGACCGTGAGCGAGAACACCCACGACAAGCTGCCCATCCGGATGCTTCATGACCGGGTCCTGGTCCGCACCGACACTCCCGAGGGGGAGCGGCGCTCCGGCGGCGGCATCCTGATTCCGGCGACGGCGGCGGTCGGCCGGCGACTGGCCTGGGCCGAGGTCGTCGCCGTCGGCCAGAACGTCCGTACGGTCGAGACCGGTGACCGGGTCCTGTTCGACCCCGAGGACCGTGCCGAGGTGGAGGTGCGCGGTGTCGCGTACGTCCTGATGCGGGAGCGCGATCTGCACGCGGTCGCCGCGGACCGTTTCCAGGGCACCTCCGACTCGACGGGTCTGTATCTGTAGCGGGTCCTTCCGGGCCGCGGGGGTCCGGACGGCCGAAGGCCCCGGTGACCACTGTCACCGGGGCCTTCGGTCGTACTTGTTAGCCTGGGGGGACCCCGACGAGACGCGCCGTACCGGGTTGACGCAAAGACGACGCACCCCTTGTTGATCCGTCTCGCGGAGGTGTTGTCGTCATGGCCTGGATCCTGCTGATCGTCGCCGGTCTGCTGGAGGTCGCCTGGTCGATCGGGATGAAGTACACGGAGGGTTTCACCCGGCTCTGGCCGAGTGTCCTCACCGGCGCGGGGATCGTCGCCTCCATGGTTCTGCTGTCGCAGGCGGCCAGGACGCTGCCGATCGGCACCGCGTACGGCGTGTGGGTCGGGATCGGTGCGGCCGGCGCGGCGGTGTTCGGCATGGTGGTGCTGGGGGAGCCGGCGACCGCCGCCCGGATCTTCTTCGTCTGTCTGCTGCTGGTCGCCGTGGTCGGTCTCAAGGCGACGTCGGGTCACTGACCGGGGTGGGCCGTCGGGGCGGGGGGCGGTCCGGCTGCCATGCCCGCTCCGGCTGCCATGTCTTCGCCGGGTGGTGTGCCGTCCGTGGGGGCCGTGGCGGGGTCGGCCGCCGTTCCGGGCGGCCCGGCGGCCGCCGCCGGGCCGGTTTCGGTTCCCGTTCCGGGTTCGGCCGCCGCGCCCGCCTCGATGGTTCGGCCTTCCCCGGGGGTCTCCCAGTCGTCCGGGGCCTCGTGCCCCGGCGGCACGTCGGGGAGCGGCTCCACTCCGGGCATGAGCCGCAGGTCGAACTCCTTCGGCGCCGTTCCGGCCAGGGCGTCGCGGGTGAAGCGGGCCCAGATCTCGGCGGGCGGCCCGCCGCCGTTGACCCGGGGCAGGCCCAGTGCTCCGTACAGGGGTTCCTGGCGGCCGGTGGCCGGGTCCTGTCCCATGAGGGCGACGACGGTGGCCAGCTCGGGGGTGTAGCCGGCGAACCAGGCGGCCTTGTCGTCCTCCGCGGTGCCGGTCTTGCCGGCCGCCGGCCGTCCCGCCGCCCGCGCCGCCGTGCCCGTACCGGATTCGACGACGCTGCGCAGGACGGCGGTGGTGGTGTCGGCGGCCTCCCGGCCGACGACCTGCTCGAGGTCTCCCCGGGGCAGGGCGACGGCGTCGCCGTCCTTGGTGACGGCGGCGACGAGGCGGTAGGGGCCGCGTCTGCCGTGGGCGGCGAGGGTCGCGTACGCCCGTGCCATGTCGAGCACGCTGGCGGTGGCCGGGCCGAGGGCGATGGACGGGGAGGCGGTGAGGTCGGGGGTGCTGCCGGGCAGGCCGAGGGCGACGGCGGTGTGCCGGACGCGGGCGGGGCCGACGTCGACGGCCATCTGGGCGTAGACGGCGTTGACGGACAGGTCGGTGGCGGTGCCGACGGGGATCTCGCCGTAGCTGGTGTCGTCCTCGTTGGCGGGGTCGTAGGGGCCGCCGTTCCAGCCCTGCACGGGTCGGCGGTTGGTGCCGTCGTAGAGCGTGTGCGGGGTGATCGGCTCGCCGTACTGGGTGCGGGCGCCGTGCTGCAGGGCCGCGGTGAGGACGAAGGGTTTGAAGGTGGAGCCGACCTGGTAGTCGCGGCGGGTGGCGTTGTTGACGTACTGCCGGGTGTAGTCGATGCCGCCGTAGAGGGCGAGGACGTGGCCGCTGGTGGGTTCGACGGCGGCGGCTCCGACCCGTACGTGCCGGTCGGCGGGGTTGTTCTCCGGGTCGAGGCGGTCGATGACGCGGTCCTCGACGGCGCGGACGAGGGCGTCCTGCTTGGCGCGGTCCAGGGTGGTGGTGATCCGGTAGCCGCCGAGGGCGAGTGCTTCCCGGTCGAGGACGCCCTGGCCGGTGAGGTACTGCTCTACGGCCTTGACGAGGTAGCCGCGCTGGCCGGACAGGCCGGAGAGGCCGCCGCCGGCGGCGGAGGCGGGGAGCGGATCGGGGAAGCGGGCGGTGGCGCGCTCGGCGCGGGTGAGCCAGCCCTCCTTGACCATGCCGTCGAGGACGTAGTGCCAGCGGGCGACGGCGGTGGCCCGGTTCTCGGGGCGGGTGGTGACGTCGTAGGCGCTGGGGGCCTTGAGGAGGGCGGCGAGGTAGGCGCCCTCGGCGGTGCCGAGCCGGTCCACGTCCTTGCCGTAGTAGGCGCGGGCGGCGGCCTGGAGGCCGTAGGCGTTGCGGCCGAAGTAGCTGGTGTTCAGGTAGCCCTGGAGGATCTCCTCCTTGCTGGCGGCGCGTTCGAGTTTGATCGCGATGAAGAATTCCCGGGCCTTGCGGGTGAGGGTCTGCTCCTGGCCCAGGTAGTAGTTCTTCACGTACTGCTGGGTGATGGTGGAGCCGGACTGGCGGCCTTTGCCGGTGAGGGTGTTCCAGGCGGCGCGGAGCATCGCCTTGGGGTCGACGGCGCGCGAGGTGTGGAAGTCGCGGTCCTCGGCGGCGAGGACCGCGTGGCGTACGGGCTGGGGGATCCGGTCGAGCCGGACGTTCTCGCGGTTGACCTGGCCGCCGCGGGCGAGGGGGGTGCCGTCCCGGTAGAGGTAGACGTTCGCCTGGGCGCGGGCGGCGGCGTTGGCGGGCGGGATGTCGATGAGGAGGTAGCCCGCGGTGAGGGCGCCGGCGAGGAGGAGGACGCCGAGCAGGGACAGTTTCAGGAGCAGGGTGAGCAGCCGCCGGACCGGGCCGCGCCGGGTGGGCGGGGCGGTCGGGGGCCGGTGGCCGGGTGCGGGGGGCGGGGGAAGGGTGGGGTCCCTGGGTTCCCAGCCCGCGGTGTCCGGCCGGGGGGATTCGCTCGTGTCGGAGGAAGGGGACATGGCATCACATACTGCCCGGAATGACGTAAAAGTCCTGAATGCCACCCGAAGGTGACGGGAAATCCGCTCGCGGGGCCCGCCCGGCCCCCACTAGGGTCGTGCGCTTCGCCGTCCTCCCCTCGCGGCGGAAAGGGGGTTCACCGTGCCGCGTCTGCGGCTGTACGCCACGGTCGCCGCGGGCGGCTTCCGGCGCCACGCCACCTACCGGGTCGCCACGGCGGCGGGCGTCTTCACCAACTCGGTCTTCGGTCTGGTCCTCTCGTACACCTACATCGCCCTGTGGGACGAACGCCCTCGGCTGGGCGGCTACTCGGTCGACGACGCCCTCGCCTACGTGTGGATCGGCCAGGCCCTGCTCACGGTCTGCGGCCTCATGGGCGGCGGCTTCGAGACCGAGCTCATGGAACGGGTCAGGACCGGTGACATCGCCGTCGACCTCCACCGTCCCGCCGACCTCCAGGCCTGGTGGCTCGCCGCCAACGCCGGCCGCTGCGCCTTCCAGCTGCTCGGACGGGGCGCCGCCCCCATGGTGATCGGCGTGCTCGTCTTCGACTTCACGCTCCCGGACGGGCCCGGCCGCTGGGCCGCCTTCCTGCTCTCCGTGGCGCTCGGCTCCCTCGTCGGCTTCGCGATCTGGTACCTGGTGGCGATGAGCGCCTTCTGGCTCCTCGACGGGCAGGGCGTCGCGCAGGCCGCCTGGCTCTGCGGGATGTTCTTCTCCGGGATGCTCCTTCCGCTCAACGTCTTCCCCGGCGCTCTCGGTGACCTGGCACGCGTCCTGCCCTGGGCCTCGCTCCTCCAGGTCCCGGCGGACGTCTACCTCGGCCGGTACGGGGACGGCGGCGGCCTGGTGGGGGCGTACGCCTTCCAGGGCTGCTGGGCCCTGGTCCTGCTGGCCGCCGGCCGGGCCGCGCAGGCCGCGGCGACGCGCAAGGTGGTGGTGCAGGGTGGCTGAGCGGACGGCGGCGGAGCCGGTGGGGAGGCGCGAGGGGGTGGCGGGGATGGCCGGTCCGGAGCGGGCGCGGTTCGTGCGCCGGGGCGGCGAGGCCTGGCGTACGTACCGGATGGTCGCCGGCATGTGGATCCGGTCGACGATGACGTACCGTTCCTCCTTCGCCCTGACCCTCTTCTCCTCCTTCTGCGTCACCTTCTTCGACTTCGTCGTCATCCTGCTGATGTTCGGTCACGTCGAGGGCCTCGGCGGCTTCGCCTTCGCCGAGGTCGCCTTCCTCTACGGCACGGCCGGCACGTCCTTCGGGCTCGCCGACCTCACGATGGGCTCCCTGCAGCGGATGGGGCGGCGGGTGCGGGACGGCTCGCTCGACACCTTCCTGCTCCGGCCGGCGCCGCTGCTCGCCCAGGTGGCCGCCGACGGGTTCGCGCTGCGGCGGCTCGGCCGGGTCACGCAGGGCCTGGTCGTGCTCGTCTGGGGCCTGCTGCTCCTGGACGGCGTCACCTGGACCCCGCTGAAGGTGCTGCTGGTGCCGGTGACGGTGGTGTGCGGGGCGGTGATCTTCATGGCGGTGATGGTGGTCGGGGCGTCCGCGCAGTTCTGGATCCAGGACGCCGCGGAGGTCACCAACTCCTTCACCTACGGCGGGAACACCCTGCTCCAGTACCCGCCGACGATCTTCGCGCAGGAGCTGGTGCGGGGGGTCGTGTACGTCGTCCCGCTGGCGTTCGTGAGCTGGCTGCCCGCCCTGTACGTGCTCGGGCGGCCGGCCCCGGCCGGGGTGCCGTCCTGGGCGGCCTTCGCCTCCCCGGCGGTCGCCCTGGTCTGCTGCGGGCTCGCCGGCCTCGCCTGGCGGGCCGGCGTCCGTTCGTACCGTTCGACAGGAAGCTGAGGAGACCGACCGTGCCCTTCATCGAACTCGACTCCCTGGAGAAGGTCTTCACGGTCCGCCGCCGGGCGGGCCTGCTGCGCCGCGAGAAGCGCGAGGTCCGCGCCGTCGACGGGATCACCTTCGGCGTCGAACGCGGCGAGATGGTCGGCTACATCGGCCCCAACGGCGCCGGGAAGTCCACCACCATCAAGATGCTGACCGGCATCCTCACCCCGAGCGGCGGCCGGCTGCGCGTCGCCGGCATCGACCCGGCGCGGGAGCGGACCCGGCTCGCGCGGCGGATCGGCGTCGTCTTCGGGCAGCGCACGACGCTCTGGTGGGACCTGCCGCTGCGCGACTCGTACCGGCTGGTGCACCGCATGTACCAGGTGCCCGACGCCCGCTTCCGCGAGAACCTCGACCGGTGCGTGGAGCTCCTGGAGCTCGGCGACCTCCTCGACGTGCCCGTACGGCAGCTCTCCCTCGGCCAGCGGATGCGCGGCGACATCGCCGCCGCCCTCCTCCACGACCCGGACGTGCTCTACCTCGACGAGCCGACGATCGGCCTCGACATCGTGTCCAAGACGCGGGTGCGGTCCTTCCTGCGCGAACTCAACGCCGGCCGCGGCACCACCGTCCTCCTCACCACACACGACCTCACCGACATCGAACAGCTCTGCTCCCGCGTCATGGTCATCGACCACGGGCGCCTGATGTACGACGGCGATCTGACCGGCCTGCACGAGTCCGGCGGCGGCGAACGGCTCCTGGTCGTCGACCTGGCCACCGCGATGCCGCCCATCGAGGACGTGCCGGGCGCCCGCTTCGTCCGCGCCGAGGGGCCGCGGCAGTGGCTCGCCTTCCCGGCCACCTGCTCGGCCGCGCCCCTGGTGGCCGCGGTCGCCGCCGCCTACCCGCTGGTGGACCTCTCGGTGCGGGAACCCGACATCGAGACGGTGATCGCGAAGATGTACGGGGGAACTCGGGAGGACCGCCGGGAGTCCCTCACGTAGGGAGGTCGAGTCCATGGTGAGTTTCTCGTACACGGCGGCGGACGCGGAGAAGAGCAGAGGGGTGCGGCGCATGAAGGCGCTGGCCACCTCGCTGCTCGGCGCGGTCGCCGTCATCTACGCCCTGGCGACCTGGGCCGAGCACTCCGGCGCGGGCGCCTGGGCGGGGTACGTCGCCGCGGCGGCCGAGGCCGGCATGGTCGGCGCGCTCGCGGACTGGTTCGCGGTGACCGCCCTCTTCCGGCACCCCCTGGGGCTGCCGATCCCGCACACGGCGATCATCCCGAAGAAGAAGGACCAGCTGGGCACCTCCCTCGGGGCGTTCGTCGGGGAGAACTTCCTGTCGGCCGACGTCGTACGCGGCAGGCTGCACGCCCTGGGCATCGGCCGCCGGCTCGGCGGGTGGCTCTCCGACCCGGCCCACGCCGACCGGGTCACCTCCGAACTCTCCACCGCGCTGCGCGGCGCGCTGACCGTGCTGCGGGACGCCGACGTCCAGGCCGTCGTCGGCGAGGCCATCACCCGCCGCGCCGAAGCGGCCGAGATCGCGCCCGGCCTCGGCAAGACCCTCGACCGGCTCGTCACCGACGGCGCCCACCGCCGGGCCGTCGACCTCGTCTGCACCCGCGCCCACGACTGGCTCGTCACCCACGGGGACTCGGTCATGGACGCGGTCCAGGGCGGCGCCCCCGGCTGGACCCCGCGCTTCGTCGACCGCAAGGTGGGGGAGCGCGTCTACCGCGAGCTCCTCCGGTTCGTCACGGAGATGCGGGACATGCCCGCGCACCCGGCGCGCGGCGCGATCGACCGCTTCCTCACCGACTTCGCCGCCGACCTCCAGGCCGACACGGACACCCGCGCCCGCGTGGAACGCCTCAAGGGCGACCTCCTCGCCCGCCCCGAGGTCCAGGACATCATCGCCTCCGCCTGGTCCTCCGTCCGCGCCCTCGTCCTCGCCGCGGCCGAGGACGACCACAGCCAGCTCCGCCTGCGCGCCCGCGCCTCGCTGATCTCCCTGGGCCGGCGCCTGTCGACGGACGCCCGCCTCCAGGGCAAGGTCGACACCTGGGTCGAGTCGGCGGCGACGTACCTGGTCACCACCTACCGCACCGAGATCACCTCGCTGATCACGGACACGGTGGCGGGCTGGGACGCCGCCCAGACCTCCCGGAAGATCGAGGCCAACATCGGCCGCGACCTCCAGTTCATCCGCATCAACGGCACGGTGGTCGGCGCCCTCGCCGGCCTCCTCATCCACACCTTGAGCAGGGCGGCGGGGGCGTAGGGCCCGGGGCGGGGGGGGCCTTCGTGGGGGCGGGGGCTGGGCGGGGTCCCAGTGGTGGCAGGGCCCCTGGCAGGGGCGGCCCGGGGGCTGCCCGTCTGGCGTCCGGCCCTCCGGGTGCCTCAGCCGCGGTCGCGGGTCGCGGCCCAGGAGGCCGCGGCGACGGCCCCGGCCACCGAGAACACCGCGGGCCAGGCCCCGATCTTCTTGGCGAGCGGGTGCGACCCGGCGAAGGCGGCGACATAGGCGGACGACAGCCCCACGGAGGCCTTCACCCCACCCACCCGCTGCCACTCCCGCGCGGCCACCCCACCGGCCACGGCCAGCACCACACCGCCGAGGGGCCGCTTCTTCGTCCACCGCGCGACGGCATAACCCCCGACGAGCCCGGCGGCGGCAACGGCGGAGGAGGGGATGCGGGACATGGGGTCACCTCGTGTTCGATCGGACGCTTCTCCGTCCGAGCCTAGCGAGGCCCCGTTGTCCCGGACGTGGCCGGTGAGTGAGGGGACAGGGGTGAGGGGCGACGCCCTCGCCGTCCATCAGGACAGCACGTCGGTGAAGGATCCCTTCCGCGGCGGCATTTGCTCCTATAGCAGGGCGCGCGGTCGGATCGAGTGGACCAGGTAGATCGTCGCGCGGAGAAGGCGTAGCTCCTCGTCGCTGTCGGCTCGTCGTACGGCGGCGGAGGCACGCACCCGAGGCAGTCCTGCCGACAGGAGGTCGACGTCCAGGCTCTCCGGATGCTCCTCCGGGAGGAAGTCGACGAGGTCCTCGCGGAGCACGTTCCAACGCGGTCGATTGGCCAGGAGTGTCTCGCACGCCTGGGGCTTGTTGTCGAGGAGGAGCGCCGGCGAGAAGCCCGCGCTCTCCAGGCCCGATGCCAGGCCGCCCGCGCCGGAGCAGACGTCCACGAATCTCAGGGGATCACTCATCCGACGGCCGTCCTGTTCTCCGGAGGTCCTGGTCGCGATCGGTCCGGCTCGACCGGGTGCGGTCGGCTCTCGCCCGGTCCACCGCCGCGCGCACGGTCGCCGCGACCTCCTCCGCCGGCTCGTGCTCCCAGAAGCGGAGCACCACCCAACCCTGAGCTATCAGGTGTTCGGTCGTCTCCCGGTCTCGCGCCATGTTCCTGTCCAGCTTCGCTCGCCACCACTCCGCGTTCGCCTTGGGGTGGGTGGCGTGCAGCGGGCAGCCGTGCCAGAAGCAACCGTCCAGGAAGACCGCGATCCTGGCGCCTCCCCAGGCGATGTCGATGGTGCGGCGTGGCAGGCCCGGGACGGGCACGTTGACGCGGTACCGCAGTCCCGCCGCGTGGAGCAGGCGGCGGACCATGACCTCGGCGGCGGTGTCTCGCCTGGCCTGGCGGCTCATGCGGGCCGAGACGGCGGGAGAGGAGGGGACGGCTGGGGACACGTGTGCATTGTGCCGGACGGGGCCTCCGGCTACTCCGCCCCGTGGCACTTCCCGTACGTCTCCGCCGAGCCGCACCAGCAGGACGCGCCGCGGGCCGGGGGCCAGGGGGTGGCGCGGCCGCGGGCGGCGAGGGTGGTGGCGTACTGGGGGAGGAGGTCGGCGTTGGCGGGGGAGGAGGCCTCGGAGGCGGCGAAGGCCTCGTAGGAGGGGACGGTCGCCGGGACGATGCCGAGGTTCGGGGTGCCGGCCTGGGCGAGTTCGCGGAGGGAGGCCTCGATGTCGGTGAGGTGCGCGCGGTACGTGGGGTACTCGGCCTCCAGCTCCGGGTAGGCCGCGAGGAGCTCGTCGAGTTCGGCCTCCGGCCAGTGGAGGACGGCGACCGGGAAGGGGCGGGAGAGGGCCGTGCGGTAGGTGCCCAGCTCCGAGCGGAGGCGGGTGATCTCGGCCCGCAGCTCGGCCGGGTCCGAGGAGCCGAGCGACCACAGGCGCTTCGGGTCGTGCAGCTCGTCCAGCGGGACCTCGGCCGTGTGGAGGCGGTCCGCCAGGTCGTCCCAGTCGTCGTGGGGGAGGGCCAGCATGCGGCGCACGCGGTGGCGGGTGGTGAGCAGAGACCGGGTGGCGTGCGGGAGGTCCTCCGCGACGGGGCCGGCCGCGAGGAGGCCGGCCGCCTCCGTGAGCGTGGCCTGCGCCGCCTCCAGCTCGTCGTGGGCCTCCAGCGTCTCCGCCGCGATCTCCCACGGCGCCGCGTCCGAGGGCTTCTCCCGGCGCAGGCCGTCGATGATCGCGCGGGCCTCCGCCTCGTGGCCGTACTCCCACAGGTTCGCCGCCTTCAGCGCCCTGATCAGGTGCGGCTGCGCGGGCGTGCCGGTGAGGAGGGAGTCGTAGAGCGTCGACGCGCGCGGGCGGTCGCCCGCCAGTTCCAGGTGGGCCGCGGCCTGGAGCAGCAGGGGCTCGCGGTCGCTGGGGTACTGCGTGGCGGTACGCAGCAGGCGCTCGGCTTCGGTGATGTGGGCTGCAGGCGTGTCGGGGCGCATGCTCTCACCGTACTGCTGTACGGGCCGCGAGAGTTGGCGCCCCCGCACTTGTGGCGCCCGGCGGACAGGGGCGGCGCACGGCGTGCGGGTGCGGTGGGAACTTCCGGCCGCCGTCGCGCGTCCACAGAGGCAGGGGGCCACGCGAGGGGGCCCGCGGGACGACCAGGGGGTGGGGGACATGGCGGGGAGTGCGCTCCTGCGCGTCGCCGCGCCGCTGTTCTGCCTGCTCGCCCTCGCCGAGCTGCTCCTCTCCGACGGGGCCGCGCTCTCCACCGCCGTCGCCCTCGCCGCGACCGCCGTCCTCTGCGCGCTCACCGGGGCCCGTACGGCTCCCGCCGTACCGCCGACCCGGATCCGTACCGTCCTGCGCGACCGCGAGCGCCGCACCGCCTTCCTGCCCCAGCGTGATCCCGACGCCGCGGGCCGGCGCAGACCTCGGGCTCCCGGCCGTCCCCTCCCGACGGCCGCGTAGGGAGCCCGCCGCAGGGGCGGTCCGGACACCGGAAAGCCCTGGTACATCCGGAAATTCCATGATCCGGTGATGTCACCGTCCCATGGTCCTCCCGGCCCCCGTAGGGGCTCACGCGGAACCGTCATGCCGAGAACCGCTCCTCGCCCGGCACGACGAGATCCCACGGAGGGCTTCTCCATGTCCGCGTTCCTCGATGTCTTCGCCACCCTCGTCCAGCGGCTCGCCGAGCTGCTCCAGCCCCTCTTCGCCTCCACCGCCACCGCCGCCGCGATCGTCCTCTTCACCGCGCTCGTGCGGCTCGCCGTCCACCCGCTCTCCCGCGCCGCCGCCCGCGGCCAGCAGGCCCGCACCCGGATCGCCCCGCAGCTCGCCGCCCTCCGCAAGCGGTACGCCAAGAACCCGGAGCGCCTCAAGAAGGCGGTCATGGAGCTGCACGCGAAGGAGAAGGTGTCGCCCTTCGCCGGCATCCTGCCGAGCCTGATCCAGGCGCCCGCGTTCCTCCTCATGTACCACCTGTTCGCCGGGGACCGGATGGCCGGGCACGCCCTCCTCGCCGCCCCGCTCGGCGACAGCTGGATCGACGCCCTCGCCCACGGCGGTCCCTTCGGCCCGGCCGGGCGGGTCCACCTCGCCGTCCTCGCGCTCACCGCCGTCGTCGCCGTCGTCAACTACCGCCGTACGAAGCGGCAGCTCGCCGAGCAGCCGCTCGACCTGGGGCAGCCCACGCCCGGCGCCGACACCATCGCCAAGGTGATGCCGCTGCTCTCCTTCGCCACGCTCGTCACGGTCGCCGTCGTCCCGCTCGCCGCCGCCCTCTACGTCCTCACCAGTACCGCCTGGACCGTCGCGGAACGGGCCTTCCTCTTCCGCGCGGAGGCCGGCTCCGGCTCCCGCCCCGCACCGGCCCAGGACGGCCCGGCTACTCGCGCGTAAGGGTCCAGGGTGTGAACGGGGTCTTGCCGAGTGACCCGTTCTCTTGGAGGATCGACCAATCCTCCGATGGCCGCACTCCATCGGCCGGGGCACCTCGGGGCCCACCTCCCGGGCCCACCTCGACCACAAGGAGAAGACCATGAAGCTGCTGCGTGTCGGCCCGGCGGGGGCCGAGCGTCCCGCCCTGCTCGACCAGGACGGAACCCTCCGCGACCTGTCCGCCCTCGTCGACGACATCGACGGCAGTCTGCTCGCCGACGCCTCCGCGCTCGACCGGATACGGGCCGCCGCCGGCGCCGGGGTGCTGCCCGCGCTCGACGCGACCGGCCTGCGGATCGGCCCGCCGGTCGGCCGGATCGGCAAGGTCGTGTGCATCGGGCTGAACTACCACGGCCACGCCGCCGAGACCGGCCAGGCCACCCCGGCCGAGCCGGTCGTCTTCCTCAAGGCCGCCGACACCGTCGTCGGCCCGGACGACACGGTTCTCGTCCCGCGCGGCTCCCTCAAGACCGACTGGGAGGTCGAGCTGGCGATCGTCATCGGCCGCACCGCCCGCTACCTGGAGACCGACGAGCAGGCCCTCGCGCACATCGCCGGATACGCGGTCGCCCACGACGTCTCCGAGCGCGAGTTCCAGATCGAGCGCGGCGGCACCTGGGACAAGGGCAAGAACTGCGAGACCTTCAACCCGCTCGGCCCCTGGCTCGTGACCGCCGACGAGGTGCCCGAGCCGCAGGCGCTCGGGCTGCGCCTGTGGGTCAACGGCGAGCTCAAGCAGGACGGCCACACCTCCGACCAGATCTTCCCGGTGGCGGAAGTGGTCCGGTACGTGAGCCGGTTCATGACCCTCCACCCCGGCGACATCATCAACACCGGTACGCCGGCGGGCGTCGCCATGGGGCAGCCGGAGCCCAAGCCGTACCTGCGGCCGGGCGACGTGGTGGAGCTGGAGGTCGACGGCCTCGGCCGCCAGCGCCAGGAGCTCAAGAGCGCCTGAGGGGCCCGGGCGCGGCGGCTGGACGCGACCGTGCGTCCTCCGCCGGCCGGGCGTTCGCCCGTACGGCCGGACGGCTCGCCGTCCGGCGCGCGGAATCGGTGCGCGCCGCGCGCGAGGCTCCGTTCATTTTGTCCGTTCTTCTGCATATTGCGATGTATGGATAGAACGAAGACCGCACGGGGAGGGCGGCGGGCTCTCCGCCGTACGACCGTCTCCGCCGCCCTCGCCGTGGCCGGCGCCGCCACCCTCGTCGGAACCCTCGCCGCCCCCGGGGCCGCCGATCCGCTGCCGGGCGGGCTCGGGCCGTGCAAGCCGGGCAACTGCCCGTCCGCGTACCCCGACGTCAACAACGGCCGGATCGACCACCGCGACAACAACATCAACGTCTTCGTCGGCGGCGACTTCCGCGTCCGCGAGGCCGCGGCGGAGGCCGAGGGGAAGGTCGTCGTCCTCGGCGACTTCGACCAGAGGAAGCGGGCCGGCGCGTCCGCCGTCTACAACGTCGGCGTCGCCGGCGTCGGCTCCCGCGTCCCGCCCGACGACGGCAGCGACTTCCTCACCGTCGGCGGGAACCTCGCGGTGGCCGGCGGGCAGCGGCTGCTCGCCGAGGAGGGCGCGGTCCACGGCGTCGTACGGTACGGGGGCACCCTCGCCGGCACCGTCGCGCCGGCCCCGGTCCAGGACGCGACCGCCGCCGGACCGTACACCGACCTGCGGGACCGGCTCACCGCGGCCAGCCGGTGCTACGCGTACGTCGACGGCCGCTCCCGCCCGGCCACCGGCACCGCCGTCAACAACGACTACGAGACCCTCTTCACCGGTGACGGCACTTCGGCGCTCCAGGTCTTCACCGTCGACTTCGACCTGGAGTCGGCGCGCGGCGGTCAGCAGGGCATCCGGTTCGACCGGATCCCGGCCGGGGCGACCGTGCTGGTCAACGTGCTCGGCGCGGACCGGACCGTCGACTCGTTCATCGGCGGGCTGCCGTACGGCCTGCGCGAGCGGGTGCTGTGGAACTTCCCGGACGCGACGAAGGTGACGTTCGAGGGCACGGCCCAGTTCGCGGGCAGCGTGCTGATCGGCAACCAGGCCAGTGCCACGACCGTGACCATGCCCGGCATGAACGGCCGCTTCTTCACCACCGGGGACCTCACGCACGCCTCGGAGCCCGGGCGCGGCGGCGGACAGGAGCTGCACGCCTATCCGTTCGACGGCGACCTGCCCTCGTGCGAGAAGCCGGTCCCGACCCCCACCCCGACGACCCCCACGCCGACGACCCCCACGCCGGACGTCCCCACGCCGACCGAGCCGACCCCGACGACTCCTACACCGGACGTCCCCACGCCGACCGAGCCGACCCCGACCACCCCCACGCCGGACGTCCCCACCCCGACCGAGCCGACCCCTACGGACCCCACACCGGACGTCCCGACCCCGACCGAGCCGACGCCGAGTCCGACACACCCGACCCCGAGTCCGACCGATCCGACCGGCGGTGGCACGACCGGCGGCGGCACGACCGGCGGCACCGGAGGTGACACCGGCGGCCACGGAGGTTCCACCGGGGGCGGGGGCCACCGACCGGACGGCGAACTGCCCGACACCGGTGCCGGAACGGGCGAGGTCGTCATGGGTGCCACCGCCCTGGGCCTGGCCCTCGCCGGTGGCGCGCTCGTCGCCGTCAGCCGTCGGCGCCGGCGTCTCCGGACGAGCTGAGGAAGCGTTCCAGCGCCTCGACGACCAGAGCGTGGTCCTCGGCCTGCGGCAGTCCCGAGACCGTGACCGAGCCGATCACGCCCACGCCCTCGACCGCGACCGGGAACGAACCGCCGTGCGCGGCGTACCGGTCGGGGTCGAGGCGCGAGGACTGCTCGAACGTCGTCCCCTTGGCGCGGAAGCGGGCACCGACCAGGAAGGAGCTGTGGCCGTACCGCTCGACCACCCGCCGCTTCCGGTCGATCCAGGCGTCGTTGTCGGCGCTCGACCCCGGCAGCGCGCAGTGGAACAGCTGCTGCGGTCCGCGCCGGATGTCGACGGCCACGGGTGCCCGCCGCTCCCGGGCCAGCCCGACGAGCAGGCTGCCGAGCACCCAGGCGTCCTCGTACGTGAACCGGGGGAGGACCAGGCGTGCCTCCTGGGCCTCCAGGGCCGCCACGTCCGGGAAGCCGGGGGCGCTCACAGGGTCACCGTCACGCGCTCGCGGGCGGAGCGCCGTGCCGCCTCCAGGACGTCGAGCGCGGCGGCGGCCTCGTGCGCGGTGACCGGGTTGGGGCCGGTGCCGCGCAGGGCGGCGGCGACGGCCGCGTAGTACGCCGGGTAGTCGCCGGGCAGTGACTCGACCGGGTCGCCGCCGCCGGTCAGCGGGGACTCGCCGGCGCCGAGCCGGCCCCACAGCTCCTCGGGCTCGGCCCCCCAGTCCGGCGCGTCGGGGCCGGGCCGCAGGCCCTCGCGCAGAGCGGCCTCCTGCGGGTCGAGCCCGTACTTCACGAAGCCCGCCGTGCGGCCGAGGACCCGGAAGCGGGGGCCGAGCTGGGCGGTGGTGGCGCTCACGTACAGGTGGGAGCGGACGCCGTTCGCGTGGGTGACGGCGATGAAGGTGTCGTCGTCGGCCTCGGCGCCCGGGCGGCGTACGTCCGACTCGGCGTAGACGGTGACGGCCGGGCCGAAGAGGGCGAGGGCCTGGTCCACGACGTGGCTGCCGAGGTCGTACAGGAGCCCGCCGATCTCCTCCGGGGCGCCGGACTCGCGCCAGCCGCCCTTGGGCTGCGGGCGCCAGCGCTCGAACCGGGACTCGAAGCGCTGGACCTCGCCGAGGAGGCCGGCGTCCAGGAGGCCGCGCAGGGTGCGGAAGTCGCTGTCCCAGCGGCGGTTCTGGAAGACGGAGAGGAGCAGGCCGCGCTCGTCGGCGAGGGCGGCGAGGCCGCGCGCCTCGGCGGCGGTGGCGGCGAGCGGCTTGTCCACGACGACGGGGAGCCCTGCCTTGAGGGCGGCCTCGGCGAGGGCGACGTGGGTCTTGTTGGGGGAGGCGACCACGATCAGGTCCAGCGGGTCGGCGCCCTCCTCCCACAGCTCCTCGGGGCGGGCCGCGACCCGGACGCCGGGGTGGGCGGCGCGGGCGGCGGCGGCGCGCTCCGGATTGCCGGTGGTGACGGCGACGAGATCGAGGTCCGCGGAGGCGGCGATCAGCGGCGCGTGGAAGACGGAGCCCGCGAGGCCGTAGCCGACGAGGCCGACGCGGAGAGGGCGGGGACCGTGGGGGGAGTGCTCGTGCCCCGGGCCCGTGCCAGTGCCTGTACCAGTCATGGCTCCCACTTAAGCAACGCTGTTGCCAAACCGCAAGCACAGGCGACAATGGGCGCGTGAAGAAGGATCTCGGCCCGGCCGGAGCCAACCTGCCCGCGCTGCGCAGCCACAACGCGGCGCTCGTCCTCGACCTGCTCCGAACGGCGGGCGAACCGGGCATCAGCCGCCTGGAACTGGCCGACCGGACCGGCCTCACCCCGCAGGCCGTCAGCAAGATCACCGCCCGGCTGAGGGCGGAGGGACTCGTCGCGGAGGCCGGCCGGCGCGCCTCGACCGGCGGCAAACCCCGGACCGTCCTGCGGCTCGTGCCCTCCGCCGGGTACGCCGTCGGCGTCCACCTCGACCGCGACGAGCTGACGGTCCTCCTGGCCGACCTCACCGGCGCCACCGTGGCCGAACGCCGCCGTCCCCTGGACCTCGGGGCGGGCGCCGGGCCGGTCCTCGGCGCCGTGGAGTCGGAGGTGCGCGCCCTGCTGAACCGGGGAGCGGACACGGACGGCGCCGATACCGCCGGCTCCGGGGCCGGCGGGACTGCGGGGGCCGTGGTCGGGGTCGGGGTCGCGATGCCCGGGCCGCTGGACCACCGGGCCGGGGTGCCGGGGCGCGTGACCGGGTTCCCGGCATGGGACGGGCATCCGGTACGGGACGAGCTGGCCCGGCGGCTCGGACTGCCCGTCGTCCTCGACAAGGACACCAACGCCGCCGCGCTCGGTCTCGCCCTGCGGCCCGCCGCCCCCGGTTCCTTCGCGTACGTGCACCTCGGTACGGGGCTCGGTGCCGGGCTCGTACTCGGCGGCGTCCCCCTGCGCGGGGACCGCACCGGGGCCGGTGAGCTGGGCCACCAGACCGTCCAGCTCGACGGGCCCCCGTGCGGCTGCGGGGGCCGGGGATGCCTGGAGGTCCTGTGTCTGGCGGCGGTGGCGCGCGGCGACCTGGGCGAGGCCGCCCGGATCCTGGGTACGGGCGCGGCCAACCTCGTACGGCTCCTGGACATCGACCAGGTGCTGCTGGGCGGGCGCGTGGTCCTCGCGGCGCCCGAGGTGTTCGCGGACGGGGTGCGGGCGGTGCTCGCCGGGCTGGGACTCCCGGCCCCGGTCGCGGTGGCGGCCGGCCCCCGGGCCGTGGCGGAGGGGGCGGCCTGGCTCATCCTCGGTCCGATCTTCGGACAATAGGCTGATCGGGCGGACTCGGCGGGCCGTCCGGGGTGCCGCACGGTGTCGCTCCCCGGACCGCCCCGGCGCGCCTGGCAGCGTCGCGGCCGACCCGTACGTCCGCCGAGCAGCAAAGGCGCCTCCCATGGCACCCGCACCCCCGCGACTGCGCAACGCCCGAGCCCTGCCGCGCCCCGGCCCCCGCCCCGGGACCCCCGCCCGGCCCCGTACCGCCTGGCTCAGGGCCCCGCTCGTCGCCCTGGCCCTGGCGCTGCCCCTGTCCCCCGGCCTCGCCGCCGCACGTCCTGACCAGGCTCCGGCCCCCGCGCCACCCGCCGCCCCCGCCCTCCCCGGCGGGCCCACCACCCCCGGTCTCGCTGAAGCCCCCGCCCTCCCCGGCGCGCCCGCCGTCCCGGCCCCGGCCGCTCCCGACTGCGGCGCGGTCGCGGGAGTCGGCTTCCCGCTCGTGTCACGGCTGCACGGCGGCCCCGCCGCCTACCCGGCCGGCGGCCCGCTCCAGGACTGGACACTCGACCTCACCAACACCACGGCCGCGCCCTGCACCGGCATCCACCCCGTCCTCGTCCTCACCGACCGCCGGCGGGCCCTGCGGCCGGAGCACATCCGGTTCGAGTTCCACGACGCCCGGGCCGACCGCTGGCATCCGGTCGCCTTCGAGGTGACCGAGGAGGCCGAGAACATCGGCGCGTTCAGCGGGTTCCCCGGTTTCCAGGGCTTCACGGTGCCGCCGGGCCGTACCCTCACCGTCCCCGTACGGCTGGCCTTCCGCGCGGACACGGCCCCCGACGAGGTCGTCGTGAACGCGGCCGTGGTCCAGCGGCGGGGCGCCGACGGGGACTGGGTCGGTCAGTCCGGCGACTACCGGCTCGCCATCGGCCCGGCGCGGTCCCCTTCCGCCCCGCCGGCGGACCCCGGGCGGACGCCCGCGCCACCCACCGGGACCGCCCCCGGCGAACCGGTCCCCAGCGTGTCTCCCGCCCCGTCCTCCACCGTCTCCCCGGTGCCCTCCGGCTCCCCGCCGCCCGGGGACGGCCACGACCCGAGCCGGGAACTCGCCCTGACAGGACGGGAGTACGGCCTCCTTCTCGCCCCGCTCGCCGGCGCCCTCGCCCTCACCGGCGCGTTCCTGGTCCGAGGGGCCCGCCGCCGTCGCCACCCCTGACCCCGCGCCGCGGGAGCCCGCCGCTCGGGCCCGGGGACCCCGTGGCCGACGTCGCGCCCCCGAGGGTCACGTTCCGTACACCCTCCCGTTCACCCCCGTCTGCGACCATCGGGCCGTGAATCCCGTGAACCACCAGACCACCCCCGGCGCCCCCGTCCGCTCCGGCGTCCCGGAACACGGACGGGTGCCCAAGTACTACGCCGTCAAGGCCCGGATCTCCGTCCTGATCGACGAGTTGGGCGACGGCGGTCCGCTGCCCACCGAGCGCGACCTCGCCGTCCGCTACGAGGTCTCCCGCGAGACCGTCCGGCAGGCGCTGCGCGAACTCCTCCTGGAGGGACGGCTCCGCCGCCGGGGCCGGAGCACGGTCGTCGCGGGGCCCAAGCTCGAACAGCCCCTGTCGCTGGCCAGTTACACCGAGGGGGTACGCCGCCAGGGCCGCCGCCCCGGCCGTACCCTCGTCTCGCTCGACCGCTTCCCCTGCACCGAGGCCCTGGCCGCCGAGGTCGGGGCCGCGCGCGGCGAGCCCGTCTGGCACATGGAGCGGGTGCTGCTCGCCGACGACGAGCGGGTCGGCCTGGAGAGCACGTACGTCTCCGTGGCCCGCGCGCCGCACTTGGACGCCGACTTCGACCCCGACTCGTCCTTCTACGCCTATCTGCACGACCGGCTCGGCATCGTCTTCGGCGACGCCGACGAGCGGATCGAGACCGTCCTCGCCACTCCCCGCGAGGCCCTGCTCATCGGCACCCCGCCCGCGCTGCCGATGCTGCTCCTGCACCGCCTCTCCCGGGACACCGACGGCCGGCCCCTGGAGCGGGTCCGCACCCTCTACCGCGGCGACCGCTTCAGCTTCACCACCCACCTCGGCCGCCAGGACTGAGCGGAAGGCCCCTTGCCCACCCCTGACGGCATATCACGGAAAGGTAACGGGTCTGGTCCAAGCTTGGCGGGTCGTTCACCGTCCCGTCGCCCGCCCGATCGGCCCAGGACACCGGCCCCCAGGACCGTTTCGGCCATGAAGGTGATCGTCGTAGGAGCCGGCGTGGTGGGAACCATGCACGCCTGGCACGCAGTGGAACGCGGCCACGAGGTCGTACACATCGAGCGCGAGGCGGAGGCGCGCGGCGCCTCCCTCCGCAACTTCGGCCAGATCTGGGTGAGCGGCCGCGCGGCGGGGGAGGAGCTGGAGACCGCCCTGCGGGCCCGCGAACTGTGGGAGGGCGTCGGCGCCCGCGTCCCCGGGCTCGGCTTCCGGGCGAACGGCTCCCTCACCCCCGTACGCAACGACCTCGAACGGGCCGTCGCCGAGGCCGCCGTGGCCCGCCCCGACGCCGCCGCCCGCGGCTACAAGCTGCTCACCCCGGCCGAGGCGCGCGCCCTCAACCCGGCCCTGCGCGGCACGTTCGAGGCCGCCCTGTGGTGCGAGCGCGACGCCGCCGTCGAGCCCCGCACCGCCCAGCTCGCCCTCCGCGAGGCCCTCCTCGCCACCGGCCGCTACACCTTCCTCCCGCACCGCGAGGTCCGGGACGTGGCCGGCGAG
The DNA here is from genome assembly GCF_042900905.1 of Streptomyces sp. NPDC012827. Classification (NCBI taxonomy): domain Bacteria; kingdom Bacillati; phylum Actinomycetota; class Actinomycetes; order Kitasatosporales; family Streptomycetaceae; genus Streptomyces; species Streptomyces sp. NPDC012827. The sequence goes on along the minus strand of NZ_JBIBBY010000003.1, from coordinate 479,762 downwards.
CACGCCGTCCGCGACGACCACGGCGAGGTGCACAGCGGCGACGCCGTCGTCCTGTGCACCGGCGCCTGGCTCTCCGGCCTCGTCCGCGAGGTCGCGGGACCCGTCCCCGTCCGGCGCGTCCGCCTCCAGATGATGCAGACCGAACCGCTCGGCGAACCGCTCACCACCTCCGTCGCCGACGCCGACTCCTTCCGCTACTACCCGGCCTACGCCTCCGCGGCGCTCGACGCCCTCAACGCCGGGCAGCCCCAGGACCCCACCGCCGCCGCCCACCGGATGCAGCTGCTCATGGTGCAGCGGCTCGACGGCGGACTGACCATCGGCGACACCCACGAGTACGAGCACCCCTTCGCCTTCGACACCTCCGAAGACCCCTACGAGCACCTCACCCGCGTCGTCGAGTCCTTCCTCGGCCGCCCGCTGCCGAGGATCAGGCGCCGCTGGGCCGGGGTGTACGCGCAGTGCGTCGACCCCGCCCGGGTCGTGCACCGCCAGCGGGTCCGCGACGGCGTGTGGCTGGTGACCGGACCCGGCGGCCGGGGCATGACCTGCGCACCCGCCGTCGCCGAGACGACCGCGAACGAACTGGGCTGGTGAACCCCATGAGCACGAAGAACACGTACGGCCTCGTCGTCCTCGACATGGCCGGCACCACCGTCGCCGACGACGGCCTCGTCGAGCAGGCCTTCACCGTCGCCGCCGAACGCCTCGGCGAGGACCCGGCCGCGATGATCGGCCACGTCCGGGCCACCATGGGCGAGTCGAAGATCTCCGTCTTCCGCCACCTCCTCGGCGGCGACGAACAGCGCGCCCGGCAGGCCAACCTCGCCTTCGAGGAGGCGTACGGAGAGCTCGTCGCCGGCGGCAGGATCGCCCCGGTCCCCGGCGCCGCCGAGGCCGTCGCCACTCTCCAGGAGCAGGGCAGGACCGTCGTCCTCACCACCGGCTTCGCCCGCGTCACCCAGGACGCCGTCCTCGACGCCCTCGGCTGGCGCGAGCTCGTCGGCCTCACCTTCTGCCCGGCCGACACCGGCGGCCGGGGCCGCCCGTACCCCGACATGGTCCTCGGCGCGTTCCTCCGCACCGGCGCCGTCGACGACGTGCGCCGGATCGCGGTCGCCGGCGACACCTCGTACGACATGCTCTCCGGCGTCCGCGCCGGCGCCGGGATCGTGGCGGGCGTCCTGACCGGCGCCCACGACCGGGCGGCGCTCACCGCCCACGGGGCCACCCACGTCCTGCCCTCCGTCGCCGCCCTCCCCGCCCTCCTCGCGGAGCACGACTCATGACCAGCGGCATCCGCTTCGCGGACGTCTCCGTCCGCTACGGCACCACCACCGTCCTCGACTCGTTCGACCTCACCGTCGAACCGGGCGAGGTCATGGCCCTCCTCGGCCCCTCCGGCTCCGGCAAGACCACCGCCCTGCGCACCGTCGCCGGGTTCGTCCGCCCCGCCTCCGGACGCGTCTTCATCGGCGACCGGGACGTCACCGACCTGCCCCCGTACGAACGGGGCATCGGCATGGTCGTCCAGAGCTACGCCCTCTTCCCGCACCTGCGGGTCGCGGACAACGTGGCCTTCGGGCTCAAGGCCCGCAAGGAGCCCAGGGCCGCGATCCCCGGACGGGTCGCCGAGGCCCTGGAGATGACCGGCATGGCCGCCTACGCCCGCCGCTACCCGCGCGAACTCTCCGGCGGGCAGCAGCAGCGCGTCGCGATCGCCCGCGCCCTCGCCGTCCGGCCGGACGTGCTCCTGCTCGACGAGCCGCTCTCCGCGCTCGACGCCCGGCTCCGCTCGGGAATGCTCGCCGAACTCGCCCGGCTGCACCGGGAACTTCCCGGCGTCTCCGTCCTGTACGTCACCCACGACCAGGTCGAGGCGCTGACGCTGGCTGACCGGATCGCCGTCATGGACCGGGCCCGCCTCCAGGACTGCGGCACCCCGCGGGAGCTGTACCGGCGGCCCCGCACCGAGTTCACCGCCTCCTTCGTCGGCGACGCCAACCTGCTGCCCGTGCGTGTCACCGCCGACGGGGTCACCCTCGCCGGCCGGCCGCTGGACGTCCCCGTTCCCGTCACCGGGGCCGCCTCCGCCGCCGCCACCCTCTGCGTCCGCCCGCATCTCGTCGGCCTCGGCGAGGGCCCCAACGCGCTCCGGGGCCGGATCACCGAGGTGCAGTGGCGCGGTGCCGCCCACCGGCTGTACGTCGACGTGGCCGGCCACCGGGTCAAGGCCGACGTACGGGAGCTGCGGGAGACCCCGGTCCTGGACTCCGAGGTCACCCTGCACTTCGCGCCCGAGGACGCCGTCCTGCTCGCCGCGGGGGTGAACGATGGCTAGCCGGGGCCCGGAGCTGGCGGCGTACGTTCCCGGACCGGACCCCGGCCCAGGCGGCGGCCCCGGTACGGGCCCGGTGAAGGGGGACGCGGCGGCGGAACCGGGGCGTCCCGCCCGCACCTCGCCCCGGGCCCCCGCCGCCCGCCCCCGTACGCCTCGGAGCGTGCCCGCCTGGGTGTGGGCGCTGCCGCCCGTCGCCGTCCTCGCCCTCGTCTTCCTCTACCCGCTGGCGCTCGTCGTCCAGGAGTCCCTGGTCCCCGGCGCGTACGCGCAGGTCTTCGCCTCCGCGGCCTTCCGCGACGCCCTCGTCACCACCGTCCTGCTGGCCCTGGGCGCCACCGCCGGCTGCCTGGTCCTCGGCTTCTTCCTGGCGCTGGTCATCGCCTTCGTACCGTTCCCCGGCGGCCGGGCCGTCGCCCGGTCCGTGGACGTCTTCCTCTCCTTCCCGTCCTTCCTGATCACGCTCGCGCTCCTCTTCGTGTACGGCACGGTCGGCATGGCCAACGGGGTGTGGACCGGCGTCACCGGCGCCGCCGAGGGGCCGTTCCGGTTCCTCACCACCCCCTGGGGTGTCCTCCTCGCCGAGATCACCTACTTCACGCCGTTCGTGATGCGCCCGCTGCTGGCCGCCTTCGCCCAGCTGGACGGCGCGCAGCTGGAGGTGGCGTCCTCACTCGGCGCCCGGCCGGCCCGGATCGTGCGGCGGGTGATCCTGCCCGAGGCCCTGCCCGCCCTCGCCGCCGGCGGCAGCCTCGTCTTGGTCATGTGCCTCAACGAGTTCGGAATCGTCCTCTTCACCGGTGCCAAGGGCGTCACGACCCTCCCGATGCTCGTCCACTCGAAGGCCGTCCTCGAATCCGACTACGCCGCCGCGTGCGTGGTCGCCGTCGTCAACGTCGCGGTCTCCGTGGGCCTCTACGGCCTCTACCGGGTGGTGAGCAAGCGTGCTGGTGCATAGCCGGACGGGCCGATGGGCACTGTGGGCCCTCTTCGCGGTCCTCTTCGTCCCCCTCTTCGCCCTGCCCCTCCTCGTCATCCTGGCCGCGTCCTTCTCCACCCAGTGGTCCGGCGCCTTCCCCTCCGGCCCGACCACCGGGCACTACACGGCCGCCGTGCGCGGCGCGTCGCTCCAGGCCCTCACGACCAGTCTGGTCACCGCCGTCGTCGCGAGCCTCCTCGCGCTCGCCCTCGGCACCTGGGCGGCGCTGGCGGCGGCGTCCCTGCGGGCCCGGGGCCGCCGGTTCCTCGACGCCCTGTTCGTCCTGCCGCTGGCGGTGCCGTCCGTGGTCGTCGGCCTCGCCGTCCTCGTCGCCTTCTCCCGGCCGCCCGTACTCCTCAACGGCACGCCGTGGATCGTGATCCTGGCGCACACCGTGCTCGTGACGGCCTTCGCCCACCAGTCGGTATCGGCCGCCCTGCGCCGCCTCGACCCCGCGTACGAGCAGGCGGCGGCCGGTCTCGGCGCCCGCCCGGCGTACGTCCTCCTCCGGGTGAAACTGCCGCTGCTGCTGCCCTCCCTGGGCGCGGCCGCCGGGCTCTGCTTCGCCCTGTCGATGGGCGAGCTGAGCGCCACGATGATGCTCTACCCGCCGGACTGGCTGCCGCTGCCGGTGCTCGTCTTCACCGCCACCGACCGGGGCTCCCTCTTCACCGGCTCCGCGCTCGCCGTGGTCCTCATGGCGACGACACTGCTGGTCCTGCTCGCCGTCTCCCGCGTCCGTACCCGAGCGACCCACCGCTGATGTGTCCCCCCGCCGACCTCCCAGGAGAGAACGACGTCATGCTGACGCCCGCCCCCCGGCAGACCACCCGACCGCTCGCCGCGCTCGCCGTCACCGCCCTCCTCGCCGCCGCCCTCACGGCCTGCGGCGGCCCGTCCTCCGCCTCCGACGAGAAGGTCGTCACCGTCTACAGCGCCGACGGCCTCAAGGGCGAGAAGGGCGACGGCTGGTACGACAGGGTCTTCGCCGACTTCGAGAAGGAGACCGGCATCGAGGTGAAGTACGTCGAGGGCGGCTCGGGAGAGATGGTGCAGCGCGCCCTGCGCGAGAGGTCCCACACGCAGGCCGACGTGCTGATCACCCTGCCGCCCTTCATCCAGCAGGCCGGCGCCAAGGGCCTGCTCCAGGCGTACGTCCCCCGGGGCGCCGAGCAGGTCGCCGGCGCCGACAAGGCCGACGACGGCACCTGGACCTCCGTCGTCAACAACTACTTCGGCTTCATCCACAACAGCAAGGAGCTGCCCCGGGCCCCCAGGACCTGGGAGGAACTGCTCGACCCGGCGTACAAGAACAAGATCCAGTACTCGACCCCCGGCGTCGCAGGCGACGGCACCGCCGTCCTCATCAAGGCCATGCACGACTTCGGCGGGCAGGAGCCGGCCATGGAGTATCTGAAGAAGCTCCAGGCCAACAACGTCGGCCCGTCCTCCTCCACCTCCAAGCTCGCCCCCAAGGTCGACAAGGGCGAACTGCTCGTGGCCAACGGCGACGTCCAGATGAACTTCGCCCAGGCCGCGTCCATGCCGAACCTCGCCATCTGGTTCCCGGCGAGGGCCGGCGAGAAGCCCACCACCTTCGCCCTGCCCTACGCGGCGGGCCTGGTCGCCGACGCCCCCCACACCGAGAACGGCAGGAAGCTCCTCGACTTCATGCTCGGCGAGAAGGCCCAGCGCCAGGTCAGCGCCGTCGGCGGCGGCTTCCCCGCCCGCAAGGACATCAGGCCGGCCGACGCCAACGCCGTCCGGCTCGCCCGGCTGATGGAAGGCGTGGAGGTCTTCGAACCGGACTGGGCCGACATCGGCGAGAACCTGACGGCGTACGTCGACGCGTGGAAGACGGCCACCGGCAGCTGACCCCGCCGGAACCAAGAGTTCACCGCACGACCCTGGAACCCCTCCGCGGATCGCGGAAGGATAACGGGTACGGACCAACGCCCCTGCTCAGTCAGGGGCGTTGGCGTGCGACCGCTCACCCGCCCGCTCGCCCCCTTCCCGGAGGACTCCGACATGCCGATCGACGGCACCCCCGCCGGAACCGCTTCCCCCACCCCCTGCCGTACGGCCCCGGCCGAAGCCCTTTCCCCCGCCGCCGGTGGCGGCACCGTCTCCCGGCGCACCGTGCTCGCCGCGGCCGGGGCCACCGCGGCCGTCGCCGCCACCTCCCTCGCCGCCGCCCCCGGGGCCCGCGCCGCCGCCGCGCCGGTCCTCCCCGACGGCACCAGCAAGGACAAGGTGCTGGTCGTCGGCATGGACGGCCTGCGGTACGACCGGATCGACGCCGCCCAGGCGCCCACCCTGAAGTCCCTCATGGCGAACGGCACGTTCGGCCGCTCCCTGCTCTACGCCCACCCGATGGCCGCGACCTCCTCGGGACCCGGCTGGTCCACGATCTCGACCGGCGTCTGGCCCGACAAGCACGGCGTGAAGGACAACACCTTCACCGGCAAGAACTACGCCCGCTACCCCGGCTTCCTCGCCCGCCTCCACCAGATCCGGCCCGGACTGTCCCTCTACGCCGCCGTCGACTGGCCCGAGCTCGACACCCACGGCACGGTCACCCCGGGCGCCGACGCCAAGCTGGTCTACGACAACGACTACGCCGTCAACGACAAGGTGATCACCGACATCACCGAGGACGTGCTGCGCCACCAGAACCCCGACGTCCTCTTCGTCTACTTCGGCGAGACCGACGCCGCGGGCCACTCCTACGGCGCCGCGAGTCAGAAGTACCTCGACGCCATCGCCGTCCAGGACGCCTACCTGGGCCGGCTCCTCGCCGCGATCAAGGCCCGGCCCGCGTACGCCACCGAGCGCTGGACCGTCATCGTCACCACCGACCACGGCCACGCCGACGCGGGCGGCCACGGCGGGTCCGCCGTCGAGGAGCGCCGCACCTTCGTCCTCGCCCAGGGCCCCGGCATCGCGGCCGGCGCCCGCCCCGTCGACACCCGGCTCGTGGACGTCGCCGCCACCGTCTTCCGCCAGCTCGGCATCGTCCCCGACCCGGCCTGGGGCCTGGACGGCAAGCCCCTTCAGGAACGCTCCACCGACCCCTTCGACAGCCTGTACGGATCGCTCACCGGCCGCGTGGACGAGACCGGCATCCCGAGCGGGGTCCTGGGCTTCACCCACACCCCGCCCAGCGGCTGGTCCGTCATCAACAACGCCATGGGCACCGGCGGGGTGACCGAGTGGCGCGGCTGGGCCTTCGCCACCGACGAGTTCTGGTCCCGCTCCCAGCGCGACCAGTCCCGCGAGCTCAACGTCCGCTCCCGGGGCGTCTTCGCCGTCGCCGACTCCGACGAATGGGCCGACAAGTCCTTCTCCGGTACGTACGACTCGACCCTCGTCACCCCGGCGTACGCGGTCTCCGGCGCCACCCGCGTCACCCTCGCCTTCACCACCCACTACCGGCAGGAGGGCGCCCAGACCGCCCAGGTCCTGGCCTCCTTCAACGGCGGCACGCCCTCCCTCGTCACGAGCTACACCACCGACGTCGTCTCCCAGCCCCAGTCCCTCACCGTCCCCGTCCCGGCCGGCGCCTCCAGCGTGAGCTTCCGCTTCCGCTACACCGGTGCCAACAACTGGTACTGGGTGGTCGACGGGGTCAAGATCAGCACTTCCTGATTACCCTGGGGGCGTCGCCACAGCGCAGTCGCGGCGCCCCCAGCACACCGCACGTCCCGGGCCCGCACCGGACGCGCCGATCGGACGACGGACCGATCGGACCGGACGGACGGCCCGGACGCACCCGTACGGCAGGAGTCCCGCACCCATGGCAGAACGCAAGCCGATCGAATCCTGGCTCACCGACATGGACGGCGTCCTCATCCACGAGGGCGTGCCGATCCCCGGCGCCGACGCGTTCATCAAGAAGCTGCGGGAGACGGGCAAGCCCTTCCTGGTCCTCACCAACAACTCGATCTACACCGCCCGTGACCTGCACGCCCGCCTCGCCCGCATGGGCCTGGAGGTGCCCGTCGAGAACATCTGGACCTCGGCCCTCGCCACCGCGAAGTTCCTCGACGACCAGCGGCCGGGCGGCACCGCGTACGTCATCGGCGAGGCGGGCCTCACCACCGCGCTGCACGACATCGGCTACGTCCTCACCGACCACGACCCCGACTACGTGGTCCTCGGCGAGACGCGCACCTACTCCTTCGAGGCCATGACGAAGGCCGTCCGCCTCATCAACGCGGGCGCCCGCTTCATCTGCACCAACCCCGACGAGACCGGTCCGTCCCTGGAGGGCCCGCTCCCCGCCACCGGCTCCGTCGCCGCGCTCATCACCAAGGCCACCGGCAAGGACCCGTACTTCGCGGGCAAGCCCAATCCGCTCATGATGCGCACCGGCCTCAACGCGATCGGCGCCCACTCCGAGACCAGCGCCATGATCGGTGACCGGATGGACACCGACATCCTCGCCGGTCTGGAGGCCGGCATGCAGACCTTCCTGGTGCTGACGGGCCTGACGACCCCGGCGGAGATCGACCGCTTCCCCTACCGGCCCTCCACGATCGTGGACTCGATCGCGGACATCGTCGACCGGGTGTGACGCGGGCGGAGCCCGCCCGCCGGGTCCGGCCCGCCGGGTCCGGGGCCGCCGGCCGGGGGGTCTCCCTCCGGCGTACCGGCCGCCTTCTGCGGATGCGAAACGCGCCGATCCGGGTGACCCTGCCAATCAGGAGGTCACGATGCGTTCTGGTCCCATTGCTCTCGGTGCCGCCGGAGCGGCCCTGGTGCTCACCCTCACCCCGATGGCAGGCGTCGCCCAGGCCCACGACGGGGTGAAGGTCACCGTCACCCCCGCCACCGCGGCCCCCGGCGCCGACGTCGACGTCCGCGTCGAGGGCTGCCGGGGCACCACCGGCGCCGCCCGGTCGAAGGCCTTCGTCGCCGACGTCGAGCTCACCGGCCGGGACCGCGGGAAGGTCCCGCTCGCCGGCGGTGCCACGGTGCGGTCCGGGCTGCGGGACGGCACGTACAAGGTCGATGTGACCTGCGACGGCCACGACCACCCCGACGCCGGCGTGCTCCGCGTCGGATCGGCGCGCCCCCCGCACGACCCCGCCCACCGGCCGCCCACCCACGTGCCGACGCACGAGGCGGCCCCGCGGCCCAGCCACCACGCGACGCCCGTCGCCCCGGTACGGGCCGGTGGCGGCGGCACGGCCGCCTTCGCCGCCCCGGCGGCCCCCGGCATGGCGCAGACCGCCGACGAGAGCGGCCTCGGCACCCCGTACAGCCTGCTCGGCCTCGGCATGGCCGCCGTCGCCGCCGTCGCCGTCGCGTTCCGCAGCGCCCGCCGGCACCGCACCGACGGCCGTACGGGCGGCCCGGGCGCCGGTCCGGGCGCCGACTGACCGTGGGCGCCGCGAGCCGGCCGGTCACGGGGGTCGCCTGGGCGGCCCTCGTCCTCGGCCTCTGGCTCTGGCACCGGGACGCCGGCGAGGGCCCCGGCCTCAGCTCCGGGCCGATCACCGGCGACATCGCCGCCGCGGGCCGCCCCTTCGGCGCGGAGCTGCCCCCGCCCCACGCGCCGATCACCCCCGCCGAGCCGCGCCGGGTGGAGATCCCCTCCCTCGGCATCGCGGCCCCGGTGGTGCCGCGCGGCCTCGACGCGGCGGGCGCGATCGACCCGCCGCCGTACGAGACCCCCGGCACGGTCGGCTGGTTCGCCCCCGGCACCCGGCCGGGCGCGGCGGGCGCCGCGCTGTTCGTCGGCCACGTCGACACCGAGACCCGCCCGGCCGTCTTCTACGGCCTGAGCGCGGTCCGCCCCGGAGCGAAGGTCCGCATCACCCGGACGGACGGCACGGTCGCGGAATTCACGGTCGACGACGTGCAGGTCTTCCCCCGCGACCGCTTCGACCCGGCCAAGGCCTACGGTCCCCGCGACCCCGACCGCCCCGAACTCCGCCTGATCACCTGCGGCGGCACCTTCGACCGGGCGACGGGCACGTACACGGCCAACGTGGTGGTCTCCGGCTACCTGACGGCGAAGGCGCCGGCCGGCGACTGACGACCGGCGACCGACGGCGGGCGAGCCGCCGGCGGGAACCATCCGGACGGGGACGGAAAGGGACGGAAAGGGACGGAAAGCCGAGAAAGCCCCTCGCTCTCGCGAGGGGCTTTCTCCGTCTGTGCGCCGCCAGGGACTCGAACCCCGGACCCGCTGATTAAGAGTCAGCTGCTCTAACCAACTGAGCTAGCGGCGCCTGCTGACAGGGATAACTCTACCTGACGCGAAGGTGTGCTCCTGACCAATACCGGCCACCTCCGGCCTGTCGGATGGTCGTATCAGGCCTTCAATCCGTCAAAATGCGATTTGTCCAGACAGTTGAGACACTGGCGCCCAACCGAGGCCCAAAAGATCTTGACGAGTGTGGAGGGGAATCGCATGAGCGTGCCGGTCTTCGAGGAAGTCGAACCCGCGGCCGACTGTGCCTGCCCGGGCTGCGTGCGGCAGCGGCGTGACCTCGCCCTGGGCCTGCCCGTCCGGCTGGGCGGCCACCCGGCGGCGCACGGCCCCCGCCGCGCACTGGTCCTGGTGACGGCGGCCGGTGTGGTCCTGGGCGGGGGAGGGGCCACGGCGGCGGGGGCCCTCTCCCCGTTGGCGGAACCGTTCACCCCGCCGGACGCCGCCCGTCCCGCCCACCCCGCCGGTTCCGGCCACCCCGGGGGCGCGCACGCCCCGGCCGCCCACGGCGCCGCGTCCTCCGTACACCGCGCGGCGGGCGCCGCCGGTGAGCCGGCCGTCCTCCGTGAGCACGCCGCCCGCGCCGCCCCGGCCGACGGGCCGGAGACCCCGCAGGGCGGACGTGAACCGCTCCACGGAGCGCCCGGCCCCGGCTCCCAGCCGTCCCCTGGTTCCCTCCCCTCCACCAGCCAGATCTCCACGGAGTCCCTGAACACGACGACCCGCGCGGAGATCATCAACCGGGCCAAGAAGTGGGTCGCGGCGAAGGTCCCGTACTCCATGGAGAAGTACTGGACGGACGGCTACCGCCAGGACTGCTCCGGCTACATCTCCATGGCCTGGAACCTGCGCAGCAACGAGTGGACCGGCAGCCTCGACCGCTTCGGCACCCGCATCGAACGCGCCGAGCTCCAGCCCGGCGACATCCTGCTGTTCCACAACCCGGCCAACCCGACGCGCGGCTCGCACGTCACGATCTTCGGCGGCTGGACCGACTACACCCACACCGCCTACGTCGCGTACGAGCAGACCAAGCCGCACACGCGGAAGCAGGCGACGCCGATGGCGTACTGGGAGAACTCCGACCGTTACGTCGCCTACCGCTACAAGGGCGTCGTCAGCGGCGGCACCGGCGGCGGGTCGACCCCCACCACCCCCACGCCGCCGCCCACCGACCCGGCCATCCCCACCCCGCCCGCGGCGTCGGCCTACCCCGGCACGGCGATGTTCGGGCCCGGCGCCCGCAACCCCCACGTCACGCGGCTCGGCAAGCTCCTCGCCGCCCGCGGCGGCAAGAAGTTCTACCGCGAGGGCCCCGGCCCGCGCTGGGGCGAGGCCGACCGCCGCGCGACCCAGGCCTTCCAGCGCGCCCAGGGGTGGAAGGGCAAGGAGGCCGACGGTCTGCCCGGTCCGCACACCTGGCGGCTCCTCGTGACCGGAAGCGGCCGGAGCATCGGCGGTTCGAGTGGTTCGGGCGGTCCGAGCGCACATGCGACGGCGTTTCCCGGGCGTGGCTACTTCCGTCCGGGCCAATCCAACGCATATGTGGAGAAGCTGGGCAAACAACTGGTGAAGCGGGGCTTCGGCAAGCACTACCTGTCGGGACCCGGTCCGCGCTGGACGGAGGCGGACCGCCGCAACGTCGAGGCGTTCCAGCGGGCTCAGGGCTGGCGCGGCGGAGCGGCCGACGGCTACCCGGGCCCGGAGACCTGGCGGCGTTTGTTCCGATGACCCCGAGAGCATGAGGTGGACCCGAATGACGGCATCGACCCCGAACCCGCCGGACTCCGGCGCGGCGGCCTCGCGTGACGCCGCGCGCACGGCCAGACGCCTGACGGACGGCACGCTTCCCCGTACGTCCCCGGCCCGCGCCACACCCCCGGCCGCGGCCCCGACCCCGCCCACGTCCGGCGACGGACCCGAGCCGTCCGCCGCGGTCCCGGCGCCCGCGGCCACCGCCGCGGTCGTCTCCGCACCGCCCGAGCCCCCGACCCACGTCCGTCTCCTCACCCCGGGGGCGGACCCCGTGGCCGGGCGGCCGGACGCCGCGCCTGCGGAAGCCGTACCGGTTCCGGGAGCCCCACCTTCGCCGTCGACGGCCCCCGCCGGGGGGGACGTCCCGGCCCGGCGGCCCGCGCACGCGCGGCCCGCCACGGCGGAAGCTCCGGCCGTGCCGCCGAAGACCGACGGCGCCGAGCCGTCCCCGTCCGCCGGAGCGGAACGGACGCCCCGGCCCACGGAGACCGACGAGGCGCGCACCCCTGCTCCCGCCGAAGGCGCCACCGCCGATCCCGCCCCGTCGAAAGCGTCCGGGTTCTCGGAGGACTCCGGGCGGTCCCGCGCCCACAGCGCCCCGGTCGCCACGTCGCCGGGCACGCCCACGGGCTCCCAGCCCCCCGGCCCCACCGCCTCCGCCACCCGGCCGGATCCGGCCGCCGTGAACGGGGCCCCCGGCCTCGCCACCTCCGACGCCCGCCCCACCGGCTCGGTTACGGCCCAGGACACCGGTCCTGCCCCTGCCGACCGGCCCGGTGCCGGCCCCCCCTCCTCCGCCACCCGGCCGGATCCGGCCGCCGTGAACGGGGCCCCCGGCCCCACCGCCTCCGACGCCCGCCCCACCGGCCCGGGTTCGGCCCAGGACACCGGCCCCGCCTCCGCCGGCCGGCCCGCCGGCTCCGCTCCGGCTTCCCGCCCCGGCGGGGTTCAGGGCGCCACCGCGTCGCGGGTCGCCGGGCGGGGGGTCGAGCGTGGGCCCGAGGCGAGGCCCGCCGAGGACAGGGCCACGGCGCCGGCCGCCGCCGAGGTGCCCGTGTTCAAGCCGGAGTACGAGCTGCCGGACCTCGGGCCGATCACCATCGCCGGCGTCGGCACCGCCACCCCGAGGCCGGTGCGGCGCAAGAACGTCATCGGGACGGAGACCACGGGCTCCATCCCCGTGCACCTCCTCTTCCGGGACGCGTCGGGCCCCGCCACCGCCTCCTCCGTCCCGGTGGACGACGACGGCGGGCCGGACACCGTCGCCATGGCACCGCCGACCGGCACCGCCGGTTTCCGGGTCCGCCGCCCCGACCCCGCGGCCCCGCCCGGGGACCGGAGGGGCAAGGGGGCCGAGGAGGAGCGGGTGAGGACGCCCGCCGCCCGGCCCGCCGCCCGCCCCGCGCCCACCGCCGACCCGGACCTCGTCGAACGCCCCGCGTCCGTCCTGCCCGGCTGGCTGGGGATCGCCGGCGGGGCCCTCGCGCTCGCCGCGTGCGCGGCCGTCGTGTGGTGGACCGGGGTCGTGCCCGGTGAGCTGGAGCGGATGCTGCGACTGCCGCACCGCCCGTACCACGGCATCCACCTCGGCCAGTGGGCGCTGCTCGCCCTCGGTGTGGTCCTCACCCTGTTCGCCTTCGGCGGGCTCGGCCGCGGCCGGGTCGGGTACGCGTGGGTGCTGACCCTGTTCGGGGACTACCGCGGCACCGTCCGCCGTACCGGACTCGTCTGGATCAGCCCGCTGCTGCTGCGCCGCCGGGTCGACGTACGGCTGCGGCACTGGCGCAGCGAGCCGCTGCCCGCCGTGGACGCGAAGGGGACCGCGCTCGACGTGGTGGTCCTGGTGGTCTGGCGGGTGCGGGACACCGTCCGGGCGGCGCTCGGGGTGGACGGCCACGAGGAGTACTTGAGGGAGCAGGTGGAGGCGGCGATGGCGCGGGTGCTCTCGCAGCTCCCGGCGGACGCCTTCCACGAGGACGCGCCGACGCTCCGGGACGCGGAGGCGGTCGGGGAGGCGCTGACGCGGATGCTGTCGGCGGAGTGCGCCCCGGTCGGCCTGGACGTGTTCTCGGCGCAGCCGACGCGGATCGAGTACGCCCCCGAGGTGGCGGCCGCGATGCGCCGGCGCCGGATCGCGGCGATCGACGCCAAGCACCGGGACAGCGTGCTGACCTCGGTCGTGGACGCCGTGGACGACGTGGTCCACCGGCTGACCAGTCGTGGTCTGGTCGAGCTGGACGACTACGAGCGCAAGGCGCTGGTGAAGGATCTGACGGTGGCGTTCTACACCGGTCGTACGGGGCCGGGAGAGGGCGCGTGAGCTGCCTTTCCCGGCCTCTCCGCCGGTATGGACATGTTCAACTTTCGTCTTTACCTTGATACTTGGTCTAGACCGGAATCAGTGTCACCGCACGCGTGCAGCACAGCCCACAGAACACCCCCACGTTCTCCTGGAGCGACAGCATGCGCAAAAAGACAGGGGTGGTGGCCGTGGCGCTCGGCGTCGCAGCCGCCTCCCTCCTCGCCACCAGCACCGCGAACAGCCACGGCTACACCGACTCGCCGATCAGCCGTCAGAAGCTGTGCGCCAACGGCACCGTGAGCAACTGCGGCTCCATCCAGTGGGAGCCGCAGTCGGTCGAGGGGCCGAAGGGCTTCCCCGCGGGCGGACCCGCCGACGGAAAGATCTGTTCCGCCGGGCTCACGCAGTTCGCCCAGCTCGACGACCCCCGGGGCGGCACCTGGCCCGCGACGCGGGTCACGGCGAGGCAGAGCCACACCTTCCGCTGGCAGTTCACGGCGCGCCACCGCACCACCGACTTCCGGTACTACATCACCAGGAACGGCTGGGACCCGAGTCAGAAGCTGACCCGGGCCGCGCTGGACCCCCAGCCGTTCCTGACCGTCCCCTACAACAGCCAGCAGCCGCCGTCGACGCTCTCGCACTCCGGGACGATCCCGGCGGGCAAGACGGGCCGGCACCTCATCCTGGCGGTGTGGACGGTCGCGGACACGTCGAACGCGTTCTACGCCTGCTCGGACGTGCAGTTCTGACGGTACGCCGGTCACCGGCCGGCCCCTGAGGGACCGGGGGCGGGTACGGAGCCGGGCGGGAGGCCGGGGCGCGAGCCGCACCCCGGCCTCCCGCACCCCGAGCCGCACCCGGCTCCGCCCATCCCGGGCCGCGCCCTTCGGTAGGGCCAGGCCCACCCCCTTCCACCCCCCAGGCCCATGGCCCCCGCCTCCCGCCGCCGCCTAGCGTGGGCGCCCATGGAGATCCGTACCCCCTGGCAGGCGATCACCCGCCCCCGCTACGTCCTCGGGCCGTGGCCCTGGCGGGCCGCCGCCTATCTGGGGAGCGGGGCGCTCGCCGGGGCCGCCGCCTGTCTGGTGCTCGCCGTGCTCGTCCTCGGCTCGCTGCTCCTGGTGGGGCTGCCCTTCCTGCTGCTCGCCGGTGTCGCCGTCGGTGCCCTGGAGCGCCGGCGTCTGCGGCTCGCCGAACTCGCCCCCGTCGGCGACCCGCACCGGCTGCCGGAAGCGCCCGGCCTCGCCGCCTGGCTGCGGCGGCGGGCGGGGGAGCGGGCCACCTGGCGGGAACTCGCGTACGCCCTGCTCCTCGCCACCGTCCTGTGGCCGCTGGACCTCCTCGCGCTCGCCGTCGGGCTCGGCCTGCCCGCCGTCCTCCTCACCACCCCGCTCCAGCTGGCCGCCGACGGCCACGAGACCAAGGTCGTCAAGGCCTACCTGGTCACCTCCTACCCGGAGGCCTTCGTGGCGGCCGCCCTCGGCGCCGTCCTCCTGGTGCTCCTGACCTACCTGCTCGGCGCGGTCGCCGGAGCCCGCGCCGCCCTCGCCCGCGCCCTGCTCGCCCCCCGCGCGTCCGCCCCGGAGGGTGCGATCGGGGAGGTCATCGCCTCCCGGGCCCGGCTCGTCGACGCCTTCGAGGCCGAGCGCCGCCGCATCGAGCGCGACCTCCACGACGGGGCCCAGCAGCGTCTCGTCGCCCTCACCATGACCCTCGGGCTCGCCCGGCTCGACGCCCCGCCCGGCCCGCTCGCCGACCAGCTCGCCCGCGCCCACGAGCAGGCCGGGCGGGTCCTGGCGGAGCTGCGGGAGCTGATCCACGGCATCCGGCCGCAGGTCCTCACCGACTACGGGCTCGACGCGGCCCTCGCCGACGCCGCCGACCGCTCCGCCGTCCCGGTCGACACCGACCTGGAACTGCCCCGGCTGCCGGAGGCCGTGGAGAGCGCCGGATACTTCGCCGGCTGCGAGGCCCTCGCCAACGTCGCCCGCCACAGCGGCGCCACCCGGGCCCGGCTCACCGCCCGGCTCACCGGCGGGACACTGCGCCTGGAGGTCGAGGACGACGGCCGCGGCGGCGCCGACCCGGCCCGCGGCTCCGGGCTCACCGGGCTCGCGGACCGGCTCGCCGTCCTCGATGGCACACTGACGATCACCAGCCCGCCCGGCGGGCCGACCCTGCTACGAGCGGAGATCCCGTGCCCGTCGCCGACCGCCCCCTGCGCGTCGTCCTCGCCGAGGACGGCGTCCTCCTCCGGGAGGGCCTGATCGGGCTCCTCGCCCGGTTCGGCCACGAGGTCGTCGCCGCGGTCGGGGACGCCGACGCCCTGCGCGAGGCCGTCGCCGCGCACGAACCGGACATCGTGGTGACCGACGTACGGATGCCGCCGGGCTTCCAGGACGAGGGGCTGCGCGCGGCGGTCGCCCTGCGCGCCGAGCGGCCCGCGCTGCCGGTCCTCGTCCTCAGCCAGTACGTGCAGCGCAGCTACGCCGCCGACCTCCTCGACACCGGTGAGGGCACCGGCGTCGGCTACCTCCTGAAGGACCGGGTGGGGCAGGTCGAGGAGTTCGTGGAGGCCCTCGCCCGGGTCGCCGCCGGGGGCACGGTCGTCGACCCGGAGGTCGTACGGCAGCTGCTGCGCCGGCACCGCGATCCGCTGGAGGCGCTGACCCCGCGCGAGCGCGAGGTCCTGGCGCTGGTCGCCGAGGGACACTCCAACGCGGAGATCGCCCGGCGCCTGGTGGTGACCGAGGCGGCCGTCGGCAAGCACATCGGCAACATCCTGGCCAAGCTGCACCTGCCCCCGGCCGAGGACACCCACCGCCGGGTCCTCGCCGTCCTCACCTACCTGCGGGCGTGAACCGGCCGGGAGCCGGGCCCCGGCACCGTACCCGCGACACGAAGAAGCCCCCCGCTTCCGCGAGGGGCTTCTTCCGTCGGTGCGCCGCCAGGGACTCGAACCCCGGACCCGCTGATTAAGAGTCAGCTGCTCTAACCAACTGAGCTAGCGGCGCCTGCTGACGAAGAAAATACTACCTGCTCCCGAGGGGTGCTTCCGACCACCCCGCGGGGCCCGTCCGGGGTGCGCCCCGGACGGGCCCCGCGGGCCGGATCGGGTCAGATCGCCAGTGACAGCACCACCGGCGCCGCCCTGCGGTTCAGGGTGTCCGCCGCCGAGCGCAGCCGGTGGGCGTGCTCGATCGGCAGCGACAGCGCGAGGCAGCCCACGGCGGAACCGGCCGTCAGCGGGACGGCGGCGCAGACCGTGCCCACCGCGTACTCCTGCAGGTCGAGCACGGGGACGGTCGGCGGCTGGCTGTCGAGCTTCGAGAAGAGGACCTTCTCGTTGGTGATCGTCCTGGACGTCAGCCGGGCGATCTTGTGCCGGGCGAGGTGGTCCCGACGGCCGTTCTGGTCGAGCTGGGTGAGCAGGCACTTGCCGACCGCGCTGGCGTGGGCGGCCGAGCGGAAGTCCACCCACTCGTTCACCTTCGGCGTGCGCGGGCCGTCGGCGAACTGGGTGATCTTCACCTCGCCGTCGATGTACCGGCTGATGTACACGGCCGCGCCGACGGAGTCGCGCAGCTCGGTCAGGGTCTCCTGGAGCTTGGCCTCCAGCGCTTCGCGGCGGGTCAGGCCGGAACCGAGGAGGACGAGGGAGTCCCCGATCACATAGGCGCCGTCGGCGACCTGCTCGACGTATCCCTCACGGCGGAGCATGAGCAGCAGGGAGGACAGGTGGGCGACGGGCAGACCGGTCTCGCGCGCGATCTGGACGTCCGTCACCCCGCCACCGTGCCGTGAGACCGTCTCGAGGACGCGCAGGGCGTATTGCACCGAGTGGAACGGTGCGGTGGGCTCGGGCTTCAGCGCCACGGTTTCCCCCTACCAGGTTGTGACCGCAAGCTTCCGTACCACGATAGCCGCCAAGGGCCGTTTACGGGGCGGCTGTTGGCGAGAATGCTGCGGAGGACCCGCGCCGTACGCTGGGGCGCTCCACTCTGGCATATGCCAGCGTCATGAGTGATCCCGAGACTGCGAGGTCAGCGCGGTGCGGACGGGTGTTCGGCTCCGTGTCGGGCGTGTGGAGGCGGGAAGATTTTTTGTGGAGGGACGGGCCGCCGAGCCCCCTCTCCGGTGGCCGGAAACCGCCCGCCGGGGGACGGCCGGAGCCGCAGCGGCCCCGGCGGGGAATAACCGGAGACGCCCTCCTGTTCTGGCCGGGGTACGACGCACAGGTGCCGAGGAGGGTCCAGACGGTGAGTGACAGCATTCGAGGAGAGGCGCGGGGGACCGCACCCGTACCCCTTTCCGTCCTGGACCTGGTGACCGTCGGCAGCGGGCGCACCGCGAGCCAGGCGCTCGCCACCAGCGTCGAGCTCAGCCGGCTGGCCGAGCGGCGCGGCTTCCACCGGCACTGGGTGGCCGAGCACCACTCCATGCCGGGCGTCGCCTCCTCCTCGCCGGCCGTGATCCTGGCCCATCTCGCCGCCCACACCCACCGCATCCGGCTCGGCTCCGGCGGCGTGATGCTGCCCAACCACGCCCCGCTCGTCGTCGCCGAACAGTTCGGCACCCTGGAGGCGCTCGCCCCGGGCCGTGTCGACCTCGGACTCGGCCGCGCGCCCGGCACCGACGGCGCCACCGCCGCCGCGCTGCGCCGCACCGACCGCCTCCAGGAGGGCGCCGACGACTTCCCCGAGCAGCTCTCGGAGCTGACCCGCTTCCTGGACGACGACTTCCCCGACGGCCACCCCTACGCCCGGATCCACGCGGTGCCGGGACCGGTGCAGGGCCCGAAGGGCCGGCCACCGGTCTGGCTGCTCGGCTCGTCCGGCTTCAGCGCCCGGCTCGCCGGGCTCCTCGGTCTGCCCTTCGCCTTCGCCCACCACTTCTCCGCCCGCAACACCATCCCGGCGCTCGACCTCTACCGCGAGTCCTTCCGCCCCTCGGCGGTGCTCGACGCGCCCTACGCCCTGATCGGCGTGGCCGCGCTCGCCGCCGACGAGGCGAAGGAGGCGCACCGGCAGGTGCTCACCGGCGCGCTGTCGATGCTCCGGCTGCGCACCGGCCGGCCCGGCCTCATCCCGACGCCGGAGGAGGCGGAGGGGTACGCGTTCGCCCCGGCCGAGCGCGAGTTCGTGAACGACTGGCTGGGGAACGTCGTGTACGGCACCCCGGACGAGGTGCGGACCGGCCTGGACGACCTGCGGAAGCGGACCGGCGCGGACGAGCTGATGCTGACGGCCAACGTGCACGGCGGCGAGGCCCGGCTGCGCAGCTACGAGCTGATCGCCGACGCGTACGGGCTGCCGCGACTGCCGGAGCGGCCCCCGCTGTCGTGAACTCCGCCGTCCGCCGGCCACTTTCTTCGGGGCGCTGGTTCCTTCCGGAGCTGCGGCGGGGCCGAACCTAAGTGAACCTTAAACCGCTCGTCACCGATGGTGGCGGGCGGTTCTTTTCTGTGCTGCGCGCCTCTGACAAGGGCTTTCCCCCGCCAATTGGTCTAGTCCTCAATCTGGTTCAGACCATTGACGTGCCGTTCACACGCCGGTTAACACTTCTCCCACTCCTGTACGGCACAGCCCAGTACCCCCAGTACCCCCCCGGAGGCCGCACGTGCACCCCCGCAAGCCCTTGATCGCCGCGCTGCTCAGCTCGGCCCTCGCCGCCGGCGCGCTCGCCGCCACCGCCGGCCTCGGCTCCGCCCAGGCGGCCGACACCACGACCGCCGCCTCCGCGGGGAACGTCCGCATCGCGTACTACGACCAGTGGAGCGTGTACGGCAACGCGTTCTACCCGAAGCACCTCGACACCCGGGGCATCGCGGGCAAGCTGGACGTCATCAACTACTCGTTCGGCAACATCCACCCCACCAACCTCACCTGTTTCATGGCCAACAAGGCCGCGGGTGACGACAACAACCCCAACGCGGGGGACGGCGCGGGCGACTCGTACGCGGACTACCAGAAGTCCTTCTCCGCGGCGGACAGCGTCGACGGCGTCGCCGACAAGTGGGACCAGCCGATCGTGGGCGTCTTCAACCAGTTCAAGGAGCTGAAGGCGAAGTACCCCCACCTGAAGATCAACATCTCGCTCGGCGGCTGGACCTACTCCAAGTACTTCCACGACGCGGCGAAGACCGACGCGAGCCGCAAGAAGCTCGTCTCCTCCTGCATCGACCAGTACATCAAGGGCGACCTGCCCGTCGAGGGCGGTTTCGGCGGCCCCGGCACCGCCGCCGGGATCTTCGACGGCATCGACATCGACTGGGAGTACCCCGGCTCCTCCGGCGGTCACCTCGGCAACCACTACGGCCCCGAGGACAAGCAGAACTTCACCCTCCTGCTCGCCGAGTTCCGCAAGCAGCTCGACGCGCACGGCGCGGCCAACGGCGGCAAGAAGTACCTGCTGACCGCCGCTCTCCCGGCCGGCCAGGACAAGATCAAGCACATCGAGACGGACAAGATCGGCGCGTACCTCGACTACGCGAACATCATGACGTACGACATGCACGGCGCCTGGGACGGCGACGGGCCGACGTACCACCAGTCCCCGCTGTTCGCCTCGCCGGACGACCCGACCGACGTCATCGCCCCCGGCACCGAGAAGTACGGCATCGACGCGGCCATCGACGCCTGGATCGACGGCAGCCCGGCCTACGGCATCACGGGCGGTTTCCCCGCGAACAAGCTGACCCTCGGCTACGAGTTCTACTACCGCGGCTGGAAGGGCGTCCCGGCCGGCACCACCAACGGCCTCGCCCAGCCCGCCACCGGCGGCTCGGCCGCCCGCCCGCTCAGCCAGCAGCCCGGCATCGCCCACTACAAGGAGCTCGGCGGCATCGTCGACAACCCGGCGACCACCTTCTGGGACGACCGCTCCAAGTCCTCCTACTTCTACAAGGACGGCGAGTTCTTCACCGGCCTGAACCAGAAGTCGGTCCAGGCCCGGGTCGAGTACGGCAAGCAGCGCGGCCTGGCCGGCGCGATGATGTACTCGCTGCTCGGCCTGGACGACAGGGCGACCCTGCTGACGCAGATCAACGACGCGCTGGGTGCCACCACCACGCCGCCCACCACCCCGCCGACGACGCCCCCGACCACCCCGCCCACCACGACCCCGCCGACGACGCCGCCCACCACCCCGCCGCCGTCCGGCAGCTGCGCCGCCCCGGCGTACAAGGCCGGCACCGTCTACACCGCGGGCAGCCTCGTCTCCCACAAGGGCCGCACCTGGAAGGCCCAGTGGTGGACCCAGAACGAGGAGCCGGGCACGACCGGTGAGTGGGGCGTCTGGAAGGACCAGGGCGCCTGCTGACCGACTGATCCCGCCTGATCGACGCGCCACACCCGGCCGGCCGCGGCGCCCCGCCCCGGCCGGCCCCCCGGGGCCCGAACGGCCCCGCCTGATCGCTGCCCCCGCCCGGAATGTCCCTCCGGCCGGGGGCAGTTCCATGCCCGGCGCCCGCACCGGCCCGTACGTGCCCGTGGTCCCGCCGGACCGTGAGCCGGCGCCGGCCTTCCCCCGCCGGGTCAGACCCGCAGGGGCTCGGTCCCGCCGATCAGCTCCGCGATCCGGTCGGGGGCCACCGCCCGCGAGTACAGCCAGCCCTGCCCCGTGTCGCAGCCGATGCGCCGCAGCCGGGTGGCCTGCCCCGAGGTCTCCACGCACTCGGCGGTGACGGTCAGCCCGAGCCGGTGCGCCAGCTGCACCAGGGCTTCCACGATCAGCTGGTCCGCCGGGTTCGCGTGCTCCTCGTCCTGGAAGCCGCGCACGAAGGAACCGTCCAGCTTGAGGACCGAGACGGGCAGACGGCTCAGATAGGCCAGGTTCGAGTAGCCGGTGCCGAAGTCGTCGATGGCGATCCGCACCCCCATGTCGCTCAGTGCCTGGAGCGCCTGGAGCGGCCGGCCCGCCGAGCCCATGACGGCCGACTCGGTCAGCTCCAGCTGGAGCAGGTGCGGGGCGAGCCCGGTGTCCGCGAGGATGCCGGCCACGTCCGCCACCAGGTCGGAGTCCCACACCTGACGGACCGCCACGTTCACGCTGACGAAGATCGGGCGCTCACGCGGATGGTCCTTCTGCCACTGACGGGCCTGCCGGCAGGCGGTGCGCAGCACCCACCGGCCCAGCTCCACGATCGAGCCGTCCTCCTCCGCGATCCCGATGAACCGATTCGGCGCGAGGACCCCGAACTGCGGGTGGTTCCAGCGCACCAGCGCCTCCACCCCGCGCACCGCGCCGTCGGTCAGCCCGACCAGCGGCTGGTACTCCAGCGTGAACTCCCCGCGCTCCACGGCGGGGCGCAGCGTGGAGGAGAGCGACTGCCGGGTCATGCGGTGGGCGTTGCGCTCCGGGTCGAAGAGGGTCCAGCGGGCCTTGCCGTCCGCCTTGGCCCAGTACAGCGTCGTGTCGGCGGCCTGCATGAGGCCGGTGGCCGTCGTGCCGTGGGCCAGGCGCTCGACCACGCCGATCGAGGCGGAGACCGAGAGCCGCTGGCCGCCCAGGTCGAAGGGCCGCTGGAGGGCGCGCAGCACCGACCGGGCCAGGTCGGCCAGTTGTTCCGTACCGGTGGAGTCCTCGACCAGGATCGCGAACTCGTCGCCGCCGAGCCGGGCCACGAGGTGGCCCCCGCTGCGGGTGTAGCCGTCACTGTCGGCGCATTCGGTCAGCCGGGCGGCGACGGCGGCGAGGAGCCGGTCCCCGACGCGGTGGCCCAGGGTGTCGTTGACCGCCTTGAAGCCGTCGAGGTCCAGGTAGCAGAGTCCGATCCGCCCTGTTCTGCCATACCCGTACGACCGGTACGACTCGTGCGACGACTCCCACGGGTCCGGGTCGTCGCCCCGGGCGTCCCCGTCGGCCCGGGTCTCCGGGAGGTCGTGGGGGTCCACGGCGTGCTCGGCGTCCTGGGCGGCGGCCTCCAGGGCGGCCGAGAGCCGCTCGAAGAAGAGGGTGCGGTTGGGCAGCCGGGTCACCGGGTCGTGCATCTGGAGGTGGCGCAGGCGCGCCTGGAGTTCCCGCCGGTCGCTGATGTCGGCGATGGAGAGCAGGACGCGGCGGCTGTCGGGGACCGGGGAGACGGTGACCTCGGCCCACAGGGACCGGCCGTCGGGATGCTTGAGGCGGCGCGTGCAGCGGAAGCGGTTGCGGTGGCCGCGCAGCACCTCGCGGTAGGCGTGCCAGGTGCGGCCGTCGGAGGCGAGGTCGACGAGGTCGGCGGCGGCCTGCTCGCGCAGGGAGGCCGCCTCGGTGCCGAGGAGGGTCCCGAAGGAGTCGTTGGCGTCGACCACGACGCCGTTCCGGTCGACGACGGCCATCGCGAGCTGGGCGGCGCGGAAGGCGGCGCTGTGGTCGCGGAGTTCGGCCTCGCGGCGGCGCGCGGCCCGGTCCTCCTGCCGGCACTCGGGAGGGTGCCCGGCGCGGTGCTCCGGCCGGCGCTCGGGACGGCGTAGGGCAGGAGGCTCGGTGCGGGGGTCGGCGTTGGGGTCGACGTGACGCTCCGTGAGCGTGGGCTCGGCGGGCGTCACGCCCGGCGGCTCAGGATGCACCGGTCCTTCGGGGGTTCCGCTCACCGCTCGCTCCCGTAGTGCAGTCGGGCCGTTCACATGTGGTCGGGATGGTCGGCCAAGGAAAGTGAGCCGATCATAGAGGCAGGCCGGGGGGCCCTTCCAGCTTCCGGGGCCTCCGCAGGGGCCCCGGCGGCTGTGAGGCTCCCCACCGTCCGGCCCTGCCCGATCGTTTCTGCTCGGGTCTGACACGGGTCGACGGCGACCTGATCGAATGTGACTTTCCGTGAACTGTTCTCCGCTCGTGTCGCGTCGACCGCGCGAGGCGCACTCACCCGACCGGGGCAGCGGAAACATGCGAAACCTCGCAAACCACCACAAGGTGGGTGGGGTGTCCCGCATTGCCGAACCGGAGGTCCACGTGAGGGGTCAGCAGCCACCCGGGGGAGTGGAACGCGCACGGCTGCGCGCCGGCGCGGCGGCCTTCACCGCCCTCACCGCCCTCGCCGCCACGGGCCTGGTCGCGGGCCCCGCCTCCGGCGCGCCCTGGGCCGGCCCCTGCGCCCTGCCCCGTACCACCGCGCACCACTCGCTCGGCCTCGACACCTGGAACGACGCGTATCCGCGCCCCGCCCGCACCCTCGACGCCGTCATGATCTTCCTGTCGTTCCCGGACGCCACCCCGCTCACCACCCCCGCCGAACTGGCCGCCGACCACTTCCCTGCCACCAGCGACTACTTCGCCCGCTCCTCCTACGGCCGGTTCACCCTCCGCGCGCACCCCCAGGCCACCTGGACGCCGATGCCGCGCGCATCGACCTCCTACGCCATACGGCGGGACTGGGACCCGGGAAAACGCGCCGCCTATCTGCGGGACGCGATCGCCGCCGCCGACGAGACCGTGGACTTCTCGCGGTACGACATCGTCTACCTGGTCGCCGACCCCGACGCGCCCGGCGTGGACTCCGACGCCACCAAGGTCGTCAACCTCGAACGGCCCCTGGAGGTCGACGGCGCGGGCATCGAGCGGGTGGTCACCGTCTTCGAACGCCACCCGCCCGACCGGAACGTCCTCGCGCACGAGACCGGTCACGTCTTCGACCTGCCCGACCTCTACCGCCGCCCGGCCGACGGCAGGGGCGACTGGGACACCCACGTCGGGGACTGGGACGTCATGGGCAGCCAGTTCGGGCTCGCCCCCGACCTCTTCGCCTGGCACAAGTGGAAGCTCGGCTGGCTCACCCGCGCCCAGGTGACCTGCGTCCAGGGCACCGAACCCCGGGTGGTCGGTCTGGAGCCGGTCGCCGCCGGGCCCAGCGCCGGCGGCAGCGTCGGTACCCGGCTCGCCGTCGTCCGCACCGGCCGGGACAGCGCCCTCGCGATCGAGGCCCGCGCCGCCACCGGCAACGACACCGACACCTGCACCGAGGGGGTCCTCGTCTACCGGGTCGACGGCGGTGCGGCCTCCGGTGACGGTCCGGTCGAGGTGGTCGACGCCCACCCCGCCACCGAGGCCTGCTGGGAGCGGTCCGTCTACCCGCCGCTCGCGGACGCCCCCCTGGAGGAGGGCGAGGCGCTCACCGTGCCGGGCACGCCGGTCCGGGTGGAGGTCGTGGAGCGCACCCGCACCGGCGACTGGACGGTCAAGATCAGCCCGGCCGCGACCCGCTGAACCCCGCCGCGGCCTTCTCCGGAGCACGAAGAAGCCCCCCGCCTGCGCGAGGGGCTTCTTCTGTCGGTGCGCCGCCAGGGACTCGAACCCCGGACCCGCTGATTAAGAGTCAGCTGCTCTAACCAACTGAGCTAGCGGCGCCTGCTGACGTCGTAGACATTAGCACCCGGACCGGCGGGAGGAAAAATCGATACCCGCACGTCGGCGGCGGAGGCCGCCCGGACGGCCCGCACGCACGCCCACAGCACGACCTCGGGCCCGGGCAGCCACGGGTACCGGGTGTCGGGGGCGACCAGCCAGCGCGGCCCCGCCGTACCGGCGGGCGCGAGCGCCGGCACCGTCACCGCGTCCCCGACCCCGAGGCAGAGCGGCCGGGGCACGGCGTCGCCCCACTCCTCCCACTCCAGGAGCGCCGGTAGACGCTGGGCCGTCCCGGGCGCGGCGAACAGCAGCATCCGCCCCCGGTGGACGGCGACCGGCCCCGAACCGGGCCCCTCCTCCCACAGGCGGTCCAGCATGCGGCGCCCGAAGACCGGGTCCACGTTGACGACGTCGAAGAGCGTCCCGCAGGGCAGCACGGCCGGTGAGGCCGGCCGGGCCTCCCAGCGCTCCAGGGCCCCACCCCGGTCCCCGGCGGCCGAGGCCAGCCAGGCGGCCCCCGCGGTGGTCACCCGGGCGGTCTGGTGGCGCCCGTCGTCGCCCTCGCGCAGGAAGCGGAAGATGTCGTGCGGGGTCTCGTCGCGCAGCCAGGTCGTCATGCGTCCACATCTACCCGGGGTGACGATCCGGTCGCCGAGAGTTCCGGAAATCCCGGACAGGAGCCCCGGCGGGGGAGTACCGTACGCCCCGCATATGCCAGACGGCCGGTGCCTCCGGACCGGTCCGGCCCCGCCCGGCGACCCCTTCGTGCGCCCCCGGCCCCCGGCCGCCCCTCAGTCCTCCGCCGGGCGTCCGTTCGTACGGATCAGGTCGCGGCCGAACTCGATCATCTTGCGGGCGTAGTCCTCGGTCCACTCCGCCCGCTCCGCCACGGCCGCCACCGTCAGCCGGTCGAACCGCTTCGGGTCGGCCAGCTGCGCCGCCGCCACCGCCTGGAACTCGATCGCCCGGTCCGTCGCCGCCCGGAAGGCCAGCGTCAGCTCCGTCGCCCGGGCGAGCAGCTCCTTCGGGTCCTCGATCGACTCCAGGTCGAAGAAGTGCTCCGGGTCGGCGGTCGCCTCGGCAGGCTCGAAGATCAGCGGAGTCGGCCTGAGCCGCCGCTGACCGCTCCGTTCCGCGGATTCCGCCATCGCACTTCTCCTCCTCGCGCACACGGACGGCCCGGAACCCCGGGCCGTCCTCCATTGTCCCGCGCCCCGCAAGGGCGCGTCGTGGCCCACGCTCCGGGCCCCGGCCTCACGGTGACCAGCTCACCCGGTGCTCGGCCAGATGGGACAGGACCGCGTGGTTCGCCTCCCAGCCGTCCGGGAACTTCACCGTGACGCCCAGCTGCACCGGCTCCGTCGACGGATGCTCGTCCAGCAGCTCCGCCACGCCCGCCCGGCACACCACCACGCACGCGTGGCGGTGGCGCGAGGCCAGCACGCACAGACGGCCCGTCTCCAGGTGGAAGGCGGTCGCGTCCGGGCGCCCGGAGAGCGGGTGGAGGACGACCGTCACGTCGTACTCGCGCCCCTGCAGACGGTTCGCCGTGTCCACCGTCACCCCCGACACGCCCAGCTCCGTCAGCGCCGCCCGCACCGCCGCCGCCTGGTCGCGGTGGGCGGTGCCGACCGCGATCCGGTCCGGGGTCAGCGGCACCGGGTGCTCCGACCGCTCCGAGACCGCCGCCCCGCCCCGGTCCAGGAGCCGCCGCACCACCAGGGCGACCGCGCCGACCGCCTCCGGGTCGGTGCGCGGGGTGTGCCGGGCCGGCAGTTCGAGCAGCCCCCACCCCGAGGCGGCGGCCTCGTCCAGGACCCGGTCCGGACCCGAACCGTCCGAGGCCACGCCGAAGGAGAGCCGCCGGTCCCCGTGGCCGGTACCGCTGCGGAACGGCGTGTACGGGTAGAAGGCGTCCGACACCAGCGGCGCCGCCGAGGCGGGCAGCCGCCAGGACACCGGCAGCCGGTGCTGCGGCAGCTCCGGGTTGTGCGCGAGCAGGGTGGAGACGGCCGAGGCCGACGGGTCGTACGAGAGCCCCGCCCACTGGTCCGCGCCCACCACCGAGAACGGGTCCAGCTGCCCCGGATCGCCCACGAACAGCGCCCGCTCGAAGAGGCCCGCCACCGCGAGCAGCGCGTCCGAACGCATCTGGTACGCCTCGTCCACGATGGCGTACGACCACGGCTCCACGTTCTTCACGTGCGCCCACTTCGCGGCGGTCGAGATCACCACCGGCAGCCCGGTCAGTTCCCCCGGCTTCGCCGACTTCCGGACCTGCGGCAGGTCGTCGAGCGCCTTGTCGTACGCGTCGCGGTCGTTCGAGTGGAGCCGCCCCACCTCCAGGTCGGGCTGCTTCTCGGCCAGCCGCAGCACCAGGTCGTCCACCTGGGCGTTCGTCTGGGCCACCACCATCAGCGGCCGTCCGGCGGCCGCCAGCTCCAGGGCCGCCCGCACCACCAGGGTCGACTTGCCGGCGCCCGGCGGGGAGTCGACCACCACACCCCGGGAGGTGCCGTGCAGGGTGTCGGCCAAAATCGCGGACGTCGCCCGCGCCGCCTCGGCACCGGGATCGAACAGGGTCACAGCAGGTCCTCGGGGGTCACGGCGTCGGGCAGTTCGGCGGTGTCGGCACCGGCGGGCGGCCCGCCGTGCGTCCAGGGCGTCTCGTCCGGGTCCGGCAGCCGCGGCCCCACCCGCTGGTCGTGCTCGAACAGGGTCCAGGCCAGCAGCTCGCCCTTCTCCGGCACCGAGCCCTCGGCCGGCTCCTTCGACCGGCCCATCCGGTCGAGCAGCCGCAGCACCAGCGCCCCGTCCTCCTCGTACCGGACGAACTCCGCCGCCTGCGGCTTGCCCTCCAGGGAACGGAAGACCTTCACCCCCTCGGCCAGGTGCGGCCGGTCGTCCGTGCGGACCGTGAGCAGCGGGCGCGGCGCCGGCCGCTTCGACTCCGTCCACGCCATCGTCACCTCCACCACCTCGGCGGCGAACGCCTCGCCCGCGAGCCGGCGCCCGGCCAGGACCAGCGGATCGTCCAGGGCCTCCTGCGCCTCCAGCTGCGCCTGCGCCCGCTCCCGGGCCGCGAGCTTCGCCGCCGCCGCGACCGCGCTGTCCCGGCGCGGCTGGGGCGGCTCACCCGCGGCGACCCGGTCCCGGTGGGCGGTGAAGGACCAGCGGTCACCCGTCCAGCGCTCGGCCACCCGGGCCCCCTCCGGCAGCCCGCGCAGCAGCCCGAGCGCCCGCCACACCGCGTCCCACGTGGGCTCCAGCTGGGAGGCGACGAGGCGCCGCAGCTCCCGCTCGGCCCGGTGCAGCCCGGCGAGACCGCGGTCGGCCGCCTCGCCGTCCTCGGCCGCGCCGAGCGCCTGCCGGGCCCGGTCGTAGCGCTCGATCGCGGGCGCGAGGAGCCGGTTGTCGAAGGCCGGATCGGTGGCCGGCCCGGCCGGCGGGCACAGGAGCCCGCCGTCCGCGTCCCGGCCCAGCTCGGCCCGCAGGGCCGCCTCCGCGCCCGACGCGCCCTCCGGCGGGTCGATCCAGGCGAGCAGCGCGGCCAGGTGCTGGTCCTCCAGGGAGGACTGGCCGGTCGCCCAGTGCCGGTTCAGCAGGTCGGTCGCCGCGAGCAGCAGGGAGGAACCGGGCACCCGGGCCCGCTCCCCGTAGTGGGTCAGCCAGCGCCCGAGCAGCGGCACCCGGGGCGGCGCCGGGAACGGCGCGTCCGGGTCCTGCTCGGCCGTCCGCCGGAAACGCATGGACCGCCCGAGGAGCCGTACGTACTCGACGCCCGCCCGGCTCGGCACGATCAGCTGCGGCGCGTCCGCGCACAGCTCGGCCTCGACCCTGGTCCGCCTGCCGGTCGCGGGATCCGTCTCGTTGCGTTCGACGATCTCCACGACGTCCGTGTACGCGTCGAGGTACGGCAGGACCTCCTCCGCCAGGTCGGCGAGGAACGCGAACCGCAGCTCCCGGTCCCGGGGCTGCGGCACCACCAGGAGCCGGGGCCGCTCGGGATCGGTGCCGACCAGGGCGCCGAGCGGGGCGCCCGCCTCACCGGCGGTGGTCAGCGGGACGAGGACGAGCGGCCGGTCGGACAGGTGCCGGTGCCGGACGGTGGCCAGCGGCTGCGCACGCCCGGACTCCACCGCCTCCAGCCGGGCCAGGGTGGCGATCAGCGACATGCGGCGGCCCCCGTCCCCGCGAGGGCCTCGTCGCGCAGGGCCCGGGCCCTGCGCAGGGCCGCCACCGCGGGATCGCCGGGGTCGCCCTCCTCGCCGCGCGCCGCCGCCAGCACGGCGCCGACCGTGGTCAGGCCGCCGAGCTCACCCCGTACCGAACGGCCCAGGGTCTCCACGGCGCCCGCCTCACGGGCGCGTGCCCGGCAGTGGAAGGCCAGCTCGCAGGCGGACAGGCACTCCGGGGCGTAGGCGTGGGGCACGCACTCCACCGCCTCGGCCAGTTCCGCCGCCGAACGCTCCGTCACATCGAAGCCGGTGCCTTCCGGCAGCGCGTCCGCGATCTCCTCGATGCGGGTCAGCCGGGCCAGCTGGCGGCGGGTGACCGCCCGCTGCTTGCGGACGTCGACCCGGGAGGCCGTGGGCGCGTTGGAGAAGTCCCGGGGGCAGACCAGCAGCACCGTGTGCGCCACCTCCGCGCCCTCGGTCACCGCCGCCGTCCGCTCCAGGGCCAGCACGTACACGGCGGCCTGGCGGGCGGCGGCGCCCACCTTCGCCGCGTCGGCCGCGCCGTCGATCATCGGGAAGGACTTGATCTCCACGACCGTCCACCGCCCGTCGGGACGGACCAGGACCGCGTCGGGCTCCAGGTACACGGGCGATCCGGCCACCTCCAGGACCAGCATGGGATGGTCGAGCAGCGACCAGCCGCCGGCGGCGGTCGCCTCCCGCAGCGCGAGCGCCGTCCGGGCGGCCCGCCCCTGCGGCCCGGACGCCGCCAGATCCGGTACGGAGACGGTGCCGGGGTCCTCCACGCCGAGCAGGCGCAGCAGCTCGCGCCCGCCGTCCGCCTTGACCTTCGCCTCGAAGGAGTTGCCCCGCACGATCGCGAACTGCGACTGCCCGAACGGCGCCGGCGAGCCGAGCTTGGAGGCCAGGGCCGCCTTGTCGACACCCGCCCCGTCGAGCAGGGCGCGCCGGCGGCAACCGGGGTTGGCGGCGAGCGCCGCCAGCGCCCGCGCGTCCAGCGGGCGCGGCGCGACCGCCGGTCCGCGCAGCTCGGCGAGCAGCTGCCGGAGGGGTGGCTGCGGCGATCGGGACGGGCCGTGGTCCAGGGAAGTGCTCACCCGTGGAAGTCTCGCATCCGCCACCGACAACCGGGGGCGGTTCCGCCACGGAGCCGGCCGCCGTGACGGGTACGGGGCCCGCCCCGGCGGGTGCCGTACCGGCCTGGGCGATGATGGAGGGGAATCCCTTGAACCGTGAACCTCTGGAGAGCCCTTCCATGGCACCGCGCATCCTGCTCGCCCGGCACGGCCAGACCGAGTGGTCGCTTCTCGGCCGGCACACCGGCAGGACCGACATCCCGCTGCTCGACGAGGGCCGGCGCGGCGCGAAGCTGCTCGGCGAGCGCCTGCACCGGGGGCCGTGGCAGGGCCTGCCCGGCGTCGAGGTGCGCACCAGCCCGCTGGTCCGGGCGAGCGAGACCTGCGCGCTCGCCGGCTTCGCCGACCGGGCCGAGCCGTGGGACGCGCTCATGGAGTGGGACTACGGCGCGTACGAAGGGCTGACGCCCGCGCAGATCCACGAGCGCCGGCCCGGCTGGCTGATCTGGCGCGACGGCGTCCCCGAGGGCGAGACGCTGGAGCAGCTCTCCGCCCGCGCCGACGAGATCGTCGCCTGGGCGCGCTCGGCCGACCGGGACGTCCTCGTCTTCGCCCACGGCCACATCCTGCGCTCGATCGGCGCGCGCTGGCTGGGCGAGGACGTCTCCTTCGCCTCCCGCATCCGCCTCGACCCGACGAGCCTGTCCGTACTCGGCTGGGCGTACGGCGCCCCGGCGATCGAACGCTGGAACGACACGGGCCACCTGGAGCGCTAGGCCCCCGGGCCGGGGCCGCCGCCGTGCTGGCCGGCCCGGTCCGGTAGCGCGCCGCCGAGTCCTGGCGCGGAGCCACTCGGTGCCTGAACCGACCGCGCCGGGTCGCTTCCGGGTCCCGGCCCCGGCCACCCGCGTCCGGCCCCGAGCCGTACCGCCGCCGCTTCTCAGTACGCGGCCAGGACCCGGCGGGTGTCGGTGAGGAGGCCGTCGATGCGGGCGGAGGCGATGCCCGCCAGGGACTCCTCCACGCGGCGGGCCTCCGCCTCCGCCTCGTCCGGGCGGCCCGCGCGGGCCAGGTTTCCGGCGAGCTGCGCGCGGTAGAGCGCGAGGTTGCGGGCGAAGTGCGGGTTCTGCAGGACGGTGGCGCGGTGGGCGTGGCGGGCCGCGCGGCCCCAGTCGCCCAGCGCCGACCAGCAGTGCGCCTCCAGGGACTCCCGCTCCGGTTCGCCGAAGAACGACATCCACTCGGGGTCGTCGTCGGCCGTGCCCCGCTCGAAGTGGGTGTGGGCGCGGCCGAGGGCCTCCTCGCAGGCCGACCGGTCCCCGAGGCAGGCCCAGGCGGCGGCCTCCCGCAGGCAGAGCAGGGAGAGCAGCCGGGCCGAGCCCAGCGGCCGGGCCGCCCGCAGCCCGGCCTGCGCGGCGCGGACCGCTTCGCGGTGCCGGCCGGTGTCCCGGGCCAGGAAGGACGTGTTGCAGAAGGCGTGGGCCTCCAGCGCCGCGTTACCGGCGACCCGCGCGGTGGCGAGCGCCTCGGCGTAGTGGGAGCGCGCGTCCTCGTGGCGGCCGGAGTCGTGCGCCAGCCAGCCCACGGAGAGCGACAGTTCACCGGCACCGGCGTGCAGCCGGTCCTCGGTGGAGCGGCGGGCCGTGGTTCCCGCGTCCAGCAGGGCGTAGGCGCTGCGCAGCGGCTGCGCGGCGACCTTGTACAGCCCGTCGCCGCCGTGCCGGTCGTCCAGCAGCCGGATCTGGCGTACGGCCTCCTCGACGGCCCGCACCTCGGCCTCGCCGATCCGGTGGCCGCTGCCGCGGGGGGCGGGGATCGCGACGGCCGTGCCGCCGAGTCCCAGCGAGGCGGCCGCCAGGGCGGCGGTCCCGCTCGTCATGAATGCGCGACGCAGCACGTCGCTCTCCTCATCGTTCCGGGTCGTGACGGCGGGGGGCGGTGGCACCGCGGCCGTGAGCGCCTGCCGTCGGCCGCGCACCGCCTCCCGTGCGGAGAAGCCCAGGTCGGCGAGGGTCAGTCCGGGGAACATGTGCAGGAAGACCCGCTCGTACGCGTAGTTGGGGCAGCGGATCTCGCCCGCCTCCACGCGCCCGATGTAGCGGGCGTCGCACGCGACCTGTTCGCCGATCTCCCGCGCCGCCCGGCGGACCGCGGCGGCGAACTCCGCCGGCGAGTGCTGTCCGCGGAGCCGCCGGAAGGCGAGATTGGGAACTGCCCGTGACATGGCCATGGCCGAGCCCTCTCCTGGTGCTGCCGGGTGTTCCGGCGGCAAGAACGTACCTGCTGTGACCGGATGCGTACGCTGAGTTTGACCACAAAGCGGATATCTCGCCCGCGATCTGCCATGAACTGCCATCCTTTGCGGCGGCGTGCCGCCGTAGCCGTTGACGCGTACGGGCGTTGAACCGTATGGAGAGACGGAACGCGTCTCCTCCGGAGCGAGGAGGGGTCCCCCATGTCGGAGATCGGATCGCAGTCGGCCGCCGCCACCTGGCCCGCGCCCGCCCCGGAGACCGGCGCGGCGCCCCCCGCCACCGGGCCCGCCGGCCCCTGCGACCTGGTGACCGTGCCGGTCCGCCAGGGCCTGGAGGCCGTCGACATCCTGCGGCGCGGCGGTGCCCCGGTGGTCGGGCCGGTGCTGCACGACGGGGACTGCGACACCCTCGGCTTCCTGGTGCCGCCCGGGACGGCGGCCGCCTGGGACATGCCGGGCAGCGCCTGTACGCAGACCTCCGGCCGGGGACTGCGCCTGCCGGAACTTCCCGAACTGCCCGAACCGGCGGGCGACGCGCCGCGCCCGGCCGGCTGGCTGCTGCCGCCGGGGGACAGCGGCACGGTCACCGACCCGGCGGTCCTGCGCGAGGCCCTCGGACAGGCGGCCCGCATGATCGAAGCGGCCGACGGCTGCCGCTGACCCGCTGATCCACCCGGCACCCGTCTTCGCGGAACCCGCCGGCGATCGCCACGGAGCCGCACCACCCGCCGTCGCAGGACGTCGCACCGCGCACGTCACGCCCGCCACGCCCGTACCGGCCCCAGGTCACCGACCCGCTCCCGGCCCGGGCCTTCCGTCATGCCCGCAGCACGCCACGGCCCACGCTCCGGGCGCCGGCCGCCTCCGGGGCACCGGCACCGGCCGGGCGCGGATAATGGGGCCGTGGCCAGGAACAAGCAGCGGGACCGGGCGGCCGGAGCCGCGTCCGTCGTCGAGACCGTCGACGGCGGCCTCGCCGAACTCATACCCGACCGGGAACGGCCCCGCGCCTGGACGCTGCTCATCGACGGCGCCCCCCAGTCGCACGTCGATCTGGACGACCCGGCCCACCTCTCCTTCGAGTACCAGCGGCGCCTCGGCCACGTCGCCGACCTCGCCGCCCCGCCGAACCGGCCGCTCCAGGCCGTCCACCTCGGCGGCGGCGCCTTCACCCTCGCCCGGTACGTCGCCGCGACCCGGCCCCGCTCCACCCAGCAGATCGTGGAGATCGACGCGCCGCTGGTCCAGCTGGTCCGGCGCGCCCTGCCGCTCGACCCCGGGGCCCGCGTCCGCGTCCGGTCCACCGACGCCCGCGCCGGGCTCGGCAAGGTGCCGGACGGCTGGGCGGACCTGATCATCGCGGACGTCTTCAGCGGGGCCCGCACCCCCGCCCACCTCACCAGCACCGAGTTCCTCACCGAGGTACGCAGGGCCCTGCGGCCCGGCGGTCTCTACGCGGCGAACCTCGCCGACGGCCCGCCCCTGGCCCATCTGCGCGGCCAGGTCGCCACGGCCGCGGGCGTCTTTCCCGAACTGGCGCTCGTCGCCGACCCGACCGTGCTGCGCGGCCGGCGCTTCGGCAACGCGGTGCTGGTCGCCTCCGACCGGGAACTCCCGGTCGCGGAGCTGACCCGCCGGGTCGCCGGCGACCCGCACCCGGGCCGGGTCGAACACGGCCGCGCCCTCACCGACTTCACCGGCGGGGCGGCCCCCGTCACCGACGCCGGCGCCAAGCCGTCCCCCGTGCCGCCGCCCTCCGTCTTCCGGTAGGACGGGACGGCGACTACGCCCGCCGGTCCTCGATCTGCACGCGGGGCGCGGTGTCGTGCCACACGCAGAACACCGACTGCTCCCGGCCGTCGCGGGTGAACGTGACCCGGATCCAGGACGGCTGCTTCCACACCTGCATCCGCCAGCCGGACGCGGGCGTCGCCGACACCAGCTCGGCCGAGGACTCCCCGAGATCGAAGGTGACCCGGCCGCCGTCCACCGTGTAGCCCCGCGCGCGGGACGGCGGAGCGGCCGGCGGGGTCGTCGCCGGCGCCGCGGGCGCGGACGACGGAGGAGCGGAGGACGGTGCACGGGTGCCTGCGCCCCCGTCCCCCGACGGTTCCGGGGTGGCGGGGCCGGAGGAGGCCGGCGACGGCGGCGGAGGCGAGGAAGGAGGCGGGGAGGGGCGGTGGGTGGAGGACGCCCGCTGTTCCTCGCCGCCGGTGGCGACGGCCGGCAGGGGCAGCGCGCGGGGCGGGTCGTAGGCGGTGCCGGCCAGCACCGTGTGCACCCCCCACCAGGACAGGGTGACCGCCGCGCCGGTGGCGAGCGACCAGGCCAGCGCGTGCACGAGTCCTCTTCGCATCCGGGCCATACTGCACCACCCCGCGCCGGCGCGGGCGGTCGGGTGGACCCGCGTAGCCCGTCCCCCGGATGGCGTACGGTGCCGCCCATGGCAAGTGTGCTCGTGGTCGAGGACGACCCGTTCGTGCGCTCCGCCCTCATCAGGCACCTGACGGCGCTGCCCGCGGAATCCCACACCGTACGGAGCGTCGGCACGGCTCTGGAGGCGCTGCGCGAGGTCGCCCATGTCCGCTTCGACGTCGTGATCCTGGACCTCGGACTGCCCGATCTGGACGGGGCCGAGGCGCTGAAGATGCTGCGCGGCATCACCGACGTACCGGTGATCATCGCGACGGCCCGGGACGACGAGGCCGAGATCGTACGGCTCCTCAACGCGGGTGCCGACGACTACCTCACCAAGCCGTTCTCGGTGGACCACCTCTCGGCCCGGATGGCCGCGGTCCTGCGCAGGGCGCGGGCCGGGAGCGGGGAGGTGCCCCCGTCGAGGGTGCTCAGGGTCGGCGGGCTCACCGTCGATCCGTTGCGGCGTCAGGCCGAACTGGACGGGGCCGTGCTCGATCTGACCCGGCGCGAGTTCGACCTGCTGGCCTACCTCGCCGGGCGGCCCGGCGTGGTCGTCCCGCGCAGGGAGCTGCTCGCGGAGGTGTGGCGGCAGGCGTACGGGGACGACCAGACCATCGACGTCCATCTGTCGTGGCTGCGCCGGAAGCTGGGCGAGACGGCGGCGCGCCCGCGCTACCTGCACACCCTGCGCGGGGTCGGGGTGAAGCTCGAACCGCCCCGGGAGGCCGGGGCGGGGGCGGGAACGGGCCCGGACGGCGGCGCGGGGCCGCGCTCGTGAGATGGGCCCTCGTCAAGGTGGCCCTCGCGGTCACCGTCATGGTCGTCGTCGCCTTCGCCGTCCCCCTCGGCCTGGTCGTCGCCGAGATGGCCCGCGACCGGGCCTTCTCCAACGCCGAGCGCAAGGCCGCCGGTCTCGCCCCGGTCCTCGCCATCACCACCGACCGCGCCGAACTGGAGAGGGCCGTCGCCACCACCGAGGACGGGGCCGCCGGGCGCCTCGCCGTCCACGTGCCCGGTGCCGGGCCGGGCGGGCGGGCCCTGGAGATCGGCGCCCGCCGGGCCGGTACGGCCGACCTCGCCACCACGCGCGCGCTCGGCCGCGCCTCCATCACCGAGGTGCCGGGCGGCTTCGCGCTGCTCCAGCCCACGGCGGTCGGCAGCGGCCAGGTCGCGGTCGTCGAACTCTTCGTGCCCGAGGGCGAGGTCAGCAACGGCGTCGCCACCGCCTGGCTCGTTCTCGCCGGGGTCGGCGCCGCCCTCGTCGTCGGTTCCGTCGCCGTCGCCGACCGGCTCGGCGTCCGCATGGTCCGGCCCGCCCAGCGCCTCGCGGGCGCCGCCCACGACCTGGGCGAGGGGAAGCTCGGCGCGCGCGTCCCCGAGGAGGGGCCGCCGGAACTCAAGTCGGCCGCCGTCGCGTTCAACGCCATGGCCGACCAGGTCGTCCAGCTGCTCGCCAACGAACGCGAACTGGCCGCCGACCTCTCCCACCGGTTGCGCACCCCGCTCACGGTGCTGCGGCTCAACGCGGCCTCGCTCGGCTCGGGGCCGGCCGCCGACCAGACCAGGGCCGCCGTCGAACAGCTGGAACGCGAGGTCGACACCATCATCCGTACGGCCCGGGAGGCGAAGCCGCAGACCCAGGCCACCGGCGCGGGTGCGGGCTGCGACGCGGCCGAGGTGGTCCGCGAGCGCATGGGGTTCTGGTCGGCGCTCGCCGAGGACGAGGGGCGCCGGGTCCGGGTCGCGGGCGTGGACCGGCCGGTCCGCATCCCCGTCGCCCGGCCCGAACTCGCCGCCGCGCTCGACGCGCTCCTCGGCAACGTCTTCCGGCACACCCCGGAGGGCACCGCCTTCTCCGTCGACCTGCACAACGGCGAGGACGCCGTCATCGTCCTCGTCTCCGACGCCGGCCCGGGCATCGCCGACCCGGCCGCCGCGATCGCCCGCGGCAACAGCGGGGAACGGGCCGGTTCGACCGGGCTCGGCCTGGACATCGTGCGCCGCATGGCCGAATCCACGGGCGGCGACGTCAGGATCGGCCACTCGGTGCTCGGCGGCACCGAGGTCCGCATCTGGATCGGTCTGGGCACCCGCCGGGCCGGTGACTCCGGTGGCCGCCGCGGCCGCAGGACGCCGCGCCGCGGCCGGCGCCCCGCGGCGGGCGTCCGGGGGGCCTGACCTTTCGTCGAGCCGATGCCCGCCTTAAGCGGACCCTAAGAAACCGCCTGGGGCCGCCGGGGCGCCCCCGCCCCCGCTAGCCTGCCGCCGTACCTGTCGAAGACCCCGCCCCGCACCCGTACGCCTGTCCCTCCACCGCCCCGAACCGCCGCCACCCCTCCCCCTCCCCCCACGCCGCGCGCCCCGGCCGGTACCACCCCACCGCCGGCCGGGGCGCGCTCCCGGTCCCGCTCAGCCGGCCGCCCGCGCGGTCCTCCACTCCTCCTCGTAGTCGTCGAAGATCCTGCGCAGCTGGTGGCCGATCTTCAGGTAGTCGAGGTCCTCGAGATTGGCGAGCGAGACGCGCACGGACCACTCGGGGCCGTCGAAGCCGCCGCCGTTCAGCAGGACCACGCCGGTCTGTTCGGCCAGCCGGAACAGCGGGTCCACCGGCTCGTAGTTCTTCACCAGGAAGTCCGCGAAGTCCTTCCCGTGCACCCGTTCCGCCTCCGCGAGCAGGTCCAGCTCGACGTAGTACGCGGCCCGCAGCGGATCGTCGGCGATCTTCATCCGCGCGCCTTCGAGGAGCAGATCGAGCCGCCGGCGCACGATCCCCCGGATCCGTTCCTTGTACACCTGGCCCTCTTCCAGGAGGTCGAAGAGGGAGAAGAGGACCATCATCACCTGCTGCGGGAGCGAGAGCCCGGCGGTGTGGTTGAGCGCGACCTGGCGCGAGTCGGCGACCAGCCGGTCGATGAAGCGGATCTTCTCCGGCTCCAGGCTGAGCGTGCCGTACCGCCGGTTCAGGCGCTCCTTCTCCTCCTGCGGCAGGTTCGCCAGCATCTCGTCGACGACGTTGTCGTCGTTCAGGCCGATGACGCCGAGGCGGTGGCCGGTGCAGCCGTAGTGCTTGGAGTACGAGTAGACGAGGAGCGTGTTGCGGGGCAGGTCGGCCGCGAGCGAGCGGAAGCCCTCCACGAAGGTGCCGTACACGTCGTCCGTGACGATCAGCAGGTTCGGGTTGCGGGTGGCGACGATCTCCCGCAGCTGCGTCGTGACCCGCTCGCTCAGCGCCAGGGACGGCGGGTTGGACGGGTTGACGACGCAGACCAGCTTCACCGACGGGTCGGCCAGCTTCTCGATCTCCTCCGCCGGGTAGCGCCATTCGCGCACGCCCGTTCCGGCGAACCGGGACGCCTCGACCTGGACGACGTCGAACGCGTACGTGTCCAGCTCGGGGATCTCGATGTACGGGGTGAAGACCGGCACCATCAACGCGATCCGGTCGCCCTTGCGCAGGATCCCGTTCTTCACCAGGGAGTCGAAGACGTAGCACATGGCGGCCGTGCCGCCCTCGGTGGCGAACAGCGACAGGTTGCCGGCCGGCGGCCGTCCGCCGAACACCTCGTCGGCCAGGTACCCGCGCACGACCTGCTCGGTGTGGGTGAGGATGCGGTCCGGTACGGGGTAGTTGTCGCCGATCGAGCCGTCGGTCAGCTCGTGCACGAAGGCGTCCTTGTCGAAGCCGAAGCGTTCCACCGCGTACTCCACGCACCGCCGGAGCAGGTCGATGCCCGGCAGGTCCGGGTGCCGCCGGACGAAGGCGTCGAAGCGGGCGCCCGAGCCTGCGCGCTCCGGCATGCCGCCGAGGTCGTCGGCGGTCCACACCCGGCGGGACTCCGAGAGGGCGAAGTGGCCGAGGGCCAGGAAGGCCTCCCGGGGGCCGGTCGCGACCCAGTTGGGGTTGCCGCGGCCCGCGTTGAGCATCTGCGTCTGCGAGGTGCCCTTCTGGCCCGGCTCACCGGCCTGCGCGGCCTGTGCGATCCGGATGAAGGTGTCCTTCAGCTCGAACGGCGAGAGCTGCGCGAAGGCCCGGATCTGCTCACGGGTGAAGGTGGTCTGGGGCACGGCGGGGTGTCCTTTCCGTCCGTCGGGGGCGGGAGCGGGCGGCTCGGGGGCCGGGGGTCCGGGGCGGCGCCCCTCACGCGCCGAGGATGCCGACGAGCAGCGGGCCGGTGAGGGGGAGCAGGAAGTTCGAGAGCGTGTACGTGATCGTGTAACCGAGCATCGGGACGGAGCTCTGGGCGACCTGCGTGACGGAGGTGATCGCCGGGGTGGAGCACTGCTGGCCCGCGATGGCGCCGATCAGCAGCGGCTTCTCGATCTTCAGGAGCTTGCGGCCGACGATCAGCGAGACGGTGGCCGGGACGAGGACCATGGCGATCCCGGCGAACGGCAGGAGCGCGCCGTACTGCTTGAGCAGCGGCCAGGCCTGCGGGCCCGACACCAGTCCCGTGCAGGCGATGAAGATCGCGAGGCCCATGTCCTTCAGGGTCGTCGCGGCCTGGGGCGGGAAGGCGCCGAAGGTCTGGGTGCGGGAGCGGAACCAGCCGAAGAGGAGGCCGGAGACGAGACAGCCGCCACCGGTGCCGAGCGACATCGGGACGTCACCGAAGCGGACCACGACCTGGCCGAGGAGCGAACCGCAGGCGATGCCGAGGCCGAGGTAGATGAAGTCGGTGGCGTCGTTCCTGACGGTCGCCCCGATCTTCGTCGCCAGCTTGCCGAGGCCCGAGCGGGAGCCGACCAGGGTGAGGACGTCGCCGCGATGCAGGACCGTCTCGGGGGTGGCCGGCAGGTTCTGGTCACCGCGCAGGACGTCCGTCACGTACACGCCCCCGGAGGTGAACTCCGGGTGCTCCCGGGTGAGGGTGTCGATCGAGGTGCCGGCCAGGGCCTTGTCGGTCAGGGAGACCTGGGTGGTGGCGAGCGGGGTGTCGAGACCGGGGACGGCCGGGGTCTCCGGTCCGATGATCCGGCCCGCCTCGATGATGTGGGAGCGCCGGCCGACGGTCAGCACCAGGTCGGACAGGGTCAGCGTGAAACCGGGCGGGGGAGGGGTGAGGACCTTGCTGC
The DNA here is from genome assembly GCF_042900905.1 of Streptomyces sp. NPDC012827. Classification (NCBI taxonomy): domain Bacteria; kingdom Bacillati; phylum Actinomycetota; class Actinomycetes; order Kitasatosporales; family Streptomycetaceae; genus Streptomyces; species Streptomyces sp. NPDC012827. Next base: position 439,823 of record NZ_JBIBBY010000003.1, on the reverse strand, counting down.
CCCGCTTGACCGCCTCGACGGTGACCCGGCCGCCCAGCCGGTGCTCCAGGTCGGTGACGGTCGTGCCGTCCGCCTGGGTGACGAGGAACGTACGGCCGACCAGGCCCGGCAGCGCCTCGCGCTCGCCGGCCTCGAGCCCCCCGCCGGACCCGCGCATCTTCTCCCACAGCTCCCGGGAGGCGTCGCGGAGGCTGATCCGCATCAGCATCGGCATGACCTGGCTGGTGTAGATCACGATGGTGATGAGGCCGAACAGGTAGCAGACGGTGTACGCGGTGGCCACATGGCCCTGGTACTGGGTGATCTGCTGCTGCGTCAGGTCGGAGAGCTTGCCGATCGCCTCCGTGGCCGTACCGACGACCGCCGACTCGGTGGCGGCTCCGGCGAGGATGCCGGAGGCGGTGCCGACGTCCAGGTCGAAGGCCTTGGCGAGGCCGAGCGCGATGCCGACGACGCAGACCACCTCGATGAGGCAGAGGGCGAAGAACCGCAGGCTCCTGCGGTTGAGGTGGGCGAAGAACTGCGGTCCCGCCATGTAGCCGAGCGCGAAAATGAACAGCGCGAAGAAGATCGTCTTCACGTCGTCGGAGACGGTGACCTTCGTCCAGGCGCCGAGCAGCAGGGCGACGATCAGGGTGCCGCAGATGCCGCCGAGCGTGAGCGGGCCGACCCGGAGCTTGCCGAGCAGGTATCCGGCGGCGAGGCAGAGGAAGAGGGCGAGTTCGGGGTGGTCGCGCAGGACTCCCATGCGGCCTCACTCCGGCCGGGGGAGCGCACCCGCGAAGGGGGCGTACAGGGAGATCTCGGGCATAAGGGGAAGCTAACAGGGGGCACGGGGAAGTGGATCATCACCTCACCCGTCCGGGTGAGACGGCGCCGGACCCGCCGGAAGGAGACGTGGCTCAGCCCTTCACCGCGCCCCGCATCACCCCGCCCACGATCTGCCGCCCGAACACCGCCAGGACCACCAGCAGCGGCAGGGTCCCCAGGAGCGCCCCCGCCATCACCACCGACTGGTCCGGCACGTGCCCCCGCCCGAGGCCCGTCAGCGCCACCTGCACCGTCGGGTTCCCCGTCTGCGTCAGGACCAGGACCGGCCAGAAGAAGTCGTTCCACGCCGCCACGAAGGACAGCATCCCGAGGACCGCCGCCGCCGGACGCGCCGCCGGCAGCACCAGATGCCACAGCACCCGGACCGTCCCCGCCCCGTCGACCCGCGCCGCCTCCAGGAGTTCACCCGGCAGCGCCCGCCGCAGGTGCTGGCGCATGAAGAACACCCCGAAGGCGGAGACCAGGGCCGGCAGGATCACCGCCTGGAGCCCGTCGGTCCAGCGCAGCCGCGCCACGAGCAGATAGAGCGGTACGACGCCGAGCTGCGGCGGGACCAGCATCGTCGCCCCGACCAGGAACAGCAGGGCGCCCCGGAAGCGGAAGCGCAGGTGCGCGAAGGCGAAGCCCGCCAGGATCGAGAACAGCACCGTGCCGGCCGCGACCGTCGAGGCGACCACGGCGGTGTTGCCGATCGCCGCACCGAGCCCGCCCTCGGTCCAGGCGATCCCCAGGTTCCGCGGCAGGTTCCGCCCGAACCACAGCGGCGGCGGCGCGGCGGCCAGCCGCGTACTGGTCCGGGAGGCGGCGACCGCCGTCCACAGCAGCGGGAAGAGGGAGACGGCGGTGAGGACCGCGAGCAGCGCGTACGTGACGGGCCCGGCCCGCTCCGGCCGGCTCACCGCGCGGCCTCCCGCCGCCGCCCGGCCCACCGGACGGCCCCGAAGAGGACCACCAGGACCAGCAGCATGGCCCAGGCGATGGCCGCCGCCCGCCCGAGGTGCAGGTTCACCCAGCCCTGCTCGTACAGGTAGAGCCCCAGTGTCTGGTACTGCCGGTCGGCCCCGCCGGAGGCGCCCGCCCCGCTGTTGAACAGCAGCGGCTCGCCGAACAGCTGGGTCGCGCCGATCGTCGAGACGAGCACCGTGAAGAGGAGCGCGGGCCGCAGCCCGGGCAGCGTCACGTGCACGAACTGCCGCCACCGCGAGGCCCCGTCCAGCGCCGCCGCCTCGTACAGCTCGCGCGGGACGGTCTGCATCGCCGCCAGGTAGATGAGCGCGTTGTAGCCGGTCCACCGCCAGATCACGATCGACGCCACCGCGAACTTCGCGGCCCACGAGCCGTTCTGCCAGTCCACCGGCCCGGCACCGGCCAGGCCGAGGAGCCAGTTCACCATCCCCTGGTCCCGCCCGAAGAGGAGCGCGAAGACCAGCGTCGCCGCGGCCACCGAGGTGGCGTAGGGGGCGAGTGCCACGACCCGGAAGAAAACCCGTCCGCGCATCCGTACGTCGAGCAGGTGCGCCACGCCGAGGGCCAGCAGCAGCTGGGGCACGGTGGCGAGGAGCCCGATGACGGCGGTGTTGCCCAGGGCGTTCCAGAAGTACTCGTCCCCGAGGAGCCGCGTGTAGTTGTGCGCACCGGCCCACCGGCCCTCGGCGGGCGCGGTCAGCTCGACCCGGTGCAGCGAGGTCCATCCGGTGGCGAGCAGCGGGAACAGCCCGAAGGCCCCGAAGAGGACGAAGAACGGCGCGACGAGGAGGTACGGCGCCCACCCCGGCCACGCGGCGGACGACCGGGGGCGGGACGCGGTCCGTGCCCGGCCGGCCCGTCCGGCGGACGCCCGTACGGGCAGGGACGGAGCGGCGGACTCCGGTACGGCTCCGCCCGCGCCCCCGCCCGCGGTCATGCCCCCGGCCGTCGGCCCCGCCCACACCCCCGTCCCCGCCGTCGTCACCCCCGACGGCGGCGGAAGCGGCTTCGCCCCGGTCACGGCCGCCTCACCGGTCCAGGGCGTTGTCGATGGCCCGCAGCGCCGCGTCCCAGGCCGACGCGGGGGAGCGGCCGGTCTGGTCGACCTGGAGCATCCCGGTGTCGGCGAGGATCTGCGCGACCAGGGCGTCCTTCGGGCCGACCGGGGCGCGCGGCACCCCCCGGGCCGCCGCGGCGAAGATCTCGCCGACCGGGGCGTCCCCGAAGTACGGGTGCCGGGCCCCGGCGACCTCCGGCAGGGCGTAGGCGGCCGAGGCGCTCGGGAAGCTGCCGCGCAGCGCGAAGAGACGGGCCTGCTGGGCGGGGGCGGTCAGCCAGGCGGCGAGCCGGGCGGCCTCCTTCCGGTGCTTCCCGGCGGACGGGACGACGAGGAAGGAACCGCCCCAGCTGCCCGGCCGGGGCGCCGCCGCCACGTCCCAGCGGCCCCGCCCCGCGGGCCCCGCCTTGTCCTGGATGTAGCCGAGCATCCAGGCCGGGCAGGCGACCGTCGCGAACGCGCCCCGGGCGAAGGCCTGGTCCCAGTCGGGGGTGAACTGCTGGAGCCGGGCGGTCAGTCCCTCCCGGGCGAACTCGGCCGCCAGGTCCCAGGCCTCCCGTACGGCCGGGTTGTCCGCCACCACCAGCCGGCCGCGCCCGTCGTGGAACCGCAGGGCCGCCCCGGCGGTGACCGCCGCCATCACCCCGGAGGCGGAGTCGGTGAACGCGACGCCCTCCGGGGCGCGGGCGGCGAACCGGCGCCCCGCCGCCAGGTACTTGCCCCAGTCCCCGGCCCACATCCGCCCCACCTCCTCCCGCCCGGTGGGCAGCCCGGCCCGCGCGAAGTGGTCCTTGCGGTAGCACACGGCCTGCGGGCCGATGTCGGTGCCGAGTCCCAGCGTGCGGCCGTCCGGCCCGGTGGCCTGCGCCCACTTCCACGGCAGGAACGCGGCCCGGTCCACCCCCGGCGCCGTACCGAGCTCCTCCAGCCGCCCGCCCTGGGTGGCGACGACCTCGGCGATGTTGCCGACCTCGACGGCCTGGACGTCGGCGAGACCGGACCCGGCCGTCAGGTGGGTGAGGAGCTGCGGGTAGTAGACGTCGTTGCGGGCGAGGGAGGTCTGGCGGACGGCGATGTCCGGGTGGAGCCGCATGTACGTGTCGTAGAGCCCGGCCTCCTGGAGACCGAAGGTGCCGAACACCCCCACCGTGAGCGTGATCCGCCGCCCCTCCCCGGACACCGGCTGCCGCACCCCGGCCGGGGCCGGTCCGGGCGGGTCGGTGGCGCAGCCCGCCGACAGGACCGTGGCCAGCAGCAGCCCCACGACCGGCCGGAACGCACCGCTCCACCTCCACATGAGGCCCGACCGTAACGGTCCGCGCGCCCCGGGCCGGGGAACCGGCCCGGGAGGGCCACCCGGCCGGTCGAATCCCGTCGAACGCCTTCGACGGGTCACGGACCTTGACCCCGTTCCGGCGGGCTGCCGATATTGGGAGCGCTCCCACGCCCCCGCCCCCTTCATCGACGGGATCCCCATGCGCAGAACACGACCCGGCCCCCGCCGGCTGCTCGCCGGCCTCGCCCTGGCCGCGGGCCTCCTCGCCGGCGCGCTCCCCGCGACCGCCGCACCCGAGACACCCGCCCGCCCCGCCACCTCCGCCCCCACGGCGGCGGCTCCCGCGTACACCTGGAAGAACGTCCGGATCGACGGCGGCGGCTTCGTCCCCGGCATCGTCTTCAACCGGGCCGAGAAGAACCTCGTCTACGCCCGCACCGACATCGGCGGCGCCTACCGCTGGAACCAGGCCGACTCCTCCTGGATCCCGCTCCTCGACCACGTCGGCTGGGACGACTGGGGGCACACCGGTGTCGTCGGTCTCGCCACCGACTCCGTCGACCCCGACCGCGTCTACGCCGCCGTCGGCACCTACACCAACGACTGGGACCCCGGCAACGGCGCCGTCCTCCGCTCCACCGACCGAGGCGCCACCTGGCGCCGCGCCGACCTCCCGTTCAAGCTCGGCGGCAACATGCCCGGCCGCGGCATGGGCGAGCGCCTCGCGATCGACCCGCACCGCAACAGCGTGCTCTACCTCGGCGCCCCGAGCGGCCACGGCCTCTGGCGCTCCACCGACTCCGGCGCCACCTGGGCGAAGGTCACCTCCTTCACCAACCCCGGCGGCTTCCAGCAGGACCCCACCGACACCAGCGGCTACAACTCCGACCAGCAGGGCATCGTCTGGATCACCTTCGACGAGTCCACCGGCACCCCCGGCACCGCCACCAGGACGATCTACGCGGGCGTCGGCGACAAGGACAACGCGGTCTACCGTTCCACCGACGCCGGCGCCACCTGGAGCCGGCTGCCCGGCCAGCCCACCGGCCTCCTCGCCCACAAGGGCGTCCTCGACGCCAGGAACGGCCACCTCTACCTCGCCTACAGCGACCGGGCCGGCCCGTACGACGGCGGCAAGGGACAGGTCTGGCGGTACGCCACCGCCACCGGCACCTGGACCGACATCAGCCCCGTCGCCGAGGCCGACACCCACTACGGCTTCAGCGGCCTGACCGTCGACCGGAGCGACCCGGGCACCCTGATGGTCGCCGCCTACAGCTCCTGGTGGCCCGACACCCAGATCTTCCGCTCCACCGACTCCGGCGCCACCTGGACCCGGGCCTGGGACTACAGTTCCTATCCGACCCGCGCCAACCGGTACACGATGGACGTCTCCTCCGTGCCCTGGCTCACCTGGGGCGCCAGCCCGGCCCCGCCCGAGCAGACACCCAAACTCGGCTGGATGACCGAGGCCCTGGAGATCGACCCCTTCGACCCGGACCGCATGATGTACGGCACCGGCGCCACCGTCTACGGCACCACCGAGCTCACGAAGTGGGACCGGAACACCCCCTTCACCATCCGGCCCATGGTCCGGGGCCTGGAGGAGACCGCCGTCCTCGACCTCATCGCGCCCCCGTCCGGCGCCCCGCTCATCAGCGCCCTCGGTGACGTCGGCGGCTTCCGCCACACCGACCTCGGCCAGGTCCCGTCGATGATGTTCACCTCACCCACCTTCACCTCCACCACGAGCCTCGACTACGCCGAGGCCGACCCGAACACGGTCGTGCGCTCCGGCCATCTCGACGGCGGCCCCCGGATCGCCTTCTCCACCGACAACGGCGCGCACTGGGTCGCCGGACGCGAGCCCGCCGGCGTCACCGGCGGCGGCACGGTCGCCGCGGCCGCCGACGGCCGCCGCTTCGTCTGGAGCCCGGACGGCACCGCCGGTGTCCACACCACCGCCGGCCAGGGCGCCTCCTGGACGGCGTCCGCCGGCATCCCGGCCGGCGCCACCGTCGAATCGGACCGCGTCGACCCGAACACCTTCTACGGCTTCAAGGGCGGCACCTTCTACGTCTCCACCGACGGCGGCCTCACCTTCACCGCCCGCGCCACGGGCCTGCCCGCCAAGGGCGACGTCCGCTTCAAGGCCCTGCCGGGGAAGAAAGGCGACGTCTGGCTGGCCGGCGGCGCCCCCGACGCCGCGTACGGCCTCTGGCACTCCACCGACGGCGGCGCCACCTTCACGCGCGTCGCCGGGGTCGACCAGGCCGACGCGATCGGCTTCGGCAAGGCCGCCCCCGGGGCCTCCTATCCGGCGCTCTACACCAGCGCGAAGATCGGCGGCGTGCGCGGCGTCTTCCGGTCCGACGACGCCGGCGCGCACTGGGTCCGCATCAACGACGACGCCCACCAGTGGGGCTGGACCGGCGCCACCATCACCGGCGACCCGCGCGTCCACGGCCGGGTGTACGTCGCCACCAACGGGCGCGGCATCATCCAGGGCGACACGGGAGGGACCGGCCCCGGCCCCACGGACCCGCCCGCCCCGGCGGGCGCCTGCAAGGTCGCGTACAAGGTGACGAACCAGTGGCAGGGCGGCTTCCAGGCCGACGTCACCCTGACCAACACCTCCACCGCACCCTGGACCGGCTGGACGCTCGGCTGGACCTTCGCCGCGGGCCAGACCGTCGGCCAGGCGTGGAACGCGACGGCCACCCAGAACGGCGCCGCCGTCACCGTGAGGAACACCGGCTGGAACGGGACCGTCCCGGCCGGGGCCTCCGCCTCCTTCGGCTTCACCGGCGGCTGGACCGGCACCAACCCCGCACCCGCCGCCTTCAGCCTGGGAGGCGCGCCGTGCGCGACGGGCTGACCGGCCCGCCGGCCGACTGCCGCTGAGAGGGAAGAAGGCCGGGGCCCCGGTTCGTTCGAACAGGGGCCCCGGCCTTCCCGGGAAGAGGACGGTTCAGGCCGCGAGGGGCGCCTTCCGGGGTCCGCCGCGGAGCCCGAGGACGCACGCGGCGCCCGCGGTCAGCGCGAGGAGCACCATCACCGCGTTCACCACCACGTCCGGACCCGCGTCCTGCGCCAGGGCGTTGGACGTCGCCGCCCACACGACGCACACCTGGGTGACGGCCACCAGGCCGAAGCCCACGGCACGCGCCCACACGGGGCCCCTGTGCGCGAAGGAGGCGAGCCCGAGCGCGGCCGCTCCCCAGAGCAGCAGCAGGACCGTCAGTCCTTCGGCGGCGAGGAGGAGACCGCCGCCGAGACCGCCGTATCCTCCGGCGTCCGTGTGGTCGATCTCGGAGGTGTCCACCGTGAAGACGGCCAGGGCGAACTGGAGGAGGAGCAGGTAGCACACCTCCAGAACGAGGATCAGCGCACCTGCCCGCCTGACGAAAAGAGTCACTGATCGCTCCTCACGAGCCTGCCGCTCTTGATGATCCACAGCTTGCCGTTGCGGGAACGACTCAGGCCCCCGGTTCGGAAGAACCGGGGGCCTGAGTCGACAGGGTGAGTAACGGGACTCGAACCCGCGACATCCTGGACCACAACCAGGTGCTCTACCAGCTGAGCTATACCCACCACGACCGGCGGTTTTCCCGAAGGTTTCCCCGACCGGCCGAGAAGAAGTCTACAGGGTCCTGGAGGGTGCTCGCGCCCGCATTGACGACGGGCGCGAGCGAGGGGTCACGCGCCGGGTACGACGTGGCGGGCCGCGATCCCCTTCGCGGTCTCCGAGTCGGGTCCGGGCTGCGGCACGAAGATCGCCTCCCGGTAGTAGCGGAGCTCCGCGATGGACTCGCGGATGTCGGCGAGCGCCCGGTGGTTGCCGCTCTTCTCCGGACTGTTGAAGTACGCCCTCGGGTACCAGCGGCGGGCCAGCTCCTTGACCGAGGAGACATCGACGATCCGGTAGTGCAGATGGCTCTCCAGCGCCGGCATGTCCCGTGCGAGGAAGCCGCGGTCGGTGGAGACCGAGTTCCCGCAGAGCGGTGCCTTGCCGGGCTCCTTCACGTGCTCGCGGATGTACGCCAGCACCTGGGCCTCCGCGTCGGCGAGCGTGGTGCCGCCGGGCAGGGCGTCCAGCAGCCCCGAGGACGTGTGCATCCGGCGCACGATCTCGGGCATGGTCTCCAGGGCCGCGTCCGGCGGGCGGATCACGATGTCCACCCCTTCGCCGAGCACGTTCAGTTCCGAGTCGGTGACCAGCGCGGCCACCTCGATGAGTGCGTCGTCCGTCAGCGAGAGCCCGGTCATCTCGCAGTCGATCCACACCATGCGATCGTTCATGTGTCCCACCTTAGGGGGCGTGGCGTCTCACGGGGGGAGCAGGCCGACGGGCCCCCGGGGAGGTGTCCCCGGGGGCCCGTCGTTCCCTGCGGCGCGCGGCTTGTGGCCACGCCGGTCTCGGTGCCGCTGCCCGCGGCGGTGCTACGGGGCGCTGCGCTGTCCCGGCAGGGCGGGCCTGCTGGGGGCGTAGGCGTCCGACTGCGGCTTGCCGGGCTCCATCGGACCGCCCGGCCGGCGCATGCCGGAGGCGACCTGCGCGGGCACCACCTGTTCGAGCACCGCCGTGGCGGGCTCACCCTGCGGACGCCTGGCCCGGTACGCGGCCCGGTAGGCGGCCGGCGAGGAGCCGAGCTGCCGCCGGAAGTGGCCGCGCAGGGCCACCGGTGAACGGAAGCCGCACCGGCCGGCCACCTCGTCGACCGAGTAGTCGGAGGTCTCCAGGAGGCGCTGCGCCTGGAGCACCCGCTGGGTGATCAGCCACTGGAGCGGGGCGGACCCCGTCAGCGAGCGGAACCGGCGGTCGAAGGTCCGCCGGGACATGTACGCCCGCGCGGCGAGCGTCTCCACGTCGAACTGCTCGTGGAGGTGCTCCAGCGCCCAGGCGACGACCTCGGCCAGCGGGTCGGCGCCGATCTCCTCGGGTAAAGACCTGTCGAGGTAGCGCTCCTGCCCGCCGCTGCGCCGCGGCGGGACGACCAGCCGGCGCGCCAGGGCGCCCGCGGCCTCCGTGCCGTGGTCGGACCGCACGATGTGCAGACAGAGGTCGATCCCGGCCGCGGTCCCGGCGGAGGTGAGCACGTCACCGTCGTCGACGAAGAGCTCCCGCGGGTCCACGTGGACCGACGGGTAGCGCTTGGCCAGCGTCGGCGCGTACATCCAGTGCGTGGTCGCCGGGCGGCCGTCGAGCAGGCCGGCCGCGGCGAGCACGAACGCGCCGGTGCACAGGCCGACGATCCTCGCCCCTTCCTCATGGGCGCGGCGCAGCGCCTCCAGTGCCTCCGGCGGCGGCGGGGAGGTGATCGACCGCCAGGCCGGGACGACGACCGTCCCCGCCCGGGCGATGGCCTCCAGGCCGTACGGAGCGGTGAGTTCGAGCCCACCGGTGGTCCGCAGGGGGCCCTCCTCGCCGGCGCAGACGAGCAGCCGGTAGCGGGGGACACCCGCGTCCTGTCGGTCGATGCCGAACACGGAGAGCGGGATGGAGCTCTCGAAGATGGGGCCGCCGCTGAACAGCAGCACCGCGACGACTTCGCGACGGCGGCGCCCGGACAGCTTCCGTGCGACCTCCGGTACGGCGGAGTCCTGGCTCATCAGGCTAAGCCCCCCTCGGTGTTGGCGTCTCCCTGGTCGTGTCGCACCTGCACGTTTCCCCTCGGTTTTGCGCGAGGCCCCAGTCTTCGGTACCCATGATCGAATCTACTGCGTCCCATGGCACCGCCGTGACAAGTTCTCCATCCGGCAGATTGTCGACAAGGCCACTTGGCGTGAAGCGATCGATGGCGAAGCGTTCCGCCCGGCGGCCCCGGACGGAAGGGCCACCGCGGCGAACGCCCCGTACGCGGAGGGTGTGAGCCCGTGTGGCGGGGCTTTCGGGCCCGTCGGGGCCTTCGGCGGAGGACCGTTCCGCCAAGGAATCGCCGAGAAGGGGAACTTGGCTGAAAACCGATGGGATCGGGTGTGCGAGCCTGTCAACTCGGTGGGTTCGTCCCTTTCCGCCGGCGGCTTCCGGCCCCCTCCCCGACCCCGCCGGAAGGCCCCCGCCCGGCCCGTGGACCGCGCTCGGAGCGACGCAGCAGCACCCGGCAGGCCGCGGTCACCGACACGAGCCCCAGGGCCGCGCCGGCCGCCCCGCCGAGGGAGGTGCCGTAGACGACGAGGACCACCGGCACCAGGGCGCAGCAGAAGACCGCCCAGCGGACCAGTTCGTCGGCGGGGCCGGCCGCCGTGCCCGCCTCCGCGGTCCCGGCCGGCCGCCGCGCGGGGGCGGCCGGAGCCTGCGCGCGCGCCGCCCGGCGGCGCCCCCCGGGTACGGCGGGACGGCCGGCGTCCGGCGTCCTGGCGGGGCTCGACGGTACGGGCACGGGCGGCACGGGCGGTCTCCCTGGGTCGGTGGGCCGGACCTGTGGCAACGAGGAACGGAACACTCCGATCACTGTGAGCGACGTCCGATTGGCCCCCGTACGGACGCTTGTAGAACCCACCCGGCATTGCCAGAAGCCGAACCGCTCGTGCATGCTCCCTGGAACGCCGTCCTCAAGCGGCGCGCAAGCCGGGCGTGCTACGGCGGGCCCTGGGCAGGAGAGGAGTCTCGCCGTACCCTTGGGGGTATGGGCTTGGGAAGATGATTCCCGGACACAGCTCCGCCGCCACCCGTTGTTCCTCCCCCCCTTCACCGTCCCTTCCCACGAGGACCCTCTTCGCCGAGACACCGATGGCCGGTCACGAATTCTTCGAACCCGCGGACCGCAAGCGCGTCGCCGATTCCACGGTCGACCCCCTCGCGGTGGAACAGCCACGCCACTCCTGCGACCCGGCCTTCCGGCACGGGGTGGTCGTCGGCTTCGACGGCTCCACGTCCAGTGAGCGCGCTCTCGCCTACGCCATCGGCATGGCCCGGCGCTCGGGCTCCGGCCTGATCATCGTGCATGTGGCCAACCGGCTGCCGACCACCGTCTGGGCGGGCTGCGAGCCCCCCGTCTTCGTGGACGTCCCGGACCACCGCACGGAGGTGCTCGGTCTGGAGCTGGCCTGCGCCGATCACCTCTCCGAGGTCCCCTGGATCCTCGTCGAGCGCGGCGGGGACATCTGCCACGAGCTGGAGGAGGTCGGCCGCGAGTACTCGGCCGACGCGATCGTGGTCGGCTCCACGCACGGGATCGTCGGCCGGATCTTCGGCTCGGTGGCCGGCCGCCTGGCACGGCGCGCGCGGCGGCCCGTGATCGTCATCCCGTAACCCCCGCTCTCCCTGGTCCCGGGACGACCGTCCCCGGTCCTCGGCGGACCGGGCCCCGGAAAACGCGAACCGGCCCCCGCGCTCCTGGGATGCGCGGGGGCCGGTTCGCGTGTCCGGTCGATCCGCCGGGGGACAGGCCCGGCGGGCGGGGGCGGGGGGACAGGCCCCGCCCCGGCGACTACTCGACCGTGACGGACTTGGCGAGGTTCCGCGGCTTGTCGATGTCGCGGCCCATGGCGAGCGCCGTGTGGTAGGCGAACAGCTGGAGCGGGATGCCCATGAGGATGGGGTCGAGCTCGTCCTCGTTCTTGGGGACCACGATGGTGTGGTCGGCCTTCTCCTGGGGCTGGTGGGCGACGGCGAGGATGCGGCCGGAACGGGCCTTGATCTCCTCGAGGGCGGCGCGGTTCTTCTCGAGCAGGTCGTCGTCGGGGACGATGGCGACGGTGGGCAGGGCGGGCTCGATGAGGGCGAGCGGGCCGTGCTTGAGCTCGGAGGCGGGGTAGGCCTCGGCGTGGATGTAGGAGATCTCCTTGAGCTTCAGGGAGGCCTCCAGGGCGACGGGGTAGCCCCGGACGCGGCCGATGAACATCATCGACTGGGCGCCGGCGTACTCCTTGGCGAGCTCCTTGATCTCGTCCTCGGTCTTGAGGATCTCCTCGATCTGGGCGGGGAGCTTGCGCAGGCCTTCGATGATCCGCTTGCCGTCAGTGACGGACAGGTCGCGGATGCGGCCGAGGTGGAGGGCGAGGAGCGCGAAGGCGACGACGGTGTTGGTGAAGCACTTGGTGGAGACGACGCAGACCTCGGGTCCCGCGTGGACGTAGACGCCGCCGTCGGCCTCGCGGGCGATGGCGGAGCCGACGACGTTGACGACGCCGAGGACGCGGGCGCCCTTGCGCTTGAGCTCCTGGACGGCGGCGAGGACGTCGTAGGTCTCGCCGGACTGGGAGACCGCGATGTAGAGGGTGTCGGGGTCGACGACCGGGTTGCGGTAGCGGAACTCGGAGGCCGGCTCGGCGTCGGCGGGGATGCGGGCCATGCCCTCGATGAGGGAGGCGCCGATCATGCCGGCGTGGTACGAGGTGCCGCAGCCGAGGATCTTGATGCGGCGGATGGTGCGGGCCTCGCGCGGGTCGAGGTTGAGGCCGCCGAGGTGCACGGTGGAGAAGCGGTCGTCGATGCGGCCGCGCAGGACGCGGTCGACGGCGTCGGGCTGCTCCGAGATCTCCTTGTGCATGTACGTGTCGTGGCCGCCCATGTCGTAGGAGGCGGCCTCCCACTCCACGGTCTCCGGGGTGGCGGTGGTGGAGGCGCCGGCCACGGTGTAGGTGCGGAAGTCGTCGGCCTTGAGGGTGGCCATCTCGCCGTCGTCGAGGGTGACGACCTGGCGGGTGTGGGCGATGAGGGCGGCGACGTCGGAGGCGACCAGCATCTCCTTCTCGCCGATGCCGAGGATGACCGGCGAGCCGTTGCGGGCCACGACGATGCGGTCGTTGAAGTCGGCGTGCATGACGGCGATGCCGTAGGTGCCCTCGATGACCTTGAGCGCCTCGCGGACGCGGTCCTCCAGGGTCTCGGCCTGCGACCGGGCGATGAGGTGCGTGATGACCTCGGTGTCGGTCTCGGAGGCGAAGACGACGCCCTCGGCCTCCAGCTTGACGCGGAGCTCGGCGGCGTTGTCGACGATGCCGTTGTGGACGACGGCGACCTTGTTCTCGGGGTCCAGGTGCGGGTGCGAGTTGATGTCGCTCGGCGCGCCGTGGGTGGCCCAGCGGGTGTGGGCGATGCCGGTGGTGCCGGTGAAGCGCTTGGGGACGCGGGCTTCGAGGTCGCGGACGCGGCCCTTGGCCTTGACCATCTTCAGGCCGTTGGACTTGGGGCTGGTGATGACGAGGCCCGCGGAGTCGTAGCCGCGGTACTCGAGGCGCTGGAGGCCTTCGAGCAGCAGCGGCGCCACGTCGCGCTTACCGATGTAACCGACAATTCCACACATAAGGTGTAACCCCTCCGGTTGGTGATGGTGCAGTCCGCCCCGTGGACGACGGCCGGTCCGGCCGGTTCCGTCCGGCCGTCTCAGCCGTAGACGATCCGGCGCAGCTGCCGGAGCGAGAGCTCCGGTGGCGCCACGGCCCGGTGCGGCAGCTCCGCCGCGATCCGTTCGAAGATCTGGGCGTTCACGGCCCCGCCCGCCTGCAGTTCGCGGTGGCGGCGCCGGACGAACTCCTCGGTCGTCTCGTCGAAGTACGCCAGCACGTCGAGAACCACCCGGGTGGCCTCACCGCGCTGGAGCGCGGTGCTGCGCACCAGGTGGTCGATGAGGTCGTCGTGCGACGGGCGGCGTTCGAGCACCTGGAAATACTGAGGGGTGGCCCCGGTTTTCCGCAACATTCCTGCCCGGAATCGGGCAGGACCCTCATGATCGACGGAAAAAACGGGTGGCTTGGTCCAGACCTTGACCCCGTGTGAGGGGAGCGGTACGCAAGGGTGACAACCGGATATAGAGAACGACAGACGCGTTGATCACCTGAAGGGGAGCACGCCTGTGAGACAGCGCCGAAGGATTCCGCGCCTGATCGGTTCCCTGCTTCTGCTCGCCGTGGCCGCGGCCGCGGGCGGCGAGGCCTCCGCCGCCGGGAAACCCGCCCGGAAGGCGGCGCCCGCCCCCGGTCCCGCCGCGGGCGCCGCGGCCGAGCCCGAGGTCCGCCCGCTGGGCCGCATCATCCCCGTACCCGCCTCCGTCACCCCCGAGGGCGAGCCGTACACGCTCACCCGCACCACCCGCATCGGGGTGGACCAGAAGTCCCGGGAGGTCGGCCGCTACCTGGCCGGCCTCCTGCGTCCCTCCACCGGCTTCCCGCTGCCCGTCGTGGACGAGCGGGCCGCCGAGAGCGGCATCCGACTCCGCGTCAGCCCCGGCGAGACCGCCCTGGGCGCGGAGGGCTACCGGCTCCGCTCCGAACCCGGCGGCATCACCCTGACCGCCCGTGAGCCCGCCGGCCTCTTCCGCGGGGTGCAGACGCTCCGCCAGCAGCTGCCGGCGGCCGTGGAGCGCCGGACCGTCCAGCCGGGCCCCTGGAAGATCGCGGGCGGCACCGTCACCGACACCCCGCGCTACGCGTACCGGGGAGCGATGCTCGACGTCTCCCGGCACTTCTTCACCGTGGACGAGGTGAAGCGGTACATCGACCAGCTCGCCCTCTACAAGATCAACACGCTGCACCTGCACCTCACCGACGACCAGGGCTGGCGCATCGCCGTCGACTCCTGGCCCCGGCTCACCACGTACGGCGGCTCCACCGAGGTCGGCGGCGGCCCCGGCGGCTACTACACCAAGGAGGAGTACCAGGAGATCGTCCGCTACGCGGCCTCCCGCCACCAGGAGGTGATCCCGGAGATCGACATGCCGGGCCACACCAACGCGGCCCTCGCCTCCTACGCCGAGCTCAACTGCGACGGCGTCGCCCCGCCCCTCTACACCGGCATCAAGGTCGGCTTCAGCTCGCTGTGCGTGCCCAAGCCCGTCACGTACGACTTCGTGGACGACGTGATCCGCGAGATCGCCGCGCTCACCCCGGGCCGCTACCTGCACATCGGCGGCGACGAGGCGCACTCCACCAGCCACGCCGACTACGCCGCCTTCATGGAGCGGGTCCAGCCCGTCGTCGCGAAGTACGGCAAGACGGTCGTGGGCTGGCACCAGCTCACCGGCGCCACCCCCGCCGAGGGCGCCCTCGTCCAGTACTGGGGCCTGGACCGCACCCCGGCCGCCGAGAAGGAGAAGGTGGCCGCCGCCGCGCGCGGCGGCACCGGGCTGATCCTGTCGCCCGCCGACCGGGTGTACCTGGACATGAAGTACACGAAGGACACCCCGCTCGGTCTCGCCTGGGCCGGGTACGTGGAGGTCCGCCGCTCCTACGACTGGGACCCGGCGGCCTATCTCCCCGGCGCCCCGGCGAGCGCCGTGCGCGGCGTCGAGGCCCCGCTGTGGACGGAGACCCTGGAGACCCCGGCCCATCTGGACGTCATGGCCTTCCCGCGCCTGCCCGGCGTGGCCGAGCTCGGCTGGTCCCCGGCCGGGACCCACGACTGGGAGACGTACAAGGTGCGGCTCGCCGAGCAGGCCCCGCGCTTCGACGCGCTGGGCATCGGCTACCACCGCTCCCCGCAGGTCCCCTGGCCGACCGGCGGCTCGGGGGAATGACGGATGCGGGCCCCGGCGGAGGACCGTACTCCGCCGGGGCCCGCACCGGTCCGTCAGGCGAACCGCGCGATCGGGTTCACCAGGTCGCCGACGAGCTGGAGCGCCGCCGACGGGTCCGCCAGGTCCACCATCTGCTTGTTGTTGCGGAGCTGGAGGCGGTTGAGGGCCGAGAGGGCGAAGGTCTCGGCGAACATGTCGTACTGCGCGAAGCGGTCCGCCAACTCCGGCTTCGACTCCTGATAGCCCTTCACGCACTCGGCGACCGTCCGCCAGAAGGTGTCCTCGTCGACCACGCCCTCGGCGGCGAGGGTCGCGCCGAGGAAGCGGAAGAAGCAGTCGAAGACGTCCGTGAAGACGGACAGCAGCTTCATGTCCTCCGGGACCTCGGCGCGGACCCGCTCCACGGCGGGCGGCAGCACCGCG
The DNA here is from genome assembly GCF_042900905.1 of Streptomyces sp. NPDC012827. Classification (NCBI taxonomy): domain Bacteria; kingdom Bacillati; phylum Actinomycetota; class Actinomycetes; order Kitasatosporales; family Streptomycetaceae; genus Streptomyces; species Streptomyces sp. NPDC012827. Next base: position 423,811 of record NZ_JBIBBY010000003.1, on the reverse strand, counting down.
TCCGGGTCCATGACGACGATCTCCTCGGCGATGTCCTTGAAGATCGCCCGCGCGACCGCGCCCCGCTCGTCCAGGACGAGGATGACGTTCTCGCCGTGCGGCATGTACGCCAGGTCGTAGGCGTAGAAGCTGTGCAGGACCGGCAGCAGGTACGCGTCCAGGTAGCCGCGCAGCCAGGCCGCCGGCGCCAGGCCCGACTCCTTGATCAGCGCGCCGGCGAAGGAGGCGCCCGTGTGGTCCACGTGCAGCAGGGAGGCCATGGTCGCCAGGCGCTCGCCCTCGGCGAGGGACGGCACCGGAGACTCGCGCCAGAGCGCGGCCAGCATCTTGCGGTAGGGCGAGTAGCGGTCGGTGGCGGCCTCGTACTCCAGGTGCCGGTAGCCGACGGCCGCCCGCTCGCGGATGATCGAGAAACGGGCCGCCTGGAGGACGGAGTCCGACGCGATCAGCTGGGCCAGCCAGTCGTTGATGGCCGGGGTGGCCTCCATGTAGGCCGCCGACAGGCCCCGCATGAAGCCCATGTTGATCACCGACAGGGCCGTCTTGACGTAGTGCTTGGCCGGGTCGGTGGTGTTGAAGAAGGTACGGATCGACTGCTGCGCCAGGTAGGCGTCGGAGCCTTCGCCCAGGTACACCAGGCGCTGCTGCGCGACCTCGGCGGCGAAGGTGACGGACAGCTTGTTCCACCACTGCCAGGGGTGGACCGGCATGAGCAGGTAGTCGGCCAGGTCGAGGCCCCGCCCGGCGAGGGTCGCGGCGAAGCCGTCCACGGCCGCGTCGCCGAGTTCGGCGCGGATGAACGCCTCGTACTCGATGTCCGCCCCGGCGGTGAAGGTGGTGCGGTCGCGGCGCGCCGCCAGCCAGATCAGGTGGATCGGGTTCGCGGCCTCGGGGGCGTAGGCCCGGTACTCGTCGACGCCGAAGCCGAGGCGGCCGTTGTTGGCGACGAAGCAGGGGTGGCCCTCGGTCATCCCGGTCTCGACGGCCTGGAAGCCGGCGTGGGCCAGCTCGGCGGAGGTCACCGGCGGTTTGGTCGACTTGAACGCCGTCCCGGCCAGGGTGGAGGAGATCTCCTCCAGGTAGACGGGGAGGATCTCGTCGCTCAGGCCGAGGGAACCGCGCAGCTCGGTGACGAACTGGAGCGCGTCGAGCGGGAGCCGCTCGTCACCCCGGTGGCGGCTGATCGACTCGGCGTAGACCTGCCAGTGGTCGAGGGCGAACCGGTCGGCGGTGAAGCGGTACTCGGTGGCGCCGTCGTCGCTCAGGACGCGGTAGCGGCCCTCGCCCAGCTCCTGCGGGTTCAGCAGGCGCTCGTGGGTGAACTCGGCGAGCGCCTTGCGGATGAGGGCCCGGTTGGCGTCGGCCCAGCGCTCGGGGGTGAGGTGGGCGACGGGGTCGTGCTGGTCGCGGTTCATACGGCGGCTCCCACGGCGGCCTCGAAGTCGGCGCGGGTGCAGAAGCTCAGCAGGGCCTTCTTCTCCGGCTTCTGGATCTCGCGGTCGGGCACGAAGCCGACGGCCTCGTTGAGGGCGTGGACGGCCTTGTTGCGCACGTCGGGCTCGACGACCACGCGGGCGGTCGCCGGGTCGGCGAACAGCTCGGCCATGACGGCGGTGATCACCCGGCGGGTGAAGCCGTGCACGGGCGTGTCGGTGGGGGCGACGAGGAAGTGCATGCCGACGTCGCCGGGCAGCGGGTCGTAGAGGCCGACCAGCTCGACCTTCGAGGGGTCGTACCGCTCCATGAGGAAGGCGGGCTCCTCGTCCACCAGACCGATGAAGGCGTCGTGGTGCGGGTGGGCGGCGATCGCCATGTAGTCGCGCTCGACGTCCTCCAGGCGGTGGTCCTGCATCATCCAGAACCCGGCCTTGGGGTGGGTGACCCACGGGTGGATCAGCTCCGCGTCCTTGAGCGGGTCGAGGGGGCGTATCCGGACGGTCATACCGCGAACTCCTGGAAGGCGATGGTCTTCTCGACGGGGTAGTACTCGGAGCCGAGCATGGCTCCGATGATGTACGCGTTGCGGTACGGCCCCATGCCGAGGTCGGGCGAGGTGATGGAGTGCGTGTGCACGCCGGCGTTCTGGAGGAAGACCCCGCGGCCCGTCGTGTCGATCGCGTAGTTGCGGGCCACGTCGAAGCGGCCCTGGGAGTCCCAGCGGAGCCGGTCCCGGATCGGCTCCAGGAAGGCGGGGACGGCGTACTTGTAGCCGGTGGCGAGGATCAGGCCCTCGGTCTCCAGGGTGAAGTCCTTCTCCTGCTCCTCCTGGCGGAAGCCGAGCGTGTACGTGCCCGCCGTCCCGTCGTACGCGGCCGTGTGCAGCGCCGAGTTGGTGAGCAGGCGGGTGGGGACCGGGCCGCCCAGGTTCTTCTGGTAGAGCAGGTCGAAGATGGCGTCGATGAGCTCGCCGTCGATGCCCTTGAAGAGGCCCTTCTGCTCGGTCTCCAGGCGGTAGCGGGTCCGCTCGGGCAGCGCGTGGAAGTAGTCCACGTACTCGGGCGAGGTCATCTCCAGGGTGAGCTTGGTGTACTCCAGCGGGAAGAAGCGCGGGGAGCGGGTCACCCAGTTCAGCCGGTAGCCGTGGACGTCGATCTCGGAGAGGAGGTCGTAGTAGATCTCGGCGGCGCTCTGGCCGCTGCCGATCAGGGTGATCGACTTCTTCTTCTGCAGCTCCGCCTTGTTCGGCAGGTAGCGGGAGTTGTGGATGAGGTCGCCGCCGAGCCCGTGGCAGGACTCGGGAATGTACGGCGGGGTGCCGGTGCCGAGGACGAGCCGGCGGGCGCGGAACGTTTCTCCGGCCTCGGTGCGCACCACGTACTCCTCGCCGGCCTCGTCGAAGGTGACGGTGGCGACGGTGGTGGAGAAGCGGATGGAGGAGAGCTTTCCGGCGGCCCAGCGGCAGTAGTCGTTGTACTCGGTCCGCAGCGGGTAGAAGTTCTCGCGGATGTAGAACGAGTAGAGCCGGCCCTTCTCCTTCAGGTAGTTGAGGAAGGAGTACGGCGAGGTCGGGTCGGCGAGGGTCACCAGGTCCGACATGAACGGGGTCTGGAGGTGCGCGCCCTCCAGGAACATCCCCGAGTGCCACTCGAAGTCGGGCTTGGACTCCAGGAAGAGACCGTTCAGCTCGCCGATGGGCTCGGTCAGGCAGGCGAGGCCGAGGTTGAAGGGACCGAGCCCGATGCCGATGAAGTCGTACGTCTCGGGCGTCTCAGGCGTGGACAAGGTTCTCTCCCAGGTACTGCTCGGCGTGGCCGGCGATCAGATCGAGCACGGCGGCGATGTCGGCCGTGGTGGTCTCGGGGTTGAGCAAGGTGAACTTGAGGTACTGGCGGCCGTCGACCTTGGTGCCGGCGACCACGGCCTCGCCGGAGGCGAACAGGGCCTTGCGGGCGTAGAGGTTCGCCCGGTCGATCTCGGCGGGGGAGGTGACGTTCTCGGGGATGTAGCGGTAGACGAGGGTGGAGAGCTGCGGCTCGACCACGACGTCGTAGCGGGGGTCGGCGGCGAGCAGGGCGAAGCCCTCGCGGGCCAGGTCGCAGACCTCGTCGAAGAGTTCGCCGATGCCGTCGGCGCCCATCACGCGCAGGGTCATCCACAGCTTGAGCGCGTCGAAGCGGCGGGTGGTCTGGAGCGACTTGTCGACCTGGTTGGGGATCGCCTCCGCCACCGTACGGCGCGGGTTGAGGTAGTCCGCGTGGTAGGTCGCGTGGCGCAGGGTGGCACCGTCGCGGACCAGCACGGCGGAGGAGCTCACCGGCTGGAAGAAGGACTTGTGGTAGTCGACGGTGACGGAGTCCGCGCGCTCGATGCCGGCCAGGAGGTCGCGGCGCTTGAGGGAGGTGAGCAGCCCGCAGCCGTAGGCCGCGTCCACGTGCATCCAGGCGCCGTACTCCTCGGCCAGCGCGGCGATCTCGGGCAGCGGGTCGATGGAGCCGAAGTCGGTGGTGCCGGCGGTGGCGACGATCGCCATGGGGATCAGACCCTCGGCGCGGCAGGTCTCCAGCTCGGCGGCCAGGACGACGGACTGCATCCGCTTGTTCCGGTCGACGGGGACGGAGACGACCGCGTCGGCGCCGAGACCGAGGAGGGTGGCCGACTTCTGGACGGAGAAGTGGCTGCACTCGGAGGAGAAGATCCGCAGCTTCGACAGGTCGCGGGTGCCGGCCTCCTCGCGGGCCAGCAGCAGTGCCTGGAGGTTGGACTGGGTGCCGCCGCTGGTGAAGACGCCGTCGGCGAGCGGGCCGAGGCCGATGCGGCCGGCGGTCCAGTCGATGAGCTTGCGCTCGATGAGGGTGCCGCCCGCGCTCTGGTCCCAGGTGTCGAGGGAGGAGTTGACCGCCGACAGGATCGCCTCGCCGAGGACCGCGGGGATGACGACCGGGCAGTTGAGGTGGCCCAGGTAGCGCGGGTGGTGGAAGTAGACCGCGTCGCGGAGGTACACGTCCTCCAGCTCGTCCAGGGCGGCGGAGGCGTCGCCCAGCGGCCGGTCGAGGTCGACGGCGTCGATGACGGGCGCGAGCTCGGCGGGGGTGACTCCGGTGAACGGGCCGCGGGTCGTGGCGAGTTTGTTCGCCACCCGCTCGACTCCTTCGGTGACGGAGCGCCGGTAGCTCTCCGCCGTGGCGTCGTTGAGCAGGTGCGAGCGCATGTGGGGGGCCTCCGGGCAGCAGAGAGGGGCGAGGGGGACGATGCGTTAGTAAGGTTAGCCTAACCTAACTTTTCTTCGCAACGACCCCTCGCCCCTCTCGGAGCACGACAGTTGACGGGATGAAACGCCAGGTGAAGTGAGGGTTACGACTCTTCCAGGGTCTCGTCCGGGACCTCGCGCAGCGCGTCCTCGGACAGGCCCTTGCGCCAGTAGCCCACGAACGTGACCCGGCGGCGGTCCAGGCCCCGGTCGCGCACGAAGTGCCGCCGCAGCGCCTTGACCGAGCCGGACTCGCCCGCGATCCAGACGTAGGGGGCCTCGCCGGGCAGCGCCGTGCCCTCGATCGCCGCCACGGCGGACGGCGCCCCCTCCTCCCGTACGAGCCAGGTCACGGTGGCGTCCGCCTCCGTGGCCGGCTCGGTGCGGTCACCGGAGTACGGGACCTCCAGGAAGACCTGGGCCCGGGTCTCGGCCGGCAGCCACTCCAGGATGGCCGAGGCGGCCGGAAGCGCCGTCTCGTCCGCCCAGATGACCACCGAGTCGGCGTCCTCCGGCAGCCGGAAGCGGACACCGGTGTTGTCGGCGACCGCCGGGCCGAGCACGACCACCGGGTCGCCCGGCTTCGCGTGCTGCGCCCAGGTGCAGGCCGGGCCGCCGTCGGTGTGGACGGCGAAGTCGATGTCGACCTCGGGCACCGGCGCGGTGCGCTGCGCGCGGACCGTGTACGAGCGCATCACGGCCCGCTCGTCCGCCGGCATCGCCCGGTAGGCGCCCAGGATCGCGTACATGTCCGGGTTGTCCAGCGGCGGCAGGACCGGGGCCTCCTGGCCGGGGTGCGGCAGGAAGAGGGAGAGCGACTGGTCGCGGCCCCCGGAGGCGAAGTTCTTCAGGTCCTCACCGGTGAAGGTGACCCGGATCAGCGACGGGCCGAGCCGCCTCGTCCGGTCGACGCGCAGGGAGAAGAACTGGAACGGGGCGGTCTCGGCGGTCGTCACGGTCAGGCCACCTTCTTCGCGTTCTCCAGGGCCTTGGCCAGGTCCTCCAGGAGCGGGGCGCACTTGGCGTAGGAGTAGATCGGCTCGGTGACGCGCGGGTGCACCTGGCCGGCCTTGACGGCGGGCAGGGCGTTCCAGGTCGGCTTGGCCTTCAGCTGCTCCGGCTGCAGGGTGCCGGTGCGGTTGTCGAGCAGGATGACGTCCGCCTTGTACTTGTCCACCTGCTCCCAGCTCAGGCCCTCGAACCAGCCGCCCTCGTCCAGCTTGTCCGGGACGACGAGGGTGACGCCGAGCTCCTTGAAGTACAGCGTGTCGGTCGGACGGACCGGGGTGGAGACGTAGAAGAGGTCGGGGGAGCCGGAGCCGATCAGGACCTTGATGTCCTTCTTGCCCTGGGCGGCCTTGCGGACGCGCTCGGCGGCGGCCTCGAAACGGGCCTTGTCGGCCTTCACCTTGGCGCTCTGCACGTCGGCGCCGAGCGAGGCGGCCAGGTCGGCGTGGCGCTGGAGCACGGCGGGCATCGACCGGCCGGCGGCCCACAGGGCGACGCTCGGCGCGATGGAGAGGATCTTGTCCTTCTGCTCCGCCGGGACGTACCAGAGGTCGTTCTTCTCCCACATGTCCGTGATGAGGAGCTCCGGAGCGAGCTTCAGGTACTCCTCGATCTTGAACTCGCCCCAGACGTTGCCGATGACCTTGACCTTGGTGATGTCGAGGTCGCCCGCCTGGACGTCCGGCTTCTTCGCCTTGGTCTTCGGGTCCTCGACGTAGGTCGGGCCGAAGACGCCGGTGACCTCGACGCCGAAGTCCTTCAGGGCGGCGGCGGCACCGGTGAAGGCGACGATGTTCTTCGGGGTGGACTTCGCCTTGGCGACCTGGCCGCGGTCGTCCTTGAACTCCCAGGCGCCGGACTTGGCGGAGGCGGTGGCCGAGGCGCCGCCCTCCGTCTTCTTGTCCCCGCCGCCGCAGGCGGCGAGCGCGGCGCCGAGCCCGAGGGCGCCGCCGGCCGTGAGCAGGCCGCGACGGGTGAGATGGGTGGCTCGGGCGTTGCTGGGCATGGCGGTGTCGCTTTCGGTACGTGCCGGGGTCGGCCTGGGCAAGTCGAGGGTAGGTTAGCCTAACCTCACGTCGGCTCGACAGGGTGGTCCACCGCGGAGACGTGTGAGGCGCGCTACTCCTGACGAGGCGACGGGCACGGCCCTCGCGGCGCGCCGCACGGCGGCTCCCCCGCGCCCCGCGCAGGGTTGACGGGGTGACCACCTCCGAAGTGACCGCGACACCCCGGGCCCCGGACACCGCCGCGCGCCCCGGCGGCCCCCGGCCGCGGTGGCCGGTCGCGTCGCCCGCCGTGCCCGCCGCCGTCTTCGTCCTCGTCCAACTGGCCCTGGTCGCCCCCGGATCCGGCCTCGGCTGGGACGAGGCGGTGTACGTCAGCCAGGTCGGCGGCAACGCCCCGCCCGCGTACTTCAGCGCGCCCCGGGCCCGTGGCATCAGCTACCTCGTCGCACCGGTGGCGGCCGTCACCGCCTCCACGACCGCGATCCGTGTCTACCTCGCCGTGCTCTCGGGAGCGGCGCTCTGGGCGGCGCTGCGGGTATGGCGCGGTCTCCTGCCCGCCCCGGTCCTCACCACGGCGGGCGCCCTGTTCGCCGGGCTGTGGGTCACCCTGTTCTACGGCCCGCGCGTGATGCCCAACCTCTGGTGCGCGTTCGGCGCGCTGGCCGCCGTCGGCTGCTTCCTGCGCGCGACGGGCGGGGCGGTGGCCCCGGTGACGGCCGCCACCGGTGCGGCGCCCTCGGAGACCGCGCCCGGCCGAGACCGTACGGTCACCGCAGAGCGTGCGGCGGCCGGGAGTCGTACGGCTGTCCGGGGCCGCGCCGCCCTGGCCGGCCTCGGGGCAGCCGTCGCCGCCGTCACCCTGCTGCGCCCCGCCGACGGCTTCTGGCTCGTCCTGCCGCTCCTCGCCGTGGCCCTGGCCGCGCCCGCCGTCCGGCGGCGGCGCCGGGCGGTGGTGGCCGTCCTCGCCGTCGCGCCGCTGCTCGGCGCGGTCCCCTGGATCGCCGAGGCGCACGCGCGCTACGGCGGCCTGGCCGCCCGGCTGCGGCGCGCGGGCGAGATCCAGGGCTCCCTGGGCTGGAACCTGGCCGTGGACGACCACGTCCGGGCCCTGGCCGGGCGCACCCTCTGCCGCCCCTGCGACGTGCCGTGGGAACACCCGGTCACGGCGGTGTGGTGGTTCCTGCTTCCCCTGGCCGTCCTCGGCGGCGTCGTCGCGGCGCTGCGGGCCGACCCGGCCGGGCGGGGCGTCGCCTCCGTGCTGGCGACCGTGACGGCGGCCTCGCTGGCGGCGCCGTACCTCTTCACCCTCGGCTACGCCGCCCCCCGCTTCCTGCTGCCGGCCTACGCCCTGCTCGCGCTGCCCGCCGCCGAGTGCGCCCTGTTCCTGCGCACCGCGCTCCGCCCCGCGTGGCGGCCGGCGGCCACGGCCCTGCTCGCCGCCGCCCTCCTCGCCCATCTCGCCGTCCAGTACGCCGTGCTCGACCGCGCCGTCACCAACAGCCGCTCCGTACGCGCCCAGTTCACCACCGTCGCCACCGCCCTGCACGGGCTCGGCGTCCGGCCGCCCTGTCTGGTCAGCGGGCACGAGTACGTCCTGATCGGCTACTACGCGGGCTGTGCCTCCCGCCAGCCGGCCGGCCACGACGCGGCCATCACCCCGGCCGGCATCACCGCCGCCGCCCGCCGCGTCCCGGTCGCCGTCGTCGTCCGCGCCGGCACCCCGCCACCGCCCTACGCCCGCGCCTGGCGGCTCGCACCGCTGCCGTCCGCCCGGGGCTGGGAACGCTACGAGGCCTACGTCTCGCCCGCCCCGGCACGCGACGGCGCCCGCCACCCCTGAGGGGGCGGCGGGCGCGGTCACGCGGCGGGCCGGAAAGGTCAGGCGGGCAGACCCAGTTCCCGGGCGATCAGCATCCGCTGGACCTCGCTGGTGCCCTCGCCGATCTCCAGGATCTTCGAGTCGCGCCACATGCGGGCCACCGGGTACTCGTTCATGAAGCCGTAGCCGCCGTGGACCTGCGTCGCCTCACGGGCGTTGTCCACCGCCACCGTGGAGGAGTACAGCTTCGCGAGCGCCGCCTCCTTCTTGAACGGCTCGCCGAGCACCAGCCGCGAGGCCGCGTCCCGCCAGCCGACCCGCGCCATGTGCGCGCGCATCTCCATATCGGCGATCTTGAACTGGATGGCCTGGTTCTCCGCGATCGGACGGCCGAAGGCCTGGCGCTCCTTCGCGTACTTCACCGACTCGTCGACACAGCCCTGCGCGAGACCGGTGGCGAGCGCCGCGATCGCGATGCGGCCCTCGTCCAGGATGCGGAGGAACTGGGCGTAGCCACGCCCCTCCTCGCCCAGCAGGTTCTCCACCGGGACCCGCACGTCGTCGAAGGACAGCTCCCGGGTGTCCGAGGCGTTCCACCCGACCTTCGAGTACGGCGCGGCGACCGTGAAGCCCGGCGTGCCCGCCGGGACGATGATCGAGGAGATCAGCGGGCGGCCGTCCGGCTTGCGGCCGGTGACCGCCGTGACCGTCACCAGACCCGTGATGTCCGTACCGGAGTTGGTGATGAAGCACTTCGAACCGTTGATGACCCAGTGGTCGCCGTCCCGGACGGCGGTGGTCCGGGTGCCGCCCGCGTCCGAACCGGCCCCCGGCTCGGTCAGACCGAACGCGCCGAGCACCTCACCGGAGCACAGCTTCGGCAGCCACTCCCGCTTCTGCTCCTCGGTGCCGAAGCGGTAGACCGGCATCGCGCCGAGCGAGACGCCCGCCTCCAGCGTGATGGCCACGGAGGAGTCGACCCGCGCCAGCTCCTCCAGGGCGATCCCCAGCGCCAGGTAGTCGCCGCCCATGCCGCCGTACTCCTCGGGGAACGGCAGCCCGAACAGGCCCATGCGGCCCATCTCGCGGACGATCTCGTACGGGAAGGCGTGCCGCTCGTAGTAGTCGCCGATCTTCGGGGCGACGACGTCGTGGGCGAACTCCTCCACGGTACGGCGGAGTTCCTCGTGCTCAGCGGAGAGCCGGTGGTCGAGGGACATGTCAGGACTCCTTGTGGGAGAGCGCGCGAACGGTACGGGAAGGGCTCGGGCGGCCCAGTTGTTCGGCCATCCACCCGCTCGTGGCGGTGAGGGCGGCCAGGTCGACCCCGGTCTCGACACCGAGGCCGTCGAGCATCCACACGAGGTCCTCGGTGGCCAGGTTGCCGGTGGCGGACTTCGCGTACGGGCAGCCGCCGAGACCGCCCGCCGACGCGTCGACGGTGGTCACCCCGTGCCGCAGCGCGGCCAGGGTGTTGGACAGCGCCTGCCCGTAGGTGTCGTGGAAGTGCACGGCGATACGGGAGGTGGTCACCCCGGCCTCGTTCAGCGCGGTCAGCAGCGCCCCGACGTGGCCGGGCGTGGCGACGCCGATGGTGTCGCCGAGGCTCAGCTCGTCGCAGCCCATGTCGGCGAGGGCCTTGGTGACGCGGACGACCTGCTCGATCGGGACGGCGCCCTCCCACGGGTCGCCGAAGCACATCGACAGATAGCCGCGGACCCTGAGGCCCGCCTCCACGGCCCGGGTGACGGTCGGCGCGAACATCGCGAGCGCCTCGTCGACGGTCCGGTTGAGGTTGGCCTTCGCGAAGGACTCGGTGGCCGAGGCGAAGACGGCGACCTCCCGGGCCCCGAGCGCGAGGGCCCGGTCGAGCCCCCGCTCGTTCGGCACGAGGACCGGCAGCCGTACGGGCAGGTCCCGCACCTGCGGGAACAACTCCTCCGCGTCCGCCAGTTGGGGCACCCACTTCGGGTGCACGAGGCTGGTCGCCTCGACCGTGGACAGCCCGGCGGCGGCGAGCCGACGGATGAACTCGGCCTTCACGGCGGTCGGCACGGCCGTCTTCTCGTTCTGCAGACCGTCGCGCGGCCCCACCTCGTGGATCCGGACCCGGGCCGGGAGCGCCGGATCGGGCACGGTCATGGGCAGACCCGTGGTCATGCGTCCTCCTCGTCGCGGGGCGTCACCACGGCCAGGATCTGGTCCATGGCGACGGTGCTGCCGGGCGTCACGTCCAGCTCGGAGACCGTGCCGGCGTGCGGGGCGGAGATGACGTGCTCCATCTTCATCGCCTCGACGACGAGCAGGCTCTGTCCGGCCTCCACCTCGTCCCCGACCGCCACCTTGACGACGGTGACCGTGCCGGGCATGGGGGCGGCGAGCGTGTCCGCCCCGCCGTGCCGGGCACCGGAGAGCGCGGCCGCCACCGGGTCGTGGTCCAGGACGTGCCAGGAGTCGCCGTCCCGGCCCAGCCACAGCCCCTCGGGGGAGGCCGCGACCGCGAACCGGTGGGTGGCGCCGTCGAGGTGGAGCGCGAACTCCCCGGGCACGGCCGGCGCGAGCGCCGCCGTGACGGCCGGGCCCTCCGCGTCGAGCAGCAGCTCGGCGGACCGGGCCGTGCCGCGCACCCGGACCGGCACCGGCTCGTTCCCCGGCACCCGGAACGGGCGCGCCGTCCAGGCGGGCGTCCCGCCGAGGCGCCAGCCCGTCCGCGCGTCGAAGGGGTCGGCCCAGCCGGCCGGCTCCCCGGCGGCGGGCGGGAACTGCCGCAGCAGCGCCGCCGCCGCGTACACCTCCGCCGGCACGCCGGACGGCACGAGGCTCTCCGCGTCCCGCTCCACCAGACCGGTGTCCAAGTCGCCGGAGACCACGTCCGGATGGGCGAGGAGACGGCGCAGGAAGCCCGCGTTGGTGGGCACGCCGAGCGTGACGAGCTCCCCGAGCGCCGCGCGGAGCTTGCGCAGGGCGGTGGGCCGGTCGGGCGCGTGGACGATGACCTTCGACAGCATCGGGTCGTAGAGGCTGGAGACCTCCGTGCCCTCGCTGAGGCCGGAGTCCGTCCGCACCCCCGCCCCGGCGGGCTCGCGCAGCGCGAGGACCGTGCCGCCGGACGGCAGGAAACCGCGCGCCGGGTCCTCGGCGCAGATCCGGGCCTCGATCGCCCAGCCGTCGAGCCGGATGTCGTCCTGCGCGAAGGGCAGCGGTTCGCCCGCCGCCACCCGCAGCTGCCACTCCACCAGGTCCACGCCGGTGATCAGCTCGGTCACCGGGTGCTCGACCTGGAGCCGGGTGTTCATCTCCATGAAGTAGTACTGGGACGGGTCGCCGCCCGGGACGATGAACTCGACCGTGCCCGCGCCCACATAGCCGCAGGACCGGGCCGCCTCCACGGCCGCCGCGCCCATCGCGGCCCGCGTCCGCGGGTCCAGCAGGACGCTCGGCGCCTCCTCGATGATCTTCTGGTGGCGGCGCTGGAGCGAGCACTCGCGCTCACCGAGGTGGACCACGTTCCCGTGGGTGTCGGCGAGGACCTGGATCTCGATGTGCCGGGGGCGGTCGATCCACCGCTCCACGAGCAGCGTGTCGTCGCCGAAGGAGGACCGGGCCTCGCGCCGGGCCGCCGCGATCTCGTCGTCCAGGACCGCGAGGTCCCGCACGAGCCGCATGCCCTTGCCGCCGCCGCCCGCGCTCGGCTTGAGCAGCACCGGCGGGCCCATCTCCCGGGCGGTCTCGGCCAGGTCGGGGTCGGCGGCGCCGGGCACCACCGGCACCCCGGCCGCCTTCACGGTCTCCTTGGCGCGGATCTTGTCGCCCATGAGGGCGATCGCCTCGGCGGACGGGCCGATGAAGACCAGGCCGGCCTCGGCGCAGGCCCGCGCGAAGGCCGCGTTCTCCGCGAGGAAGCCGTAGCCGGGGTGGACGGCCTGCGCGCCGGTCCGCCGGGCCGCGTCGAGCAGGGCGGGCACGGACAGGTACGACTCGGCGGCCGGCGGCGGCCCGAGCCGTACCGCCGTGTCCGCCTCCCGCACGTGCCGGGCGTCGGCGTCCGCGTCGCTGTAGACGGCCACCGAGCGCACGCCGAGCGCCCGCAGGGTGCGGATGACGCGGACGGCGATCTCGCCCCGGTTGGCCACAAGGACGGTGTCGAACATCGTGTGGGGTCCCCTCACATCCGGAAGACGCCGAACTGGGGGTCCCCCAGGGGCGCGTTGGCACAGGCGGTCAGGGCGAGGCCGAGGACCTGCCGGGTCTCCGTCGGGTCGATGATCCCGTCGTCCCACAGCCGGGCGGTCGCGTAGTAGGCGCTGCCCTGCGTCTCGTACTGCTCCCGGATCGGGGCCTTGAAGGCCTCTTCCTCCTCCGCGCTCCACCCGTCACCGAGCTGGTCGCGCTTGACCGTCGCGAGCACGGACGCGGCCTGCTCGCCGCCCATGACCGAGATCTTGGCGTTGGGCCACATCCACAGGAAGCGGGGGGAGTAGGCGCGGCCGCACATCGAGTAGTTGCCCGCGCCGTAGGAGCCGCCGATGACCACGGTCAGCTTCGGCACCCGCGTGGTGGCCACGGCCGTCACCATCTTGGCGCCGTGCTTGGCGATGCCGCCGTGCTCGTACGCCTTGCCGACCATGAAGCCGGTGATGTTCTGGAGGAAGACGAGCGGGATGCCGCGCTGGTCGCACAGCTCGATGAAGTGCGCGCCCTTCTGGGCCGACTCGGCGAACAGGATGCCGTTGTTGGCGACGATGCCGACCGGGTGCCCGTGGATCCGGGCGAAGCCGGTGACGAGCGTCTGCCCGTACTCGGCCTTGAACTCCTGGAAGCGGGAGCCGTCCACCACCCGTGCGATGACCTCGCGCACGTCGTACGGGGTGCGGGAGTCCACCGGCACCGCCCCGTACAGCCCGTACGGGTCGACCTTCGGCTCCTCGGACGGTTCGACCGACCAGGGCAGCGGACCGCGCTCGGGCAGGGTGGCGACGATGTTCCGCACGATCCTGAGGGCGTGGGCGTCGTCCTCGGCGAGGTGGTCGGTGACGCCGGAGGTGCGGGAGTGGACCTCGCCGCCGCCCAGCTCCTCCGCCGTGACGACCTCGCCGGTGGCCGCCTTCACCAGCGGCGGGCCGCCGAGGAAGATCGTGCCCTGGTTCCGCACGATCACGGCCTCGTCGCTCATCGCGGGCACGTACGCGCCGCCGGCCGTGCAGGAACCCATCACCGCAGCGATCTGCGGGATGCCGGCGCCGGACATGCGGGCCTGGTTGTAGAAGATGCGGCCGAAGTGCTCCCGGTCGGGGAAGACCTCGTCCTGCATGGGGAGGAAGGCGCCGCCCGAGTCGACCAGGTAGAGGCAGGGGAGACGATTCTCCAGGGCGACCTCCTGGGCGCGGAGGTGCTTCTTCACGGTCATCGGGTAGTAGGTGCCGCCCTTGACCGTGGCGTCGTTGGCGACGATCACGCACTCGCGCCCGCTGACCCGGCCGATGCCCGCGATGACGCCCGCGGCCGGGGCCTGGTCGCCGTACATGCCGTTCGCCGCGAGGGGGGCCAGCTCCAGGAAGGGCGAGCCCGGGTCGAGCAGGGTGTCCACCCGCTCGCGCGGCAGCAGCTTCCCGCGCGCGGTGTGCCGGGCACGGGCCTTCTCACCGCCGCCGAGGGCCGCCCGGGCGAGCGTGGCGCGCAGGGTGGCGGCCAGCTCGTGGTGGGCGGCCTCGTTGGCCTGCCAGGCCGGCGAGGCGGGGTCCGCCGCGCTCGTCAGCACAGGTGCCTGCTGCATCGACCGATCTCCCTTGTGTTCGGTTAATGAGCGTTAACGTATGGCGCTCAGGTTAACGACCGCTAACCGGGTTGTCTAGAATCGAATCCATGACCACGAGCCCGGCCCGCACCGACGCCCCCACGCGACGCGAGCAGATCCTCAAGGAGGCCGCCCGCCTCTTCGCCGCGCGCGGCTTCCACGGCGTCGGCGTGGACGAGATAGGAGCCGCCGTCGGCATCAGCGGCCCCGGGCTCTACCGCCACTTCCCCGGCAAGGACGCGATGCTCGCCGAGCTGCTCGTCGGCATCAGCGAGCGGCTCCTCGACGGCGGGCGCCTGCGGGTGCGCGGGGCGGAGGGCGAGCCCGAGGCCGTCCTCGCCTCCCTCATCGACGGCCACATCGACTTCGCCCTCGACGACCGGCCGCTCATCACCCTCCACGACCGGGAGCTCGACCGGCTCAAGGACGAGGACCGCAAGCGGGTCCGGCAGCTCCAGCGGCAGTACGTCGAGCTGTGGGTGGCGGTCGTACGGGAGCTGCACCCGGGCGTCCCCGAGAGCGAGGCGCGCACGGCGGTCCACGCGGTCTTCGGCCTGCTGAACTCGACCCCGCACCTCGCCGCCCTCGGACGCGCCGACATGGAGGCCCTCCTGCGCCGCCTGGCCCACGGCGCCTTCGCCGCCCTGGCGCCCTGACCCGCGCCCCCACGGGCCCCCGGCCCGGTCCGCCAGGTGGGACGCGTGCCCCCGACGGGCCGGAGCGGAGGACCCGCGGGGCCCGCGCCCGGCAGAATGGCCGGCATGCCGATACTCAGCCGCCCCGCCCTCGTCGAGCACCTCGTCCGCACCCGTATCGCGGGCGACGTCGCCACGCCCCGCGACAACAACCTCTCCCACTACCGCAAGCTGGCCAACGGCGACCGCCACTACTGGCTCGGCCTGGAGCTCGGCGACCGGTGGGCGGACGAGCAGGACGTCCTCGCCGTGATGGCCGAGCGCTGCGGCGTCGTCGACGACCCCGCCCACCGCACCGGCCAGGACACCATCGACCCCGAACTCACCGTCGACGCCCTCGACCGCATGGCCGCCCGGCTGCGCAAGGCCGCCGCCGGCCGCGAGCGGGTCCTCTTCGCCACCGGCCACCCCGGCGCCCTGATCGACGCGCACAGCCGGGTCGCCGCCGCGCTGCGCGCCCAGGGCTGCGACATCGTGCGCATCCCCGGCGGTCTCATCGCCGACGAGGGGTACGTCGTGCAGTTCGCCGACGTCGCCGTCTTCGAACGCGGCGCGAGCCTCTGGCACACCCACTCGCCCGAGCCGATGAACGCGATCCTGGACGGCCTGGAGGCCCTCGGAGAGCCCGCGCCCGACCTGGTCGTGGCCGACCACGGCTGGGCCGGCCGGGCCGGGCAGCGCGGGATCGACTCCGTCGGGTACGCCGACTGCAACGACCCGGCCCTCTTCATCGGCGAGGCCGAGGGGACCATGCAGGTCACCGTGCCGCTGGACGACCACGTGGTCGACCCGCGCTCCTACGAGCCCCTGACGGCCTACCTGCTGCACGCGGCGGGCCTGCTCGCCTGACCCCCGGCGGGCGGCACCCGGTCCGTCCGGCCCCCCGTCTCCGCCCGGGACCGCCGGCACCCGGTCCGGGCCGGGATCACGCGCGGGTGGCCGGGGTCGGGTCCAGGTAGACGCGGCGGATGGCGGGGAACCGTTCCCGCAGCCGCCGCTCCGCCGTCTCGCAGGCCCGCTCCACCTCGGCCGCCGACACCACGTCCCGGAAGTCGACCTTCGCCGCGACCATCACCTCGCCCGGCCCCTGGATCAGGGTAATCAGGTCGAGGACACCCACCACGTGCGGCACGGAGAGCAGCTCCGCGCGGACCTCCTCGCGCATCGGGCGGGGCAGCGGCCGGCCGATGAGGAGCTGGGCGTTGGAGCGGCCCAGCACCCAGGCCACGTACACGAGCAGGACGCCGATGAGGATCGAGGCGACGCCGTCCCAGACGCCGGACCCGGTGAGCTGCCCCCCGAGCAGACCGCCGGCCGCCAGCATCAGCCCGGACAGGGCGGCGGAGTCCTCCAGGACGACCGCCTTGACGGTGGTGTCGGGGGTGAGCCGCAGATAGGTGGCGAAGGGGGTGCCCCGGCGGTCCGCCTCGGCCCGCACCTGCCGGATCCCGGTCCGCAGGGAGAACGCCTCCAGGACGAAGGCGACGGCGAGGACGACGTACGACAGCAGCGGGTCGCCCAGCTCCTCGCCGTGCAGGAGAGTGTGGATCCCGTCGTAGACGGAGAAGACGGCGCCGCCGACGAAGGTGGCGACCGCCGCCAGCATCGCCCACACGTACCGCTCGCCCGCGTGGCCGACCGGATGGTCCTCGTCGGCCGGCTTCTCGCTCCGCTTGAGCGCGGTCAGGAGCATGACCTCGGTGACCGTGTCGGCGAAGGAGTGCGCCGCCTCCGAGAGCATCGCGCTCGACCCGCTGACGACGCCCGCGACGGCCTTCGCGGCGGCGATGCCGAGGTTGGCCGCCGCCGCCACGAGCACCGTGACGGTGCTCTCCCCGTTGCCCGTTTCCTTCCTCGTCCGCGTCTTCATGACATCGGACCGTATGCCCGGTCAGTCGCGCGGGACGCGAACGACACCCTCCTGGATGACCGAGATCGCCAGCCGGCCGTCCCGCGTCCAGATCCTGGCCTGGCCGAGCCCGCGCCCGGCGGAGGAGGACGGCGACTCCTGGTCGTACAGCAGCCACTCGTCCGCGCGGAAGGGCCGGTGGAACCACATGGCGTGGTCCAGGGAGGCCCCGACCACGTCGCCGACGGCCCAGCCGCCGCGCCCGTGGGCGAGCAGGACGGAGTCGAGCAGCGTCATGTCGGAGACGTACGTGGCGAGGACGACGTGCAGCAGCGGGTCGTCGGACAGCTTGCCGCGGGTGCGGAACCACACCTGGGAGCGCGGCTCGCGCGGCTGCCCGACCGAGCCCCAGGGCGGGGTGTCGGCGTAGCGCAGGTCGACGGCGGCCCTGGCCTCGATCAGCCGGTCCGCGATCTCGGCCGGCAGGTGCCGGGGGAGCGTCTCGGCGGCCGTGGGCAGCGAGTCGGGGTCCGGCGCGGCCGGCATCCGCGCCTGGTGGTCGAGCCCCTCCTCGTACGCCTGGAAGGAGGCGGAGAGGTGGAAGACCGGCTGGCCGTGCTGGACGGCGACCACCCGGCGGGTGGTGAAGGAGCGGCCGTCGCGGATGCGGTCGACGTCGTAGACGATCGGCGCGCCCGGGTCGCCGGGGCGCAGGAAGTACGCGTGGAGCGAGTGGGCGAGCCGGTCCTCGGGGACCGTCCGCCCGGCCGCCACCAGAGCCTGGGCGGCCACCTGGCCGCCGAAGACGCGGGGGACGAGGGCGGAGCGGGACTCGCCCCGGAAGATGTCCCGCTCGATCCGCTCCAGGTCGAGCAGATCGAGCAGGGCATCCAGTGCGTCGTGCGCCTCGGGCACTTACAGGCCCATCGACTTCGCGATGATCGTCTTCATGATCTCGCTGGTGCCGCCGTAGATGCGGTTGACGCGGTTGTCGGCGTACAGGCGGGCGATCGGGTACTCGTTCATGTAGCCGTAGCCGCCGTGCAGCTGGAGGCAGCGGTCGATCACGCGGTGCGCGACCTCGGTGCAGAACAGCTTGGCGGAGGCGGCCTCGGCGGGCGTCAGCTCGCCGGCGTCCAGGGCCTCCAGGGCGCGGTCGGCGACGGCCTCGGCCGCGTCCACCTCGGCCTGGCAGGCGGCCAGCTCGAACTTGGTGTTCTGGAAGGAGGCGACCGGCTTGCCGAAGACGGTGCGGTCGGTGACGTACTGCTGGGCGAACCGGATGGCGGCCTTGGCCTGGGCGTAGGCGCCGAAGGCGATGCCCCAGCGCTCGGAGGCCAGGTTGTGGCCGAGGTAGGAGAAGCCCTTGCCCTCCTCGCCGAGGAGGTCCTCGACCGGCACCTTCACGTCGACGAAGGCCAGCTCGGCGGTGTCGGAGGTGCGCAGGCCCAGCTTGTCCAGCTTGCGGCCGATGGAGTAGCCCTCGGACTTGGTGTCGACGGCGAAGAGGGAGATGCCGAAGCGGCGGTCCTCGGCGCTCGGGGCGGAGGTGCGGGCGCAGACGATCACGCGGTCGGCGTGGACGCCGCCGGTGATGAAGGTCTTGGCGCCGTTGAGGACGTAGTGGGTGCCGTCCTCGGAGAGCTTGGCGGTGGTCTTCATGCCCGCGACGTCGGAGCCGGTGCCCGGCTCGGTCATCGCGAGGGCCCACATCTCCTCGCCGCTGACGAACTTCGGCAGGTAGCGCTTCTTCTGGTCCTCGGTGGCCAGCATCTTCAGGTACGGCAGCGCGAGGAGGACGTGCACGCCGGAGCCGCCGAACTGGACGCCCGCGCGGGCGGTCTCCTCGTAGAGGACCGCCTCGAACTTGTGGGTGTCGAGGCCGGCGCCGCCGAACTCCTCCGGCACGTTGATGCCGAAGACGCCCAGCTCGCCCAGCTTGTAGTAGAAGTCACGCGGAGCCTGGCCGGCCGCGAACCACTCGTCGTAGACGGGTACGACCTCGGCCTCGATGAAGGCGCGGATGGTCTCCCGGAACGCCTCGTGGTCCTCGTTGAATACGGTACGGCGCACGAGCCGCCTCCTTCGTCGCTGCCGATTGTCTAAGCGCTTGCTCAGCCTGTCTCGATCCGAAGTTACCCAGCGGTCACCCGCTCTGTCCAGAGCGCCGCCCTCAGGAGGCCTCACCGGCGATCCACCGGCGGCCCACGGAGTCGTACGCGTACGAGGACCCGCCCCCGGCACCGCTCGTACGGAAGGGCTCCCCGCCCCGCTCACCGATCCGCGCCGTCCCCGAGCGGCCCTGGGAACTCCACTCCAGCTCCAGGTACCAGCGGCAGTCGCAGCCCGCGGTCCGGGCGGTGACCAGCAGCTCCTCCGGGTCCGCGGCGCCGACCGTGTACGGCAGCGCGACCGCCGGGATCGTCCGGGGCTCGGCGCCGGTGGCGTCGAGGCCCGCCACGGGCCGGGCGAGGGGGCGGGGCGCGTCCAGGTCGACGGCGAAGTGGCGCGGGCTGACGCCGCCACCGCACCCGTCGTCCATCCGGTACGCCGGCCACGGCAGCGGCGCGGCCCGGCCGACCACCCGCACGTGCACCGCCTGCACGACGACGGCGGCCGAGGTCCGCCCCTGGAGGGAGAGCCGCACCAGCGTCTCGCCGCCGTGCACCGCACCGTGCGCGCCGGCCCAGGCGGCGGCGTCCTGCGCGGGCGGCGGCGGGGCGACCCGCCCGGGAGCGCGGTCCACCAGATACGTGTGACCGCAGCCGCCCCGCCACACGTGCGAGGAGGCGGCCCACGTGAACGGTGGCGGCTCCACCGCCTCCGGCTCCTGCCCGGAGAACAGGAGTACGGCTCCGAGGACGAGCGCGACGACCCCGGCCACCACCCCACCGGCCCGCGCCACCCCCCGCGCCCACCCGCCGCGGTCCCGGGGGACGGCGGAGTCCGGCCGGGGGCGGGTCTCCGGCTGATCCGCGACGGCCCGCTGATCCGCGACGGCCCCGGGCGCCGTGACGGCCCACGGGTGCTGCTGCCGGGGGGCCGCCGGGTCCCCGGACGGCTGCGCGGGCCGGGGCGGCGTGGGCCTCCCGGGCAGGCGGGTGCGGGCGGCGCGCCGCCAGGCCTCCTCCAGGGCCCGCCGCTCCTCCCCGTCCGCCCCGCACAGCAGGGCGAGGCGGTCGACCACGGCGAACTCCTCCGGGACGGTCGTCCCCGAGCAGTAGCGGTGGAGGGTGGACGCGCTGACGCTCAGACGCCGGCCCAGCGCCTCGTAACTCCTTCCGTCCCGCGCCTTCAGCGCCCGCACGAGCCCCGCGAACTCCTCGACGGCGGCGTCCTTCGGCATTCCATCCCCTTCGACCCTGCGTCCCACCCTTTACGTCCCTGCACGTCAGCGGGGGTGGAATGGTTCCGGGACGGACGGGGGGCGCGGCACCGTTGCAGGCGGGCGGGCACCGGCCCGACGCTGGTCGAGCACGGACCGAACAACCCGACGGGGGATCCACCACCATGAACAAGCTCCGTACCGCGCTCGCCACCGCCGCCACTGCCGCCCTGGGCCTCGCGGCGCTCGCCACGGCCCCGGCGCAGGCCGCCGCCCAGCCCGCCTTCCTCACCGCCTCCGAGATGCCGAAGTCGTCGACGCCGTGGACCGCCTCCAAGGTCTTCGCCGGCGTCCCGGAGAACGGTGGCACCCTCTGCGCCCCGTACAAGATCCCGGCGCAGAACAGCAGCTACCGCGACTTCAGCAACGATCTCGACGCCTACGGCGTCCAGATCACCAACGTCGCCCGCACCGAGGCCGACGCCGTGAAGCTGGTCGACACCCTCCGCAAGGCCCTCGCCGGCTGCGGCCCCCTGCTCGAGCAGCAGAACCCGGGCCTGGACGCCGTCAGCACGTACCACGGCAAGCTCGCCGTCGAGGAGGGCGCCTGGGTCTACAGCCTGGACACCGCCGACCCGCAGGTCGGCAACTCCGACATCCACCTCTTCTCCGTCGGCCGCGACGGCCGCACGGTCACCCTCGTCCGCTGGGGACAGATGGGTGACCTCAAGGACGCCCCGCTGACCGCCTTCCGCACCACGACGAAGACCGCCGTCAACAAGCTCCAGCCCTGACGGCCACTACACGGCGGGGCCGCCGCCGACCTTGAACGCCAGCCACAGCTCCATCCGTACGTCCGGATCGTCCAGGTCCCGGTCGAGGAGCGCCGCGCAGCGCGCCACACGCTGGCGGACGGTGTTGCGGTGGACGCCCAGGGCGACGGCGGTCCGGTCCCAGTTGCCGTGCAGGGAGAGCCAGCCGCGCAGGGTCTCCGCCAGGGGGACGGAGAGCGGCGCGAGCAGCGCCCGCGCGTGGGCGGCGGCCTCGCCCTGATCCATCAGGGCCGTGAACCCGCCCGGGCGGTGCCGCGCCACGGCCACCCGCGTGGCCTCGGCCCGCCGCAGCGCCCGCGCCGCCTGCGCGTCTCCCACCGGCAGCGCCTCCGCCCCGACGGGCGCCCCGACCCCGAGCGTCCACCCGGGCTGCGCGGTGACGGGCGACGAGGCGGGGAGGAGGAGCCGTACGGTGCCGGCCACGGCGGGGGCGGTCCCCGCCGGGGCCGCCGCGCCGTCCCGGTCCGCCGGTGCCGGCCACGGCCCCGCGTCCACCAGGGGTGTCCCCAGGGCCGCCGCCAGGCTCGCCGCCGCGAAGGGGGTGCCGTCGCCGCCGTGGGCGTGGACCACCACCCACGGGCCCGGGCCGAGCGCGGCCGCCGCCTCGGCCGGGGGCGCGCCGAGGAGGAGGCGGACCAGGGCGCCGTCCCGGACCGAGGCGTCCGCGCCCCGGTAGGGGGCCGTGAGCAGGGAGAGCAGGACCGCCGCGACGCCCGCGATCGTGTGGTCGCCGGGGCCGAGCCGTTCCGTCGCGACGCCGAGCGCGAGGCCGTCCCCGCCGCCGAGCGCGTACGCCGCCAGCCGCAGTCCGCCGCCGTCGCCGCTCGCCGAGGCGGGGCCGCCCGGCCGGGGCCCGACCACACCGGCCAGCTCCGCCAGCGCCCGCGCCGCCCGCGCCGGGACCGGCCGGCCCGCCGCGGCCGACTCCGTACCGTCCCGCCCGAAGAGGACCGCCCGGCCGCCCAGCCGGGAGGCCAGCGCGCCGAGCACCGCCGGGACCGGGGCCGGGCGGGCGGCGGCCGCGGCGAGGGACTGCTGCGCCTCCGTCACCCGGCGCAGCTCGTGCAGCCGGGCCTCCGCCATCAGCCGCCACAGCGCCCGCGCCACCGCCGTGAACGGCGTCTCGGGCGGCACCTCGACCAGCGGCAGCCCGTGCCGGGCGCAGGCCGCGACCAGCTCCGCCGGCACCGTGTCGTACACCGGCGTGACCCCGAAGCCGAGCGCCGCGGCGCCCGCCTCCACCACCCGTTCCACGAACCGCGCCGGGTCCTCCAGCTGCACGCCCGCCGTCAGGAGCAGCTCGCCGCCGAGCAGGTACGGGTACGGGTCGGCCATCTCCGAGGTGTGCACCCAGTGGAGGGACGCGTCCTGCGGGCCGGTGAGCAGTCGCAGGCCCAGTTCCCTGCGGGCGAGCAGCGCGGCGAGCGGCACCGGCGGAGCCGGGGGAGTGGAGGCGGGGTGCGCGGCGCTCGTCGTCATGGACCCTTCGTACACCAAACACTCGTAGAGTGGAGGAAACGCACACTTCTGCGCCGCTCCTCCGGCGCCTACCGTCGTGCCCGAAGAACCATCCCCTCGCCTTCCCCGGAGGACCGGCCATGAGCAGCAGCGACCAGAACACCCCGCGCGGCCCGATCGACTCGTCCCGCATCCCGCGGTACGCGGGCCCCGCGACGTTCGCGCGGCTGCCGCGGCTCGACGAGGTCGGCACCGCCGATGTCGCCGTGGTCGGCATCCCCTTCGACAGCGGCGTCTCCTACCGCCCCGGCGCCCGCTTCGGCGGCAACGCCATCCGCGAGGCCTCCCGCCTGCTGCGCCCCTACAACCCGGCGCAGGACGCCTCCCCGTTCGCCCTCGCCCAGGTCGCGGACGCCGGTGACATCGCCGCCAACCCGTTCAACATCAACGAGGCCGTCGAGACCATCGAGGCCGCCGCCGACGACCTCCTCGCCACCGGCGCCCGCATGATGACCCTCGGCGGCGACCACACCGTCGCCCTGCCGCTGCTCCGTTCGGTCGCCAAGAAGCACGGCCCGGTCGCCCTGCTCCACTTCGACGCCCACCTCGACACGTGGGACACCTACTTCGGCGCCGAGTACACCCACGGCACCCCGTTCCGCCGGGCCGTCGAGGAAGGCATCCTCGACACCTCCGCCCTCTCGCACGTCGGCACCCGCGGCCCGCTCTACGGCAAGCAGGACCTCACCGACGACGAGAAGATGGGCTTCGGCATCGTCACCTCCGCCGACATCTACCGGCGCGGCGCCGACGAGGTCGCCGACCAGCTCCGCCAGCGCATCGGCGACCGCCCGCTCTACATCTCCATCGACATCGACTGCCTCGACCCGGCCCACGCCCCCGGCACCGGCACCCCGGAGGCGGGCGGCATGACCTCCCGCGAGCTCCTGGAGATCCTGCGCGGCCTGTCGTCCTGCAACCTGGTCGGCGCCGACGTCGTCGAGGTCGCCCCCGCGTACGACCACGCCGAGATCACCGCGGTCGCCGCCTCGCACACCGCGTACGAGCTGACCACGATCATGTCCCGCCAGATCGCGGCGGCCCGCGAGGCGAAGTAACCGCGCGGAGGCGGGGGGGGGGGGGGGGGGCCCCCCCCCCCCCCCCCCCCCCCCCCCCCCCCCCCCCCCCCCCCCCCCCCCCCCCCCCCCCCCCCCCCCCCCCCCCCCCCCCCCCGCCCCCCGCCCCCCCCCCCCCCCCCCCCCCCCCCCCCGC